>CAZPAM010000035.1:0-24911 GCA_964584595.1 uncultured Candidatus Scalindua sp. | reverse complement strand
CACTCAATGCAGCGGTGGAAGCAGCCCGGGCTGGTGAGCATGGTAAAGGTTTTGCCGTTGTAGCAGAAGAAGTGAGAAATCTTGCACAGAGAAGTGCAGCTGCGGCAAAGGACACAACAGCTTTAATTGAGGATAGTGTCAGCAAGGCCGATGCAGGTACAAAGCTTTCTGAGAAATGTAAGGAGGTTTTGACAGGTATAGTAGACAACGTCAAGAAAGTTAACACTTTGACAAATGAAATTTCTACAGCATCCGGTGAGCAGACCGAAGGTATAGATCAGGTGAGTAAGGCAGTGCAGCAGATGGACGAAGTTACACAACAGAACGCTGCAAGCGCTGAAGAGACGGCATCGGCAAGCGAAGAGATGTCGGCACAGGCACAAACCCTTATGGACCATATCGAGGTACTTTCAGTGAAATTAGGCGGTACCAGAGAAATGCAAACTGATCCAGAGAAAAGAGGTGTTAAGCGCAATTCCACTCAAACCAGTAAAAGGATTGGTACACAGGGAAAAATGCTGAAGCAACACACGATTGACGATATACCACATGCCAATGGCGGAACTAATGGAGATAGCAAAGACAGCTCTCAACAGATGACAAATCCAGATCAATTAATACCAATGGGAGATGATGAAGTTGTTGAACATAATGAAAGGCTTAAGGACTTCTAGAGATCTATTCTGAAGCCAAAGAGGATATTGTGATGTTAAGAAGGATAATATTTTTTGTATCGATTTTCGTTCTTACGGTTGGCATGTCAACGGCTCAGATTTTTGCTGCCAGCGGAAGAAGACTTGCAAAATGATGCATCAGGCGTAGCAAGACTGCTGATCTACTGCAGAGCGATAATTACCGTAAACCAGGATTTGCTTAATAACCCGGAAATTAGTTGATGCAGTTATCCTAAAGACAATGTTTCACAAGCAGAACCTTGTTTTATTTTCTGCTTATTTCAAATAATAAACATGCTTAGCCTGTTTAAAGACAAACAATGATATTAAACAACAACGGGAACATTATTACAGTAGGCGTTGGAGACCTAAAGATTGGCAGGTCTCCCAAGACAATAAAAACCAGTCTTGGTTCATGCGTAGGTGTAGTTCTGTATGATAGCGTACAGAAGATTGGAGGTGTCCTGCACCTAATGCTGCCCAATTGTAACGACAGAGAAGGCAAGCCAAGTAAATACGCAGACACAGGGATACCTTTATTACTTGACTTGATGTTAAACCAGGCTAAATCAAAAAAGAATGTACTTACTGCAAAGATATTTGGCGGAGCAAAGATGTTTAACGTCAGTAGCGAATTATTTGATATCGGAAAATCCAATATTGCAGAAACAGAAAGGCTTTTGAATCACTTTGGCATAAGAATCACAGCCTCCAGAGTAGGCGGCACTAAGGGCCATCAGATTACACTTGATACAGAAACGGGTGTTGTTCAAAGCAGGATTTTCGGTGAACCGATAAAGGAATACTAGTAACTAATTTCGGATTGCAGAATTTAAAGAAAGGATTGTAAATCATGCAGATATCCAAAGAACATCTTAAGATATTAGATATTGTAGTAAAGATGGGAATGGACAATGCCTCTCGCAGGTTTTCCAAGACTATAAGACGTGCTGCATTGATAGAATTAGTAAAGACCGAACTGGTGGATATCAGTGAGATTACGGAAGAGATGAATAATGACTTACGTGAAATGGTAGCATCTATACTGCAGCTTGAGGGTACATTTAGTGGAAAACTACTATTCATGATCCCTCTGGATGGTGCTCTTACACTACAGGATTTCTATATAGGTCAGCCACAAGGTACTTCTAAAGAATATGATGAATTTACAGAGGGCACAGTACAGGAAATTGGGAATATACTTGCAAGCTCAATTGGCAATTCATTCGCATCAGACCTTGGCTCTCAACTGCTACCAACTCCACCACAAGTTTTATGCGATTTTGCAGGCACGATATTTGGATCACTTATTTTTGAAGAAGGAATGGACAATGACAAAATACTGCTGACCGAAACAAAATTCAATATACATGATACCGAAATAGACTGTTATTTTTTCTTACTTCCGGAAATAGGCTCATTAGAGGTAACACTGGATAAACTAGAGAAATCAGAGAGTTTTGCTTGATAGTTGGAGTAGATTAATGCCTACCTGCCAGACTGGAACCAGCCGGCAGGTTTAATCAACCCAACAAACTTATACTTCCATAAAAGGAGATATATTTTAGTATTAAATAACAGGGGACAGTTATGAAAAGAGTATTAATAGTAGATGATGCAAGTGTTGTAAGGTTAATGATAAAGAAGGTTCTCAAGGAAGGTGATTTTGAGATAGCTGGAGAAGCGGCAAACGGAGTAGACGCACTCACAAAGTATAAGGAACTGAGACCTGACGTAGTCACCATGGACATAACAATGCCGGAGGCAGATGGAATTCAGGCCACAAAGGATATAGTGGCATTTGATGAGGATGCAAAGGTCGTAATCATGTCCGGTATAGATCAAAAAGAGATGTTATGGAAGGCAATCAAGGCAGGAGCTTCTTCGTACATCGTAAAACCGTTTGAAAATGAAAGGGTAATATCAACGCTAAACGAAGTCACAGGTGCGCCGTAATTTCGGAATTCGGATTGTTGATTCTGGATTTAATTTTTCCATGTTCCACAATCCGAATTCCGAGATTTAAAACCCGAAAAGAAATCAAATATGCAATATATCCTATCAAATGAAGAATTTGAATTGTTCAGACGCTTGATTTACGATTCCTGCGGAATAACCCTGAACTTATCAAAAAAGGAACTAGTCAAGGCAAGGCTGGCCAAACGCCTTACCAAGGTTGGTATAGATTCATTTAAGGATTATTACAGATACGTTACTAAAACTGACAAGACAGGCAAGGAACTAGTGCATCTTGTTGACAGTATCTCAACAAATAAAACAGACTTTTTCAGAGAAAAAAAGCATTTTGATCTTCTAAACTCTTCAGTCTTGCCATCTTTGATTTCTAGCAAGACAAAGACCGGAAACAAGAAACTTCGTATCTGGTGTGCCGCGTCGTCATCTGGCGAAGAACCATACACTCTGGCCATGACCGTCTTTAACCATTTAAAGCCCAACAATGGATGGGATGTAAAGATACTGGCAACAGATATCTCCACACAAATCCTGAGAAAAGCTATCAATGGTATTTACAAGGAGGAACTATTAAAAGATGTTCCGCCGGGAACTGTCTCCGCACACTTCTCGAGAGTTCTTCATGAAAATTCAAACTGCTATATAGCCAAAGATCATCTCAAGGACATCATCACTTTCAGGAGATTTAACCTCATGACACCTGAGTTTCCATTTAAGAATCCTTTTGATTTTATCTTTTGCAGAAATGTAATGATTTATTTTGACCCTGAAACACAAGACAAGCTTGTTTCAAAATTTTACGATTGTTTACCAAAAGATGGTCATCTTTTTATCGGCCACTCTGAGACATTGTCCAGAAGTAATACCAGTTTTAAATACATACAACCGGCTGTTTATCGGAAATAGAAAGTACTAAAATGAATAATAAAATAAAGGTATTGATAGTTGACGATTCTGCCGTTGTCAGAAAGATATTATCCAGCGCATTAGGCAAATACCAGGATATAGAAATAGTTGGTACTGCGCCTGACCCATTTGTAGCCAGGAACAAGATCCTGCAACTTAAGCCGGATGTCCTTACGCTTGATGTTGAAATGCCGAGGATGGATGGGATCACATTCCTGAGAAAGTTGATGACACACTATCCCATACCAACGGTCATGGTAAGCTCACTTACCCAGGCAGGCTGCGACGCAACACTACAAGCCCTGGAAGTAGGAGCCGTAGACTTTGTAGCAAAGCCAACAAGCAGGCTTGGCAGTGATGTAGGTGATGTAATAGATGAGTTGCATACCAAAATAAAACATGCATCCAGAGCAAAAGTAAGAGTACAACGTAATTCGGCTGGAAGTACAAATGGTGATAATAAGTCTGTCAGAACTGTCCAGCCCAATACAGGCACACCTGGCAATGGCCAGGAAAGCAGACAAGATTATTCTGTATTCAAGGGTACTCACAAAATTATATTAATTGGCGCTTCTACCGGTGGCACAGAGGCATTGAAGGACGTTTTAACAAAAATGCCCCCGGATTCTCCGGCGATTGCTATTGTCCAGCACATGCCGGAAATGTTCACAAAGGCATTTGCAAACAGGCTGAATTCGTTGTGTGCTATCACCGTAAAGGAAGGTAAACACGGTGACAGCCTTATACCGGGACAAGCAATAATTGCACCCGGAAATTACCACATGGTCATAAAGAAATGCGGTGCAATGTATAAAGTTGAAATGGACCAGGGGCCTCCCGTTCATCATCAAAGGCCGGCTGTAGATAACTTATTTGACTCAGCCGCTAAATACGTAGGGCCAAATGCTATTGGTGTGATCATGACAGGTATGGGTGATGATGGTGCAACCGGATTACTCAAAATGAAGGAATCTGGTGCTGGAACGATAGCCCAGGATGAAGACAGTTGTGTGGTATTTGGTATGCCAAAAGAGGCCATCAAATTAGGTGCAGCAGACAAAATAGTTTCTCTACACAACATTCCTAACAACATCATTTCTTTAGTAAACAATTAGTATTTCTCTCTATTTCTTGTAAGACTTATGGAAGACTACGCTCATGGCCCTGATGATGTTGAAATCGTAAAAGAGGCCGATGTAAATATTGTTAAGGACAGCAATAATAATGACCAGGCAATGCTTAAGGTATTGAAGAATGAGATATCACATCTCAAGGCTTCCAATGCCTCTCTAAAAATCCAACTCCAGTATTTCCGAGAGAATTACCTGCCCAATGTTCTTCTTGTAGATGACAATCATGAAACCGTTCAAGTCATTACAGAGATTCTTAACGATTATAATGTAATTAACATAGGAAATGGTATTGAAGCCTTAAGCATGTTGCGTAAAATGGGTAACGTGGGAAGTGATATCCAGCGAATTGATGCAATACTATTAGAAGTCAATCTGCCCGGTATGAGCGGATTCACCTTGTGCCGGGAGTTGAAGAAAAATATTAAATTAAATGTTCCGATAATCTTCTGCTCGGCAAACAATACCAAGAAAGACGTGATTAAGGCAATCAGCTTCGGAGCCGACGACTATATTATCAAACCATTTCAGGAAAAGGCATTATTAGAAAAAGTTGGCAAATGGACAAAGAAACGGTTAACACTTAATAGAACCAGGTAGGTTAGTTTGGCTATCGTTCCCGCCCTGATGAGATGACTCAATCGAATGGACAATTCTACTCGAAATATATAACCTGCAATCCGAAATTATATACTACTAATAGGTATTAAGGACGGAATTGTCTCAAGTACTTTTCTGAAGCTTGTATTTCTAACGTATCTCCATTCCTTATCATCTTCCTTCTTTTCGGGAGTTGTGATATTATTTATAATCGGTAAACCCTTAAGACCTTTAGCCAATTTGAAGGAACGTGCCCTTCCAGACGCCTCACCACCAGGTAATACATCAGTTACAAAATCCATGGCTACCTGAGTATTATCAAAAACTGCAGTTGTCACCTTTCTGCCGGCTTTAAAGTTACCTATTGTTGCATCCGGTATCACCTCAACAGCATTTAAACCTGCAAACATTACATCTTCACCAATATTAATCGCACTCCTTGGAATCCCTTTCACAATATCTCCAACCACGGCATCCTTTAATACCTTCTTAAACAGATGTTTGACTCTGCCGGCACCCTGAGGTTTAGCTTCTCCCTCCGGAGTATATACTCCAAAAGAAAGGCCGCTTGCAACATCTTTGACAAAATTTACTACTGTACCCGCAAGGCCTACCTTTCTACCCTCATTTACGTTTCCATTCTTATCCACATACCTAAACTTTGCACCAATACCTAAATCTTTTACTACATTAAGAAGATTATTACCTGCATCAGCCAAATCCTTGCCTACCCTCTTTGAAATCCTGGAATGGTCATAGCCGTTATCTATTACTCCTGAAGCCTTACTCAAGAAGAAGTTGTCACCACCGGGGTTAGACATCAACTGATCCTCTTTATAAACCTTATACTGTTCTGCTAAAGAAGACGCTGGAGGTTTGCTTACATTCTGGTTTGGAATAAATACTTCAGGATGCGGAAGTACCCTTGCAGGAGAGATTGGCATAAAGTTCCTTGCATTTTTCCTTTGGAAGTTAAAATTGTTCACATTAGTTAATTCCTTATTCAAGACCCTTCCAAATGGTTGCAGCTTTGACGAATTATTGAAACTCACAACGTTGGGGCTATTAAGTTTGGCCATACCCTTTGCAAATGCCTGTGTTATTACTTGTGAATTTCCTGTGTTGTTAATATCCATAATCGACTATAATAAAAGCAAAAGAAGTACCATACAGACCAATCCTTATCAGAATTTATATTATCTGCCAAACCATTGATATATCGTCTATTATGACACTAACGAAAGATATCAGTACAAATCCTATGTATGGTGCTCTGGGAAACAGGAAGAAATTGACTGGTTAAAGGTAAAAATGACTTGGTAAAACAAGGGATATGCAAGATAAAAGCAGGCACTGATTTATTGTAGGCCAACAGGAACATTTCTTTGTGAACCGGTACTTGAATAATTCTCAATTATTTTATGTAACTCTGCAAACTCTATCGGTTTGTTAAGGATATAATCTACTCCTTCGCTTCTATAGTCAATAGCATCTGTATCCAGTTCGTAACCTGTAATCAACACGACAGGCGTTTTCGGCTTTTTCCTGACAGTATCAGACTCTTTTATAAACCTGGCCACCTGCCAACCGTTTGACTTCGGCATTGCAAGGTCACACAATACAATGTCATACACATTGTTCTCATACATTTTCATGCCAACACTTGAATCCTGTGCCACAAATACATTGTGCCCCCTTGACTCTAGAACAACTCTCATCATGTCCAGTATTACCTCTTCATCTTCAATCACAAGTATATTCGCACTATGACCGGCAACATCACCTGTCTCCACCTCCTCATGATGTGCTACTTCTGTATAACACAGTGGCATCTTTAAATGCATAGTAGTACCTTTACCAGGGGAACTATCAATCCTAATCTCACCATCGTATCTGGTCATTATACTATATGAGAGGCTCATACCTAATCCAGACCTTTTTACACCTTTAGTGGTGAAAAAAGGATCGAAGACTTTTTCTTTAATATCATCGTCTATACCGCTTCCATTGTCTGAAATAGAAATGACTGCATTATCTCCATCAGCTTTTACAGATAATTCTATCTTACCTCCATTCGGCATTGCATCAATACTGTTATTAATAATGTTTATAACTACCTCACGCAACTCTGAAGGTTTACATCTGGCACGATACTTTGAAGTTGTAAAGTTGTGTTTAACAACCTCATACTCAACCCCTTTTGATTGGGCCTCTGTCTTCCATCTTGGCATAGTAAATTTCAAGGCCTCATCAATAATTTCAACAAGGTCAATTAACTTCTCTACATTTTCGTGCTCTTTCTTAATCCTTGAGAACTGTTGAATCTTATCTACGATTTCTGCTCCATCTCTCGCTGCTTTTTCTATAATATTCAGAGAATCTAAAACCTTCTCATCCTCACCCTTAATCCCCATCTTCACAATGTCCAGATATCCAAGTATTATTCCCAGTATATTATTAAAGTCGTGGGCAATACCACTTGACTGTAATCCCAACGCATTTAGTTTGTCTATTTGAAACAACTTCTGTTCAAATTCTTTTCTCCCGGTAATATCTCTGACAACACCTTCAAATAGTGTCACTTCGCCACTTTCATCATAATCCATCTTTGCATTCAATTGAATGTCTTTTATCTGACCACTTTTAGTCTTTATCCTGAACTCATACCCCTCCAGGAACTCTCTTCTTCCTGCAAAAGCACCCTTGATACAATCGACAATCTTCTTTCTATCTTCTTTATGAACTAGATCATAGAAAGACAAACCCCTGGCCTCTTCACTTGAATATTCAAAGACTCTCTGGCTGGCAAGATTTATCGATGTAATGTTTAGCTCCTTATCCGCCGTAAATACCACATCAATCATATTATCGATCAACGTCTTGTATCTTAACTCAGACACCCTTAATTTATTCTCTACTTCTCCCTTCTCTCTTTTCAACCGAAACTCTTGTACCGCTCTATCCACAATTGCAGGTAATCTCTTCAAGTAACCTTCTTCCTTGGCAATATAATCACAAGCGCCAACCTTCATCGCTTCTACTGCAACACTTTCATCACCAAATGCTGTTACCATTATAACTGGATAGTTATTTTCTTTGCAGTTTAGACGCTTCAACACTTCTAACCCATTCATATCAGAAAGGCTATAATCAATGATTATTGCATCAAAAGCTTCCTTTGACAATTTGTGAGTACACTCTTCACCAGTATGGGCAAACACAACCTCCACATTCTGCTCATGCTGTCTCAGAACATCTTCCATTAAGATCTGATGATCTTCGTTGTCATCTACAATTAATATATTTAATCGATTGATACTCACAGCAAACATTTCCCCTATTCATTATTTCAAGATGCCAGGAAACATCACAGTTATAAGAACTTATACTAGTCGATGTCCAATACTATAAACAATTTATGATATATTCGAAGTGGCTTGATTACAAGCAGAAAATCGTTAATTTCTGTACTATACTGCAATGCAGAGTCGTTGGGATGGAGAAGCATAGTAAATCACTCATCCTTTGACCATTCTTTGATCTTGTATTCAATCTTTCGCGTTGAAATACCAAGTATTTTTGCCGCCTTTGATTTACTGCCATTGGTTGTTTGAAGAGTTTCAATTATAACCTTCTTCTCTATCTCCTTCATAGTTGCTCCCGATGGGATACGAAAGGTTTCTTTTCTGGATTTCTTAGTATTCACATTAATATTTGAAGGAAGATCGCCTGGTTCTATATATTCATTTCTTGCCATTACTACAGCTCTTTCGATTGCATTCTCAAGCTCTCTGACATTACCGGGCCAGTCATAATTATTCAACAACTTTGCGCTCTGAGGAGTAATGCCTTTAATATCTTTCTTGTTCTTCTTTGAATATTTTACAAGAAAATTATCAATCAACAAATCAATATCTTCTTTCCTCTCCATTAATGAAGGGAGTCTCAGGTTAATAACATTTAATCTGTAGTATAAATCTTCCCGGAATCGCCCTTCTTTGATCTCTTTCTCGAGATCTCTATTTGTTGCAGCAATAATTCTAACGTCTGATTCAAAGGTTTTTTCACCACCTACTCTTTCAAATTTCCCGGTTTCCAGCACTCTTAACAGTTTGATTTGAACATGCGAATTCATCTCTCCTACTTCATCAAGAAAGAGACTGCCTCCATTAGCCAACTCAAACCTGCCTCGTCTCTGACTTACCGCGCCTGTAAAAGCACCCTTTTCGTGTCCAAAGAGTTCGCTCTCCAATACACCTTCAGATAATGAAGCACAGTGAAGTGTTATAAATGGCTTGTCCTTTCTGTCACTATTGTAATGGATAGCATTAGCAATAAGCTCCTTTCCTGTCCCGGTATCACCATATATCAACACAGTAGCCGCTGTTGGGGCAATCTCTGTAATTGTCTTGAAAATAAGCTGAATCTCAGGCGTATTACCAATAATTCCCGAGAAATTATATTTATCATTTAATTTCTGTTTCAACTCCTTGTTCTGTAATATCAGGAGCCGTCTCTCGCATATCTTTTTAAGTATCAATTCTAATTCTTCAATATTAACTGGCTTGGTCAAGTAGTCATCTGCGCCCTTTTTCACCGCATCAATAGCAGTTTGTATAGAACTAAATGCAGTTATCATTACGACAGCAATATCAATATCTTTCTTTTTAACCTTTTCAATAATAGTAAAACCGCTGATATCAGGTAACTTCATATCTGTAATTACTATATCAAAGTGCTCGGCTTCTATTAAATCCAATGCTTCTTTGCCTGCATACGCACAACTTGTATCATAACCATCCTGTAAGAGAATCTTTGTCAGGCCGTCAGCCGTGTTTTTGTCATCATCTACTAATAATATTCTTGGTTTATCCATGATTTATTAAGACAAAGGTAATTCGATTATAAATTCCGCACCATTATTTAGATCTTTAAACCTTATATTACCACCATGAGCCTGAATAATATTCTTTGTAATGGCCAAACCTACACCTGTTCCACCACTCTTTGTAGAATGAAAAAGGTCGAAGATCTTGTCATGCTGCTCACTGGGTATTCCGGGCCCTGTATCTTTGATAGATATATTTAAACAACCATCATTATGTGAAATGATTATATTTATATCCCCTCCTCCTGTCATCACTTCTACGGCATTTATTATTATATTCAGCAGCGCCTGCTTGAGTTTATCTTTGTCTACTGAAATTTGTGGAGAGTCTTTCAATACCCTTAGATATATTTTAATCCCATTTAAGTCTGCATGCGGATTGATCAGGGCAATCAGTTCGTTAAGTATTTTAACAATATCTTCTTTCTTCCGATTTAAATCACCGGATTTTGAGAAACTTAAACAATCCTTTGCTAATTTATTCAACCTTTCAATCTCTTCTTTAACCACTTTAACAACTTCGTGCAGTTCTTTTGTGGAGCTCAACTCATGTTTATCAATTTCTCTCTGCAACAATGACATCTGTATATTAATAGCATTTAAAGGGTTCTTAATCTCATGTGCCAGTTCATTGCTATATTGCCCAAGCGTTGAAAGGGTCTTAGTCTTTACAAGTTCTTCATTAAACATTTTCTCCTCTGTAATATCACGCATAACCCCTACCACATATTCAATCTCATTATTCCAACTCTTTATTATAGAATATTTTGTTATTACCCACTTTTCCTTACCGTCTTTAGTCCTGATAAGGTATTCTCGCGCAATCTTAGAACGTTTCTCTTCAAAAAGGTGAAGTCCCGGACATATGGTCAAATCCAAGCCGTCTGAGGAGTGACAGCTAAATATTTCGTGGCAGCCGTGATCACTCTTCATGATTTCTTCTTTGGTAATACCCACAATCTTTTCACATGCAGGATTGAACAATATTATCTTTCTATCCTTATCAAATATAAATACACCATCATTGAGGTATTGTAATGCTATATCCTGTATATTCTGGTCCTTAATCATGTTTGCCACTTAATATATATTCTGTCAAAAAATCTGGAATTATTTTACGAAATACCGGCTTTTAAGAATTCCCGGTTCATACGGGCAATATTTTCAATAGATATTTCCTTTGGACACTCTTTTTCACACTCTGTTTCATTGGTACAGTTCCCAAATCCCAATTGATCCATTTTGCCAACCATTGCAAGCGCCCGTTTCTTTGCCTCTGGTAGCCCCTGAGGAAGCAGGGTAAACTGAGAAATCTTTGCGCCTACGAAAAGCATGGCTGATGCATTGGGGCATGATGCAACACAGGCTCCACATCCAATGCATTCTGCAGCATCCATCGCTTTCTCAGCCACCTCCTGAGGAACAGAAACAGCGTTTCCGTCAGGTGCACCGCCTGTATTAACCGATATATAACCACCCGCTTGAATAATCTTTTCAAATGCACTTCTGTCAACAACAAGGTCCTTTATTACCTTAAAGGCCCTTGAACGCCATGGTTCAATTATCACCGTATCTCCGGTTGAGAAATGACGCATATGCAGCTGGCATAGCGTTGTTCCTTTTTCCGGGCCATGAGCACGACCGTTTACCATGGTACCGCACGCACCGCAGATACCTTCCCTGCAGTCGTGATCAAACGCTATAGGATCTTTACCTGAAAGAATCATTTCCTCGTTGACAACATCAAGCATCTCAAGAAATGACATGTCCGTTGAAACGTCCCTTGCCTTGTACGTCTCAAACCGCCCCTTGACATCAGGCCCCTTCTGGCGCCAGACTTTCAATTTAAGGTTTATACAGCTTTTATCCCCGGCCTTTGTCACTTGTAGCTCCTTTGCGTTAATTCAACATTCTCAAATTCCAGAGTTTCTTTGTGAAACCTTGGCTTGCTTCCCTCCCCACGATATTCCCATGCAGAAACATGACAGAAGTTTTCATCATCACGAAGTGCCTCGTGTTCATCGGTCTGAAAATCTTCATTAAAGTGGCAGCCACATGACTCTCTCCTTGCAAGTGCATCCATCACCATGAGTTCACCAAATTGCAGAAAGTCTGCTACCCGTCCCGCTTTCTCAAGACTCTGGTTAAACTCGTTTGCAGTCCCTCCAACTAAGACATTTTCCCAGAACTCCGTGCGGAGGTCTGCGATAAGCTTTTTTGCCTTCTTAAGATCCTTCTCTTTTCTCGTCATGCCGCAATTCTCCCAGAGAATATGCCCCAGCTCCCTGTGAAAATCATCTACTGTCCTTTTGCCTCCTATAGAAAGGAGTTTTTTTATACGTGTTTCTACCTGCAAAGAAGATTCGTTAAATGCACTATGGTCTTCTCTTACTGTATCATGAGAAGCCTGAGCAAGATAGTTGCCTATTGTATAAGGAATAATAAAATATCCGTCGGCAAGTCCCTGCATCAATGCACTTGCTCCAAGACGATTTGCCCCATGATCCGAGAAATTTGCCTCTCCCAGTACAAAAAGACCGGGAATTGTACTCATCAGGTTATAATCCACCCAGAGGCCTCCCATGGTGTAATGGACAGCAGGATAGATCATCATGGGTGTCTCATAAGGATCCTGTGCCGTTATCTTCTCATACATCTCGAAAAGGTTGCCGTATTTCCTCGCAATAACATCACGCCCATCCCTCTCAATTGCGTCCGTAAGATCCAGATATACAGCGAGTCGTGTGTCCCCCACCCCCTTGCCCATATCGCATTGAACCTTGGCGTTTCTTGATGCCACATCCCTTGGTACCAGATTTCCAAAACGAGGATATTTCTCTTCAAGGTAATAGTCCCTTTCAGTTTCAGGAATCTGATCTGGAAGCCTCTTGTCTTCAGGACTTTTGGGAACCCAGACCCGCCCATCATTTCTAAGGCTTTCACTCATAAGTGTCAATTTTGACTGATATGTACCATGAACAGGAATACAGGTAGGGTGAATCTGTATAAAACATGGATTAGCAAAGGAAGCACCCTTTCTGTATGACGCAAAGGCTGCAGAAATATTTGACCCCATGGCATTTGTAGAAAGATAAAATGCATTTCCGTAACCTCCGCTTGCCAACACAACAGCATCAGCAGCATATTTTTCCAGTTCACCAGAGACAAGATTTCTGGTGATAATACCCCTTGCCTTTCCGTCTATTACCACGAGATCAAGCATTTCTCTTCTTGTAAAGAGCCTGACCTTACCGGCTGCTATTTGGCGTGAAAGCGCTCCGTATGCACCCAGGAGAAGTTGTTGTCCGGTCTGGCCCCTGGCGTAGAAAGTTCTAGATACCTGAGCACCCCCAAAGCTTCTATTTGCAAGCTGGCCACCATACTCCCTCGCAAAAGGTACTCCCTGGGCAACACATTGATCAATAATATTATTGCTGATCTGTGCCAGGCGGTATACGTTCGCCTCCCTTGACCTGAAATCACCACCTTTTATAGTATCATAAAAGAGACGCCATATACTGTCACCGTCATTCTGATAATTCTTGGCAGCATTTATCCCTCCCTGAGCAGATATACTATGTGCGCGGCGCGGACTATCCTGGATACAGAATGTCATTACCTCATAACCCAGTTCTGCAAGAGCGGCTGATGCCGATGCACCGGCAAGGCCTGTACCCACAACTATAATCCTGGATTTCATCTTGTTTGCAGGATTTACCAGTTTCAATTCAAATCTGTGCCTATCCCACTTTTCAGAGAGAGGGCCATCCGGTATTTTTGATTTAAGTTGCATTTTTTGTCATTTCAAGAAATAAACGAAATGTAAATTGGAAGAAGACCGAATCCAAGTCCCACTGCAAGGCTGATGATTATACTCACCACACGAAAAACTGACATATACTCTGAGTTACTTACCCCCAGTGTTTGGAATGCACTCCAGAACCCATGACTCACATGGATAGCAACAATGATCATGGACACAATATAAAAGAAAGCATAACCGGGATTTGAAAATGTTTCTAATACGATTTGATAGATAGTCCGATCTGTTTTCTCCACAAAGTGAAAATCAACAAGATGGAGGACAATAAACAGTAATATAAAAAAACCGGTATATGGCATTGTCACAGAACCGATCGTTCGTCCACCTGCATTCTTCTTTACCAGGTACTTTTCAGGCCTCGCACGGAAATTTTCATAAAAAAGATAAGCCCCGATGAAGACATGGGCCACTGCAAAGAAAAGAAGTCCAATTTCTGTGAGGATTACGAGTGGACCTAATGCATGGAGACGCTCGGAATAGGAGTTAAATGCATCTTCACCCGCACAAATAGTCAGATTGCCTGCAAGATGAGCGATCAGAAAGATACAAAAGCCGAGCCCGGTAAGAGCCATAATCAGCTTTTTCCCGATTGAAGATCTCAGTGTACAAATAAACCAGTTCAAATCCCACTGCATAATTTTCTGGCATACGTCTCATGGACAAGAGCCATATACTATTTTATAAGTTTAAGCCCACCTTCCAAACTTAAATCGAAATACCCTGACAAAGCTTTTTAACGGCATCTGCAGATTTCTTTAAGGCTTCAGATTCTTCCTCATTAAGCTTTATTTCAATAATTTGCTCAAGCCCGTTCTTACCAAGCTTGGCAGGAAGGCCAATGAATATATCATCAAATCCATATTCACCGTTACATAATACAGTACAAGGTAATATTTTATTCTTATCCTTTACAATTGAATCAATCATTTCAACAATTGAAGCCGCCGGCGCATAAAAAGCACTTCCGGTCTTCAGAAGACTGACTATCTCAGCACCTCCGTCTCTCGTCCTCTTGACTATAGCATCTAACCTGTCTTCAGGAATCAATTCTGTAACGGGTATGCCTGATACTGTTGTATATCTAACTAAAGGAACCATAGTATCACCATGCCCACCAAGTACAAAAGTATGCACATTTTCCACCGAAACATTTAATTCCATTGCTATAAAAGTTCTCATTCTTGATGTGTCCAGAACTCCTGCCATACCAATAACCCTCTCCCTGGGAAATTTACTCACCTTATACGTCACATAAGTCATTACATCAAGTGGATTAGATACTACAATTAGAATTGCATCTGGAGACTTCTCTACTACCTGGCCTACAACACTCTTTACAATATCCGCATTAACTTTAACCAGATCATCCCTGCTCATTCCCGGTTTTCGTGGCAAACCGGATGTTATAACAACTAAATCTGAATTATCAGTTTCATTGTATGAATTAGTTCCGGTAATCTTGCAATTATAGTTATAAATTGGACTTGCTTCCATCAAATCAAGTCCCTTACCCTGCGGTAAACCTTCAACTATATCAACAAGTACAATATCCCCGAATTCCTTTTCAGCAAGCCTTTGTGCAGTTGTTGCCCCCACATTTCCAGCGCCTATAACGGTTATCTTCATTTACACAATCCTTTTAAAAGTAAATTACTCCAACAAAAAAACCCACCTTGTCGGTGGGTTTTTTCTAAAATTATTAATTTTGTTTCTAAACAAATACTTGTACCAATACCATTAATCAATACTCAATAAACCAACATTTCTATTAAAATTGTGGTGACTGTATGGGTCACTATGACAGGACTGACATCTCAACTTGATATTACCCTCTTCCTCCCATCTCCCAAACATTTTACCATGTACAGACTTAGCACTCATATCAAGCTGTGCATGAACCGGCCCGCCAATATGACAATTTTCACAAACCTTCGCCTCAGATGCATTCGCCCTTGAAAACAAATGCTTAGGATGACAGCCTTCACAACTTCCTCCCGGTCCTGTATCCCATGACTTGTTTAAACCAAGCATATGGCATTTCCTACAATCCTCCCGCATCACTGCATCTTTAGTACTTACCTCAACTCCAGCAATCTCAGCGACTACGCGTCCCTTGTAATGGTTACTCTGTGCAAAATCGTTATACATTGTCACGTGACATTCACCACATTTACTTGGCAATACCCTGCCCCCTCTCTCAACAATCTCCCCATGATCATCTCCATGGCACTCCAGGCATGACACACCGCTTTTCGAATGTGGGCTATTCGTCCATTCTTTTACAATCTTCGGAGTCGCATGTCTGTGGCAAGCGTAGCAATCATTCTCAGAAAACTTGCCAAAAGGCGGAATCTTCTTCTCTGCATATACCTTATACACATCTGCACTCCAACTTGGATGCACGACCCCTATGTGGCAGTCAGTACAGAAGAAATCTTCAAGACTGCCATCTTCTCCCTTTCTTTTGGATTGTGCTACAAACTCAAGGTGTGTTTTGTCTTTTGTAAACTCTTCATTATTGGTATGACATCTAACACAGTTACCATTTACAATAGGCACACTATCTTCGGCTATTTCAATAAACAGACCTGAATTTACACTGGTAAGATAGGTTTTCCTCGAGTGTTCAAATGAGTCGTGAGCGCCGTCACTTAACTTTGCATGCAAGAAACCCTTCAGGCCGGGTCCGATATGACAGGTATGACAACTATGTACATGCTCATTATGATGCTTTGAACTCATAAAGGAGTCGTAATGCACATCCATTTCATGGCAACTGCCACAGAATTCACTTGATTCAGCATAATGCCAGAACTTCTTACCACCTACCAAACCAACCGCCACTAAGATAATAAAAGCAACACCTACTAATTTCTTGTGTTTAACTATCAATCCTAGTATCAGTTTTATGAGATTGACAACCTTATCCTTTAAACATCCACATTCCATTGAGTTCTCCTTAATTGTTATCTATACGATGACTTAAGCAACTTGGTATCTTAATTTAAAATGACGAATTTTGGCATAATACCAGAAAATAACTGTAAGATCAAGACCTTTTTAACACAAAGCAACTCAATCCTATTTGGTATTGATTTAAGCGAAAATTGGTTGTATAATGGCTGTTTCAACGTTTATTTACCAAAAAACAAATGCTTTAAACTATATCACTTTATAGAGTTAAGGAGGAAGTAATTGAAGAGGATTATTGTTTTTCTAATTGTTCTATTTTTTTATGTAACATGCTCATATGCACAAACACCTGAAAAATCAGGAGAAAAGAAGAGTTGCCCTGATTGCAACAAAATATATATAACTGAAGACATATTTTGCCCTCAAGATGGAAAAAAACTGATATCACAGACCACTGAGGCAGATACGAGCAAAACAACCCAGGAAGTAAAGACCGAAGAGGGCCAGGAGACTTCGGAATCAGTAGACGAAGAAGTGTTTCAAAAGGTCGAGAAATATATTCAAAGCGCAAATTCTTTGCGCGAAGTCCAAAACGACTATAACGGTGCATTGGATTTATACAAAAAGGCTTTAGAGCTAGACCCTGAAAGGCCTTCTCTTCACTGGTACATAGCAGGTGTTTACTGGAAGCTGGACAACCACAACAAGGCACTGGAACATCTTGAAACATGCAGGAATCTGATGCCTCAGATACCTGAAGAATTAAATGAAGTGGACGATTTTATTGGTAAGGTAGCAGAATACCTGGATGTATCGGAAAAAAGAAAACTTGCCAGTAAACGAATTGAAGACAGACGGACAATTATGGAAGAAGCTCTAAAGAATTCCAATGATAAATGGGAAGAAATGGCACTTGTACCTGCAGGCGAATTTCCAATGGGAAGCAGCGAAGAGGATTTTATTCCGGAAGAGATGCCACAACACACAGTAAACCTTGATGCATACTATATTGACAAATATGAGGTCACAAACGCCCAATACTGGAAATTCCTGGAATACTTAGAGAGAACCGGTGACCACAGTAAATGTTCCCCATCAGAACCTCTTAACAAAAACCACCTTCCCGGCAACCCCTATAGAGGCTACGAATTTAAATATTATAATTACCCTGATTATCCTGTTACCAGAATAGATTGGTATGATGCTTATGCATATGCCGCATGGGCTGGTAAGCGACTGCCAACCGAAGCGGAATGGGAGAAGGCTGCAAGGGGTACAGACGGAAGAAGATTCCCATGGGGCAATGTCTGGGAAATTAAATTCTGTAATGTCGGCGAATCGGCCGATCTGCCTGTTACTGTAGGAAGTTTCGAGGAAGGAAACAGTGTTTATGGTTGTTACGATATGACAGGAAGTGTCTCTGAGTGGTGCCAAGACTGGTATCATCCTGAATATTATTATAATTCTCCCAAGAAAAATCCCAAGGGACCTCTGGAGGGTACTGGTAAAAGAATTATCAAGGGAGGGTCCATGTTTGCCCAGAATGTCTACAAGTTGCGTTGCGCGGTAAGGATGTTCGGCGAGCCAAGTGACAGAAACAAAAGCGTCGGTTTCAGATGTGCAAAGGACACAAATTAAACATCATGAGGACCTGCCAGACAATCGTTCTGGCAGGTCAGTCAGTATAAATTCATTAGGCCGCTAATCTATTTTCCATATCAATATTATTCCATTATTTGCACCGGATGCTAGAAGTTTCCCGTCTGGGCTAAATGCCAATGATCTAAGAGCATCCCAATGGCCCGGTAATGATTTCAGCAGTTTCCCAGTCTCTACATCCCAGAACATAACCATCTCATCACCCCATGAACATGAAGCTATAAGCCTGTTGTCCGGATGAAACACTGACGAAGTAACACCCCAATTGTGACCATTCAAATCCCACAGTTTTTTCCCGGATGCAACATCCCAGACTAAAATTGTATCACGGCCAGCAGAAACGATAAATTTTGAATCAGAACTCACATCCAGAGCATTAACACGCATTCCATGTCCTATCAACTCATTTAACATCTTCCCCGTCGCTACATCCCAGATCATTACACTCCTATCATATGCAGAAGATACTAAAAGTGTACTATCATTAGCAAAGTCTAATCCGCTGATTTCCTTCTTGTGCCCGGTCAGAGTTCTCATTTCTTCCCACGAGTCAACGTCCCAGAGCTTGATCTCTTCCCAGGTGCTTGATGCAAGTATCTTTGAATCATGGCTGAAGACCACAGAATATACACTTCTTATTCTTTCATCGTCCGAGCGCCCCTGAATGGTCTTTATCTCCTTACCTGTTGCAACATCCCATATCTTGATATCACCTTCATGTGCACCTGATGCAATAAGCGTACTGTCGTGGCTGAATGCCACAGAGTTAACCTCCTCCTTATGCCCTCTTAAAGTCCATTTCTCTTTAAATCCAGCCACATCCCAGATCTTGACTGTCCTGTCCCACGCTGCAGAAGCAAGATATTTACCATCAGGACTAAATGTCATCACGTTAATGTCTCTACCGTGTCCAGCGATCAAACCTAATTCCTTTCCAGTTGCTACATCCAGAAATTTAATATTATGGTCAAATGGACTTGCCGATGCCAGTATGGTAGAGCTTTGTGTAAAAGCCACTGATTTGGTACCCCGACTATGACCTTTTACTGACCACACCTCTTTGCCCGTTTGGACATCCCATAGCTTCGTCGTGCCATCTTTTGAGCCTGAACCTACAAACCTGCCGTCATGACTGAATTCTACAGAATTTACTTCCCATGTATGGCCAACTAATTTCCAAGTCTCTTTACCTGTTTCTACACTCCATATTCTTGCAGTATTGTCACCAGAACCGGATGCAAGTAATTTACCATCAGGACTGAAATCTAATTCAATAACACTATATGCATGCCCTCTTAATGACCTTATTTCCTTCCCGGACGAAGTATCCCAGAATTTTATAATATTATCAGAAGAACCTGAGGCCAATAGTTTTCCATCAGGGCTGAAGGCTATAGTATTAACATCTTTTTCATGGCCTTCTAATATTCCTGTCTCCTTCCACGTACTCACATCCCATAAGGTAATATTATTATCATACGTACCTGCAGTAGCAAGCAGCTTGAAATCCGGACTGAAAGACATGGAGATAACAGTCTGACTGGTACTGGATAAGGTCTGTATCTCGTTTCCTGAAGGGATCTCCCAAATCCTGACGGTCCCGTCCTGTGCACCTGATGCAAGCAGTTTTGAATCCGGACTGAACGTTATTGATTGAACAGCCTCTTTGTGCCCAAAGAGAAAGCATATAGAATTATGTGTGCCGGTATCAATTATGTTTACACCTACTTTAGTAGCAACTGCCATATACTTATCATCAGGTGAAAAAGCTATCTTGCTGGCCCATGAAACACCCATCTGACGAATGGCCTTATCCTGAATATTCCATGGAAGATTTGTATTATCTGCAAAACATTTTCCATTAACATTATATAAAGAGAACAGAAGAGCAAGAATTGCTACAAAACGATAATATCTATTCCTCAAGCACATATAGATTTCTACCTCCTTCAAAAGACTGTGAATAATTCTTTTTGTAGAGATTATAACGATCAATATCCATTTTGCAAGTGATTCAATATCCAAGAGAAATCCATTCTCAGAACCTCGAAAATAATTTCAACACTATTCAATATGGAATCCAAATCTTCTTGATAGTTTTTGTTTGCAATAAATATACCTCTAAATATAATTGATGCTTTAAACTTAGCTGCCTTTGAGAGGTGGGCAGCTATACCGTGTTAAACAATAGATTTAAGAGGGAAATTAATGGAAACCAAAATTAATAGTACAGTAAATATCATAAAAATTATGATAATGACGTTAATAATTAGTCTTTCTTTCTACATGACAAGATGTGGCTTGTATGCAGAGGAACCTGGTGAGATAGAAAACCTTCTTCCGCCAATGGACAATTATGCGGAAATAGAAGCAAAGATTCTTGAATTAAGCGAAGAATTATCCTACAAAAATAAGATGTCAGCCAGGGAAACCGAAGGACTTGTAAAAGACCCTGGAATTATTATGGGAAAGGTAAAAGTGATAACTACGTATTCCAGCAAACCCGAAAGGCATTCGGAAAACACCATTGTGTATCTGGAACATGTTCCTGGTCACAGTTATCAACCTGTAATCAAAAGACATTCTATCAAGACCGGACATATTGCATTTACCAAAGAGAGTGGAATGCCTGCTGAACCGCCAATCATGGACCAGTGGAATGTAGAGTTTATACCTCACGTTCTTCCGATTCTAAAGGGATCAACAGTAGATTTTCCTAATACAGACAATGTCCGTCATAACGTATATTCACCTGAACCTATTCCGGGTACACACAGAATGCTAAGCCTGGGAACTTATGATCCAAACGTTATCAAGATAATACGTCTGAACAAACCAGGGGAAATTCGACTGAGGTGTAATGTACACAAGGAAATGTCGGCATTCATTGTCGTTCTGGATAACCCTTACTTCACACTAACCGACAAAAGTGGTGAATTTACCATTGAAAACGTCCCTCCCGGAAGGTACACACTTAAGACATGGCATGAAGAATTTGAGCCTGTCAGTTCGGAGATAACAGTAGGACCGAATGAGACGGTAGAGGTTGATCTTCCCTCCATTTCAGAAAGACGTGAACCAAGAGAGGAAATAAGGTAAGACATATAAATATTTAAGTTGCCAGGCCATAAAGATATTAGTGCAGTTATTCAGGTTTTTATCTTACTTTGTCACAGACTCTTCGGCTTTCCCACCTGTGGCTTCAGCCTTTTTAAGAGCCTTTTTCTTTGCAGCGTCTTTAGCTTCCTTAATAGCTTTAGCTTTTTCTCGCTCCTCTTGTATTTCCTTAAATGCGTCTTCCTGTTCCATGGCTCCCGTCAGCTTCGCCTCAAATGATAAAAGGCTTGGCGAGCCTTTGCCGGTCTGCTTGACCATCCTAAATTTTTCAAATTCATCACGTGCCTCCGCTGGCTTACCCAGCTTCTCCAGTGCTGCTGCTTTATTGTAATAAGCATCCGCAAAACCACGATCGATCTGAATTGTTTTCTCATATTCTTCCAATGCCTCGTCCAATAGACCCTGCTTATGATATAGAGTACCAAGATTGAAGTGAGCATTCACGTAATCCGGGCTGACCTCTATAACCTTCTTGTTCTCCTCAATAGCTTCTTTATACATTTCTTTACTGGCATAAACTACACCCAGGTAATAATGCGCATCTGCCATTTCAGGGTCTAATTCTAATGCTTTTCTCAATTCATTAAACGCCTCTTCGCTGTTACCCTTAAGATAATGCACCAATCCTAAATTACTATGTGTATCTTTGTTACCAGAATTTAATTCGTCTGCCTTGTTTAGTTCCTTAAGAGCCTTATCATATTCCTCAATAGCTATATACGCAATGCCCAGATTAAAATGGGCCTTTTCATAACCGGGTTTAAGCTCAATAGATCTTTCGTAAGATGAAATAGCTTTTTCATGTAAGTTGTAGTCCTGATATGCAACGCCCAGATTGAAATGGGCGCTTGAATTATAAGGATCATACTCTAGAACCTTATTATATTGCTCAAAGGCGAGATCCATATTCTTCATTTGTTGATAATAAATACCCAGACGAATACGGGCCTTCGAATTCTTCGGATCTCTTTCAATTGCTTTGGAATAAATCACAAACTTGTCATCCGGCACTCCGATCTTGTTATATGTGTCTGTGAGCTTCGTATTGGCTTCATTATAATCCGGACGAATTTCGATTGCCTTTCTAAATTCATTTGCAGCCTCTTCCAGCATTTCCTTTTTAAAATAAACATCTCCCAATTTATAATAAACCTCAGCATTGTTCTTATCCATATCAATAGCCTGCTTATACTCTTCAATCGCTTTGTCTGGTTTATTATCAAGGATGAGTTTATCCGCAAGGTCTATATGGTTTTGCGCATTATCACAGCTTGTAACAATTCCAATTAAAAAGACCACAAACAAAAACCTGTATCTCTTTAAAAATCCAGAAAACATCTTAAGTTAACTCCTTCCAATTCACACATAATTATAGCCCACCAGACTAACAGGTGGGCTTAGTAATATTTATCCAGTTCTTACTACTTTTCGACTTTTTTATTTCTGGTACAGATCATTCTTGCTCTAATATCCAGTCTTTGAAACTAGGAATAAGGTACCTCTGAATCTGCTCCTTATCTTCGATTCCTCGTAACGCAAGTGCTGCACCCTCTTTACCCGTTTTTGCCTTCATTATCTTGCTGTAAGCTATATAATCACCGTACGCCTGAGGTCTATTACCCAATGATGCATAAATCTGACCTCTGTTATAATAGGCATCCTGGTAGTTCTTATCTATCTCAAGCGTTAAGTCATATTCCGCTATTGCCCTCTTTAATTCTCCCCTTTTATGATATACCACAGCTATGTTAAATTGAGAATTGATATGTTTTGGATCAATCTCCAGTGCCTTCCTGTTCATCTTCAGAGCCTCATCCCAATTCTCCCGAAAGGCATGCACTATTCCTTTCTGATAATATGCCTCTATATTTTTCGGATCAATCTCCAGTGCCGTGTCATAGTGTTTCATCGCCTCGTCAAAATTCTTTTCCCTGAGTTGTATCATCCCATAATCAACGTATACTGGTGCATAATTTGGATTTATTTCCAGGGTCCTCTTGTATTCAACCATTGCATTTTCCAGCCTGTTGGTCTTGAGATATGAAACAGCCAGGTTATAATGTGCATTGTCATAACCTGGTTGCAATTCTATAGTTTTCATAAGTAGAGGAATGGCTTTATCATCAAACAGGTTCATATCCTGATAAGCAACTGCCAAGTTATAATAAATAAATGGGTTATCAGGATCCAACGTCAGCGCTTCTTCGTATTCAGTGATTGCATTTCTTGTCTGGTCCCATTTATGATAGAGTACTCCCAGGTCTATGCGGGCTATAGGATTATCCGGATCTGCTTCTATAGCATTGTACTTCTTTTCAAAATAAGAGTCAGGAGCACCCATTTCTATAAATGTTTCCGAAAGTCTCTTATATGCATCTACATACTTTGGATTAATCTTAATTGCCTGTCTGTAATGCTCAACAGCCTCCTCTGGCATCTGTTTCTTTACAGCGGCATTGCCCAATCTAAAGTGTGCCTCTGCCGAATTTGGATCCCTTTTAATAGCCTTCTTAAACTCTATTGCCGCATCCTCAACCTTACCCTGCTCTAACAATGCCTGACCTACTTCAATATGGTTCGTTGCCTCTCCACATCCAACTAAGGCTACAAGTATTGCTAATGGTATTAATACACCCGCTTTCTTGATTTTACTTATAATTATTGTCAACATACATTCCCTACCTGAAAAAATTAAAAAAGAAATATTAATGTAATTATATTATTATACACAAAAAACCTGCAAATAGTTTAACTAAATCTTATGTTATTATAAAAAAAACCCACCATTCCGGTGGGTTTCTTTATAGTAACATAACACCACAAAAAAATAAGGGAGCCAGGCACGAGCCCGGCTCCCTTTAATGTACTTCAAACTTCTACATACATCATATTAATGATGAACGCCATGTGTTCCAGCCTTCATACCTAACTCCTTAAGCTTCCTGTTGATGTACTCAACCTCTGCTGCAGGTGCATGATGCGTGTCTAACCAACCTGGCTCTGGGCAAAGATCGAATATGTTCTTGCCAGGGAACTCCTTAACAATCTTCGCACCTGACAACTCATTCATCCAATCACCTTTCCTCCAGAACTCAGACGGCACCCAGTTGATTCCAGCCTTCTTCTCAAGAGCAGTAAACCTTCTTGCCTGCTCAGAAGCTGCCTTGGCCTTAACCAACCATCTGTCCATACCAAACGATCCGTCACAATACGTCGCATCGTTCCAT
>CAZPAM010000034.1:22693-25211 GCA_964584595.1 uncultured Candidatus Scalindua sp. | reverse complement strand
GATATTGCCATGGCAAAGGAAAGAATAAAAGTTGTTAAGACAAAGGTCGGCGACAGATATGTTGTTGATGAGATGAGGAAAAAAGGATATGTTTTAGGAGGAGAACAATCCGGACATATAATATTCTCCAACTATACAACGACAGGAGATGGAATGATCTCAGCTTTACAATTGTTGAGAATTATGAATGAAAGAGAAGAAAAGTTGAGTAAATTGGCAGAGTGTATGAAATCATTGCCACAGGTGCTTGTTAATGTTGATGTAAAGGAGAAGAAAGATATTAACAAGTTGAAAGTAAATAAAAATATTAAGGAAGCCGAATCAAAATTGGAAAAAAAAGGAAGAGTACTTGTCCGGTATTCTGGGACACAGAATCTATGCAGAATTATGATTGAGGGCGAGAACAAAAAAGAGATTCAAAAAATAGCAAATGATATTGCAAAATCTATGAAGAAAGAGATAGGTACCTGACATGATACAAGCCGTAATAATGGCTGCCGGTAAGAGTACACGAACATGGCCATTGACATTAACCAAACCCAAACCATTACTCAAGGTAATGAATAGAGAGATAATAAAACATAATTTAGATGCTCTGCAGGGATTGGTTGGTGAAGTCATCATAATAGTTGGTTTTAAGAGAGAGATGATAATAGAGGAAATAGGCCACAAGTATGGAAAATTAAAGATAAGATATGCTGAGCAGAAGGCACAGTTGGGCACAGGACACGCCTTGAAGTATGTTGAAAAATTAATTAAGGGTAAATTTATAGTTATAGGTGGTGATGATATTTTTTCTAAGAAAGACATAAAAGCATGTTTAAGGCATAAGTATGCTGTCCTGGGATGCAAGGTTGAAGACCCGGGCAGATTTGGTGTCTTTGTTGTAAAAGGTAAAGAGGTAAACAAGGTTGTTGAAAAACCCAAAAAATTTGTTTCAGACATAGCGAATACAGGGTTGTATGTTTTTGATAAATCAGTATTTGAGTTTAAGCTCAGGAAAAGCCAAAGGGGAGAATATGAGATAGTAGACTATATAAATGCACTTATTAAAAAAGAGAGAGTAGTATGTGAAAATGTAAAAGGGTATTGGCTGTCTGTGGGATATCCATGGGATTTAATTGAAGCAAATAACGTCCTGGTTTCAGAAATAAAAAATGACATAAAAGGAAAAGTAGAAAAAAATGTTATCGTAAAAGGAAAGTTAATAGTAGGAAAAGGCACGGAGATTTTGTCGGGAACATATATAAAAGGAAATGTGACTATTGGCGAAAACTGCCTCATAGGCCCTAATTGTTATTTAAGAGGAAACACTTCTATCGGAAACGGCTGTCATATCGGGCAGGCCGTAGAGATAAAAAACAGCATAATTATGGACAATGCAAAGGTCCCGCACCTCTCTTATATTGGAGACAGTGTTATTGGAAAGAATAGTAATTTAGGTGCCGGAACAATAACAGCAAACTTAAAACATGATAACAAGAATGTAAGGTCTGTTGTGAAGGGCAAAATAGCTGATACGGGAAGAAGAAAATTGGGAACTATAATTGCAGACGACGTACATACCGGCATAAACACAACGATCTATCCCGGTAGAAAAATCTGGCCGGGAGTAAGCACATTACCCGGCGAGATAATTGATAAAGATAAGAAGGCCTGATTATATGAATAATATAATCAGTTACCCAACTCTATTACTAATTTTCGTCACCCTTCAGCAGATCTGAAATTTTAGTAATAAACGTATAAGATGCGTTTTCAGTAATCTCAGATTTGTGGAAATTGTAATGCCTGCCATGTTTCATTAATGCAGTATGCATACCAAGCTTTTCCCCCACTTCTATTTCGTCTTTAATTTTATCACCAACACAAAGAACCTGTTCCGGCTCTAAATCATACTCAGTTAACATTTCTCTAAAACATTTCTCTTTTCCCAGGGGATTATCTGTTATGATAATTTTATCAAATGCCTTTTCAAGGCCAAGAGCATTTATCTTCTTTTCCTGCATCTCCCTATTGCCGAATGTAACAAGGAAGAGCTTATAGCCAATTCTTTTTAATTCGTCAATTGAAGCCATTACGTCAGGAAATAAAGTGACACCTTCTATCTCCAGGGTATTAATGGTATTAGAAATTTCCTCACAGAAATCTTCGGGAAGGTTGTATTGATTTGCAATCTCATGGAAGATGTCAGCTTTTGGGCCAAGACGGTCTTCGAGTTCTACTTGTAATTTTAATGCCTCTGTTTCGGAGCATTTGATCGCCTTTGATATGATTTTAGCGGCAAGCTCTTTACTTTTTAAAACCAGTGTTCCACTGCAATCGTATAGAGTATCGTCCAGATCAAATATGATTGCCTTAATCCTGTCTGAAATGAGAGGCATAGGCTTAGGAATTATGAGGTGTTTTTAATGACGTTAATTTGTAGTGATTATTGTGCATATACCCTGCATATAGAATCTGCCAGCTTTTCAGGATCATGTCTTATCAGGTCCTGCTTTTCCCACAATACTCTTTT
>CAZPAM010000034.1:20703-22683 GCA_964584595.1 uncultured Candidatus Scalindua sp. | reverse complement strand
AAATTAAAAGAACAACGATTGATAAGACATAAACTATTGCTACACTATTTTTCTCTAAATTTTCATCAAGGGCTACAATATCAGCACCTTCTTTTCTATATTTTTCGATTATTTCTTCACGCGGGAAATTGTCGTTGACAAGCACATAATCCAGGATTCCCTCTCCGAGGTACTTTATAATTGCCTTAATGTGATCCGATGCGGTGTAATTGTCTGTTTGCCCTGGTTGTGTGACAATATTACACAAGTATATCTTTACAGCTTTTGTCCTTTGCAGAGCGTCCTTTATGCCTCCTACAAGAAGGTTACTTATGACGCTTGTGTAAAGGCTTCCCGGGCCGATTACGATTATGTCTGCTTTTTCGATTTCACTGATTGCGTCTGGTGGGCATTCAACATCATTTGATTTCAGAAAGACCCTTTCGATAGCCGCTTTTCGAGGTGCGCGCACATTAAACTCTTCTTCTACAACCGAACCGTCCTTTAATTCTGCACAAATGTGAGTACTTGTGAGTGTGGAAGGCAAGACTCTTCCTTTGATCGTCAGAATTTCACTTGCTTTTTTTATTGCCTGATCAAAACTGCCTGTTATATCTGTTAATGCAGCCATCAATAGATTGCCAAGGCTCATTCCGTTAAGTGAACCTTTATTAAACCGATATTGGAAAAGCTGGTATAAATCCTTTTCCTGTTCTTCTGTTTCTGAAAGTGCAACCAGACAGTTTCTTACATCTCCGGGTGGTAATATTCCGTATTGCTCTCTTATGACTCCGGAACTTCTACCGGAATCTGTAACTGTTACAATTGCCGTCAGGTTCTCGCTGTATGTTTTTAATCCTTCAAGTGCTATTGGAAGTCCGGTGCCACCGCCAAGGGCTAATATCTTTAAATTGTCATGTGTCTTTCCTGTATCTTTTAATTTGAGCAGAGTCGGCAGCTGAAATAATCTCTTTATCTTGTAATCTGGCTTATTTGAATTTTCATAGGCTGTTTCATCTTTAAACCTTCCATGCAACATCTGGACGGTTACCATTCCCTTGGATTTTGCAATTCTAAGCTCTCCCCTTACCCGGTCTCCAACGACAACGACATTCTGTGGAGACAATGAGTACTTTCTGATAATTGCCTCAAAACTGTCCTCCATTAACAGGCCAACTTCCTGGTCGTTAATTATTATTTCATCAAAGTAAGGCTTCAAGTTGAGCAGTTCTATCTTTTTATATTGCCTTTCATAAATTCCTGTTGTCAGCAAAAACAGTTTGTATTTCTCTTGCGCCAGTTTTTTTAAAGTTGGTACAACATCCGGGAAGAGTTGTATATCGGTCACTTCATTGCTGTTATAAGCCTTCAGGGCAGAGCGAACAAACTCATGACCCATATTAAATTTACTTGATATTTCATTGAAAACAGGGCAATAGGGACCATGAACTTCTGATATTCTTTTTTGCAATAAATATGCTTCTTCTTCCATACACGGCAGTCCCGCATTAACCATTGCTCTTGCAGCACGTTTGCGTGATGCTTCAAGCAGTGAGCCGGTACAATCGTACAGCGTATCATCAAGATCAAATATAATTGCCTTCATAGTTTCCTTTTAACAAGAATTTCAAAGTATTCCGGCAGGAGCCAACTCACGTTGACGAAGATACTCGCGTTAGCGAGTTTAACTTGCTTACTCTACTTTCAAGTTTCTAATTTCAGATGGAAAATCAACCTTACTGCCAACAGTAATTCCGTTTTTTCTGAACCAGCCTTCTGCCATTTCAAGAGCAAACCTCACTTTAACCTTTGATGTATGGCTTGCCAAACTGTATGGAGCCATAGGCTCTATCTGTGTAATTGTTTCGCTGGAATTTATGAAGGCAACAGAAAGAGGGATTCTTGTATTTTTCATCCAGAATGACAAATTTTGTTCCTGTGGATAGATAAATAACATGCCGTGATCATTGTCTAATTTGTCCCGAAACATTAAGCCTATTG
>CAZPAM010000034.1:0-20638 GCA_964584595.1 uncultured Candidatus Scalindua sp. | reverse complement strand
GTTTTATTGGAATGACTGGAACAACTCCAGAGCATTGAAGTCAGTACTAAAAGAAACATGATAGGCAAGTAGCTGTTTCTTGCGATGCGGAATGGTGAGTCCATAGGGTAGTTATTTTGCAGGAAAAATCACAGGATTTGCGGGGCTTCTGAATTTAGCAACCGGATTGACTATAGCAAGTCCCCGATAATATGTAACCAGCCCGTTGACTACTTCTGTAATTATCTTATTAAAGGAGGTTCTTTCCCTTGCCCTTTCCAGTTTTATTTCCGGTCCCTTTTCATCAGTTATGGGTATCATTTTAACGTCACCGAAATCCATTCTTAACATATTGATCATTCCGCCATCCCCTTCCATTTGCTTGACTATTTCTGCAGAAGGTAATGTGGCAATGTAAGAAAGCGGGTATGTATAGTCTCTATAATTCTCCTTTTGTATATATGCTTCACCTTCAATTGACAGTGTCTTCAGATATTCTCTAACAGTGTTGAGATTTGTTTCATTAACGTCTTCCTCCTTGACTTTTGTAGTATTCTCCCTGTCGGCATTGATTTTCCCTGTTATAATTGTCCTGGCAATTGTCCCCTGAGACTGGAAGGTGTTAACGTTAATTTGTATACAATCAGAGCTTATAAATTGAAATGAAAAAACGTCTTTTGTTTTTTCGTTATAAATTGATGAATTTGTAAATTTAATATTAACATTGTGTATTTCAAATTCTGGCATCAATATTTCGAGAGGAAGAATTATTTTTGATACAGTCATCGCACCCGGAACGATGTTTCCACTCCTATGAATTTTATTTTTATCGTTTGTTATTTCAACAAATCTTTCTCCTGATGATTTTTGTATAACATAATCATGATGCATTAAGAATTTATTGAAAACATATAACTTTTCCTCGCCGTTTCTATTTTCACCATGTCTTAAACTTGGCGTACGTGTACGGGCCCTGGGATCCCTGAAATATATTGAATCTTGGAGGAAATCCTCTAGCTTGCTTAACGGTATGCTTAAAAAAGGGTTACATGTGCTATTCATAATCTTCTGATTTTAGATAAATTGAAACTTATAGGAACATGAGATTGTTCACAAATTTTGATATTACAGTGAATTCTAGTTTAAAATAAAAAAAATGTCAAGATGTTATTTTGTGCATTAAGCCCTGTTCTCTGAACGGGTTAGATACATGTTTTTTTGAGCAACAAACAGGCAATACATATTTCATCGCATAGAGCATTCTAATCTTTAGTGCTTTTTTGTATTTTCCATGGTTATTTTTAACTGAACTTTAACCACCATCAAGCGTGTCCAGCTCTTTTAGAAGTTCTTCCTGTCGTGCGGATAGCTTCTTTGGAATGTCTATTATTATTTTTACTAATTGATTACCCTTTCTCCCATCTTTAGCCTTAACGCCTTGACCTGTCATCCTTAAGGTTTGATTAGATTGTGAGCACCTCGGTATCTTTAACGTTGCCTTACCCCTTAAGGTTGGAACTTCTATTTCTCCGCCTAAAGCCGCTTTAGCAAAAGGAACCTTTGCATCATACTGAATATCCAGGCCTCTTCTCTCAAAATAGGGATGTGACGCTATCTTAACACATATATACAAATCACCGGCTCCTCCAGACCTGATACCAGCTTCACCCTGACCTGAAAGCCTTAATGTAGAACCATTCTTAATCCCTGCGGGTATCTTAACGGATAAAGATCTGGCTTTAGATGCCCGTCCTTCACCATTACAATTATTACATGGGTTATCAATCTTCCTTCCGGAACCATTACAATTAGGACATGGATTACTAATGGTAAAAAACCCTCCTGCAGGTTTTTGCTGCCTGCTTATGTTGCCGGTACCATTACATTGTGAACAGACAGTCGATGCTCCGTTCTTGGCACCAGTTCCCTTGCATGCTTCACATGATTCGTTCTTTGTAAGCTTAAGCTGTTTCTCGCATCCCAACGCTGCATCAGTAAACGAGACTGTCATGTCATATCTAAGATCTGAACCCCTCTGTGGACCGGTTCTTTCCCGGTGAAAACGTTTACCAAATATATCTCCAAATATATCCCCGAAACTACTGAATATATCAGAGCTGCTTTCAAAACCATGAAAGCCCATGTCCTCAAGTCCCGCATGCCCTTTTAAGTCGTACATTTTCCTTTTTTCAGGATTACTGAGTACCTCGTAAGCATTTGAAGCTTCCTTGAACTTTCGCTCAGCTTCCTTATCGCCCGGATTTTTGTCCGGATGATATTTGAGGGCCAGCTTTCTGTATGCTCTCTTCAGCTCATCATTAGTTGCACTTTTACTTACCCCTAATACCTCATAGTAGTCACGTTCTTTGACATTACCATATGCCATAACTCATACCTTTTTAATACAATTTAACAGATTTAGAACGGTAAGCTATATACACTGCTTCATTCGCTGCAGAAAATTATTGAGGTTTTACTGAATTTGAAAGTCAGATAAAAAAGTGTGAAAATCTTCTTCCTGCTAATTCAAGGTATTCAGTACATGGAATTTGATTAATTACTTAGAATTTCAACATATACGCCGAATCAATGCACTCTATTTTTTCTATTGACAAGAGAGTCTCCTGGGAAACTACTGCATCAACATTTATGACTATCATCGCTACTCCGCCAGTCCCTTTTCTGCCAAACGTCATATGTCCTATATTTACATCTTGATCACCCAGCATCTTGCCTATGTCCCCTATCAAACCTGGTTTATCCTGCCCAAACAAGATCAGGACATGACCAACCGGGCCCATGTCAACGCGATAGTCATTTATTGTCTCTATTTTAGGTTCATTATTTTTAAATACGGTACCTGAAACAGAGCTTTCACCATTATCTGTATTAGTTCTGGCAAAAATAAGATTTGTATAGTCCTCCGTTGTACTGCTTATTATTTCATTAATCTTTATTCCTCTCTCATTAGCCAGTATACGGGCATTTATGATATTTACATCCTCATTTAAAACATGTTTCAACATGCCTGCCAACAGACTATCCGTCAAAGGATGTGTATTATCCCTGGAAATGTCACCGCTGAATTGTATGTCTATGGATTTTATTCTGCCCTTTACAAGCTGGATTAAGAGTGCGCCCATTTTCTCTGTTAATATTATAAATGGTTTAAGCTGTTGCAATTCTTCCGGACCTTGCACTGGCATGTTAACCGCATTCCGTATATTATTGTCCCTTAACGCATCTACCATCTGTTCCGCTGCATCCCTGGCAACGGCATACTGGGCTTCCTCTGTCAGAGCTCCAAGATGCGGAGTCGGAAGAACACTGTCAAGCGTCAACAGCTTATTGCCTTCCGGTGGTTCTTTTTCAAAGACATCAATCGCGGCTCCAGCCACCTTACCACTTACAAGTGCGTCATAAAGTGCATCCTCTGAAAGTATACCGCCCCTTGCACAGTTTATTATTCTTACACCATCTTTCATTAACGCAAACTCACGACTGGAAATCAGATTTTTTGTTTCGTTAATTAATGGAATATGTAATGTTATATAATCAGCTTGTTTATAAATGTCGTCAAGATTCTTAACTAGCTGAACATTCAACTTTGGAATTGTTTCATTAGAAACAAAGGGGTCGTATCCCAGCACCCTCATCTCCAGCGCTATAGCACGTTTTGCAACTTCTTTACCGACCTTGCCCAATCCAATAACGCCAAGTGTTTTTCCGGAAACCTGAGTACCCATGAATTTTTTACGTTCCCATTTTCCCTCACGAACAGAATTGCAGGCCTGTGGTATATTCCTTGATAAAGCTAAAAGAAGTGTAATTGTATGCTCTGCAGTTGATGTTGTGTTGCCCCCAGGGGTATTCATTACAATAATCCCTTTCTTTGTAGCAGCAGGCACATCAACATTGTCAACACCAACACCAGCCCGGCATATTGCACGAAGTTTAGCGGCATTTTCGAGAATTTCCGGAGTACATTGGGTACTACTTCGGATAATCAAGCCGTCATACTTGCCTATCCACTCTTTTAATTCTTCCGGTGTAAAATCTGTCTTTGTTGTAACCTGAAAGTCCGCATTTTCCAGAATTGTTTTACATATATCCGGAAGATTGTCTGATATTAATATTTTCATTTTTCTAAAGTATATCCTTTGATTTTGCCCAGAATAGTAAGCTTGCCAAATTTAACAATTTAGTATATCAATACTTGCAGCCAATTTTTGCCTGGCCATTAGACAAGATTGGCTAAGTTGTATTCACGTTTAATGTATTCTTGACTTAATCTTATGTTTTACTAATTGTGATTGAGTAAATGGTCTGAGAGTTATACTAGCATGCGTTTTGGTGAAAATCAAATGCAATCTATCTCGTAAAAGCGTTAAGGATTATAAACTTAATATTATCATTAAAGCACAAAAACCCTTTGATTTTTAATACAAATTTCACTATATCTTATAATAACAAAATGTTGTTATTGAAGGAGTTAGTTTTGAAAAATTCTAATCATTAATTGTCGGAGGGGGTAAAATGTTACTTGATAAATTGATTTTGGTTAACCACTGGCTTCATCTTTCTTCAGCAGCCCTCTTAGTAGGGGGCATGATCTTTCTTATGGCAATACTACGGCCGGTGCTGGGAAGAAGCTCATCGGTTTCTGGAATAGGTACATTTGCAAATGATGTCCACGAAAGGTTTCGTATTTATGTTGGCATATTAATAGGAGTACTTATTGTTACCGGAATCTTTAATTCGGTTGATGGCATTATGTCTGTTGCAGAGGCAGGACCGAGTACCGGGTATAAGATTGCTATACGTATTAAGGTTATACTGGCTATCTGTCTCTTTATTATTTATGGTGTAAATGCCTTTTTGATCAAGGAAGAGAAGACTGAAGAGGATTGTTCCTGCTTAATCCAGCCTCCCGTTCACAAGAAAATATTACAGGTAGTTGCCCTTGTATTGGTCTTTACAATACTATTTATTGCTGCATCGTTGAGGTTTTTATAATAAATTGATTTACGTCTAAACTACCTTTTTAACGGCTTCCAGGCTTCAGAAAAACGCTTGACTTTCATATTAAGCAAAGTAGAATTAAAGAGCTAAGGAATTATCAGTTACTGCCGATAAGTAGTATTATGCGTTGAATTTAATATGTATGAATTAGTTGTACACAAAACATTTGCCGGCGCTCATAATTTACGGAATTACGAGGGAGACTGTGAAAAGCTGCATGGCCATAACTGGAAGGTAGAAGTCACGCTTAAATCGGAGAAGCTTAACGAGTTAGGCATGGTCGTGGATTTTAAGATTGTAAAAAAGACGCTTGAAGAGATACTTTCTCGTTTTGATCATTCTTATTTAAATGAACTCGAAGAATTTAATCAAGAAAATCCCACTACGGAAAATGTTTCAAAGGTAATATACGATAACTTAAGCGAAAAGTTACCTCCAGAAATACTCATTACTAAAGTAAAAACATGGGAATCTGAAAATTGTGCAGCTGCATATTATGTATAAGCCGTTCTTTTACAAGTCATAAGTGAATATTAATTTAGACACTCCTATTCTTCAATTAGCTTTAGATTTTATAAACTTAAGACGCGCTGTTAAAGTAGCCAAGGAAGCGGTTGATGCAGGGATTGAATGGGTTGAGGCGGGCACTCCCCTGATTAAGAGCGAAGGATTGGATTCCGTCAGGACACTTCGGAAAGAGTTTCCAACAAAAACGATAATTGCTGACATGAAAACCATGGATGCTGGCCGCCTGGAAATGGAAACGGCAGCTAAGGCAGGAGCAGATATAGCAGTCGTTATGGGCAGCGCGCCTGACTCAACAATAAAGGAGTGCATAAGCGCAGGACAAAATTACGGAATAAAAGTAGAAGTCGACTTCCTTGGAGTTCACGATTGTGTCGAACGCGCAATGGATGTTGAGGAATGGGGAGCCGACTTTATAGGTGTCCATACAGCAATAGACGAGCAAATGTTGGGGAATGATCCCTTTAAAAGACTTTCTGAAATTTGCTCAAAGGTTAAAATACCTGTTGCTGTTGCAGGAGGAATTAATTCTGAAACAGCAGCTGATGCTGTAAATGCGGGTGCAAAAATTATAGTGGTAGGCGGTGCAATTAGCAAAGCAACCGATATAAAAGTCGCTACTACTAATTTAAAAAAAGCTATATCAAATCGTAAGCGGATAACTGCAGATTTATTTAAAAGAACTGCAGACGACAATATACACGAAATATTAGAAAAGGTTTCTACCGCAAATATATCAGACGGTAGCCACCGTCTCAAAGGAATCACCGGTCTCAAATGTATAAGTTTGGAAACCAAGATGATCGGACAGGCAGTAACTGTTCGAACATACCCAGGCGACTGGGCAAAAACAGTTGAGGCAATAGATAGAGCAGAAAAAGGGAACATAATAGTTATTGATTCCGGAGGTGTAGGCCCTGCCGTATGGGGAGAACTTGCCACACATAGCGCTATACAGAAAAAACTTGGAGGAGTTGTCGTAAACGGTGCAGTTCGGGATAGCAGCGAAATCAGAAAGTTAAAGTTTCCTACATTTGCAAAACTGGTAATGCCAAATGCGGGAGAGCCTAAAGGTTTTGGCGAGATTGGTATACCCTTGAATATTTCAGGGATTACAATAAATAATGGCGATTGGATTGTTGGTGATAGTGATGGTTTAATTGTCATACCAAGGCGCGAAGCAAAAGAAATGGCTAACCACGCAATGGACTGGCTGGAAAAAGAAAACAGGATTCGTGAAGAAATATCTCAAGGAAAGACTTCTCTTGGAGAGGTTATGGAAATATTAAAATGGACAAAAAAATGAGAACTTTAAGGAGATGCATGTAATGAAATGTGAATCATGTAATAAAAAACTGGCAACAGTACATCTCACCGAGATCGTGGATAACGAAAAGAAAGAAAGGCACTTCTGTGAAGATTGTGCTCAAAATGTTACAAATCATTTCCCTAAGGCCCCTTCCCCATCTGACATATTAACAAGTCTTATCAACCAGGTATCTCCAGAAATAAGAGAAATGTCAAAAACAACTTGTCCTGTATGCGGGCTTTCTTATCTGGAATTCAGGTCTCAAGGCCGTCTGGGCTGCCCCATGGATTACAATGTATTCAAGAAAGGGCTTTTACCTCTTATTGAAAGAATGCATGGCAGCTCTCAACATGTGGGGAAAGTACCTGCAAATGCTGGTGTAGAAATTATCAAGAAAAATGAATTGATACAATTACGCAAGGAATTAAATGAAGCGGTAGAAAAAGAAGATTATGAAAAAGCTGCTGAATTAAGAGATAAAATTTATGAACTTTCAGGAAATGTAGAAGATGGAGATTAAAGATCTTTCAGACAAAACGGGTGAGTGGCTTAGGGGTACCGGCAAGGAATCTGATATTGTAATAAGTAGCAGAATCCGCCTGGCAAGAAACATTGCCGGGTTTCCTTTCCTTTCCCGCTCTAATCTAAAACAAAGAAAGGAAATAGAAGCCTTACTTAGAAAGACTATAATCGAAAGCGATATAACAAAAGATATATCTTATGTAAATTTGAACAATGCGACTTCCGTTGACAAGTTGCTCCTGGTTGAAAGACACCTGATCAGCAAAGAACATGCTGAGGGTGAAGGAGATAGAGGTGTTGCATTCGGGAAATCAGAGACTATTAGCTTGATGATAAACGAAGAAGACCATCTCAGGGTCCAGGTAATCCGTTCTGGCTTCGAACTGAAAAATACATGGGAAATAACTGATGAAATTGACAATATCCTGGGAGAAAGTTTAAATTTTGCTTTTTCTGCAAGGTTTGGATATCTGACTGCATGCCCAACAAATGTTGGTACGGGCATGCGGGTTTCTGTAATGGTACATCTCCCGGCACTTGGCATGACAAAGCACATCGAAAAGGTTTTCAATGCCGTAGGAAAACTCGGATTGGTAGTTAGAGGCCTTTATGGAGAGGGTACTAAAGTCTCTGGAGATTTGTATCAAATCTCAAATCAGTTTGCATTAGGAAAATCCGAGAAAGAAATAATATCCATAATTGAAAGCGTGATACCTCGCATCACAAGCTATGAAAGGATGGCCAGAAAGGCTTTAGTTTTAGAAAGTAAGGACCAGCTGGAAGATAGAGTTTGGCGGTCATACGGCATGCTCAAGGCCGCTCGAATGATTACATCTGAGGAAATATTACAGTTACTTTCACAGGTGCGCATGGGTGTTAACATTGGCCTGATAGATGATATCGAGATGCAAACCCTTAATGAACTCTTTGTCCTGACACTTCCAGGGCATTTGCAGAAATTGCAGGGATGTGAACTGGATTCTACTCAAAGAAATATTATAAGAGCCTCTTATGTAAGAAAGAGGCTAGACGGTTTATAAATAAAGGTGGCTAAAAATGTTTGACAAATTTACCGATAGGGCAAGGAAGGTGATGGCTCTTGCAAGAGAGGAAGCAAAAAGATTTAATCATGAATACATAGGAACAGAACATATATTACTTGGCTTGGTAAAAGAAGGTAGTGGCGTAGCCGCAAATGTCTTACAAAATTTAGATATCGATTTGAAAAAAATACGTATGGAAGTAGAAAAGATAGTTCAATCCGGGCCTGACTTGGTCTCAGTTGGACAACTGCCTTTCACTCCAAGGGTAAAGAAAGTATTAGAATACGCTATGGAAGAGGCAAAGGCAATGGGGCACAACTATATAGGCACCGAGCATCAACTACTTGGGTTACTCAGGGAACAAGAGGGTGTTGCTGCACAGGTATTGTTGAATTTAGGCGTAAAACTGGAAGGTGTAAGAGAGGAAGTAATCGAGCTTCTAGGTGCAGAAACAACACAAGGCTCTAAAGATAAAGAAGAAAAAAGAGGCAAGTCAAAAACTCCTGCCCTTGACTCCTTTGGTCGCGATTTAACACAACAGGCAAAGGACCAGGAACTTGATCCCGTAATTGGCAGACAGTTAGTTATTGAACGTTTGATTCAGGTTCTAAGTCGTCGAACAAAGAACAACCCTGTATTGCTCGGAGAAGCAGGTGTTGGAAAAACAGCAATAGTAGAAGGATTGGCACAGGCTGTGATTAGTGGAGCTGTTCCAGCACTTTTGCGTGATAAGAGAATAGTTGCTTTAGATTTAGCGATGATGGTTGCAGGAACAAAATACCGAGGCCAATTCGAAGAGAGAATCAAGGCTGTAATGGGAGAGGTTCGTAGAGCAAAAAATATAATCCTCTTCATAGATGAGCTGCATACATTAGTAGGTGCAGGAGGTGCAGAAGGAGCAATCGATGCATCTAATGTCTTAAAACCTGCTCTTTCCAGAGGAGAAATACAGTGTATCGGCGCAACTACTCTTGACGAATACAGGAAATACATTGAGAAAGACGGTGCGCTCGAAAGAAGATTTCAAACAGTTGTTGTTGACCCTCCTTCTAAGGAAGAAACCGTTGAAATCTTAAAAGGTTTAAGGGATAGATATGAAGCACACCATAAGGTTCAAATAACTGATGAAGCATTAAAATTTGCTACAGAATATGCAACAAGATATATCACTGGAAGATTCTTACCTGATAAGGCAATAGACGTTATTGATGAAGCGGGTGCGCGTGTAAGGCTTAAGGCAACTACGCACCCTCCTGATTTAAGGGATATAGAGAAAGAAATAGAACATCTCGAAAAGGAAAAAGATAAATCTGTGGCATTACAGGATTTTGAGAGAGCAGCAAAGCTGAGAGATAAAGCAGACAAATTAAAAAAGAAAAAGGGTGACGTAGAAAAAGAATGGCGAGAAAAATGTACGGAGATAGACGGAACTGTAGATGAAGCGGTTATTACAGAAGTAGTTTCAACCATGACTGGAATACCGCTCAAACGTATGGAGGCAAAAGAAGCAAAGAGATTACTCGATATCGAGAAAGAACTTTCTAAAACAGTAATAGGGCAAGATCATGCCATTAGCGCAGTAGCAAAGGCCGTCCGAAGATCAAGAGCAGGCCTACAGAACCCAAACAGGCCAAGTGCCAGCTTTATCTTCATAGGCCCTTCAGGAGTTGGAAAAACTCTTCTCTCAAAAGCTTTAGCCAAGTTTTTATTCGGAGATGAAGATTCATTGATTCAAATAGACATGTCTGAATACATGGAAAAACATAATGTATCAAGGCTAATCGGTGCTCCTCCAGGTTACGTCGGTTTTGAGGAAGGTGGACAGTTAACGGAGAAAATACGAAGACGTCCATACGCCGTAGTTCTCCTGGATGAAATAGAAAAAGCACATTCAGACGTATTTAATATGTTGTTACAGGTTCTGGAAGAAGGAAAATTAACAGACAGTTTTGGACGTCATATTGATTTTCGCAACGTAATTATTATAATGACTTCGAACATTGGTGGAGACATAATTAAAAACACCGCCTCGCTAGGGTTCAAGAAAACATCTGGAGTGCAGTCTTATGAATCTATTCGCGAGCAACTATTACAGGCAGTTGAAAAGCATTTTCGCCCGGAATTTGTCAACAGAATTAGCGATATCGCCGTATTCAGAGATCTTACAAAGGAAGACCTGAGAAAGATTGTAGAGAACGAATTAGAAAGCATACGTGAGAGGCTTAACAATTATAAAATAACACTTTCAATAACCAAGGAAGCAACTGATTTCCTTATTGATAAAAGCTTTAAACCAAATTATGGTGCAAGGCCGCTGCATAGAACCATAGAGAACTTAATAGAAGACCCACTCTCGGAAGAAATACTCAGAGGAAAGTTCAAAGAAAACGATGCCATTAAGGTAAAACTAAAGGAAGAAAAACTGCTCTTCGAAGAGGCAACAGTAAAGGAAGAATTAGTCACAAGCGATTCGAAGAGTAAATAATCGGATAGTAATATAACAAATTGAGTGCATATTTAAGAAGGGGCTTTCGGGCCCCTTTTTTTATTGCTTGCAAGATCACAACTATCTTGTGATAATTATAAAGAACTCTACAGAAAAATGAAGTTATATTATGACGAAATCCAGCACTGTTTATGTCTGCTCGGAATGTGGATGGAAGACCAGTAGATGGGTAGGCAGGTGTTCCGGTTGTGAAGAGTGGGATTCAATGACAGAAGAAAAATACGACTCTAGATATACCCACACCCTCCCGGAATATGATATAGAGAATCCCACCTGTATAACAGACATAAAGACTGTAAGCAAGCTTCGGACTAATACCAACATTGAAGAGTTTGATAGAATCCTAGGCGGTGGCATCGTGACAGGCTCTGCAGTTTTGGTTGGAGGCACACCTGGAATAGGAAAATCAACTCTCCTGCTACAAATATGTCAAAAATTTAGTGAGCAGGGTTGCATATCCTTGTACGTAACAGGAGAGGAATCAACCGCACAAATAAAGCTGCGGGCGGACAGACTCAACGTATCATCTAAGAATATTTTTTTAGTTGCAGAAAACAATTTAGATGTTATTCTTGAACACATCAGAAAAATCAGCCCTAAACTTGTCATAATTGACTCAGTACAAGCTTTGTTCAAGCCGATTCTCGAATCCTCTCCGGGAACAGTTTCACAAGTAAGGCAATGCGCTAATGAACTAATTCAAACATCAAAAAAAACTGAATCTTCCGTTTTTTTAGTAGGACATGTTACAAAACAAGGAGTAATTGCCGGTCCTAAAGTGTTAGAACATTTGGTCGATACAGTACTGTACTTTGAAGGTGAAAAATTCATGTCATTCAGGATATTAAGAGCAGTAAAGAATCGCTTTGGGCCTACAAATGAAATAGGAATCTTCGAGATGCGTAACAGCGGACTTAGGGAGATTAGTGATCCTTCAGAAATATTTCTCTCCAGAACACAAAACCTGATCTCAGGATCTTCGATTATCTCTTGTATTGAGGGTACAAGAGCTCTGCTTGTAGAGGTACAGGCACTTGTAACCAGGTCAAGTTTCGGTACGCCAGAACGCAAAGTAAGCGGTGCAGACTATAATAGAGTTGCTATGATAATAGCCGTGCTGGAAAAGAGAACGGGCCTTCTCTTAGGTGGACATGATATCTTTGTGAATGTTGTTGGCGGTGTAAAAATCGATGAACCGGCAGCAGACCTTGGGATTGCAATTGCAATTGCATCCAGTTTCAAGGACGTGGCAATATCAGGAGATACAATCATTATTGGCGAATTAGGTTTGGGCGGTGAAATTAGAGGAGCAAGTCAATTTGAAAGCAGATTGAAAGAAGCTGAAAGATTAGGATTTAAAAATGCCATTGTTCCAAAGGACAATTCAAGTGACACTTCAGAAATAAAATCTCTAAAAATTACCGAGGTTTCTTCTCTTGCCGAAGCGATTGACAAAATCTGTTAAAGAAGAATATTTTTTATGAAACATTATACTGCTCTAAAGTTTGTATCTTTATTTTTGTTGATAACACTAACATTTGGGTGTTCTCTCTCGCTACCTAAAAAAATTCATAAGAAAAGTAGCATAGTTGGGGCAACAATCAATGACCAGAATACTTCTGTCGAAATTCGAGAAGAACTTGATGAAAAAGGTAGCGTAATAGAGAAAAACTATAATCATCCATACTACTTTACGGGATCAGGGCTTGCCAATATCCTTTCGTCCATTTATTACAAGCAGAAATCATTAATCAAGGGCAGCGCAGGTAAAATGAAATTATTCAGGCAAGAAGAGTTGCAGACTATTATACCACCTATTATAAGCGCGTTCTCAATGGCTACTGATTCTCAGGATATTTTAGTTTTTTCTACTTCTGATAAGGTACTTTTGTCTGATCGTCAAAGTTATTTCAGCATGTTTATTTCAGATAACGATCTTAACATTGTTTTTAGTACGATCCAAAGTAAAAAAAATCTTAATGATGGAAGGGCATTTAGAAAAAACAATAAGGCTAAATTTGAAGACCCGTTTGATGTAAAGAGAAGCTCTCGATGGAGCCTTGTTCCCATGGGAGGACAACGGTTTACACCGGGGCGCCAAAATTGGCTTATTATTGATTTGAGTAGTAATTTATTTGGCGTTGCCAGCACTGATAATGCTAACATGAGTGACAATACTAATGATACTTCGATTCCATCAGATCGCAGTAGGACGATTGAAAGAAAAATAAGAACCAGCAAGAACTTTATTGAAGAAAAGAAAAATTATCAAGGTGTACGGGAAAAACTAAGAGAATTAAAAGTTCTCAACGATGAAGGTTTAATTTCAGAAAAAGATTATGAGTTGAAAAAGAAAGAACTTTTAAATAAATTTTAAATATTTATGGATAAAAGCAATTATAATGTGGCATAATAAAATAAGGTTTTCCTTGTTATTTATTGTTTTGTATGGAACTTTTGGTTGTCAAGGCCTGGATGTATTAAATTTAAATAATATGGGACAGGCACAGTCTCAAGACCTGAATAGTGATATATTTAATGAAGGCAAGACATATATAAGACTAGAAAAATTTAAGAGTACAAAAGGAGCCTCAAGTGCAATCCTTGATCATCCAAAATATTTAAGTAGAGATATTTTAACCAGTGCACTTTCTTCTATTTATTATAAAGAGAAAGGTGTTAAAGGATGGAAGAATGAGCATAATGCCTTCGGAGAAAGCGAATTATTAAATTTGGCACCACACATGGTAACCGCTTTTACTAAAGCATCTCCATCACAATATATACTGGTAAATTCGAGTTATACACTGGGAAAAGGCCTTTTTAAATCAGATGTATATACCATATTCGGATTATTTATTTCTAACAATAAATTAAATGCTGTTTTTTCAAGGATTCAATATGAAGATCTAGAAGAAAAAGGAGCAGATAACGTATTTGGAGAGGCTGAACAGGAAGCATTTGTTGATCCGTTAAGTATAACGAGTAACCCATACTGGAAAATAAGTCTTCGCTCCGGTCAACGATTCAAGGCAGGGCATAATAATTGGTTAGTAATAGATTTAGAAGAAGGTGCAATTGTTAGTAAAGAAGACTACGAAAAGAAGCAAATAGAAAACGAGAAGCAGGAAGTGCTCAACTCACCCCTTACCACACAAGCATCATCTGGCGGCCAGCCTGTTATAATACAACAGCAAATGAGCATCAAAGATCAGCTTCTGGAACTCAAAGAGTTGGAAACTACCGGCCTTATTACTAAAGAAGATTATATGCTTAGAAAGGCATTGATTTTAGGCAGCAAAAAAGAGAAGAGTATAAAAGACAAATTTAATGACCTTCGTAAACTAAAGGAGGATGGATTCATCAGTGATATTGATTACGATCATAAGAAGAGGGACTTACTGGAAGAAGGCGACCAAAGTGAAAAGGGAAAAAACATTAAAGAGATTCTGCCTGTGTATTTAGAATTAAGAGATGAAGGTTTCATAACGGACGAAGACTATGACTACAAAAAGAATAAATTATTGAAAGAATTTTAGTGTCAATAACTCTCTCCTGTTATTGCTTTAATTTCAATGATTTACCAACAGCAATTCTGCCAACTTCAAATCCTCACGTGTTGTGATCTTAATATTATCATAACTCCCTGAAACTATTTCTACAGTGTGTCCCGCCTTCTCAACTACCTCCGCATCATCTGTAAGTTCTGCATCTGTATCCTTAATCTTTTCATACGCTTTAAATATTAAATCTCTATTAAAGCCTTGAGGTGTTTGTGCCATCCACAGGTCATGCCTGGGTACAGTTTTAATTATTTCTAGACCTGGGTTAACTTTTTTAACAGTTAATTTCATTGGACTTGCAAGTATAGCAGCCCCTTTTTGATCTGCCCTTCGAATCACTTCTTCAATTTCCCCGCTCTTTACTAATGGCCTCACCGCGTCATGTATCAGAACTATTCTGGTGTCAGAGTCCAACTGGGAAAGCCCTTGATAGACACTGTCCTGCCTGCGTTCTCCCCCTGCAATTATCTTAGTTACTTTGTAAGCCTTAAGCTCGTTTGACCATTTTTCAATAACAGTAGACAGATCCTCCTTATTTACTACAAAAATAATCTCTTTTATTCTTTCAAGTTTATAAAATTTTTCCAGTGTATAAAAAAAAACAGGTTTTTCGCCTATCATTATAAATGGCTTTCTTACATCAGCCCCCATGCGAAGACTAAGACCTGCAGCGGGCATTATTACAGAAACATCTGCTTTCATCATACCCTTTCATAAGGATAAAAAAGTTTTAAATACTCGTCCTGGGCAAATCTATCAGTCATACCTGCTATATAATCACAAACGCCCTGATAAAGCCCCGCTTCCTCTATCCATTTTTGATATTCAGGTGGAAGCTGCATAGGGTTTTCAACAAATGTTTTAAACAGCTCTTCGACAAACCGCTTTGCTTTGTCAGCCATTCTCACAACTCTGTAATGACTGTATGCATTTTCCTGCAGGAACTCCTGCAATTCAAGTTTCTTTTTAGATATTTCAGGTGAAAAGGATACTAATCTTTCTTTACATTTTTGTACGTCATCAGTTGTTTTTATTTTCATCTTATTAATCATTAATTGTGTGTGTTCAATAAGATCTGTAACTTCCATATCAATTAAATATTTTATAGTATGTGTATTTTCCATGTCTTTACTAATATTATTATATTGTTCCTTAACCTTCTCTTTTGCATATCTCCATAATTCAACTTCTTCCAGACCGCTTTCTGTAATCAGCCGTGCTTTTAAGCTATCATCTATATCATGATTGTCATAAGCAATCGAATCAGCAATGTCTACAATCTTTGCTTCAAGAAGCGGTTGTCTGCTTAAATCAAACTGTTTAACATTTGGATCATCAGAAAGAATATTGTGCTTTGCTATTGACTCTCTAACCTCCCATGAAAGATTTAAACCGGCAAACTGTGAATATCGCTTTTCCAGTACGTCGACAACACGCAATCCCTGAACGTTATGTTCAAAACCACCATGATCCTTCATCAAGATTCTGAGAGCATCTTCTCCTGAATGGCCAAACGGCGTATGCCCCAGGTCGTGTGCCAGGGCAATCGCCTCTGAAAGGTCTTCATTTAAACATAATGTCCTTGATATACACCTGGCAATTTGAGCAACCTCTATTGTATGAGTAAGCCGTGTACGATAGTGATCTCCCTCATGATTTACAAAGACCTGTGTCTTATATTCCAATCTCCGAAAAGCTGTAGAGTGGATAATTCTGTCCTTGTCTCTCTGGTAAACACTTCGGTATGGATGCTCCTCCTCCGGGTATACTCTACCACGAGTATTCATGCTTCTCATAGCATAAGAAGCTAAGTTGCTATCTTCCCTCTTTTCCAGCTCTTCTCTTGTTAACACTTTATATAAACCTTTAATAATCAAAAAGAATTCTTTAATTCGAGATACAGATCATCGAGTGATTGCGGTATCACCTTTGTATCAGAAACAACAGGCATAAAGTTTGTATCACCTTTCCATCTTGGCACAATATGCAGGTGTATATGGCCTTCAACACCTGCTCCCGCAACTTTTCCAAGATTAAACCCCAGGTTGAAACCATCAGGGTTCATTTTTTTACTCAGCATATCCTTCATGTCTCTTGTCAATGTCATAATCTCAAGCATCTCCGAGTTACTCAACTTTGACAGGTCATCTTTGTGCAGGTTTGGGGCCACCAATAAATGGCCATTATTATATGGATATTTATTTAGAATACAGAAACACTCTTCGCCCCTGTACAAAACCAGATTCTTGCGATCCTGATTGTCTTGTATCGCCTCACAGAAAAAACAATTCTCATCTTTCTTGCTCAAGATAAATTCCTTGCGCCAGGGCGCCCATATATTTTTCATAGAAGTTAGTAAATTAAATTATGGATTTTTTACTGTAAATGATATGTCGGGTTTACGGGTACTCCATGCAGAAATATTTTAAAATGAAGCATGTCCCGTTTTGCTCTACCGGTACTGCCGGCCTTTACAATTGTCTGCCCCTGCGCAACTCTGTCTCCTTTATTTACCAGAATCCTGGAGTTGTAAGCATACCATGTATATGAACCGTCATTATGTTGAAGCACAACAACTTTGCCCCATCCATCCGGCCTGTCAGAAGTTAGTGCAACCACCCCGCTCTTTGACGCCTTCACCGCCTGCCCGTTAAAAGCCTGAATATCGATCCCCTTATTTTTATACCCATCTACCCATTTATCAAAACCATACAATATGTTACCACGCAAAGGCCATATAAATGACTCGTTTGATTGCCGCCCTGATGGTAAAGTTGCCTGCGAAGTTTCTTTCCTCGTACCTGTAATACTGTTTGCCGGTATCATTAACTGCTGTCCCGGTTTTATATTCGTAACATCACTGATATTGTTAGCCTTTATAATATCGTCGGGGGAGACGCCGTGATTGAAAGCTATTCGCCATATAGTATCGCCCTGTTTAATCGTATATTTTGAAGACCGTGTAGTCTTTGCAGGTCTTGAGGTGGTTGTATTAGGCTTTAAGGAGTCTAACTCCTTTTTTAATCTTGGAGGAGGGTTCATGCTTGTTCTGTGGGTTGTCGCACATCCTGTAAGTATATTCATGATTAAGATAATAATCACAATACAGCCAAAACCCTTTGATGCAGAAAGCCTCATTAATTTATTCCTGAAATTGTCATTTTATGGAGCGGGCGATGGGATTCGAACCCACGACACCCAGCTTGGGAAGCTGGTATTCTACCACTGAATTACGCCCGCTTTTATGGCTCGCTTTCCAAACCCTTAGTTTGCTTGACAGGATTATATCTACCTAAACTTTATCATGCAAGCATTATTGCCTCTACACAGTGAGGTACAAATTAAAAAGGAATTACTACGGTTGAGGTAAGTCAGGGCTTAGTGCACATTTTGCACCCTGGTATGAATTGCGATGTTTTAGTTCGTTGGTAATTGCGGCAAAAACTTCACCCTTGGTTGCACTCCAGATGGGTGAAATCAGAAAATCTCCATGAGTATCGCCTACTAATCTCTGTATAACTATATCCGGAGAAATCCTTTCTAAAAAGTCACAGGCAAGTGAGACATACTCTTCCATCTTCATCGTCTTTATCTTACCCTTAAAGTAATCATCTGCCATTGCGGTATTTTTCGCAATGTAAAGGTGGTGAAGTTTTATTCCGTCAATACCAAGAGAAGAAACGGTTCGGGCGGTCTCCATTATATCGTTCCAATCTTCTCCGGGAAGGCCAAGTATTACGTGTGCACAAATCTTTATATCTCCCTTATCCTTTGTACGCAATACTGCATCTTCGAATGACTTGTAATCATGTCCGCGATTTACTAACTGCAGTGTACGATCGTGAATCGACTGTAAGCCGTATTCAACCCACACATGGTATTTTCTGGTATAGCTGTGAATAAGATCCAATATTTCATCGGTAATACAGTCTGGTCTTGTACCGATAGAGAGGCCGATTACATCCTCGTTTAACAAAGCCTCATCATATCGCGCCTTAAGTGTATCAACATCAGCATACGTGTTCGTAAATGCCTGAAAGTAAGCGATGAACTTTTCGGCACCGTATCTTTTTTTCAAAAACTTCATTCCTTTTTCAACCTGTTCTTTTATAGGTGCAATTGTTTCCCGGACATTTGGGCTGAAGCTCTCATTAGCACAGTAAGTACATCCACCGACTCCTACAAATCCATCCCTGTTAGGGCACGTGAAGCCGGCATGAATGGAAATCTTGTGAACTTTAACCGGGAAATTTTCTCTCAAAAAGTAACTAAAGGGATAATACCCATGCGTCTTTAACCATGTTTTTTGAGTTACGATTGTAGTCATTCTATATAATCTATATGGTATAAATCTGATGTCAAAGGAAAAAAGGATACTAACTCAATTCAGGAATTCCTCCCTGTTGGTTCAATCTGCAAAATTGGACTAAGAGTATGTTGTTTGAAATATGTCTTTAGAGGGATGCGGAATTAATAACTAAGTGATTGGCAGGTCTTTATGGAACAAACTTCTATATATAAACGCAATACAGGCTTAAAACAATTGATATGATTTGCAGTTTTTGTAGATGTTAAGCTTGGTTTTTTCGGAATCGCTGATAATTTGCAAATTTCAGGAGCTAAATAATATTAGCATTTGGATTCTGAGCCTTCTTTATATTTTTAATTCTTCTGCTCGCCTCACGACGACGTTTATCAGAAGGCTTCTCAAAATAAGCATAACGTTTTGATTGATTTATTATGCCTTCCTTGTCACACATCTTTTTAAATCTTCTAATAGCCTCACGCAAGCTTTCGTTCTCTGAAATCTGAACTTTCGCCATAGAAAAACCAACTCCATTCCTTTTTAAAGTTAAAATTATCGTTCAAACAGATTATTTTATATATAAACTCACAGACCGTCAAGGAAAAAGTTAACATTATGATAAATATAGCACTTATGACAACATGAAAATACTATATGTTGTAAACACTTCATTAGATAGCCCTATATTTAGCAGGTTGTGGGCCGACTGTACAGCTTGAGAAAATAACACTCAAATTATTTCCTATGTCCTCTTAAACTGTTTTTCAAGTTCAGACATCTTAAATTCAAGTGTTGTAGGGCGGCCATGGGGACAAAAATCAGTAATAATTTCCTCTTTCCTTCGGTTTAGAAGCGACTGGATTTCCTGCGGAGACAACCGCTGGCCTGCCTTAACAGCACCTTTACAAGCCATTATTTTGGCAATTCTTATTAAGATACCATCGGGTTCGCCTTTAATTTCATCACTCTCAATCTCTTCCAGGACACTTTGGATAAGCCCATGAAAGTCTAAATTCTTCAAGATTTGCGGATGTGTGCGAATAGCTACCGTACTTTTACCAAATTCTTCTATCTCCAGGCCCAGGGAACAAAACTCGTTTTTGAGATTCATAATAGTAACAAAATCACCAGGCGTTAATTCTATTAACTCCGGGATCAACAGTTTTTGTATTGCAAGTTTTGACGACTTAATATGGTTCCATATCTCGTGAAAAAGAATAATCTCGTGCAGTGCGTGCTGGTCAATTATGTTTAAACCGTCGGCTGCCTCTTCAACAATATACGAATTGTGTACCTGAATGTAAGAAGCAAGCCTGCTTTCCTGTTTGAATAAACCTTCATCTTCTGAAGATTGTAAATGTTTCTGTTTATGTTCGTCTTTACGGGAATGGGTTTCTTTGTCCAGAGACCTCGAAAAGAAATCTGACATGGACTTCATCACAGATTCCTTTTTCTCATTCAATGATACACCCTCACCCTGCCTGTGTGTAACCCCGGCACTGCTCTCTGGTACACTTCTTCCGCCGGCAGTCCCGGATGAGGTTCCTGTTCCGGCTTGTTTATGCCTGCCCGCAATCTGCAGTGGAGAATGAAACTCCGTCTGCATAAGGGCTGAATGTATTGCGGCATATAACTGATCATGAATAAGCCCGGCATTCTTAAATCTGACTTCAATCTTCGTCGGATGCACATTAACATCTACATCCTTGCTGTCAATTTGAAGATTCAAAAAAACAATAGGAGACCTTTTTGACATCAAAAGGTTTTGGTAGGCAGAATTCATCGCATGAAAGATTATATTGTCCCTGATATACCTTCCGTTAAGAAAAATAAACTGCATCTTTGTATTTGGACGATTATGTG
>CAZPAM010000033.1:0-25906 GCA_964584595.1 uncultured Candidatus Scalindua sp. | reverse complement strand
ATAAAGCTTCTACTCCACCCCATGGATTTACATCCATATTTTTCTCGTCATCAAAGTAATCCTTGTGGAAATGTTCTGGTACCTGGATAACAGAAGATAAAGCAAGTGCATCAAAGTTGTCTTTGTTTTCTTCTATTACTTCGCATAGTCTCTCGAAAAACTCAATTCTGCCCACGGCCCTTCCCGCTTTTGACCACAATGCTCTCATCAGAATTTGCTCCGGCATTTTGACGACACCAGCACAATCAAGCCCTAATGCTGTCCGCGCCGCCGAGATGGAATTGATAGCAGCATCATCAAAGAGGATATCTTGATAATGCTCGTCTATAACAAGTAACACTCTATTAGACCTTACTTGTTGTAGAGCAACAGTACCCATTAATAAACGTGTGATCACACTTCCTTCAACAAATAATCCATTATCCGGTAATTCATTAATATCTGCAGCGTTAACAACATTTGGATGAGTAATTAAATTGTCACAAGCCGAAGCTAATAGTCTGGAAACGGAACCAGAGTCTCCGGAATGTCCTCCAATTTCACATCCAATCCCTGTTGGAACCAATAAGACCGTATTAAATTTATCTACATTCTCAAACTTACGTTTATTGAAATCAAATATTGATCCATTTATATTCTTATCAGATGATAGAACTCCTAACTCACAAGAATAACCGTTGCCATCTGTTTGTGTGATGACAAACCGGATAGGAATTTCATCCGATGACAAGCTGTCCAGTACCTTTCTACGAAAACTATCTATCGATCCATTGTGAACATCTTTATTTGGTATTGTTATCTCTTTCTCAGCCAAATGCATATTTATTTCCTTTCAATAAAATGATTGTTCACAATTGTACCCTTAAACCACTCTTCACTGAATTTCTTAACTATTTCAGGGTCAAAATCTTTGCAAGAAAAGATATTCAAATAAACATTTTTCAGCAAATCTAATGTATGGATTGTAATATTACTCGTTTTGATAAACTGGATCGCAGTTGTGCCCTTTAGGTGTGGCTCTGTTTCTCTTTCTTCTTCTGGAGTATTAAAATCATCCCACCAATGCAGGTCTGCTCTTTCCATGCCAATCAAGGAGCATAATTCTTTGAAATAGTTCCGTATATGTTTTCGAGTGAAAGTTGTAGGATCACAGTTTTGCATATCCAAAATCAACTCTTTACCATAATTATTCAATGGATTTCTCCGGCTGTAAACTTTCATGTAAGAACTCTTCCATTACAAACGAAATAACGGAGCCATATTCACCACGGCATAACACATCCAATTCTTGTCTTATCTTGGCAATATTAGGATCATCTGCATTGTTGTTCATTTTATTTACCAACTCCAATGCCTTAAGAAATACCTTTGTTCTGACGTCACGCAAATCATCTCTATTAAGGTCTGGGTCATCTGCCGTAGTTTTACCTCGCATAGTCTTCCAATCACGCCATACACCTAATTCATTAAATCTATATGTTAGGTCCTTTGCAATTGGAATGTCATTCACAGGGTCTAAGATTGGATATTGACTGTCATACTTCTCCCCTTTCATTGTATTACAAGCCGTACAAATGAGATGAAGATTTTCCCAATCATAGGTGTACTTTGGGAACTTCTTTTTAGGCTTTAAGTGTTCAATATTACCAAACTCTACAACTCCAGTCCTAGCTTCGCAATAACAACATAGTTCATTGTACATTTCTTTAAGAGTTTCTTTCACACTCTTCGTGTTATATCTATCATAGTATTTATCGTCAACCTTATCGCCAGTACAAGAACAATGATCTAAATGATCACGCAGTTCGCTAGCCCACCTCGACCCATTATTCTTTAAAGAATCTGGCTTTTTTAATCGTTTCACATTTCTCATTTTTTTGGCTTTTCTAACAAATTAGCTAAATTAGTTAAATCCGTTGCGAGTCTAATTGGGTCGGTACCGGGAAGATGTGCAAGTTTATTTCGTAACTGTTTGAGTTTCAATGAATCACCCCTAGATGCCTTGCCTTGAAGTCGTTTTTTACTTAACCTTTCGTATTCAGATAATACTTCAGTAGTAAACTCTTTGGGTCTAGAACTACTCAAGCCCATTTTCTCATACATATCTTCAGCGAGCCAGCCAAATGGGTTGAGTATTTTGTGTTTCCCAGTGCTTAATAAGTGGACATCAACATCCTCATTCGCTGACGCTACAAGAGGCGAATGAGTTGCAACTATGAATTGAATATTTGGAAACTTTTCTCTGAGTCTAGGAAAGATTCTCCACTGCCATTTAGGATGGAGGTGTTGCTCTATCTCATCGATAATAACAATTCCTCTTAACGACTTAAGATTCAATTCTTTTTTGCCTTTTTCACTAAGAAACCACCAAGAAAGTAAATCAAGTACCCAATTAATTATAGCTTGATAACCATCACCAAGTTCTGATAGTTCTGAAGTACCCCAGTGTCCATCGACTTTTATCCCAGTAGGTGTGAATTTGAAATGATCAGGAGAATTTAGATCTAGTAAATCGGCCATTAATTCCTTTATGATTCGCAAAACCTTGTTTTCTTTTGCCTTACTTTCTTTTAATCTCTTTGCCCCAGTACGTGCTGCAAAAAGTAGTCGAGATATTACCAATTCTGGGTTTTGAAGAGGTGCGGTATAGCTAAAAAGTGGGTATACTGCGTCTACTGGTAGATAATGCTGAAAGTCTGATGTTGCTTGGATTCTGATGCCAGGACCATAACCAGAAACAAAGATTTTCTCCCACGGAAATTTATCTTGTTTGAGAGGTATCTGCTTGTCATTTTCCTTAATTTTAAATAATTTCTGGCTTACTCGCTCAAACCTCTTAAGTGAAGTTATTTTAGTTTCAATTCGGTATGTAACCCCATGTTGATTAGACAAGTCGACTTTAACAAGACCAAATTCTCCTGTAGGAACTTCATCTTGCCCCTTTTTCCTTTGAACAAACTCCCCAGGTAGTTCTCGAAACAAAGCTGCCGTGCTGGACTCATCACAAAGCCCCATCGCAAGGCTTTCTAGAACAGTAGATTTCCCATCTCCATTATCGCCAAGAAGCAAAATAGAATGTTCAGGTTTGTTAAAATTTATTTCAAACTTATCAAAACACCGAATATTTTCTAGGTATAGACGCTTTATATACATTGGCCCTCTTGTTTTTCACTTTGTATTATGCAACTCAATTTTGCAATATACACTTATTTTCCATATATTCTAAAACACCTTGTAATCAATACCTGCCCATTACTTGATAGGCATATGTCTTTATAATATGGAAACTTAATGATTGTTGAAATTCTGAGGTTATAATAGTAATACTAGGAACTGAAAGCAATAATAAAAATATCAACAACCACTTCCTACTCTCTATTTTGTGGATCATATACCAATGTTTACAGGGATTACACCGTCCACAAAAAAACTTTGTTTTAGTATTGTCTTTTCTACACTCCTCTAAGATTACGGATCTGTGTTTTTAGGGTTTTCGAACCTGGGTAATAAGAGTAAAGCTTGTAATTTAAAAGACCAGATTTCCGTGTTACTGTTGAATCTCCGGTTCCGATAATACGCATACTGTTAACTCTGCGGTCAAGGTTATCATGAGTGTGTCCATGCAGAATTGCCTTCACTTCAAATGTCCTTGCCAGGAGGCGCAATCCAACCCGATCAACATGTTTCAGTTGCATCGTGGGTCTCAACCAAAATGGCGTAGAGCTCTCTCCTCTCCTGCGTGATGTAGATCGCTTGGGAATGTTTGGAGAATGGTGCAGGGCAATCAACTTACAACGAATACTCTCGTGATGTCGCATTAATTGACCGAGCTTATAGAGCTGATCGAAACCCAGTACACCAACAGCATTATCTAAAACATTAAAGTTGCCGGCATTTACACTATCCACACAGAAAACACCTATCTCTCCATCGCAAAATGTCCTCACATATGGAAATTTATTTTTCTGTCCACCACTCCTCAGGCCAGCTTTCACAATAGCCAGGTATTCTTCCTTTGGCTTCCTCCTACTGAAGTCAAGACAGGCGACATCATGATTTCCATGTATCACCAACATATTTTTTCGATTAAGCGATGCACTTTTAACTGTTGACCAGAAATAATTCCAAGCTGTCAATTCTCCCTTGTCGGTAATGTCACCTGTTACAACCACCAGGTCAGCTTCTTGAACAGAAGAATGGTTCAGAATACGCACAAGGTTAGCGTTCATATTGCGCTTTTTATCCTCTTTCCTCTTTTCCTCGTTATTAATAGTGAGGTGAAGATCAGATAGATGTGCAATTGTATACTGTTTTCTCATGGAGAAAAGGGATCGAGTCTCCTCTTGACTGGATATAAAGATGTGGTAAAAGTGATTTGCAACCGCTGCCGATAAAGAGGTTATTATAAAAGAGTGAGGTTGTTTTGCAATATAAAATCGTGTTAGAGAATTAGACGCGGAATTATGCAGAGTAGTAATAAATATAGTAAACAGCCACCAAATACACCTTGGAAGCGGATAAAAATATCGTCTAAAGAAGACTTAAGCATCAGGGTACACAGGGACATTACTGGTGATATGTGGTTTGGAGGTGTAGTTTGTTGGGGCAGTTTTAGAATAATTCCCCATTTATCTCCCCATAGCCGTCACAAGTCTATATTTTGCATCCCAAAAAGCAGGTCATGGTGATACTGAATAATGATAATGCACCATCATTTTTAGAGAAAAATCACTGCTTATAAGCCTTCATCAACCAAAGACTTATTCTCAACGTCTGAGAAATAATAGTTATGTTACTCTCAGCATAATTCTTAGTATTGCAAATTCACTCCGTTGAAATGTAGTTTGGGGTGGGGTAGATTGAAGCAAGTTTTCAAAAATTCACTTAAGGCCATTTTTGTTAAAACAGTCGGTATACTTTTTGTCGGTTACTTGAATGTGGCTTCTTCAACATCATATTTAAGATGTTTTAAGTGCCTGGCAATAGGCAAGTCTTATTATGCCATCATCATCCATTATCAGTATCTTTCCTTAACCATTAATTGATGCCTTTTCTGCACTCTCTATTTTCTTAGTCTCACTAAGGCTAGACATTTCCTTCATCACCACCTTCATTGAAGCAGGCAGATAGATGTAGAAGATTGTGCCAACACCCAACTCCGATTCTACATCAATATGACCACCATGCCTCTTGATAATTGAAAAGCTGGTGGCGAGACCTAACCCATTACCACTCTCCTTGGTGGTAAAATATGGATCAAATATCTTTTGCAGGTTCTCATGTGATATACCAGTGCCCTGGTCTTTAAAAGCTACCTTTACGTACTTACCCTCCTTCAGAGGAAACAAGGCCCTTTTCTTAATTTCAAAGTTCTCGGCAGAGACATTGATCTTTCCCCCATTCGGCATTGCCTGTTTGGCATTAAAAACAATATTACAGAAAACCTGATTCAGTTGCCCCTTATCGGCTTCTACAGGCCAGAGATTGTCCGAGACTCCAATGTGGCAATCGAAACGAGATGAACTTATGACAAGGGTAACTGAATCTTTTATCAACTTTGAGATAAAAATTGTTTGCTTTTTTGGATCTCCACCCTTTGAGAATGTAAGTAACCTTTGAGACAGGCTCTTTGACTGAGAAAGTACTTTTAGTGCTTTATCTAATTGTTCTTGAATTTTCTCATCTGAACCGGCATGAGCCTGTGCCACGTTGATACAACTCATAATTCCCTGCAAATAGTTATTGAAATCGTGAGCAATACCTCCGGCAAGCACACCAATAGAATCCAGCTTCTGTGCTTTAACAAGTTCTTCTTCCCTCTTTTTAAGCTCGGTTACATCCTGGACAGTCCCTATCATCCTGATTGGTTTACCTTTCTCATCAAAAGCTACTTCTGCCTGTTCATGAACTACACGTTCAGCACCGCCCGGCAGAACAATACGATGCTCAATGCTGTAAGGAACACTATCATAAATGGCTTCGTTTACTGCTTTCTTTACAGCCTCTCTGTCACAAGGATGTACTGAACGCAGGAATGCCTCATATGTTGCATCAAACTCCTGAGGTTTAAGACCGAAGATACGATATATCTCATCTGACCAATGTAATGTGTTATTTACAATATCCCAGTCCCAATTCCCCATTTTGGCAATGTGTTGTGCCTTCGTAAGACTATTTTTACTGCTTCTCAATTCTTCATTTGATTTTGCCAGCTCTGCCGTACGTTCAGACACACGTAGTTCGAGAGATTCATTGAGCATTCTTAATTCTTCTTCCATTTGCTTGCGCTCTGTTATATCTTCTTTAACAGCAACGATATTAGTTATAACACCTTCATTGTTTTTAACTATCGAAAAAGACTCAGACTCCCAATAGAGCTCTCCATTCTTTTTCTTATTGCAAAACTCCCCATGCCATTCTCTACCAGTGGTAATCCGCTCCCATAACTCTGTATATGTTTTTAGTGGTGTTTTGCCAGATTTTAGAAAGCGGGGATTTTTCCCTAAAACTTCTTCAGAAGTATATCCTGTTAATTGGGTAAACTTGGGATTGACATACTCAATATTACCCTTTGCATCCGTAATCATAATCGTATTGGAACTATGTTCAACAGCGTGAGACAATTTGATAACGTCAGCAGTACGTTCCATTACACGATCTTCCAGAGATTCATTGAGCTCTTTAAGCTTTTTTTCAACTTGTTTTCGCTCGGTAATGTCCGTAATGATCCCAACCCATTCACGTAGTGAGCCGTCCGGATTCATTATAGGAACAGCTCTCACTTCAAAATCACGCCACTCTTTTAGATTGGCGTTCCAAACATGCCCCCAGGTTTCATATAGCGATAATTCCCGGATGGCCTTTTCCCATGCTTTTAATATGTGTTCAATGTCGTCAGGATGAATCTTTTTCGTCCACCCGAAATCTTTATGCTCGCTCCACGGCTGTCCCGTATACTTTTCCCACGAAAGCTGAGGAACCACAAATCCACCTGATTCATCCGTAGTCCAGATTATGGAGGTTGTGGCCTCTATTAATGACCGATACCTTTCTTCACTATTTTGCAATGTTATTTCCACTTGCTTACGCTCAGTTACATCAAGAATGATAGCTACAAATACTGGAATAGATTGAAAAGTAGAAAGTTGAAGATGTACCTCGATATCATACAATGAACCGTCTTTCCTCTTGTGAACAGTAGTAAACTGAATTTTCTCCTTTTTGCCTGCACGTAAAGGCTCAAGTAGTTTTTCAAAAGATTCTGACGTAAACTCTGGTTTTAAGTCCATTGGAGTCATACAATCAAACTCCTCCATAGAGTATCCCAGATTCAACCTTGCACCTTTGTTGACCCGAATAAATCGAAGTGTTTTGGCATCGAACATGTAAATTTCATTAAATGATTCTTCAAGTATATGAGCAAGACTTTTAGTCCTTTCCTCAGCTTGCTTGTTAAGAATAATCAACTCCCTGAGTTTCTTATTCTTAAACCACTGTAAAAAAAACACCATACTTATAAGAACGACCAGTAAAGTTCCACCGACTATTATTATTTCGGTAACTGCCAGAGATCCTTCTTGTATATCATTGTGTATCGGAATCTCTGCATCACCCAGGATGTCCATGGTATTAGAGAAATACCTGGATGTTCCGGCTATAATATTAAGATTCTTAACGTTACTCATCAAACCAAAGTTGTTTGAACCGTTCCCTGCAGATTGATCAAACAAAACCTGCTCAGTCTTAATCCATTCCTCAAATGTGCTTGCAAATTTTCCAACTCGCTTTAACAGCTCCGGGTTATAAGCAGAAACTGTTTTGAAATCAGCAATAAGATGACGGCCTCTGTCTATTCCGTGTTTAAGGCTCTCGTGGATTGTTTTGCTATAACCATCGCCCAATAGAGATGATTCTGCTTTATGGATATGCAGGAGCGGACGTCTCACTTCATCCAGTGTTTTGATTGCAATGTGTCCACGGTGTCCATTGGCTATGTGCAATGGAATATCGCGTACAAACAAATAGATAAAAGAAGTACTTATCAAAGTAATAAGGATAATAAATATTGTACTCTTCTGTAAGAAATACGGTTGTTCAAGGTTTGCCCTGCTTGGTTTCATAATTAGTTGATCTCCTGTTTATATTATTGCAACTTTACACAATTAAATGTTTTGTGATAAACTGTTGCGATACGCTGATCGTTAAAATTAGTTAAATTTATTAAATATTCGCAAGATTCATTCCAATATTTTGTTTTGATATCAGAAATTTTCGTTAATACATAAGTGTTATAATATCTTTGAGTTATAACTTAAAACAAGATGTAGATCACCTTCCTTAATATTGCTGAATTTGATAATTACGAAAACTTTTTGGAATCCTTGAGATTCACTTAGTTTTAGCGAAATATTTACGCAAAGAATGTAGTTAGTGAATAACTAGGGTCTGATATATTTGAGACTTATGGTAGGCCGGTATTTTGTCATTTGAAACCAGGTAATGAAGAAATGGGTGTATATTGAAGCTATGACATCTCGGCTTTGCCACCTGATTACGCTTGATATGCGAAGTTCTATTTGTAGTAATGGAGGGGGGGGTCTGGGTGTGAAGTAAATGTGAAGTAAATGTGAAGTAAATGTGAAGTAAAAAATCAAAACAGGCCAAAACAGGGAGTAAACCAAACTCCCCATTCTGGCCTTAAACCCAAACAAACCAAAACAGTTAGAACTAAACCAAAAAACTTTACTTCTTCTTTTCCTTGCTCGACAAGCAAGGGGTCACTGGTTAGAATCCAGTATCACCCATATTACCAGACAGGGACTTAGGTGAAGTGGTAGATGTGTTTGGGGATAGGTACTATTATGTATTAAACATATCATTTATATGTTTTGTCAGCTCTGAGAGAGCAAAAGGTTTTCTGATAATGAAGTCTACTTTGAAGTCTTCATCATCTATAGGCTTAAGTGTTTCGCCCCAGCCTGTGATCATACCTATCTTTGGCCTTTTCTCTAATTTATTCAGAGCCTTTACTACATCGTATCCAAAGATATCTGGCATAGCTATATCGCATAGCACAAGGTCATAATCGGCAACCTTTGCCAATATTATAGCCTCTCTACCATTATCGACTGTTCTTACCAAGTGACCTTTCACAGAAAAGAATTTATCTAGAATATTGCATATAGCCTTATCGTCATCTACCGCCAGGATGCAGAGATTATTAGCCTTTATTTCTTGTTTTGGTTCAGGTGATTCTTTTGGACTATCTGCTTTAGCGACAATCGGGAATTGCAGGGTAAACGTTGTGCCATTTTCCACCGCACTTTCCACCCCTATCTTGCCGCCATGTTCGGTTATTATGCCGTATGCCGTACTCATGCCCAATCCGGTTCCTACAGCCATCTTGGTAGTAAAGAACGGGTCAAATATATTTTTTTTCACTTCCTCAGACATACCCTCTCCTGTGTCGGAAATGCTTACGAATACAGTGTCCCCTCCATTCCATGTACTGAATGAAATACGGCCATCATAAGGCATGGCATCAAGTGCGTTGTTTATTATGTTTACAAATATTTCTCTTAATTCTGTAGGATTGCACAATATGGATGGAACCTTCTTTATGCCTTCCGTGTCCATGTAGTAGTTTATACCATTGGCCTGAGCCATATTCTTCCATCTGGGTATTGTGAAATCAATTGCCTGATTTATCAACTCGCTTATATCAAAAGGCACAAATACTGCCGTGTCTTTAGCTGTTGTAGTAAATTTAAGCATCTTTCTGGATATTTCAGCACCATCATTAGCTGCCCTTTTAATAGTGTGAAGCGCTTCTGTCAATTCTTCATCGTCTTTACGGCTTCCTTCCAACAACTGTACATTTCCGGAAATTATTGCAAGGAAATTATTAAACTCGTGAGCAACACCAGAGGTTATTGTCCCAATAGATTTCAATTTCTCTGACTGTAAGAGTGCTTCTTCCATCTTCTTACGTTCTGTAATATCCTGAACTGTTCCCAACATTTTAGTCAAATTCCCCAAATCGTCCCGTACTAGTTTTGCTTGTGAATGAATTGTACGCACAGAACCATCAGGTCTAATGATCCTATATTCATTACTGTATGTATCATCATCCCCCTCAATACATCGGCGGTTTTTTTCTAAGAAAACTTTACGGTCATCTGGATGAATAGCATCTATCACTTTCTCAAATGTCAGTTCAATTTCATTCAGTTCATAGCCAAATATTCGATACTGTTCATCAGACCATTTAATTTGCTTGTTTTCCAAGTTATATTCCCAACTTCCTATTTCAGCTATATGTTGCGCTTCGTTGAGACGACGTTCACTTTCTTTCAGCTTTTTTTCAGTTTGCTTCCGCTCGGAAATATCTCGGATGATTGCAGTAAAAAAGTGTTGTTCTTTCTCAATCTTTTGATAAGTTAAAGACATTTCTATTGGTATTTCAACCCCTTCCTTTGATAGTCCCACAACTTCTACTGTTTTACCTATAATTCTGTCTTCACCTGTTCTTATAAATCTGTCAAATCCAACCTGATCTTCATTTTTATATCTGTCGGGAAGAAGAACATCTACAGGTTTTCCTATGATTTCACCTTTTGAATATCCAAATACCCTTTCAGCAGATTTATTCCAGTCAACAATTATTCCGTTTATGTCACACACGATTGCATCTTGTGCAGTTTCTACAAGTTTGAGATATTTTTCCTCAGATTCACTTAGTGCCTCTTCTATCTGATTACGCTCTTTGATGTTACTCCACTCTCTCATAATCCTTTCACAGACACGAGGCATGTCACCTAGCATTACGTCAGACTTTACTACATAATCGAAAGCACCGGCTTTCATCGCTTTGACTGCTATCTGTTCATCTCCATGGCTGGTCAAAATAACAACGGGATATGGAGATTCTTCCTTGTTGGCAGGTATTAGTTCTATGCCATTGCCGTCTGGTAGAAGGAAATCTGCAATTATCAAATCAGGAGTGGACTTTGCAATGCCGTTGCGTGCTTCACTGAGATTACGCGCAAATGTCATGCTAACTGACCATGATGCAGACTTAAAAGATTTATTGATCAGTTTAGCATGAGCCTCTTCATCTTCGACAAGCAGGATATTAGTTTTCTTTTCATTCATGGGTTGAACTTATAGTACATATTAGTACTAATTACTACAAAATTTTTTGTGTACAACTCACATATATAATATAAATAGTTTACTGTAGCCAAATTGTAGTCAAAACGTAGTCAACACCACCGTAATCGGCAGGACTCCACAGTAATCACCAGAATTGACAAAGAGTTGTAACTTATTGTTAAATAAATGATAGCGACATAACAGACACTAAATCAGGCACTTATAAAATTTGTTAAAAATACCCTTTTTCAGAATGGGGTTCAAGAGGTCGCTGGTTCGAATCCCATAGCCACCTATTTACGCTTGATATGTGAAAGTTATATGTAGTTGTTATGGATGGGGGGGGTCTGGGTGTGAAGTAAATGTGAAGTAAAAAATCAAAACAGGCCAAAACAGGGAGTAATTCAACCTCCCTGAATTGACCTTAAACCCTAACAAACCAAACCAGTTAGAACTAAACCAAAAAACTCTACTTCTTCTTTTCCTTGTTCGACAAGCAAGGGGTCACTGGTTCGAGTCCAGTATCGCCCATATTATCAAACAAGGACCTATGATAAGTGGTAGGTGAAGAACTCCTGAAAGGTGTGACCATTTTGTGACTAAAATTATTGAGGGGCATTGGTAAGCAAATTACCTTGCCCCTTTTTTAATAAATCATTCTTTCACTTCCCTAAACCACATCTCACCACTCCACGCACATGATTAATAGATCAGGATAACTTAACATAAAAGATATTATACAGCCAAGTTACAATTCAGAATACACTTGAAACAATTCAGATATACTATAAAATCCATTGCTATACAGAAACTGTAGAAGAATTTGTTAGCTGCCAAAACAAAGGAGGCAAAAGATGAAGATGACACATACAAGGTTACTTGTATCGAATTACAAGGACTGCTTCATTTTTTATAGAGACATCATGGGGTTTACTGTGATGTGGGGTGATGAAAATGGCATTTACGCAGACTTCGACGCAAACGGTCATCTACTGGCATTATTTGGAAAAGCGCCAATGGCGGAGGCTATTGGAGCTGAGGCACCGAAACTAAAATCAGAACAACAAGATGATGTGTGTTTAATATTTGCTGTGGAGGATGTAGATGGCACATATGATTCTTTAAAGCAGAAAGGTGTTACCCCAATAAACATGCCCCATGATCGAAAAGAATGGGGGATTAGATGTTTTCATTTCCGAGATCCTGCTGGTAATTTGGTTGAAATTAATAAAGAAATCGGAATGAGTGGATAATAAAACGGTTAGTTGTTGAAATCACTAAAGGCCAAAAAAAAGTCACTGCAAAATCAGTATGAAAACGTGAATTGAAATCAAATCACTGACAACTGAGGAGAATAGAAATGGAAAAAATATGCTATTCGTGTTCCGCACCACTTGAAAATCCAGAATTCAAAGGCCCATCAGATAAATACTGCAAATATTGCACAGACGAAAATGGAAATCTCAAATCAAGAGAGGAAATTCAAAATGGAGTGGCTAGTTGGCTAAAAACATGGCAGCCAAACCTGGATAAAGAAACCGCACAAGTTCGAGCTGTTCACTTTCTGAAAGCAATGCCTGCATGGGCGGAGAATAACAGCTAACAAGGCAAATTAACTCGGACGGCATAAAGCGACGTTATGTGGAAACAAATATGAATGAGAAGACTATGAAACAGAAGAAACCATGGCTAGCGATATTTTGGTTTGGCATGTGGGGTTTGTTTCAATCGTATGCAGTTTTTTCGGTTATAGCAGGTACTTGGAAACGACCTGAGGCATTTCCAGAAGAAGCATACAACTCTTTGATCTTTCCAGATATGTTATTTATCCCTTTTTATTTGGCTACATCTATTCTCCTATTTCGGAATAACCCACTTGGGAAAATATTTGGTCTTATTACCGGTGGGGCAGTAATTTATGTAATGATATATTTGCATGCGTTATCCGGGTTGAAAGGTATGGAGAATCTTGTTCTTGATACCATCTTTTTAATTGTCAACATTATCGCAATTATACAAATAGTAAGATGTAACAATTTGAACAAGTTAACTGGGTAAGCAAGCTTTCTTATTAATGTATTTGATTATTGAAATATATAAAATATTAGGATACAAACATGTTATCCGGCTTTCTTCCCGTTCTTATTTTCATCCTCAAACAAATCAGAAAGTTTTTTTATAAGATTCCCGGCGTCACTTTCTGAAATTTCATATACCCAGTTGCTGTGTCTTGAAGAAAACTCTTCCGCTTTATCCCGGGCAAGTAGCTTTGTTTCCTTTTTCTTAAGCTCCTCTTCAGACTCAACAATCCCTTCACCCTTCACAACAGGCGTTTTGTCTGTAAACCAGGCCCTGCATGTTATAAAAGTTTTATCGTCTTTCTGTGCGATTTTCATTGTATAAACAGTTGAATCTTTCAGCCTGCAGACAAACTGTCTATTGAAAGTTAACTCTTTGCCTGTAACAGGCGCTTTTATTACATCTTCAAACCTCAAATTATTCAATGCAGTAAACACAGCCTCACTATTACCATCCTTCAATTTCTTACCTGTCGGGAGATTTGCCAGTATAATACCTTCTCCTTCATCATTTGCATTAAGTGTATAAGTTTCGTCTGGTGAACTGACTGTTACTGACTCAATACTCTTGCGGTCTACAGAAACAAGTTCCCTGTCAATATAATTCAATGCCTGGTCTTTAATCCACGGACGTTCAGGGGTTACGTATACCTTGTTACCCGGAATCAACCTTACAAAAGCGCCACTTCCCCGGTCTGTGCCCTTGCCTATTATGACACCAACCAGTAGTTCCGAGCCCTGTTTAAGAAATTTAATAATGTATTTGGCATCTTCTTCTGTCACGCCAAGTTCTTTATGGTTTGAAGGATTATCGGTGAAAAGTTCATCAACCTTTATATCCAGGCATGATGAGATAAGGCTGTTTATGTCTCTCGATTCAGCAGGGTAGTTATCCTTGTTAGTTACAACAAAGCGCCTGCCGTTACGTTTCAAGGTAACTTCATTTCCGCCTGTACCAAGAACTATACTGTCTATATTTGTCGGGTCCAGTCCCTGGATGAGAGAAGCTGATTTCTGAGCTTCTGCTCTGGGCCTGTTGGCGATATGTGCCTGGACTATAGCCCAGGCAATCATGCAGACGGTTATAATACCTAATATAATAAGTTTTTTATTGTTCATGATGTGCTCTCGCATACAACAGGTGTAGCAGAAACCTGAAGGTTACCACTACAGTATTGTTAACATTTATTCCACACTATGCATCGCTTGCATGGCTGATATAATGTCTCTTTCTTATTGATCGGCGAATGCCCAATACTATGGCAATTATTAGTATAACTGTCGGGGTCATCAGCATATTGAAGTTTTGAAGCATCTTGCCAAGGCTCTCTATCTGCTCGCGTTTCTTCATCTTGACATTACGCAGCTTTCTCTGGGCTTCATGCAGCTTCAACTCAAGATCTTTTTTCTTTTGAATAATAGAACTTCCAATAATGTCCTCTTCGCCCTCTTTGGCAGAAGCTATAATATTATTTAATTCGTTCTTAAAACCTGCTATTTCTGCATTAATCCTGGCTTCTTCCGCAACAGTTGCTCTTTCAGCCTGTTTTTCAATATTATCAACTACTACAAAAGGACGTCTGAAGTTTCCGCGTGATCTGATAGAAATCAGATCACTCGACCCTCTCAATTCGTCAATTGTGTTCAGCATTAAGGTTGCATTGTCGCCAATGGCTATGCTTCCCATAAAAGTCCTTTGATAAGCCACCATGTCGCTTAAAAAATCAACATCTGCAAAGACTGCTATTGTACAATCTTCGGTTGCCTCTGTTATGCCGGTTACTCTCCTCTTTTCGGTTTTCTTTTCTCCTTCCGGTCCTTCTGATTCACCGGAAGACTCTCCTTCATCTGTTTCTGTTTCTACTTCTACCTCAATACCTTCCTGAAAGCTGCTTTTGAACTTACCGGTAAGTAAATAACCCATAGTTACCGGCTCTGTACCATCAACAAACTTTTGCATGAGTTGCAATGGGTTCAGCATCATTAATTCGTATGGGCTGCTCAGGGTCCAGCTGTTTCCTCTATTAGTTGTCAGCAAGAGTGGTCTTCGGTCAATCTTTATGTCATCTTCTTTGTTGTCAGAATTGGTTACTTCTTTTAATATACCGGGAAATAACATTCTGATCTGATTGAGATCGGCAGTGATAACGCTATCAGGATTAAAACATTGTGGAGTCAGGCTCAGGAAGCCGATTATCTTTTGCGGCCTCTGGTTCTCCATTATTGACGCCTTCAGTGCCAGGCTACGGTCACCGGCAAAGATCTTTGGAGGCATCTCTACGCCCCAATTACGCAAAAGGCGGTTCAGGTCTGAATTTTGTGATGACGGCGCCCCTCTCTGCATTGCCATTTGATCAGGTGTGTCTGCAAATGAGTGGGGGTCAACGCAAACTATTGCCCTCCCGCCTTTGAGCACAAACTGGTCAATTGCAAACAGGGTCTTCTCCGGTAAATCTTTTGGATGAATAACCAGTAGAATATCAACGTCATTAACCTCATCTACATCAGAGGCAATGCCCATAACTTCATATTGTCTGCGTAGTTGTTCAACAAATGTCCAGGCCGATTTGGGGCGTTGCCCCTGCATTTGCATCATCTGCGCCATATAACCACTTACATCACTGCCCATTACCGGTAAGGAGCTTAATATACCTATTTTCGTTTTCTGCCGTGTTATGGCGGTGTCTATCAGGTAGCTTATGTCGTACTCAACAAAATTTTGCCGGTCAGGAGAGAACAAAGGAATAACCTTTTCAACCCCAAACTGTGTTTGAACCACAAGACCGAAGAAGAAACTCTCCTCTTCGGTTATTGGAAATCTTTTCAGGCCATATCGCAGGGCCTGTACCTCATCTTCTGAAAAGGGCCTTGGATCGATTATCTGCAGATCAATCATTCCTTTGGCCTCTGAGGTATATTCTTCCAACAATGCCTTAACAAACTGGTAATAATTATTGAAATACTGGATTTGATCTGACCCTTTCAACGCAGCAGTCTCTGCATAGTAAAGCTTTACTTTAACCGGCTGGTTCAGTTTATCTAATATTGCCTTTGTCCCATCTGAAAGCGTGTAAAGATTCTGTTTTGTCACATCAACCCTTAGTGATTTACCAATATTCTGGCAGATGCTAATTGCGCAGAAGGTGATCACCAGAACAAGGATAATGCCGATAATTACTCTTACAGTCCTGTTCATTAACTGGATTTCCTTTCATCTAAGATAAAACTACATGCAGCGATCCAGCCAATTATTAATAATATGAAATAGGAAAGGTCTTTAAATTCAATGACCCCTTTCTGGATAGATTCGAAATGTGACTGCAGGCTTATATCTCCAATTGCTGAAACTAAACCTGCCGGTAAAAACGTTGAAAGATAATTCAGGGTTGATGGCAATCCCGCATATACGAGTATTGCACAGACAACCACTGAAAGCACAAAACTTATAACCTGGTTTTTACTGACGGCAGAGAAAAAGCATCCAACGGCAAGAAAACCTCCTGCCATCAGCACACTGCCCAGGTAACCGGTAACTATCAAGCCTACATCAGGATTACCCAGAAAACAGACGGTTATTACCATGGGAAAGGTTAATGCCAATGCTATTGTGAGAAAAAGCCATGCGGCAAAGAATTTGCCCAGGACGGCTTGAGTTACCGTAATTGGTAACGTAAGGAGAAGCTCAATAGAGCCGATTCTGAGCTCTTCAGACCACAGGCGCATTGAAGTAGCAGGCACCATAAAGACGAACAGCAGAGGCATATTCATAAAGAATGCCTGCATATCAGCCTGCCGTATTTCAAAGAAGCCCTGCTTAAATGTCAGATATCCCGAGAAAAACAGGAAAACTACAAGGAATACGTATGCGACAGGAGTAGTGAAATATGACTTCAGTTCTCTTTTGAATACCGCACAAAAACTATGCATTTATAGATTCCTCTAAATGTAGGGGGAGTATTGCAATACGCCCCTACTTTGAAATTCCTTTGCTTGGTCCGGCAGCTTGAACCTGAACATTGAAAGCTTATACCGCTTTCGTACTCGTAATCTTGCGGAAGATCTCGTCAAGGCCGCATTGGTGTTCCTCCTTCAACTTTTCAGGTGTAGAATCAACCAGTATTTCTCCTCTGGCGATGATTATAGCCCGGGAACATACGGCTTCCACCTCTTCAAGAATATGAGTAGACACAATAATACACTTTTCTTTAGACATATTGTTAATAAGCTCCCTTACCTCATGTTTCTGGTTGGGATCAAGGCCATCGGTAGGTTCGTCGAGAATCAGAACTTCTGGGTCGTGTATCAGGGTTTGTGCCAGCCCTACACGGCGTTTATATCCCTTTGAGAGGGTTTCGATAGACTGATGATATACAGATTCGATAGAGCAGATTGGCACGATTCTATCAAGCGCCTGTTTCCGATTATTGCCCTTAATTTCTCTTGCATCACAGACAAAATTCAGAAAATCTCCCACTGTCATTTCATTGTATAATGGCACATTTTCAGCCAGATAACCGATGGATTTTCTTACCTCGACAGGATTCTTTAAAATGTCATATCCGCAGATAGTCGCTGACCCGCTGTCCGGTTTCAGAAAGCAGGCCAGCATCTTCATTAACGTGCTCTTGCCTGCCCCATTGGGCCCAAGAAAACCCAGCACCTCTCCCTTTTCAACGCTAAAAGAGGCGCCGTTAACGGCTACTATCGATCCGAAATTCCGTCTCAGTTCCTTTATACTTATCATTATATTATTACTTAAACATTAGATATTACAAAATTGTTATACACAATTTTAGCCTAATCAGTTCCTGCAAATCTGAAATTTCTATATAGTGATAATAAATCCCGGAACAATCATCATCATGATTTTGTTCTATATATCAATGTAATAACTATCTATAGGCTACAAACTTATTCTGAGTGTTTACAGGGTGTAAGTATGTTTGGTAAATATGTACAGAATTGACTATAATGTTTAATAAATTCTTGTATTTACAAATTTTTTATATAATACATTACTCTATCATGAACCAGAATGATCCATTTTTAATTAAATTTGCAATATGAAAAAGATGACAAAAGGTCAATTGGAAGCAAAAATAAGTGAGGCAATCATAAAGTTTGAAATGGAATATATGGGTAGAGGCCCTATGGAAACCAAGACCCATATTTTAGACGACTTGCTCTTTGTGCGACTTAAAGGATTTCTTACTAAGGCTGAAAAAACATTAGCCAAGACTGTAGAAGGGGCAGAACTGATTAAAAAGACACGAGCTAAATTATTAGGAAGTGAAAGACCTGTATTGAAAAAAATTCTTTTTGAGATTACAAATTGTCAGATAAGGAGTTTACATTCAGATATAAGCACAAAAACTGGAGAGAAGGTTATTGTTTTTGTATTAGACAAGAATATAGAAAATAAATTTAGGCATTAGTAAATAACCTCAAATTCTATAAGAACAAACAAACTATTTGGACTGATGAAAATAACTTTAAATATTGGAACAATCATCACATTATTTTTGTTCCGTAAAATAGTAAATGAATCATGAAAGTAGAGGTCACAAAGCAAGTCATAATAAACAGTTGACTAATTAATTTCTTTGAATTAATATTTTATCATTAACAATACAATTGAAGGAAGACTAAGCAAGGATTCCTTAAGCTTAAGGGATTGTTGAAGAGTAAGCCAACGTCGATCTTCTTGTTCTCATAAAAAGAGAGCAAGTGATGATGTTGGCTTTTTTTGTTTATAAGTTGTCTTATATAAACGAGATTATATTTGTCAAATTCTTAGAGTAAGCTGTCAGCAACCATGTTTTACCTATTACTATCATGAGTATATCAGAATATCTGGATGCGGTAGAATTAGATTTTAAAAATAAATCTGCGGCTGTGGACATTAGTTGTCACCAGTGCACAGGTATACTTTCACATTGTTTTATTACGATTTCCCGGCAGGCGGGCGCTGGAGCTATTTCTATTGGTAATAAAATTACTGAACTTCTGAATAATGATAAAAAGGTAGATTGGTCATATCCATGGACCGTATTTGATAAGAATCTGGTATATACTGTTTTAGATGAACATCATCTTCCTGAAAAGTTTGGGAAATATATGCCTGAGGATAAAGTTTCTCAGATTAGTGACGTTCTTGATGAGTTGTTAGGACTTCATCCTTCATCGCTTGCCCTCGTTCATGAGACAAGTGAGACCATCTTACATTTAGCTCAGGTTGGAAATGTCGTAATTGTTGGGAGAGGTGCGGGCATCATCACAAGAAAACTCAAAGGAGGCTTTCATGTGCGGCTTGTCGGATCATTGAAGAAACGTGCGCAGCGTATCATGGAGCATTCAAATGTAAATATGAAACAAGCGGAAAAATTGATAGCCAAATGTGATAAACACAGAAAGAAATATATCAAGGAATATTTAAAAAAAAATGATGAAGATCCATTATTATACGATCTCATAATCAACACTGACTACATTTCTTATGACAACGCAGCAAGAATTATTTTACTTTCAATGCTTTGTTCACAAGGAACAGCTTGAAGGTTTCGTTTAAATAACAGATAACTTAACTGATTTATTTCTTTGGATTAAGCATCTATTAACAATGATTGGAAGGCTAAACAAGGATTCCTTAAACAAAAGGAATTGTTGAATAGCAAGCCAACGTCTATCTTCTTGTTCTAATAAAAAGAGAGCAAGTGATGATGTTGGCTTTTTTTGTTTACTGCAAGATTTATATGACTTTATTAAGTGGAGCTATCAAATGAGCAAGACTTTAGTGGGTATAGTAATGGGCAGTGATTCTGATTTAGAAGTAATGAAAGAGGCTGCACAAATTCTAGATAAGTTCTTAATAGGTTATGAGATGAACATCATTTCTGCTCATCGTACCCCAAATGTGGCGTACGAATATGCAGTTAATGCTGAACAACATGGATTAGAAGTAATCATCGCTGGTGCAGGTGGAGCAGCACACCTTGCAGGATTTATGGCAGCACTGACTCCACTTCCCGTAATTGGCGTGCCTATGCATACACAGAGTCTGGGAGGAATTGATTCACTTCTTTCCATAGCTCAAATGCCATCCGGAGTACCTGTTGCCACAATGACTATTGGTAGAGCCGGGGCTCAAAATGCAGCCATCTTAGCAGCACAAATCCTAGGTGCTAAGTTCCCAGATACAAGAGAGAAGGTAAGCGCGTACAAAAAAGAGATAGCTGAGCAGGTTATAGAAAAGAACAATAGATTAAATGAGTAGTGAAAAAAAACTAAAAAGGATTTTTCTGAAGGAAGTGAGAGCGATAAAAAGAATAAGTAGTTTTTTGCTAATTGCTGTAACCGAGACTTACGAGTTTGCAGATATTATAAAATTGAACGAGAGATAAAAAATGAATAAAACAATAATGATAGTAGATGATGAACAGTCTTACCACGATCTTTATGAGATGATGTTAAGGGATACAGATTATAAAATTATCAGTGTATATGATGGAGATGAAGCATTGACAAAACTGGATGAAAAGAAGCCAGACCTGATGATTATTGACATAATATTAGATATGATGACGGGAGATACGCTTTTCTTGTACCTGAAAAACATGCCCGGATATGATGACATTCCCGTCATAATGGCCAGCAATCATTCTTCACACTATTACAAATCTTTGAGAGAGATTGATCCTGACCTTATTTTTTTGGACAAGAGGCATACAACAAGAGAAAGACTGATAAATGAAATCAAGTCTAAGATCGGATAGGTAACAGATAGATAGCGTGTTTCATAACATCGTATACACGTTGGAATACCATGCAGGGAAATATGGGCACAAACATGAGGGTGGTGACCACCATCATTAATTGAACATTAAACATAATCTTGGTAGTTACAAGATGGTATGTGGCGAATCATGCTCCAATGCAAACTACTTAATGCTGCCGGCAGTAATATTATATGGTTACTATTTTTTGAGGGAATTCCGTTCCCACGATTCCGTTAAAAAAGGAGAGACATACTTGTGAAATTAACAAAAAATGGACTTAGTCGCTTGCTGGCAATAACATTTTTGTTTACAATATTGCAGACAGGTTGTTCTTCCTCGATTAAGAAACCTCTTTTGTTGCCAATAAAACCGAAAATAGGCATGTCTGAAATTACAGACTCAGATCAATTTCCTGATTTCAGAGATGATTATGGTAAACAAACCCTGCTTTACTCGATAAGCAACAGTATAGCATATTTTAAAAGGACCAAGTCATACCCGGATGCCTTTAGCGTAATGGGCTTTTCTCCTGAAAAACTAACAGAAACATTGAAATTTTTTCGTGATGGATACCTTCAGTGTAAGGACACTCAGGAACTGAATGAATTTGTCTCAAAAAACTTTAGGGTATTTAAGGCTATAGGAGACGAACACGAAGGTGATGTTCATTTTACCGGTTATGGAACTCCCATTTATGAGGGGAGCTCTACACAAACAGAGGTATTTCGCTATCCGCTTTACAGGAAGCCTGCCGATTTTAGGAGGCCGTATTTTACCCGACGTGAAATTGAGGAACGCAATCTGCTAAAGGGTAATGAAATAGTCTATCTCAAATCAAAACTGGAAGCCTACCTCATTCATGTTCAGGGTTCTGCCCAGATCAATCTATTGTCTGGCAGGACGATTCATGTAGGATCTCATGCGAATTCTGGACATAAATATACAAGTATTGAGCGGCTATTAGTTATGGACGGCAAGGTCCCAGAAAAAGAACTAACCCTTCTGTCTTTAATTAGTTATTTTGAACAGCACCCGGATGAAATAGATTTTTATCTTCAGCAAAACGACCGGTATATCTTTTTCAAACCTGTAATTTATTCAGTTCCCAAAAGTTCTATAGGTGTGCCCTTAACTCCTTTGCGGAGTATAGCAACCGATAAAAAGTCTTTTCCTCCTTGTGGTTTGGCCTTTGTCGTAATTGGAACAAAAAGACCAAGCGACCTCAACAGACTTAATGAAAAAGTACAGGATGAAAAATCATTCTTCGCTTTGGACCAAGATACAGGAAGTGCATTTGTAACACCATCCAGAGCTGATGTGTTCTTTGGAATAGGAGATGAAGCTATGCACAAGGCGGGAAATTTAAATGCATATGGCAGCCTCTATTACCTTCTAAAGAAATAAACTAAAATCGCTGTTCATATTTGGGTTAAGAAAAGGAAGGAATGTGAAACGTATAGTTTTTCTATTGGTAGCAATAATCCTTGTAAGTGGATGTGGTAGCAAAAATAAAGGACCACAAGAAACACATGGTCTAATCAGAGTAGAAAGGAGTAAAGGTATAATGGCAGAAATATTTAGGCGTTATTTTATTCTTGCAGTGTTTACGTTAGTAGCATTTGGTGTATATTCCGCAAACAAAACGATCTTTGCTGATGGTGGTACCACTTTTGGACCAGTTTATGACGACGATGATGGACAAATAAATGACAAAGAGCGAGAAGTAGATATTGATATTCAAGGCAATGTTAATATTAGCAGTGTTGGTCAATATGGAACAGTTGAGACATCTGGCAGTATTCGGATTGGAGATGAAGATGTCGTTTGTGATTCAAACAACACCGGTAAAATAAGATTTACGGGAACAGATTTTGAAGGCTTTGATGGTAATAATTGGGCATCTTTTAGCTCCCCGGTGCCAGGTGTTGTTTACTATGCAATCGGCGATAAGGGTCCTGCAGGCGGTATCGTGTTTTATGTCACCGACAGTGGACTATCCGGCCTGGAGGCTGCGCCGGCAGATCAGAGCAGTGGTGCGGAATGGGGATGTAATACAACAGCGATAACTGGAGCCGATGGGACCGCAGTCGGGACAGGCAAACAGAATACAGCCGACATTCTGGCGGGATGCTCCACTGCAGGGATAGCGGCCAGAATCGCTGACGACTATACGTTAGGTGGATATGACGATTGGTTCTTGCCTTCAAAAGATGAGTTGAATTTGTTGTATCAACAAAAAGACGTTGTGGGTGGTTTTACTAATGACACCTATTGGAGTTCCACGGAGCACTATAACTACGACGCGTGGTGCCATCTCTTCAAGAGTGGCCTCCAGTACTACTACGTTAGGCACACAACGCGCAGAGTGCGCGCAGTTCGGGCTTTTTAACTATTTACCCATTTAACAATTTAATATAAATATATTTCTAAATGGGAATTTAGAAATACGCTATTTTAGGGATTATGGTATCGGCTCCCGTCAAACATGCAGATTGGGAAATAGCAGCAGATACTGAAACCAAGGCGGTCATCGGCTGGCTTAAAGAGTTGGGCTCAAATGTCCCATCCATCACAGGAGGAAAGGAGGTGGTGGGGCTTTAGAGTTAGCCGATGCCGTCATAGATGCCTGCAATGAACCCAATGACTTTAAATTTCTCTATGGCTTGAGAACCCGGAATTGGACAGAAAACAAATACTGTTAATTCATGATAAGATGGAGACACGCGGAAGTTAGTATGTTTTAAACTTTTATAATCTAAACAAAATCAAATGGGTACCAAAAGGGTTTTTATTACAATTGGAATTGCTTTTTCTATCTTTTTAATCACCCTTTCATTTGTAAGTTATAAATTCCTTAAAAATGCAATAAAAGTTAAAGCTTTTAATCACTTAGTCAGTGCCAGAGAGTTGTTGAAAAGCCATATAGAAGGCTATTTTAAGAATAGGTTTGGAGATGTAGACGTCCTTTCAAGCAATCCAGTAACCGGACAGGCTTTTTCCAGATTATCAAAGGCTTTTCATGCCTCGGGTCTCGACAGTCCTCAATATACTAAGATAGCAGAACTTTACCAACCTCTGATGGAACATTATTTAACTGATTATGGTTATGTAAACATATATTTTGTTGACAAAGATGGTGATGTGATGTTTTCTGCAATAAGAGAGGAGTTTACTGGGACTAATCTACTTACCGGAAGATTTAAGCAATTCAGTATTGGTCAGGTTTTCGCGCGCGGTTTAGATAGAGTGGCATTTGAGGACTATACGTGGCATGAAGAGATGCAGGAATTTACTTCTTACTTTGCCGCACCAATATACGATGGACAAATGTTATTGGGTGCATTAGTAATAGAAATCCCTTTCTCTCATTTAGATGCTATTATGACTCACAGAGCAGGCTTGGGAGAAACAGGAGAAATGTACCTGGTAGGTGACGATGGCTATATGAGATCAAATTCCAGGTTCTTTGAAGAGCCAACCATACTTCAGAAAGAAGTGGATACTGAAGCAACAAGGGAGGCATTAAACGGAATAGTTGGGAAAAAGATAATAAAAGATTATCGAGGGGTTCCGGTATTAAGTGCGTATACAGTGTTAGATCTTAAATTTGTTAACTGGGCACTTCTGGTAGAGATTGATGAAGCGGAGGCATTTGAAGCTGTTAATAATGTAGAAAGAAGAGTTGAAATACTTGGGGGCTTAATTGTATGCATAACTTTCTTGTACATCTATCTAGTAAATAGAAGGAAAAACCAACAAATACTTGCAGAATCTTTAGAAGAATCTAAAACCTGATTTATTATAGTGCATTCTTGACTTTGAATAAATTGTAAAAAAAGTTTAGCTGGACTCCAGTTGCGGCAACAAAAGTCAATTAGAACAAACCCAGAAGAAATGTTATTTTTATAGTTAATTAAGTTTCACAGGTTTATGGCAAAGAAAACAACATTAGCAATTTTAATTGCACTTATAACTTTTTTCATAATTGTACCGTTTGTAAGTTACAGCAAATACAAAGAGGCATTAAAAGCAGAGTGCTTCAGGCATCTTATTACTACCAGGGATGTCCTTAAACATGGGATTTGGAATTATTTTAACAATAGATACGGCGATATAGATGTCCTTTCAAGGAATCCGGTAATTGCCAAGGGGTTTACTCGGTTATCCGGTGCATTTCGCACTTATGGTATTGATGGTCCCAAATTTCTGAAAATAAAAAGTATTTATCAACCATTAATGGAATATTATATCGGTGATTACGGCTATGCAAATATCTATTTTATTGATAGAGATGGAAGCGTTATATATTCGGCTCTGCGAGAGGACTTCAGCGGGACAGATTTGTTTATAGGAGAATTTAAAGACCACCGTATTGCCCATTTATTTAAACTGGCGTTGGAAGACGTAAGTTTCGGGGACTATAGATGGAATGATAAGGCAAATGATTTTACAGCGTACTTTGCCGCTCCCGTCTTCGAAGCTGAATCTTTATTAGGAGTAATAGTAATAGAACTTCCTTTCTCACATCTGGACACCATGCTAACACATAAAGCAGGTCTGGGAAAAACCGGCGAAATGTACCTGGTTGGCGAAGACGGTCTTATGCGTTCGAATTCAAGATTTTCTGTAACACCGACTATGCTTCAAAAAGAGGTGGATACCGAAGCAACGAGGGAGGCATTTGAAGGGTATGTTGGCAAGAAGATAGTTGCCGATTATCGAGGCGTACCCGTATTAAGTGCATACACACCGCTTAATCTTAATTTTATTAACTGGGCCCTACTGGTTGAGATGGATGAGGCGGAGGCATTTGCCCCTATCCATTATGTAGAAAAAAAGATGACAATATTTGGGTACATAATTGGCGCCATAACCATTGTATACATCATCTATTTGGTA
>CAZPAM010000032.1:0-26148 GCA_964584595.1 uncultured Candidatus Scalindua sp. | reverse complement strand
AGAGCATAGTAATGGTGGCTACATCGCGGTTCTTCAGGTGAGAGATTTCATGACCTAACACTGCCTTGAGTTCGCCTCTGTTTAAGAGTTTCATAAGGGGTTCAGTCACGCAGACCCTGCCGTCACTGCCCCACCTGCCAAAGGCAAAGGCATTTGGGATATTCATTCTTGCAATACCGATCCTGGGTTTTCTTATCCCTGCCTTTTGTGCCAACTCTCCAACCATGCTGTGCAACTCAGGAGATTCCGCCTCGGAAACATATTTTATACCCATTGACCACTCAACCATCTTAGGCCCCATCATATACTGGACGAGTGTTATGCCGCCGGCTATAACCGCATAAAACATAAAACCTGAAACGCCCATCATATGGGCTATCATCACAATTACCGCGTAAACTATACCAAACATTACCGTCAGCATGAGGTATAGTCTCAATCTTAGCCACATTTTCTATCTCCTTGACAGTTTAGTAACTTCCGAAATTCCTTACCAACTCAATTATTATATTATTACGTATGTTTTTGTCAATCTTTATGGATTGGGGCAGTCTCAACACTTTCTGCGACTTCGATGGCTCTTAATAAACCCTTTGCCTTATTAAGAGTTTCCTGATATTCCCTTTCAGGAATCGAGTCAGCAACGATACCCGCACCAGCCTGAATATATGCATCCTTACCATCTTTCAAGACAATGGTTCTTATAGTAATGCACGTATCCATGTTTCCGGAGAAATTTATGTGACCGACTGCACCACCATACGGACCGCGCCGGGTAGATTCCAGTTCATCTATTATTTCCATAGCCCTTATCTTTGGAGCACCGGACAAAGTACCTGCCGGCAAGCATGCCCTTAAGCCGTCAAAAGCATTTTTGCCATTCATTAATTTACCGCTTACACTGGATGTGATATGCATTACGTGAGAGTATTTTTCTATTACCATTTTTTCGTCTATTGTAACACTGTCGGTTTGAGAAACCCTTCCAACGTCATTTCTCCCCAGGTCAAGGAGCATGATGTGCTCAGCAAGTTCTTTAGGATCAGATAATAACTCCTTTGCAAACATCTCATCCTCTTCCGCTGTATGCCCGCGCCGTCGTGTCCCGGCTATAGGTCTTACATTAATGCTTCCGTCTTCTACCTTTACCATTACTTCCGGAGAGGAGCCTATTAATTCAAGATCTTTCATTTTTATGTAAAACATGTATGGAGAGGGGTTTATGACCCTTAATGTACGGTAGATATTGATTGGCTTTGCTGTTATTTGAGTTTGCAGACGTTGTGAAATAACGGCCTGTATTATGTCTCCTGCACGAATATATTCCTTACAGGTTTCCACCGCTCTTAGAAAATCCGGCTTCTTGAAATTCGATGAGAATTTCATATTTAACTCTCCCTTTTCGGTTATATCATCACTCAACGTCGTTACGGGAGTACGGAGTTTTTTTATAACATTATCAATCTTATCAACTGCATCCTCATAAACATCTTTAATGTCTCTATCGCCAACATAAGAGGCACATACCACTTTTATCGTCTTGTTCAAGTGGTCAAATATAATTGTTACATCATAGAACATAAAGTGTATGTCCGGCAGATTAAGGTCGTCGGTTGTTGTATCCGGCAGGTTTTCGACATAGCGAACAGCATCATAGGATATGTATCCCACCGCCCCACCAAAGAAATCAGGCAGGCCATCTATATGTACGGGTGAGAATTTACTTATCTGTTTTTCCAATTCATTGAATGGGTCGGCAGTTTCAAGATGCGTAGTCTCTTTGTCGTTAAAGATTTCTACATTATGCCCCTGGCATTTGAACCCTGAAAACGGATTACTTCCTATAAAGGAATATCTCGCAATCTTTTCACCGCCATCTGCACTTTCCAGGAGGAATGCGTAATCCGCATCTGAAACCTTCTGAAATGCAGACTCAGGAGTCAGCGTATCAGCAAAAAGTTGACGGTATACGGGTATTACGTTTCCCTTCTTTGAAAGTTTCCTGTATTCATCGAATGACGGGTAATATTGGGTCTTCATAACTTATAGATTTCGCTTGACTTTATGTTTTTTTTACATAGAATAAAGTACCAGATACAGCAGTTTTTCTGCAGTCCAAATAGATAATATCTGTTAGTATTCCTAATGTCAAGGTAAGATACTCGCTTAAATATATATATTAGATTATCATAAATGTGGAAGAGGAAAAAGAAGCAAAAGGCAGACGAAGAAGCGGAAGAAATATCTTCTTCAGAAGATGAAGAAGAGCAGGTTAGTGTAGCAGAAGAGGAAAAAGATAGTGAGGAGATTCAAGAAACAGCCTCTTCAATAGAAGATGAACAGTTTAGTGCAGTGACAGAAGAAACTTCCTCTCCAAAAGAAGAGGAAAAGACTTTTGAAGCGATTCAGGAAACAACCGCTTCAGAAGAAGAACAGATTAGTGCAGTAACAGAAGAAACTCCTTCTTTAGAAGAAGTATCACCCTCTGGTGTTTTCATTTTTGGGACAAGGATTGAAAGCCGTTTTAAGAAATTTATAACGGCCGTGTTTTCAATCTTCCTGTTACCTCCTGTCATAATATTCGGGCTATTAGTAATAACAAGTGTTGTGCTAATTGCTTTTCCTTTGATTTCAATTGCCTTGCCGATAACACTGTTATCCCTATGTATACTTCTCATAGCGCTTCCTGTTGTGATACCTTTCTTTACGGTTATCACTCTTATCACCGGTAAAGGAAAAGTACATTTCGGATTGAAGAATAAGAAATTTGCAATTAAAGTACTTGGCATAACCTTTCCGCCCCATGCGGGCCGTGAGCGTCAATTATAATAAATGCGATAACTTAATTTTTTTAAATTATCAGAGACCTGAAAAATGGAAAAAAGTTTTAACCCAAAAGGCGTCAAAAAGCATAAGTTAATTTCTACGAAGACGATGTTTTTTGTCATTATCCCCCTAATACTGTTAATCGTACTCGTTTTAGGCGGCAGACGGTTGTCATGGAGGGAGATAAAGGGTGACGAGGTCGCCGTAATCATCAATAATATTACGGGTAAAATAACTACCATAGACCGTGCCGGTGCTATAATTTACTATCCGTTCATTCAGAATCTATACATCCTTGACAAGAGTGAGCAGTCAATCCCAATGACTTCAGCGAATATATCAGCAGAATACCCTCAGGGTAATCCCGTTATACTTAAGACGCGAGATGGAGGTGATGTAAGTCTCGACTTGATCATCCAATATAGAGTAATTTCAAAAATGGCGGATAAAGTCGTTCAAAATACGGGCATAGACGATGAATATAAAAAGAAATGGATTCCGGACTATGCAAAAACTATATGCCGATTTGAATTCGGGGAGCTGGAAATTGACGAATTTCCTGAGGCTGGAAAGAGGAGACAAAAGACACAGGAAGCGTCAAAAGAGTTAGACAGGCTTTTAAATCAACATGGTATATTGATGACTTCTCTAAACTTTATTGATTATCGTTATTACAGGGAATATGCAGAGAAGATTCAAGAAAGAAGAATTGCCGATAAAGAGGTTCAAGAACAGAGAAGTAGGGGAAAAGCCGCCAAAGAAAATCAGGAAAGGGTAGTTACCGAAGAAACAAAGAAACTGGATGTAGCGATATCCAGATTCAGAGGTCAATTATACAACATGGAAATAGACGCAAATGCAGAAGCAGAAAAAGTCAAGCAGGAAGGTATTGCGTATCTACTTAAAGCAAAGTTTGATGCTGATGCGGAATACGAAAGATTAAAAAAGCAGGCAGAGGCTATACTTGCCGTCAGAGAAGCTGAGGCAGCGGGTATCCTTGCATTAAGAGATGCGCTTGAGGGTGAAGGCGGCCGTAATCTGGTCAAACTGGAATACGCAAAGAGATTACGTGAGGCAAAGATAATAGGAACACCGGTTTTAAGGGCCGCAGAGGAAATACCACAACTTAGAATAAGGGAAAGAGAAAGAAAGCTTCGGGCGATAGAATTAATGCCGCCATCGGAGACAGAAGAGGAGAAACCACCCCTTAAAAAGGAAGAAAAGCCTCTTGAAGAAGAGCAGAAGCAACAATAATCTTTTGAGCAGTATCAGGAGAGTGAAATAATGTTAAAGTTTCTGGCAAGATATATAGTGCCTATAAGCATTGGGTTAGCCATAATTGTCATTATAGTCGGTGTAAAGTATATGATTATCAGGATCGATATTGACAAGATTGGGGTTAAGACTTCAGTATGGGGCGTTAGAAGAGGTGTTGTACAAAAAGACTATAACCCCGGCTGGCACAGGTATATAAGGAGAATAGAAAACTGGGATGTATATGACGCTACTGTACAAACAATGAACTTTACAAGAGAGGCACGCACACCGGATGGCAAGATTGAATCCAGGGAGTTACCCATAAGAACTGTGGATGACTACAACGTTACAGTAGATATAATCATAAAATTTCAGATACAGAGGGGGAAAGCGCACAAAATTCGAGAGGAAATCGGCCCGGGCGATAGATACAAAGGCTTTATTGCAAGTGATATTCGTGAAGTATCAAGAAACGTCCTGGGAAAGATGACGGAAAAGGACCTTTACAATCCAGACCAGAAACGCAAAAGAGCCGCAGAGGCAAAGCAACTGCTTGCAGTTGCGTTTGAGAACCGCCATATCAACATCATAGATTTTCTTATACTTGATATGAGATTCGACCCCCAACTGGAGAGGAAAATTAAAAATGTTAAGCTCGCAGAATTAGACCAGCTATTAAATATATCAAAGGAGAGGGCAGTTAATCAAAGAGGTATTACACAAACCATAGACGCTACCACAGAAGCCCTTGCAGAAAAGATACAGTCTAATAAGGATGGACAGATCGTATCGCTGAATGCGGAAATGGTAACCAAGGTTACCGAAATCCTTGCAGATGCCAACAAGTTCTTAATAGAAAAGAAGGCGGAGGGAAACCTTTACAAAGAGGAAAGACGAGCGGCGGGTGAATTGCTGATTGCAAGGGCAAAAGCAGAGGGTGAAAGATTGCGAAGAAAAGCCATGACCGGCGCCGGTGGCGACTTAATAGTAGCACTTGAAGCGGCAAGAAACATAAACCTGGATGATGTAGTAGTATCCACCCAGGACATAGACCTTTTAGACATAGAAAAGATGATAGACAAGCTTGGAGGGACGATAGTAATTCAGGAATCATTGGGAACGAAAGAACAAAAGATACTTAGAGGAAAGAAAGAGAGAGAAGAGTTTTTCCGCCTGCCAAAGACAATGCCTGAAGACTTGAAGGTGCCTGAAGAATTAGAAAAGGAACTTGAAGAAGAAAAACCTGTAGTACCCGAAGAACTACAAGGCAAGATCGATAAGGAATGGGAATCCCTTACCGAAGAATTTCCGGTAACTCAGTAAACACGTTTAGTAAGAGTTCTTAAACGCAATCTCATACCTGTTAATATCAACGGGGTCTACACCTGCAACAATCTCTTCAAAGGGCTTTGTCTCTCCACTCTTAATCCGCCTTACCGAAAAATCAAAACTCGTGATCATACCATAAGCCTCACTGAATATTTTCATAACGAATGAAGCATTGAAAAAGTCATTTTTTGAGTTATTTATAACTTCTCCTGTTACAGTAGAGGAAGAACCGAAGCGATTGAAAGAAACCTTCCCGGCATAAAACCCATTACCTACGCTTTCAAAACCTTCCAGTTTTCCTGCCCCCTTCCCCTCATCAAACAACAACTCTTCTAAATCTTCTACCGCTGCCTCTTTTGTGTCAGCCTTTTTTGTGTCTGCCTTTGCAATCTTCACTTCCTTTTCGAACATCTTGATTGTACTTTCACCTGTATCTGAAACTGTTTGCATCCGGGCAGGATAGATGGTATACATGGCAATTTCCTTAATTTCCACCCCTGTTATTACTTCTTCAAAAATTTTAGTCTTATCCTTTTTAAAACTATAAACTGAGAATCCATGACCTCCCAAATAAACATTTTCTTTATCAAAGGCCTGAACTTTAAAATCTATCATACCGTAGCCCCTGTCAGATTTGTTCATTAACTCACCGCTTATCCGGGTTGACGAACCAAATGATTTAAGCTTTATGTCTTTAACAAGGAAACCTCCCCCTACATCTATATATCCATCAACCTCAGCTGCTTTCTTGGCAGGTGCTTCTACTTTCTCGGGTTTAACTTCTGAAGCTACAACTTTTTTCCCTGCCTCTGCTTTCCTAGGAGGAGCTTCTGAAGCTACAATTTTTTCCCCTGCCTCTGCTTTCTTGGTAGGAGCTTCTGAAACCACAGCTTCTTTCCCTGATTCAGCTTTCTCACTTACCTCTTTTTGAATATCTTTTAACTCCTTTTTTTGTACTATAACTCCTGATTCCAGTTTACTTAATCTGGCATTTAGCTCTTCAATATCTTTTGTCGAAGATGCGGCAGGAGACGTTTGTTTCTTTAAACTCTCTTCCATAGAGAGAATTAGTTTTTCCTGCTTTGCAATCTTTTCTGTCAGCTTGTTGATGACACTCTTCTGCTCGTCTATAGAACTAATCAAGGTCTCTACCGGTTTCTGGGTAGTCTTATATATCCTTTCCAGCACAGCAGTCTTAACTTCCTGGTCTTCCAATCTTTTTGCCATTTCAGAAAATCTTTGTTTAAATACATCCAATGTTCCTTCAAATGATTTTACGATATCTTTTACACCTTTCAGAGAGCTCATTTTCGAAACCTTGTCAACCTTGGCATCGAGATCGACTATCAGATTTCCTATGTCAGCAACACCCTGGTTGTAGTCCGCAACTTGCTTTTCTCTGGTTTCACGCTCACCCTCCAGTTCTGATAGCCTCTTGTTCAATTCATTAGTCTGCACTACCCAATCACTTAAAGATTCCTCAAAGTTTTTCAAATCCTTTAGAATATCAGAAAAACCATTAACACATGGGAAAAGAAATGTCAGGGTAAAGAGGCTGAAAACAAACAGTTTTTTCATATACGTTTCTCCAATAGACAGAAGGCATTCTTCATTTGAAGGTGGCAAAATTTACAAAATTTGTTATCTGCAAATATACATCAATATATAACATGACGCAATTAAAAAGAAACAGGTGTATGCTCTCTTAAAGTTAAGGAAAATCTATAAATTTTTGACCATTCCATTTTCCGTCCATGAAAAGAAAATGATTAAAGGAATATCTCCTTCAGTTTATTGAGAACTTACAAAATGAATACTTCCATTTGTCTCTTTTGGCTCAACATATCAACATAACGGTTGAATTAAGCCATCCTTTTGTTATAATCCCTTTTTGTTTTTGTGCTTGTGCTCGTAAGGTGTATGTTTACCACATCTTACATTTTTCCTGCTTTATCTGAATAAACGGCATGTTTTCTGCAAGGTTAGCTTTTTTACATTTTTTTCGCTAAAAGAGAATATTACTAAAATTTTGTTCATAGAATTACTTTATACTTTCTATTAAACGAGGTACAGATATGAGCTTTTTAATTACTACCATAGCAATGTTTTTATTCTGGATAGCTCTCTCAGGGGAGTTTACATTTATCCTTATAACTTCAGGTATCGTAGCCAGTCTTCTTACCGCATATCTTTCACATGATATTTTTATAGGGAAGGCTGACTTAAAAACTGAGATCGGAAGGGTACTCAAGTTTGGTGTGTATGTACCCTGGCTGGTGTGGCAGGTTATCAAATCAAATTTTGAAATTGCATATCTTGTAATTCATCCAAAGCTACTGATTGATCCGGCATTTGTCCATTTTAGGCCTGAACTAAAGACAGACCTGGGGATAGTGACCCTTGCCCACTCGATAACACTTACACCCGGTACGGTAACTATTGATGCAAACAGGGGAGTATTTTTCATCCATTCAATCTGGCACAGAGCAACCGTAGGCATTATCGATGAAGAAGCAAAACGAAAGGTAAAGTGGATAGAGGGAGAGGTAAAGGAGCCAGAAGGAGAAAGCAGTGTTTGATTATGCTACTATTGCAGTAATATTGGCAATTATTATAACGCTTTATAGGGCAATAAGAGGGCCAACGATATATGACAGGGTACTTGCGGGAAATGCCATAGGCACTATGACGGTAATTGTTTTAGCACTTATGGGATTTGTATATGGACGCCCCCATTTTCTTGATCTGGCTGTGGTTTATACACTGATAAACTTTGTAGCAACAATAGCTTTTCTTAAATATAGAGAAGCAGGGAGATTGGATTAGAGTTTTTAAGATTAAGCACCAAATAACAAATTTTCAAATAGCAAACAAATACCAAATCCAAAATTCTAAACAAATTGGGTTTGATCATTCGGATATTGTGAATTGTAATTTGTTTGTGGTTTGAGATATGTAACTTTTAATAAATCAGTAAAAGATATGGATATTAGAACAATAATATGCGGAGTTTTTTTAGGTATTGGATGCTTCTTTATTATCGTAGCCTCCATCGGAATTGTGAGATTCCCTGACTTCTACTCCAGGCTGCATCCTGCTGGGAAATCTGATACCATCGGACAGTCACTTATCCTTATAGGTCTGATAATATACGAGGGATTCTCTATGGTAAGTGTTAAGCTCCTGATCATAGTACTATTCGTCTTTATTGCAAGTCCTACAGCAACGCATGCTGTTGCGCAGGCTGCATTTATGTCAGGGCTTAAGCTCTGGAGGAAAAAGAAGAAGGAGTGATGATGTTAAGAATAAATTCGAAATTCGAAACAATGATATTCTGATTTTTCATACTTTTTTATGGTAGCAACTACGTTGCACTAAGATCCATGGTATTACCAAAATGATTGATATTTTACTGCTCCTCATTATAGTGATCTGCGCTGTTGTTGCAGTTTCTATGAAAGACTTGCTGAGTGCGGTTATTGTACTTGGTATATACAGTTTTATAATGGCGGCAATTTTTACCCGGCTGAATGCAGTTGATGTAGCTTTCACTGAGGCATCTGTCGGGGCAGGGATTACGTCAGTATTATTGATTGCAGCGTTGAGCAGGACAAGAAGATATGAGTACCTTTATACAACCCCGGAAAGAAAAAAACCTTCTGCCTTGTCTTTAAAGGTGATATCTCTTATTTTTGTGATAACTACTGGTGCAGTACTTGTGTATGGGGTGATTGACATGCCGGAGTTTGGTGACCCCGACGCACCTGCAAATAAACATGTTGCACATAGATATATAGAAGAATCCCACCATGAAACCGGGGCTGTAAACATTGTTACTGCTGTTCTTGCAAGTTACAGGGGGTACGATACACTCGGAGAAACAACGGTGATTTTCACCGCCGGCATATGTGTTATATTGCTACTGAGGACATTGAAGAAAAATGAGTAATTGTTCACCGCAAAACCAAATGTCTGCATGCAAGGTATAGGCAGGCAAAGGATGTATTTGTAGGAATTCAAGATTTTGAATATCCCTACATCATTTAAGAAGAACCCATGAAAGCACCTATTATTAAAGAACAAATTATAGTACGGGTTGTTACAAAATTCTTTTGTCCATTTATCCAATTATATGCGTTTTATGTCATCGCTCATGGCGACCTCGGTCCCGGCGGCGGTTTTCAGGGGGGTGTAATTCTGGGTGCAAGTATAATCTTATATGCAATTGCCTTTGGCATAGATGAAGGCAGGAAGAGGATAAGGCAGAAAATCAGCGATATCTTTGTATCAACAGGTGTTTTGTTATATGCAGGGATTGGGCTGCTTTGTATATTCGCGGGAGGGGCGTATCTGGAATATGCAAAACTCCCTCTGGGTTCGCATCATCTTGCAAGCCATTTAGGTATCTATGGCATTGAAATAGGCGTAGGTATGACAGTTGCATTTGTAATGGTAACAATATTCTTTGAGACAACAGGGAAACACATGACGGGTGACTACCATGACTGATGTAATTCATTTCATTCAGACAAAATATTACTATCTGGTAGTCATAATCCTCATGATGATCGGGCTTTATACAACGATATCTTCGAGGAATCTTATAAAAAAGATCATAGGCCTTAATATATTTCAGGTATCAGTCTTTCTGTTTTATATTACAATGGCTAAGGTTAAACACGGTACCGCTCCTATATTATGGGATAAGTCCCATGTTTACGATAATCCACTCCCCCATGTACTTATACTAACGGCTATAGTTGTTTCTGTGAGTACAACTGCAGTGGCTCTCGCCCTGATAATTAATATTCATAAAGAATATGGAACGATTGAAGAAGACTTTATCCTGTCAAAGCAGAAACTGGATGAACATGACAGAATCCTGTCAAGGCAGAATCTGGATGAACAAGCCAGTATCATGGCAAAGCTGACTCTGGATGAAGAAGGCAGTCTTCAGGCAAAACAAAAACCAGATATCGATAGGAGCAACACAACATAGCATGAAATTCATTCAAGATTTACCGGTCCTCATAATAGTCATTCCTCTGATCTTTGCAGTCATAATCCCGCTGGTAGCCAGATTAAACAGGCTACTCCCATGGATTATTGCAACAACCATTACTTTCTTTTGCTTTTTAATCTCTATTTCCCTTCTTATCACTGTCCAGGATACAGGGAAGATAAGCTACTGGTTGGGAGGTTGGGAGCCGCCATGGGGAATAGAGTATGTAGTTGATTATATGAGTGCGTTTGTGCTGGTAGTTGTTTCATTCTTGGCCTTTATTGTCTCTTTTTATTCAAGAAGAAGCGTAGAGATGGAGATTAATGAAGACAAGAGACCGGCGTTTTACAGCATCTATATGCTTTTTGTCACAGGACTCATGGGGATAGTCATAACAGGTGATATCTTCAACATATATGTATTTCTGGAGATTTCATCTCTTGCAGGATATGCCCTGGTTGCCATAGGAAGGAAGAGGGAGGCTCTTGTAGCAAGCTATAATTATCTTATATTAGGCACTATTGCCGCCACATTTATAGTAATCGGCATCGGTTACCTTTATATGGCGACAGGCACCCTTAACATTGCCGACCTGCGGGAAAGATTACCGGAAATATATCATTCCAAGATGGTATTAACTGCCTTCGCGTTTTTCACGGTAGGCTTCAGTCTAAAGATTGCCTTATTCCCGTTACATACCTGGCTCCCGAGCGCATATAGATATGCTCCCTCGGTTGTGAGCAGCATAATGGCTGCAACAGCAACAAAGGTCGGCGCTTATATAATGTTAAGGATTATGTTTGGTGTTTTTAAAGTAGAATTTGAGCTACAGATGCCTGTTACACAGATATTTATTGTTATATCTTCGGTTGCCATAATTTTAACTTCGGTATATGCCATCGCACAGACAGATCTCAAAAGGATACTTGCGTATTCAAGCGTTGGGCAGATAGGGTATATAGTTCTGGGCGCCTCCATGAACAACCACACAGCAATGACCGGAGGTATTGTCCATATATTAAATCATGCCTTGACGAAAGGGTCATTGTTTATGGTTGTCGGCTGTATTGTTTATAAAACAGGTATAGAAGATATTTCTGGATTAAGGGGATTGGGTAAAAAAATGCCGTTTACAGCGGCCTTGTTTACCCTTGGAGGAATATCTATGATGGGCTTCCCGCTTACGGTTGGTTTTATCAGCAAATGGTATATCTCCATTGGTATACTGAAGGCCGGCATGGGGTACCTTGTCCCCGTAATCATTGTAAGTTCCCTGCTTACGGCCGTATATTTCTGGAGAGTTATCGTTAGTATTTACTTTTCCGAAGAATCACCGGAACACGGATTACAGTATACGGATGGTGGGGCTGAAATTACGAATCATAAATCCCAGTATTCTGAAGCACCCTGGACTATGCTGGCGCCGGCTATGGTACTTGCCGGACTTGGTATATTTTTTGGAACCTATGCCACAACCCCTCTATCTATAGCAAAGAAGGCGGCTCTAATGCTGTTGCATTAGTGAAAATTTTATAGAAGCAGGAGCGTAAAGTCCTCGGCGCAGTTTGTCCGGGGATTGCAATACGCCCTCACAGTTTTAAGGAAAAAATTAAAAGTGGAAATAGAAACAGTTTATTCTTACATACCTTTTTATGCAATTGTCGTGTCGTTATGTGCGATTGCCCCTATTGCAATATTCAGAAATCGTCCAAATCTGCGGGAAATGAGTACTATCGTGGCTTCTTTCACTAAATTTGGTTTGATCGTTTCCATGCTTCCCACGATACTTGATGGTAAGATCATAGAATGCACTGTTGTAACGGTAGGTCCGGGACTTGATATCAGTTTCAGGGTTGATGCTATGGGAATGTTCTTTGCCCTTACGGCATCCTTTCTCTGGATGATTACATCATTCTATTCTATAGGATATGTAAGAGGTACGAATGAACACGCGCAAACGAGGTATTTTATATTTTTCGCAGCTGCAATGTCTTCAGCTATTGGTGTTGCGTTTTCCGCAAACTTGTTTACAACTTATGAATTTTATGAGGTGCTTACCCTGTGTACATTTCCACTTGTTGCGCATAAACAGACGCGGGAAGCTCTCAAAGGCGCAGGAATATATTTTGTTTTTCTTTACGGCACGTCAGTGGCTTTTCTATTAAGCGCCCTCCTCCTTACATTTTATTTCACCGGTACTCTTGATTTCTCAAACCAGGGTATTATCAGTGATGCATGGTCAAAAGGATTTAACGACATTTTTGTTATCGTTACTTTTGGCCTCTTCATGGCAGGGATTACAAAGGCTGCTATGATTCCCCTGCACGCCTGGCTCCCTCATGCCATGGTAGCACCCACACCTGTGAGCGCTCTTTTACACGCTGTGGCAGTTGTCAAGACAGGGATCTTTGTTATTATAAAGGTAGTTCTCCACATTTTCGGGATTGACGTTTTAGCTGAACTGGGACTTGGCACGGCTCTTTTATACTGTGCATCCTTTACCATAATAGTTTCGTCTGTAATTGCCTTGAGGCAGGATAACCTGAAAGCACGGCTTGCATATTCAACAGTCTCTCAACTTTCATATGTAATATTCGGCGTTGCCCTTCTTACGCCTTCAGGTATAACCGGAAGCATTATGCATATAGTGATTCATGCCTTTGGGAAGATTACGCTATTTTTCTGTGCAGGGGCTATTTATGTCGCGGCACACAAAACCAAAATAAGCGAACTTGACGGCATTGGGAAAAAGATGCCTTTCACCATGGTTGCCTTTTCCCTGGCCGCACTTTCATTAATTGGAATCCCTCCCCTTGGCGGTTTTATAAGCAAGTGGTATCTGGCCATGGGTGTTATAGAAGCAAAGAATATCCCTATGATTGCAGTCCTGGTAGTAAGCTCAATACTAAATGCCTGTTATTTCCTACCCATTATATACAGGGCATTTTTCAAGGACTTGCCACAGGGAGAAACGGCTGAAAGGAAAGAGGCCCCCGCTCTTATGGTAGTACCTTTAACACTTACGGCCATTGGAACGATGGTGTTGTTCTTTTTCCCATCGATATTCTTAGATCTTGCGAAGATAGTTGTGGCTAATTTATAACAAGAGGTTACTCGCCCGAACGTACCGTTCGGTATGGACGGGAAGCTTCAACTTCCCCACTTTATGCTGTTTTGGAGTTAACCTTTAGGGTTTTATTTTTTAACGAACTAATAGTGGAAATATACTTTAGATAAAAAGTTTAACAGTATTTTATTAATGTTTAAAGCAGGAATTGATATGAAAGAAGAGATAATGGAATTAGGCCATGAGCCTAAACCCGGTTATCGGTTAGTCTATTATGTAGTAATTATCATAGGTATAATATATCTCGCAATAACAATCTTTACAGGAAAAATTGAACATACGGATCATAAGGAAAATAATCACCCGTCCTCCACAGTGCTACGGAGCTAGGACACAAAGATACAAAGCCATATAGACCACTAAGGAATTTTTTTATGAGCAAAAAATATCTATTTGATAAGCCTAGAAATGTAAAGATACTCCTGATGCTCCTTTTCGGAGGTTGTCTGGTGCTTATAATAATTAATTTCTTTGTTCATAAGCACGCTCATTTTTCCTGGGAAGAGTGGTCAGGTTTTTATGCCGCTTATGGATTTGTTGCATGTGTAGGCCTTGTTCTGGCAGCAAATTTTATATTGCGCAAGGTTGTTAAAAGGAGTGAAGACTATTATGATTAATGTTATCCCACCGGCATTGATATTTATTGTGGGGGCATTCCTTGTACCCTTATTCAGGGGAAAGGCAAAAAGTATATATCTCCTGCTTCTACCGGTCATAAGCTTCATTAATCTTATTTATATATCTTATGGCACACACGGGGTTATCAATTTTCTGGATTATCAGATCATATTCTGCAGAATAGATAGGCTTAGTCTGGTCTTCGGATACATATTTCATATTATTGCCTTCTTAACGATACTTTATGGCATTAATATGAAAAATGATAATGAATATATGGCAGGTATATTTTATGCCGGTTGTGCCATTGGTGTTACTTTTTCAGGAGATCTCATCTCACTCTTCTGCTTCTGGGAGATGATGACTGTAGGTTCAGTTTTACTTATCTGGGCGCGAAAAACAAGGAAATCAATCGAGGCAGGGTTTAGATATGCTTTAGTCCATTTTTTTGGTGGTGTCATCCTTCTTGTAGGAATAATCTTATATTCTTATGAAAATGGTTCTATTAAGTTTGGTGATATAGGATTAGAAGGGGTGGGATCATATTTTATTTTTTTCGGGTTCGGTGTAAATTGTGCCTGGCCATTCATTCATTCATGGCTTACTGATGCCTATCCGGAGTCTACGGTTATGGGTACTGTTTTTTTAAGCGCCTTTACAACAAAATCCGCTGTATACGTCCTGGCAAGGGCATTTCCAGGAACGGAAGCCCTTATATGGATCGGTGCAACAATGGCGGTATTTCCGATCTTTTACGCTATAATTGAAAATGATCTCAGAAGGGTACTTTCATATAGCCTTATCAGCCATGTCGGATTTATGGTAGTTGGAATAGGTATAGGTACCGAATTGTCTATAAACGGTACCACTGCCTATGCCTTTGCACACATTCTTTACAAATCTCTCCTTTTTATGACTATGGGTGCTGTTTTATATCAGACAGGAAAGATTAATGCAACAGATATAGGAGGCTTGTATAAAACTATGCCTCTGACGTGTATCTTTTGTATAGTAGGTGCAGCATCATTATCTGCATTTCCCCTCTTCAGTGGTTTTATATGCGAATCTATGGTAGTGTCCTCCGTAGCAAAGAGCCATATGTCTGGTATCTTGCTGACGCTCCTTATTGCTTCATCTGGAGGATTTCTTAGTGCAGGGATTAAGGTTCCCTTTTTTGCATTTTTTTCACAAGACTCAGGTATCAGAACAAATGAGCCTCCTCTTAATATGCTGATAGCCATGGGTATTACTGCAGTTTTGTGTATCTACATAGGCTGCTGCCCAGGTACGCTTTACAGTATCCTGCCTTTCCCTGTTGAGTATGTACCTTATGTACCTTACACGATGTCACATGTAATGTCCCAGCTTCAGTTGCTGCTGTTTTCAGCGCTGGCATTCACACTCCTTTTCTTATCTGGAATCTACCCGGCTGAAATAAGGGCAATCAATGTCGATGCAGACTGGTTCTACAGGAAGGGAGCTGCCGGGTTCCTCTGGCTTCTCAATAATCCATTGGCCTGGTTTGGTAATCAGGTTAAGACCGCATTTTTTGAAACCATTCCCCAATCATTAATATGGTTTTGCAAGAGCCCGTTGATGGCCATAAACATGGCTGCTACCAGAATGATGCTTTTTACATTTGAAGAATCATTTACGATAAAAAAGGTAGTAAAGATAAGGAAACGAATAGTAAAAGCAAGAAATGCCTATCCCGGTGACGTAATCATATACCAGTACGTTGGTACAACTGTCCTTTGGGTAATGGGATTTTTGTTAGGATACACGTTAATATTTATTTACAGGTAGAGTGGTTACATAAAAAAACAATTCAATCAGCAATTAGGGGACACCATACCTATTTTTTGTTCCTCTTGTGTTTTCGTTCTGATTTTTAAGCTTAAGAAATAACATTATCCCTTTTTATTTAGTAATTGTAGGAGAATATTGATATGAAAAAAAAATTCAATTTTTTCGATAAACCCGGGAACATTAAGAAATTGAATATTTTTTTCTATGCAACTCTTGGTATTCTTGTTGTGCTAGATTTCTTTATTGAAAAACATCCACATTTTAGATGGGAAAACATACCTGGCTTTTATGCCTTATTCGGATTTATCGCCTGTATCCTCATTATTGTTATGGCTAAGACACTGGGACATAAATGGCTTATGAAAAAGGAAGACTATTATGATTGATTGGCTGCCGCCCGGGCTTATCTTTATCTTTGGAGCAATTTTGATACCTCTCCTTAAAGGAAGGGCACGGCAGGTATATATTCTGCTTTTGCCTGTTTTGGCCTGTTTAAGCTTACTTAATATACCGGAAGGCAGCGGCTACATCCTTAATTTTTTAGGTTATGAGCTAGTCCTTGGCAGGGTTGACAAATTAAGTATGGTATTCGGATATGTCTTCGTGATCATGGCTTTTATCGGCTTTATTTACAGCATTCATCTAAAAGAGTATAGACAGTATATCGCAGCATCCCTGTATATAGGCAGCGCTCTTGGTGTCACATTTGCCGGCGATTTTATCACACTCTTTATTTTCTGGGAGATAATGGCTATATCTTCAACTTATCTTATCTGGGCACGAATGACAAAGGCTTCTCATGATTCAGGCTTCAGATATCTATTAGTTCATATGTTTGGAGGACTATCTCTCTTAGTAGGCATTATTATAAATATCGCTGAAACAGGCTCTACAGCATTTAATCTCATGGAATTAAGTGGAATTGCTTCATATCTCATCTTGATTGGATTTCTCCTGAATGCTGCAGTCCCTCCTTTTTCAGCATGGCTATCCGATGCCTACCCGGAGGCTACAGTTACAGGTGCGGTATTCCTGTCTGCTTTCACCACCAAGACTGCAGTGTATGTGTTGATCAGGGCATTCGCAGGCACTGAAATCTTAATATGGCTTGGCGCGATCATGGCCTTCTACGGAGTTATTTTTGCGGTACTGGCAAATGATATCAGGAGACTGCTAGCCTATCATATCATCAGCCAGGTAGGATATATGGTTGCTGGCGTGGGAATGGGGACCGCTTTAGCTCTTAATGGCTCCGCAGCCCATGCCTTTTCACATATACTTTATAAAGGTGTCCTTTTTATGGGTGCCGGCGCGGTCTTGCATATGACCGGAAAGAGCAAGCTTACTGAACTTGGCGGACTTTATAAGACTATGCCAATCACTCTTACTTTATACATGATAGGTGGATTATCCATCTCTGCATTCCCCCTCTTTTCCGGTTTTGTAAGCAAATCAATGATAGTTACAGCTGCAGCTGAGGAACACTTAACTCTAATCTGGCTGATTCTTTCGATTTCTTCAGCAGGAACATTTCTTCACACAGGATTAAAACTCCCCTATTTTACTTTCTTTGGTAAAGATTCTGGCATAAGAGCCAAAGAGCCACCCCTTAATATGCTCATTGCAATGGGAATCGCATCTTGTTTATGTATCTTAATTGGTGTATATCCAGATGCCCTTTATAATCTGCTGCCTTTTGCAGCGAGTTATGTACCCTACACTGCCGAACATGTTGTTTGGACGATGCAAGTTCTGCTGTTTACAGCTTTAGGTTTCTTTATGCTTTTGAAGCATCTTGGGGGTGAACCATACATTACCCTTGATACTGATTGGCTCTATAGGAAGGGTGCTGCCGGATTCCTCTGGCTTTTAAATAACCCATTGGCCTGGTTTGGTAACCAGGTCAAGACCATATTTCTTGTAACCATTCCCCAATCCTTAGTATGGTTTAGCAGGAATCCTCTGATGGCTTTAAAGTTGGCCGGTAACAATATAATGCTTGCGGTATTTGAGGAATCATTTACTAAAGAGAAGATAGAAAGGATAAAAAAGCAATTAAGAGAGGAAATATCCGTCTATCCCGGTAATGTAATCAGTTACTCGGAACTCGGTATAACCATCATTTGGGTAATGGGATTTTTAATGGGATACATGTTAATATTTCTTTTTTTATAGTAGAATGGTCGTATAGAAATCTAACCCGAACGATTCATAAGAGGAATTTACTGGAAATTTTGTAATTCAAGAGAAGACGGTAAACCCGGAACAACAGAGGTAGGAAAATATCCTGAAGGAAAGAGCTATTACGGATGTTATGATATGGCGGGTAATGTCTGGGAATGGACAGATAGCTGGTACGATGATACCAAAAGATATAAGGTCACGCGCGGCGGTTCCTGGTTCTTTGACCATAGCCATTGCCGCCGTGCTGACAGAAACGGAACAATCCCTGATGACTGGTACTTCAATACAGGTTTCCGTTGTGCCAGGACTACTTAAACAATAATTATTTAAACTTTTGTTAGCGGCAGAATAGCCTTATAAGAACCTGACATGGACGAGCCAGAATCGCTCACCTCATGCCCATTGTTACTATCCACCAGGTAAAGATACTAGCGGCATAACCCAGGGCGATGACAGGTGTCCATTTCAGATGAGACATAAACGTGTAATTCTCCCTGTTAATGCCCATCACAGCCACGCCTGCGGCTGAACCTATTGATAATAAACTGCCTCCCACACCGGCAGTTAAAGTTATGAGGAGCCACTGGTCGAGTCCCATCGCCAGGTCCATATTTAAGACTGCGTACATAATGGGGATATTGTCAACAATAGCAGAAAGGACACCGATTGCTGTGTTAGCAGAGGTATCTCCCATAAATGAATAAACCCCTCCTCCAACGAGTGCAAGAAAACCAACGTACGACAATGCCCCAACCGCAGTCAGAACCCCGAAAAAGAAAAGCAGGGTGTCAAATTCCACCTGCTCCACCTGTTTGAAGAATTCATAACGGGAAGTCTTGCGTCTCTCTTCCGGGAGACCCATTTTTTTCAAGAAAGCTTTTTCTCCCCACCTTTTCATGTAGTACTGCGCAAACATAAGATATCCCAAACCGGTCATCATACCCAGGAAAGGAGGAAGATCTAAAAACTGGTGAAAAGAGACCGCTGTGGCAATCGTCAGTGCAAAGAAAAGCATACACCTTTTGGCACCCGGTTTCATTGCCATCTTTTCATTTGTGCCGGCTGGTTTCCCCTTCGGGAGAAAGAAGCTCATGATAAGCGCCGGGATGAGCCAGTTAATAACAGACGGAATCATTAGATAGCAAAATTTAAGAGTGGGCACCATTCCAGCCGTCCACACCATCAGTGTAGTAATATCTCCAAAAGGGCTCCAGGCGCCGCCGGCGTTGGCAGCAACTATGATATTGACAAATGCCGGCACGATAAATTTCCTGTTACCGTCGCTTACCGCAAGCGCTACTGTTGACATAAGCAGGGCACTGGTCAGATTATCTGCTACGGGAGAGAGGAAAAAGGTTATGATTCCTGTTGCCCAGAATAGTGATTTAAAGCCCAACCCTTTAGACAACAGCCAGGCACGCAGGGCCTGAAATACGTTTAGAGAGCTGAGAGTATTGATGTAAGTCATGGCAACCAGGAGGAAGAAAAAGAGTGCTCCAATCTCTGAAACAAGATGCTCGACAAATTCGAGGGCCCCTCCTTCGTGCCTCACCTCAAAATTAACAGTGCTGCCATGTTCATAGGAATATATAGCGATATGTTCTGCTTCATGCTTTATTTCATAAATACCAATAAACAGCCACATGATACACCCTATCAATACAACCGGCTTGGATTTCTTTAAATGAATCTTTTCTTCAAAAACGACAAGAAGATAGGCGATTAAGAATAAAAGCAGTGTTAAGTATCCTACCCACGTATTAACTGAGCTCATTGATTATCATCCTTTTTTTAAATTCTATAATATGTTGATGTTAAGCTAACACTTACAGAAATAGTTGCTGGTTGCTATATGACACCGAACGCGTTTATATAACTTATCTGAGGGCGTTAAGTCAAGCGAAAACTAGTATTGATCAACTTGTTAGTCGTTTTAATAATATTATCTATTTGGAGGAAGCACAAGAATGAACTAATTTGTGATGGGGGTTTCTGGAACTGAAGGAATTATTAAATATATAAGCGAAAAAACTACTCTTAAGCCCTATACAATTTGTTTTAATTGTATTTTTGCTTTTGCTTTCGGTTTAGCTTTTTTAACTTCTTTTTTCTTACTCTTAGAAACTAGTTTAGCTTTTTTCTTAACAGATGCTTTTGCTTTTACCTTTGGTTTCGCCTTTACCTTTGGTTTCGCCTTTACCTTCGGTTTTGCTTTTACCTTCGGTTTTGCCTTTACCTTTGGCTTTGCCTTTACCTTTGGTTTTGCTTTTGCCTTAGCCTTAGGTTTCTTACTCACCTTCTTTGCCAATTTTCTTCCCTCCGTCAAATTTGTGTTTTAGGCAAATTCCCCACTTAAATAGTCATTTGCTTCTGTGGGATTAAATCGTTTATAAGACGGCAAAAAGGGCTTTCCGCATTACTAGAAAGCCCTTCTGCCGTCAGGCGACGAGGGGGAAAGGAGTAAGACCCCCGTCAGGTGAGCACGGCAAATCCCGATTACGCTGTGACGGCACACGGGAGGGCGAGGCTTGAAGTAACGGAGATGAAGGCTCCGGTCACATTTACCCCCGTACTCATTTATCCTTCAGAAAATACCATATTTTATTAGAAAACGTTTAATTTCCATTTACTGTTATTTCCCCTAAGGCATTATCTTTATGATTCTTAACCTCTTTTACTTGCATCATCTAACAGAAGACATGGCCTTTGTCAAGGAAAAAATACAACATTTTGTATATTTTTTTATTCTCCTTACAATATGTTGTAAGAATACAGCCAAAATGGTGTAAGTATATTGTAGATAAGTCGTAAGGAAATAGTCTTATTTACAAGTCTCTTTTACCGGTTTTATGGGAGGGGAAGGGGTATGCAATCCGGCATGTAAATAGCTTTATCAGCAGAAAAGCTCAGGAGGGGGATACCTCAGAACACAGGAGTTATGGGAAAGTTTACGTTAGTATCTTGTTTCTATTCTTAATTTAGCTTTGCCTTGAGTGTATTGATGGCCTCTGCGATAAGCACAGACGCTATAACTCTTTCACCATCTTCTTTTGAGGTTCCTTTAATATCAGCAGTCCAGATAGTTTTATTTGTAATTACGTCTATACATTTAACTTTAAATGAAACTGCAAAAGTTTGCGATAAGATCACCCGGCTGAACGGCACTTTTGTGTAAGAGTAGCCATATCTTTCAACCTCGCCAACGACTATGGCATCAACGCCTATTGACCTTCCAAGACTTGAATAGTTTTCTGTTTTTAAGAAGTCATCTTCTCCGAGATTCTTTGATTCAAGCTCTTTTTCCAATGTCTTTCCTTCTAAGATTGCAAATCTTTCCCATTTTCTCAGCTCTCTGGCCATAATGCCTGTAAAAACAGTTTTTACATTCTCGACGGAAGAAGATTTGAAAATAAGCCCGGTAGTACCTTCCTCATCCAGAGAAGTCTCAAACGCAACAATGGCAATTTTCTGTACTTCGTTATGTGGGAAATCATTATTAACGTCGACTTCAAGATTTTTTCCCATTGTTGCACAGCCGGTCAGGAACAGAAGCAGGAACAATATTGTGTATTTTTTCATAATAGCACTTTTTTATAGTAGACGATTTTGATGATAACAATTTGTTTTCTATGTGTCTATTAATAAGTATGCAGAGAGCCCTATAGCCGGGACATATAACGAAAATAGCTTGACAAATTATGGTGGTGTGTTAGAATTTTGCCTCTTTGTTTTAGTCATATCTATAAGTATTTCCTTGTTTTATACAGAATACTTATATTTTGAAAAGACAATCTTTACTTCTTATTATCATTGGGAAACCCCTTCTGAAAGCGGGAAGAATACCTTTTCAAATAAGACATCTCAAAAAGACACAACTAGCCGGAATTATATAAATTTGCGTATATCCAGGGAATTAATTGATTTTGAATTTTAGAGCAAAATTATCTATTATATTGGACGGAAAGGAAACTAAAAAATGTCAATTAAAGTAGGAATAAATGGTTTTGGCAGGATAGGTCGAAATGTCTTTAGGGTAATTGCAGAGAGAGAAGATATTGACGTAGTTGCCATTAATGATTTAACCGATGCCAAAACATTGTCCATCCTTCTGAAATATGATTCAGTTCATGGACGGTTTAATGGAGAGGTTGATACAAAAGACAACGCATTAGTTGTAAAAGGAAAAGAAATCAGGTTAACAAAGGAAAGAGACCCTGCCAGTCTTCCATGGAAAGAGCTGGGAGTTGAAGTCGTAGTAGAATCTACCGGGATATTTACAAAAAAGGCGGATTGCGAAAAACATCTTGAAGCCGGAGCAAAGAAGGTAATCCTTTCTGCACCTGCAAAGGATCAGCTTGATGCCACAATTGTTATGGGAATAAACGACAATGACCTTAAACCCGAACACAAAATTGTCTCTAATGCCTCCTGTACTACTAATTGTCTTGGACCGCTGGTAAAGGTGATTAACGACAACTTCGGACTTGAAAAAGGCCTTATGACTACTATCCATGCCTACACAAATGACCAGAAAGTTGCCGATTTAATGCACAGCGACTTGAGAAGAGCAAGGGCTGCCGCCATAAATATTATCCCGACAACTACCGGCGCGGCGAAAGCTATTGGTGAAGTCATACCTGAGCTTAAAGGAAAACTTGACGGTATGGCAATGCGGGTACCTGTCGCTAACGGTTCAGTAACTGATTTAGTTGCAACAGTAAAAAAGAGTGTAAGTATAGAGGAAATTAATAAGGTTATAAAAGCTGCATCAGAAAACGAATTAAAGGGTATATTGGAATATTGTGAAGATCCTATTGTCTCCTCAGATATAATAGACAACGCACATTCATGCATCTTTGATTCACTGTCCACTTACGTAATCGGTGACAATCTTGTAAAGGTAATCGGCTGGTACGATAACGAATGGGGTTATTCAAATCGTATGGTCGACTTGATAGAACGTATTGCAAAGAATTAAATAGATTCTTAAAAATGAACAAACTTTTTATCAAAGATCTTGACCTGAAAGGCAAGCGGGTATTTGTGCGGGTGGATTATAATGTTCCATTTGATGATCAGGGAAACATAACTGATGATGCCAGGATAAGGGCCACTTTACCGACTATTAATTATCTGCTTGATGAAGGCGCAAAGATAATCCTTGCCTCTCACCTCGGCAGGCCGGGCGGAAAGGCCTTGCCGGAATTCAGTTTAAAACCGGTTGCCAGGAGACTCCATAGACTCCTGAACAAAGATGTAAAACTGGCAAATGATTGTATAGGCCCTGAAGTAAAGAAACAAGTGGACGCGATGCAGCCTGAAGACGTCCTGCTTCTTGAAAACCTGCGTTTTCATAAGGGAGAACAGGAAAACGATCCCGGGTTTGCCAAAGAACTGGCAGGCTTATGTGATGTGTTGGTACAGGATGCGTTTGGAAATTGCCACAGAACACACGCTTCAATGGTAGGAATGAATGGAGCGGTGTCTCAATCAGCGGCAGGATTTCTCTTGAAGAGGGAAATTGATTATTTTGAGAAGGCAGTCAATGTTCCATCAAGGCCTGTGGTTGCTATAGTTGGCGGCGCAAAGGTCGTCGACAAAATAAAGATCATAGAAAATCTTGTAAAAAAGGTTGATAAAATAATTATTGGCGGTGCAATGGCATTTCCTTTCCTTGCGGTACAGGAATATGGGATTGGCAAGGCAACTGTAGATGAAAATGTTGCGGTAAAGGTTTTAATGATAAACAAGCTTGCCAAGGAAAGAGGTGTTAAACTATATTTACCTGTAGATTTTGTAATCGCAGACAAATTTGACGGAACGGCTGAGACAAAGCTAGTAACCTTTCAGGAAGTTCCGGATGATTGGTTTGCTCTTGATATCGGGCCTGCAAGTACAAAGCTATTCTCTGAGGCCATGCAAAATGCAAAGACTATCATCTGGAATGGCCCTATGGGGGCATTTGAAATAGATGCCTTTAGCAGAGGCACATATGCAATGGTAGAAGCGGTTGTTTCTGCGTATGCATTGACCATTGTAGGAGGTGGAGACACAGACCTTGCGTTCCACAGGATGGGAGAGTCGTACAAGGTGTCCTTTATATCTACCGGAGGCGGAGCCTTTCTGGAATTATTAGAGGGTAAAGAGTTACCCGGAATAGCTGCACTGACTGATAAACCGGGTTCTTAATAAAACTATTAATTTATAAATTTATTATATGCAAACAAAAATATCTGCTTCAATACTTGCCGCTGATCCGACACAGTTAGGAGATGAAATTAAGAGGGTGGAACAAGCGGGTGTAGATTTGATTCACATTGACGTTATGGATGGACATTTTGTTCCGAATCTGACGATGGGTCCTTTTATTGTTGACAAAATAAAGGACATTACAAAAGTCCCTCTGGATATCCATCTCATGATTGAGAACCCCGATAAATATGTAGAATCCTTTACGCAGAAAACAACAAAAGACGATATCCTGACTTTTCACATTGAGGCAACTGATGATCCGTTGAATGTTATCAATCTAATCAAAGATCGAGGTATAAAGGCGGGGGTTGCAATTAATCCTGATACGCACGAACAGACAGTTGAAAAGCTGCTTGAATCTATTGATATACTTCTTGTAATGACGGTTTACCCGGGATTCTCAGGGCAGGCTTTCAAAAAATACGTATGTGATAAATTAAAGAAGCTGAGGGAAATGGCGCCTGAAAATCTGGACATTGAAGTTGATGGCGGTATAAAACCGGAAACGATTCCTGACGCAGCATCTGCAGGCGCTAATGTTTTTGCTGCGGCGACGTCCATATTCGCAAAGGATGATTATAAAGAAGCAATAGAAGAACTCCGCCGGAAGGCACAGGAAAATTCTTATTTATTTATGAAAAGCTAGAGATTATACTCACACCAAAAGCTTTATCTGAAAAATGAGGGGAGAAACATAATTGTTTTTTAAAAGAAAAAAAAATATACCCGACGGATTATGGAAAAGATGCGATGGGTGTAAAAGCATGGTTTATAAGAAACAGGTGGAGGTGAAACACCATGTCTGCCCTGAATGTAATTACCACTTCAGAGTGTCCACCAGAGAGCGCATAAATATCACACTCGATAAAGACAGTTTTGAAGAATACTGGAATGATATGGTACCTGCCGATCCATTGAATTTTCAGGACCGTATAAAATATAAAGACCGGATTGTAAGTGAACAGAAGAAAACAAACTTAAACGAAGCGGCCACGGTTGGAAAGGGGTTGATTGATGGAAAGGAAGTTGTATTCGGTGTTACAGATTCAACCTTTATAATGGGAAGCATGGGATCAGTGGTCGGAGAAAAAATTACGAGAGCAGCCGAAAGGGCGCGGGAGCTGTGGCTGCCGCTTATCATAATCTCAGGCTCCGGAGGAGGAGCAAGAATGCACGAGGGAGCCTTGTCCCTTATGCAAATGGCAAAAACTTGTGCTGCCATATCCAGACTCCAGGAAGCAGGACTGTTGTTTATCTCAGTGCTTACAGACCCGACTTTGGGTGGTGTCATGGCCAGCTTTGCCTCGCAAGCAGACATTATAATGGCCGAACCAGGTGCGCTTGTGGGGTTTGCAGGCCCGAGAGTCATTAAAGAAACTATTAAGAAAACTCTCCCTAAGGGGTTTCAATCTTCCGAGTCCATGCTCAAGCATGGGTTTATTGATCTAATAACTGAACGCAGCCGGTTAAAACCGGAAATTTCAAAGATCCTGGATTATTGCAATGTTAATCGCAGTTAAGTTGTAACTGTTGAATATTAATGTTACAATATTTTGTTTGTAGAGAATTGTAAGCAAAAAAGAAATCAAACAAATACAAATTCCTCGGTAGCTCAATGGTAGAGTGGGTGGCTGTTAACCACTAGGTTGTAGGTTCGAATCCTACCTGCGGAGCCAAAAAAAAAAACCCACCGTTATGGTGGGTTTTTTTTGTTTCAAAGGAAATCTATTCAGTTTGTTCCTGG
>CAZPAM010000031.1:0-27190 GCA_964584595.1 uncultured Candidatus Scalindua sp. | reverse complement strand
TTGCAGCTTTAGTTGGGGGTTTTGTATTTATTTGCTTTTATCGTATTGCGATTGCATGAACTTCCAATTTATCCGGGAACGGACAATCTGGATGAGATAATCAAAGAAAATGATATTGAAGATGTATTAATTGCGGTACCTTCTACATCAGGTGAAAAGATTAGAAATATAGTTGAGAATTGCAAGGTGTCACAGGTTAAATTTAAGACCCTTCCAAGCTTGTCAGAAATTGTCGATGGAGAAGTAAGCATTACTCAAATTAGAGATATTGAGATTGATGATCTCTTAAAACGAGCGCCAAAGGACCTTGATCAGAGCATTATAGAGAATTTTGTTGCAGGTAAATCTGTTTTAATAACAGGTGCCGGAGGGTCTATAGGGTCTGAATTATCAAGGCAAGTAGTACAATGTAACCCATCTGTTGAAATGCTGGTTGATAGTAATGAGTATGGGTTATACAGAATTGATTCTGAGTTGAGCGTAAATCTCAATGGTGTGAAGCTTTACTCTATTCTGGAAAATATAACCAAGCCCCTTATAACTGAAGAGTTTCTGAAAAGGATTAAGACGGACATAGTCTTCCATTCTGCCGCGTACAAGCATGTCTCACTTGTTGAGACTAATCCATGTGAGGCAATAATCAATAATATAAAGGGGGCTGTAAATGCCGCAAAACTGGCGGATAAACATAAGGTAAAGAAGTTTGTCTTGATATCAAGTGATAAAGCCGTTCGGCCAACAAGTGTGATGGGTGCAACCAAGAGGGTGTGTGAGCTGTACATTCAAAACTTTAATAATAGAAGTGATACCGAATATGTTGCCGTCAGGTTTGGAAACGTGCTTGATAGTTCAGGTAGCGTAGTACCAAAGTTTAAGCAGCAAATAAGGAACGGCGGTCCCGTTACGGTAACGCATCCTGATGCTACTCGCTATTTTATGCTTATTCCTGAGGCGGTACAACTTGTAATGCAGGCTGCCAGTTTGGGAAGAGGTGGTGAAGTATTCATATTAGACATGGGGGACCCTGTAAATATAGGAAATATGGCAAAAGAGATGATAAGGATGATGGGCCATAGTCTTGAAGATGTGAAGATTGACTATACCGGATTAAAACCCGGGGAAAAGCTGCGCGAAGAGTTGTTAGTAGATGGTACAGTGAAAGACACAAGATATGAAAGTATAACTGTAGCAGGTGTTACAAAAGTAGATTGGGAGGAATTTGAAAGCGGTGTAGACAAACTTGTACACTTTGCATACGAGGGAAATGCCAGAGCCGCAATTCAAATGCTGAAGAAACTCGTCCCTGAATACAACCCGCAGAATGAGACGTATAAGAGGGTGCTGGAGATTGATGGTTGATGATGGAAGTCAGAGATCAGAAATCTGAGGTCAGAAAACGGGAATCTGAAAATGGAAGTCAGAGGTCAGATATCAAAACTACTGATTGGGAATTTGAGATTAGTTATTCGCCACGAAAACCACGAAAGAAACTAAGAGCTATCAACTATGACCCATCAGCCATGAGCTATTACTCACTTTAAACTATTTATCCTCGTATTTTTTCTCTCCAAGGTATACATGGCAGCGTCAATTTCTTAATGATTTTACAGTAAACTCCATATCCCCGGACAAAAATCGCTGAGGACTTTCCCCGGACAAATGGATCCTGGTTGAAATCCCATCTGTAGATTCGAGTGCAGAATAACAAATAAACAATAATGATTGGATAGGAAATAAGCATTATGGAAATTCATCTGATAGCCGCAGCAAGACCAAACTTTATGAAGATAGCGCCGCTGTACCATGCACTTGAGAAAAGCGGGTGGGCAAAACCTGTAATTGTCCATACAGGGCAGCACTATGATCTGAACATGTCAGATGTTTTTTTTAAGAACTTCAAGCTGCCTGATCCACATATTCATTTAGGCGTGGGTAGCGGTACCCATGCAGAGCAGACCGGTAATGTAATGATTGAATATGAAAAAGTTCTTATGGGGCAGAAACCTGATCTTGTGGTTGTGGCGGGTGATGTTAATTCTACTGTTGCAGCATCTCTTGTTGCAGTTAAGTTAGGGGTTAATTTGGCCCATCTTGAGGCGGGCTTGAGATCGTTTGACAGAACCATGCCGGAGGAAATTAACAGAATTGTTACTGATTCTATAGCTGATATCCTCTGGACTCCATCCCTGGATGGTAATGAAAATCTTGAAAATAGCGGTGTTGCATTAGATAAGATAGAGTTTGTTGGAAATATTATGATAGATAATCTTGTTATGACACGGGATGAAATTGATAAGCTTAGTATTTATCAGGATTTTAAATGTACTAAAGGGGAATACGGCCTTGTTACTTTACACAGGCCTTCCAATGTTGATGATAAGGATGTGCTGGAAATGCTTTGCAGAAAACTTTTATCTATTGCAGAAAAAATCCCTTTAATTTTCCCTGTTCACCCACGAACCAGGGCAAGGCTTGATGAATATGATTTATCTCACTATTTAGAAAAGATACAATCTGTTCATTTGGTTGAGCCTCTTGGTTATCTTGAGTTTATGAATCTTGTTTTTAACAGCAGGTTTCTTATTACAGATTCTGGTGGGGTACAGGAAGAGACAACTTTTCTTGGGATTTCCTGTCTTACACTGCGGCCCAATACAGAGCGTCCTGTTACAGTTACTCAGGGTACAAATCGATTATGTAAACCTGAAGATATTGAAAATATGGTTGATTCTATTCTTAACGGTAGTTTTGCAAGTGGTAGTATTCCTGACTTGTGGGACGGGAAAACCGCAGAAAGAGTTGTCGAATCCATTAGAAAGAGACAATTGTAGATTAGGTTGTTAGCCACGAAAACACACGAAAGAGCACGAAAAAAAATAAATTGTTGATTTGTATTTCTCACGCTCCCCGGACAAAAGGTGCCGAGGACAAGAAGGCGCTAAGAGCGCAATGGGAAATGAATAAGGCTATTCCTGTCGGAAATGTTTCTTGAACCATTCGTTATAAGGTGTATTTCCGAGTCCGTTAAACTCAATGAAATCAATTCCCATTCCATGCGGCCGCTTCCATTTTTGAGTCCAGCGGATCATCCCCCTGGCAGTGACGGGTCGTTCCTCTTTTCCTGTTTCAGATTCAAACTGTATAGCGACAATACTGCCTTTTGGAAATGGCTGGCCAATTTCAATAAACATACCCCCAAGACTGACATCCTCAATTAACCCTTCGTAGTATTCTCTGTCTCCCTTGTTAGTACGCTCCACCATCGCACTGAAATTGACACCGGAAGAAACCCTGGAGTATCCTTTTGGTGCTAATGAATCCAGTTCCGGTTCCAACACGTCTACTTCGTTTCTGAGATTAGCAGTAGAATCCAACATATCATTCATAACGTATCTCCATTTTTAAATGTTCTTCCGTTGGCGAAAAAGACTGTTTCCCTGTAAGTCGGCAGAATTGTAGTAATTGCTCTAAACATATAGCTATTTATCGGTAGAAATTATGTCTACTTAAGCTTTTTTTTGTAATGAAGAACGCAAGATTCGTACCTCTAACAAAAGCAGAGTGGATGAGTTTTTTCTAATACCTAAGGCAAGTGAATATCATGATTTATGGCTTGTAACGTATATTCTAAACTTTTTTCCGGTTCTGCTAATTAGGAAGATATTGCCTTGCTTGTGCATTTATTGTACGTATATTAATCGGATGGGAAGTGATCTAAAGTGTAAAGTGAGCTAAAGTGACTAAAGTTGGGGATTAGGGTCGCCCCAGTGAAATGCGCTTCGCTTGTCACTCTTGTGAATTTCACGAGGTAAAGAAGTAAGAAACGGAGATGGAAGTCAGAGGTCAGAAAACGGAGATTGGAGGTCTGATATCAAACTACTGATTGGGGATGGAAGCTTACAAGCAAGTTTGAAGTGTCTAAAGTGAACTAAAGTGACTTAAGTTAATGGTGTGAGGGGAAAAGTGATTTTATCAGACAAAGAACAAAAAGAAATGAATAAGACTATTCCTGTTGGAAATGTGTTTTGAACCATTCTTCAAAAGGCGTGTTTCCGAGTCCGTCAAACTCAATGAAATCAATTCCCATTCCATGCGGCTGTTTCCATTTTCGTGTCCAGCGAATCATCCCCTTGGCAGTGACAGGCCGTTCATCTTTTTCTATTTTAGATTTAAATTGTATGGTGACAATACTACCTTTTGGAAATGGATGGCCAATTTCAACAAACATACCACCAAGACTGACATCCTCAATTATGCCTTCATAGTATTCTTTGTCCCCTTTGTCAGTATGCTCCACCATCACACTGAAATTGACACCTGGAGAAACTCTTGCGTACCTTCGATTTTCACTGCCATCGGTCATATTATCTACCTTAATTAAAAACTTTGATATACACCTTTAAAGACTTTCACGCAGAGTATACGTAATTTTAATAAAAAAGCAAAATGAAAACACGGTTTTATAGCAGGCGAGCTTTAAGGATTCCCGCCTAGCAAACTGGCAGGTGCTAAGCCGGAAGGAAGAGGAAGCACCAAATAATAAAATCCAAATAACAAACAAATTCCAATGAAGAAATCCAAAATTCCAAACAAACTGATTCTGATCATTCGGACATTGTGTTTTGTAATTTATTTGTAATTTGTTATTTGAGATTTGTAGTTTATACCCTTTGTGTCTTAGTGCCTTCGTGGCAAAAGGATTGAATATTCAATCCTTAAAGCTTATCTGCCGCCAATGGTTACATTTCTTATCCTGATATGCGGGCCGCCATCACTTACACGCAATGGGGATTGCCCTCCCTTACCGCAGCCGCCAAGCCCTCCGAAGAGGACAAGATCGTTGCCGATCGCATCTATATTCTTCAATGTCTCAAATACATTACCTGTCAAAACCACATCACGAATCTTCTCGCAGACCTTTCCGCCTTTTATTTTATATGCCTCTTCCGCACTGAATGTAAACATCTCAGTGTTTGTCTGTCCCCCAAGGGAACCCTTTGCATAAATGCCGTCATCTACACCTGCCAACATCTCCTCAAACGTTTGATTGCGGGATTCCATATATGTATTAGTCATGCGCACAATCGGTTCACTGGCATAACTGATAGCTCTTGCGTTCCCTGTAGGACTCTCATTCATCTTAGCCGCTGTCTCTCTTGAGTGCAGCCTGTTGGTTAAAATACCATCCTTTATCAGATATGTCTTTTGCGATGGTGTTCCCTCGCTGTCATACTTATTATATCCGGCTTCTCCTTCCAGTGTACCATCATCTACTATAGACAATTCATCCGAACCAAAGCGTTTTCCTATCTTCATAACCTCACGGAGTTTTTTGTTTTCATAGATAAAATCCGCTTCGCTCAGATGCCCGAACGCTTCGTGTGTAAAAACACCGCAAAGCTTTGGATCAACTATTACGGTATATTTACCGCCCTCCACAGGTTTTGCAGAGAGCAGATCAACCGCCCTCTTGGTGACATCTTCGCAGCTCTCTTCAAAATTTTCGACTTTTTTGTAACCTCTCAGATCCCCAATCGAATCATATGCCTGCTGTACATCCATACCATCCTTTGCCATTGCCATAACCGAAACACCACAGAATTGATTCTCGCTGACAATAAAGCTGCCTTCCAGGTTGGCGAAGTAAAGTGTACTGTGAGAATCCGCATACCTCACACTGGAGGTCTGGACCTTCTTTGAAGATAGGATTATGTTATTATATTTCTGACACAAATCATGTTTGTCGATCAGCGAAACATCTGCCGGGTCTACATCGACCTGCGTCTTTACCGCATCGTTAATCACTCCGGTCTCTGCCAGTGATACATCCTTGTCTCCAACCAGCATTGCCTGTTCACATGCCATATTGACGTAACGGGATAAATTTTCAACATCATTGAAAGCTACAAATCCCCAGCCTCCATTGACGAGAGCACGTACACTTCCACCCATGATACTGCTTTCGCCTATACTCTCCAATTCCTTGCCCACATAGGCAACTCCCGTTCCCCTTCCCTCATTAATGCGAATTTCGATCTGATCGGCCTTCGCAGACTTTAAAGCATTCTTTATCAATTTTTCCATTTTATTTTGTACCCCATGGTGAGCTTATGTTTTCTTAATTAAATTCTCGAATTCCTCTGTGCTTAAAATTGTTGTTCCCAGCTTTTTTGCCGTTTCGAGTTTTGATCCCGGTGACTCACCGGCAATCAGGAAATCAGTCTTGCTGCTTACGGAAGATGATACTTTTCCACCCAGATTTTTTATTATATCTTCTATCTCTTTACGGGTATATCCGTTCAGCGTTCCCGTTACAACAAAAGACTTTTCAGCTATATTAGAAGCGGCCTTTGCTTCTTTACGAATGGCGCTTAGATTAACACCCGCCTCCCTGAGTTTATTGATGACGTTTTTTGTGTGGTTGTTTGAGAAGAAATCTACGATGCCCTTTGCCGTGATTTCTCCAATTTCAAAGATCTCATCCAACTCTTCAACAGAGGCGTCCATGAGTCTGTCGAGTGTGCCGAAGTGTTTTGACAGTACTCCTGCTGCATGAGTACCAATATTCTGTATTCCCAAGGCACAGATCAGGCAGTGTAAATCCCTGCCCTTACTATTCCCTATTGCATCTAGTAGATTTCGGGCAGATTTCTCACCCATCCTTTCCAGTGGTTCAAGGTCATCGAATTTCAGTGAATAAATATCAGCATAATTCCCTATAATCTTTTTGTCTACTAATTGTTCGATTATGGCAGGGCCAAAGCCCTCAATATCCATCGCATTTCTACTTACAAAATACATTATTCTCCTTTTTGACTGAGCGGTACACAGGGGGTTGTGGCACTTTAGAAACACCTTTTCTTTGATAACGGGCTCTTCGCAGATCGGACATACTTTCGGCACAGGAAACTGTTCTTCGTTGCCGGTGCGCTTCTCTGTGATAACCTCAACTACCTGAGGAATGATCTCTCCGGCCTTCTGGACAACGACGTAATCACCTACGCGAATATCCTTCCGCTTGATTTCGTCAAAATTGTGAAGTGAAGCCCTGCTTACGGTAGTACCGCTGAGCGGTACAGGGCTTAATTCTGCTACCGGGGTTAATGTTCCTGTTTTGCCAACCTGTACCTTTATCGCCTCAATCTTTGTTACGGCATCGTCGGGGCTAAATTTGTAAGACATAACCCAGCGTGGTGCCTTGCTGGTCGAACCCAGTCTATCATGAAGTTCCAGTGAATTAACCTTTACGACCATTCCATCAACCTGGTAATCAAGATTACTCTTCTTTGTTTCCCAGGAATTGCAGTATGAGATAACCTCATCAATATCCCTGCATAATTTATAGTGAGGATTTACCGGAAGGCCAAATTCCTTTATAGCCTCAAGGCGTTCAATATGGTTCGTAAATCTGTTTTTCGCCTCGTAGCCGAAAGCGTATGCAAACAGGCGGAGTGGCCTTTTGGCAGTTGTGTGAGGATCCAGGAGTTTGAGGGAGCCTGCCGCCGCATTTCTGGGATTGGCAAATTGAGGTTCGTCTGTTTCCTCCCGCCTTTCATTCAGTCTCTGAAATTCCTTGTCTGGCATATATATTTCACCGCGAATTTCAATAACCGGAGGTATTTTTCTGTTATCAACAGGCAAAAATCTCAAAGGAATGTCCTTTACGGTTCTTAAATTCGTTGTGACGTCATCACCCCTGAAACCATTACCTCTTGTAGCGCCGCGCATGAAAACCCCATTTTCATACCACAGAGTAATTGCAATACCATCAATCTTAAGTTCTACGACATATTCTATATCATCGACGTCTTTCAGCATTCGCCTGATTCTGCTGTCAAATTCTCTCAATTCCTCTTCTGAATATGTATTTTCGATGCTGAGCATGGGTATGCTGTGTTCAATAGATGTGAATTCTGAAACAGGTTCACCGCTTACTCGTTGAGTGGGAGAATCCGGGGAGATTAATTGCGGATTGGCACTTTCAAGGCTTTCCAGCTCCTTCATCAGTTGATCATATTCATAATCCGGGATTTCGGGCATATTCTCAACATAGTACTTTGCATCGTGGTGTCGTATCTTTGAGCGAAGATTTTCAATGTTTTCAATCACTTTCTTATTCACGCTTATTCCCGTCTTTAATCTGAAAAATGCATAAAATTCGGGCTAAATTGCCTAAATTTACAATCGTGATCTCAAATCGCCTGCTTTTTGCCTACTAAATAATACACGAGCTTTATGTGAAAGACAAAGGTATTTTGATGTTTTACAGAAACTTTTCTGGTATTTTGTGACCCTCATAAGTGAAAAACCTTGACAATAAAATCTGTTTTTTATAGACTTCATAACTTAAAGTTTTGTAAGTATCTAGAATGATTTGTAAATCTTACTGAAGGGCAATTTTCTTAACATGCCTCACATTATCTCCTGCCGGAGCGGGCAAGCTTTTCTTCCGGCAAGGGGGTATAGATTCAGGAATGAATTACCCAATTCTTTTTAAATTGATGAAACATTTAAATCTTTTGAAACCAAAAAACTTACAAATCATAAACTTTACATTAAGGGGTGGTAATGTTTGGGAAAGATAAAGAGTCAAAAGAATTTTTCGAAGTATTTAAAAAGCCGGGAAAACCAGAAGGGGTCAGTTACAGTAGTGAAGAATTTCAAAGAAAGCAGGAAAATCCAACCGTTCTTCCCAAACCGGTTCCAGAGAGAAAACCGGAAGATACAGATGACAGTGGAAAAAAAGAAAAGCTGGGTTGGATAACGGATACAAAGAGTAATGACCAGCCTCAAGCTCAAACAGTTCGCAAAAAGCCCAGGAAATTATTTTTCAATGAAGTTGTCCTTAAACAGGAAACAGTTATTTTTGGTGCATTAGGCGCGGTATTTTTATCATTAGTCTGCTTTTTTGTGGGCTATAAGGTTGGCCACATAAATGTATATGAACCTGAGGCACTGCAGAAATCTGTTGTGTATTCCAAGATGGATGGAGTAGTTAAAACAGTACCGCAGGACAGGGAGATAAAAGCTGTAGATTTGTCATTGCCACAGGCTCCAATTGCTATAGTTAAGCAAGAGCAAAAACAAGTACAGGAACATGTTGTTAAGTGGACACTTCAAATTATATCTTATAGCAATACTAAACAACACTTGAAACAGGCTACTAATTTAGCAAAAGCTATCAAGGATATGACGGGTTATAATACATTCGTGGCAAAAAGAGGAAAAGAGATCGTTGTGTGTGCGGGTAGATTTAAATTCAGGGATAGCAGTGAACTAAAAGAGGCTCTAAAGGGAATCAGCAAATTAGAGTACGAGGGAAAGAGGCAGTTTGCAAGCAGCTATCCAATTCAAATAAGGTAAGGGAGAAGGGGCAATGAGTATTGACAAAAGTCTTGTATCAAAGGGTAAACTGGTCAGGCACAGAAGTGTTCTCACAAGAACGGAACGTGTCCAGCATTTGACTGAGGAGGGCCTGTGGGATGAAACAAAATCTGTGTATGGCCTGCCAAAGGTAAAAACTATAAAGGTGAAAAAGAAGGCAAAGGTTGCAAAAGAGAAAACTGAAGAAGAAACTACTGCTGATGGTACTGCTGCAGCCGCCGCCACCACAACAGGCGACAAAGAAAAGGATAAGGGAAAGGCTTCCTGATGATCGCCGATCGAATGCAGGGGTTTGAAGCATCTGGCATAAGAAAGGTGTTCGATCTGGCGCAAAAAATTGAGAATCCGGTTAACCTCAGCATTGGGCAACCGGATTTTGATATTCCTGAAGAGGTAAAGAAAGAGGCTGTCAAGGCAATAGAACAGGGTTTTAACAGGTATACTATAACAAAGGGTATACCTGAGCTTACCGAAAAGATCCTGGAAAAAGCAAGAAATGAAAGCGGCATCAAGGCCGAAGACATAATGATAACTTCCGGGGTTGCCGGAGCTTTAACACTTGCGTTTCTGGTTCTCATAAACCCCGGAGATGAAGTCCTTGTGCCGGATCCATACTTTGTATCATTTAAGCATCTTATAAATTTGTGTGGCGGCAAGATAAAATTTGTTGACACATATCCCGATTTTGAAATCACCCCTGAACGTATCTCGTCCCATATAAGTCCACGTACTAAAATCCTCATTATAAACAGTCCATCCAATCCTACAGGTGTAGTCTGTAAACCGCAATACCTTAAAGAAATTTGTGAGATTGCGGAAAAACACAACCTGATAATTATTTCAGATGAAATATATAAAGATTTCATTTATGAAATAGAATATCAAAGTATCGGAAAATATTACGAAAATACAGTGACCTGCGGTGGTTTTTCAAAATCACACGCAATGACCGGATGGAGATTAGGCAGTGCAATTGGCCCTGCAAAGATTATTGACGAAATGATGAAACTTCAGCAGTATACGTATATCTGTGCTCCCTCATTTGCACAGGCAGCCGGAGTGAAGGCTATGGATATTAGTATGGATTCGTATATAGAAGATTTCAGAAAGAAACGTGACTTTGTTTGTGACGGCCTTAAGGAACGCTACGAATTAACCAAACCTGATGGCGCCTTCTATATCTTTTCTCAGGTGCCATGGGGTACTGATGAGGAATTTGTCACTGAGGCAATAAAACACGATTTGCTAATCATACCCGGCAGCGTGTTTTCTGAAAAGAAAACTCATTTCAGGGTATCTTATGCCGCTTCGTTAGAGACCCTGGAGAGAGGGGTTGAAATACTAAACTCTCTGGCCTAGATAGAAATCTTCATTTTAAGTCTTTGAAAGTCAGGTTTTACGCTGAATACCCGCCTGTACATATTCGTGCTGTTAAGTAGAAATGGAAATCCCTCATACAACAAACTCATATGTTCACTAAAATCTTACGTCCATTGACTGATCTGGTTCGCCATATTCTGTCAAAACCTGATGAAAGAGGCGAACTGACATCTGATTTGTTTCGTCTAAAGATAAGGGGGAGGGCAAAGCAGCTTATAAAGGATAACAACGGTTTTTTGCTCGATATTGGTTGTGGAGAGGGGCTCTTATTTGAAACCATGTTGACAAAGAGGAGTATGCTCAGGTGTGTCGGAATCGATACGGAACATGAGATGTTGGAGACGGCCAATGAACGATTTCGGAAAATGAAACCTAATAGCCTGAATTTCCTGGAGGCTCATGTACAGAATCTACCCTTTCTCGACAAATCTATAGATATTGCAATTTGCATAAATACATTTTACAATTTCCATACTAAAGATGATGTTGTAGAAGCACTCGAAGAGATGGAAAGAGTATGCAAACGGGATGGCTCTATAATATTCGATGTCCGCAATAAGATAAATCCACTTGTTTATCTTAGTTTCAAATTTGTACGGCTGTACGATACTCAGGTAACTCTTAATGCATATTCATTGAATGAACTAGCTACAGTCCTGACCTCCAGGGGCATGGTAATAAAGGAAACAGTGCCTATAGGTTTTCCGATAACAATGTTTGCACCCATAATTCTGGTAAAAGCAGGATATCGATAAAAAGGAAAGGTTATCACATTGTTAAGAAAGATTCCCACAACGGCGGTTCCATTATCAATATTTGAGGTGCTCAGGGGGTTTAAGTCATTCTTTGGAAATAAGTCTTATATAAAGGAGTTCGAATCCAACTTTGCAAGGTACATGGGGTCAAACCATGCTTTTTCATTTAATTGTTGTACTGCCTCGATATATATATTTCTAAAGGCACTTAAAAGACTTTCAAATAAGCAGGAGGTAGTGATACCCGCTTATACCGTTCCTACCCTTGTCCTGCCGATACGAAAAGCCGGACTGAAACCGGTACTTTGTGAAAGTTCTTTAGATACCTTCACAATGGATTCCGAACGCCTGCCTGACGTCATTAATGATAACACTTTGTGTGTTTTGCCGATATATCATTTCGGTTTTCCTTATAAGATAGATTTGCCGCTGAAGCTTGCCAGAGAGAATAGTTTCTTTATTTTAGAAGATACCGCACAGGCTCCCGGGGCAGTGCTAAATGGCAAAAAGGTTGGGACGCTGGGCGATGCCGGTTGCTTCAGCTTATGCAGAGGCAAGAATTTTTCTACTTTCAGCGGCGGCATGCTTGTGACAAACTCTGATGAACTGGCAAACCTCATAAGGGAGGAGAGGGATTTACTTCCCGGGCAGAAATTTTCATTTGAGATAACAGTTCCATTTATCCTGGCAGCATATTCATTAGTAACAAGGCCACTGATATATGGTTTATTTAATAAATTAATTTCTAAATTTAAACATACAACAGTACACGATAGTTTCGAGTCAAAACTATATTCTAATTTTCAGGCAGTAATCGGGTTAAGCCTTCTTGATAAACTTGATCAATTTAATACAATAAGGCTGAAGAAGGGCATGACTCTCTATAAGGCGTTAAAAGATAATGGACATATAATATTGCCGGAGATAGCGGAAAACAGTACTCCTGTTTTCAATCACCTCCCCGTTGTGTTTAAAGAAACAGAGACTATGGAAAAGGTGCAGGCAAAACTCTGGGAAAGGGGAATTGACACAGGGAGGATGTATTTGAAACCGGTGCATCATTTATATGATCTTGGATATGACAACAGGGAAGAATCGTTTCCAAAAGCGCTTTATATTGCCGAGAGGTTAATAACAGTCCCGACTCATCCGTACCTGGATGATGATTCTATTGAGAAGATTATAGATGTATTTAATCACCTTTAAAGTTTTATAAACTCCATTGAGATATTTACTGAAAAAGATTATAAAAACAATGGTATGTATCTGTGCCACTTATACAGGATACCAGTATATCAACCGAAATAAAATTAACAGGGAGGGGTTGACAATCCTGGCGTATCATAGCATCAGTGACGAAATCGCGCCTGATGAAACAATTACGCCTGAGGTGTTTGAGAGACAACTGCAGTATATAGAAGAAAATTATAAGGTGATTTCCCTGGAAAAAGCTATAGAGTATTTACAAACTGATATCGAAAAAGTTTCAGGTTCAATAGTGATTACTTTTGATGACGGATATAGTGATAATTATTACAACGCTTATCCTCTGCTCAAGAAACATAATTTTCCGGCAACGATATTTCTGATAACCGGTTTTGTCAAGGATAATGGGGGTAAATATCTTTCTCCGTCTCAAATACACGAGATGAAGAATGACAGCATTTCTTTTGGTTCTCATACTGTTTCTCATCAAATACTGACAAATTTAATAAAAGAAGAAATTGTAAGAGAAATCAGAGGCTCTAAAGATATGTTAGAATCACAACTTGGACAGAGAATAAACTTTTTTTCCTATCCTATTGGTACAAGAGTAGATTTTAATGACGAAATAGAGGGAATTGTTAAGGATTGTAAATATTCGTGTGCTTGTTCAAACATGTACGGTATGAACGGTAAGGATGCTGATATGTTTGCACTCAAGAGGATTGGTATTGAGACGACCGACAATTTTTTTATATTTAAGAAGAAATTGAATGGCGCATTGAATATTATGTCGTTCAAGGACACAGGATTCTTTCAGCGATTTAAAAGGATTTTTTTTCACTATGATCAGGAGAGATAAGCTTTGTACATCCTTGGTATAGGCGGTTACACATTGGATGCCGCCGCTTCTTTAGTAAAAGATGGAGAGCTGATCGCAGCAGTTGAAGAGGAGCGGTTTACACGAAGAAAGCATGAAAGCGGTATGCCCTATAAGGCAATAAATTACTGCATTAAGAAGGCTGGCATAGCATTAAAAGATATTGACCACATAAGCTTCAGTTATAAACCATGGATAAGGATATCTAAACGGATTCCGTATAGAATATTAAAAATCCCTAAAGCCCCTTTTTATTCTGTTGGTTATATAGTTGATGAGATTAATAATATGGGCCATTACCTTTCAGAATTAAAACATCTTAAAAAAAATAGCAACACAAAGATACATTTTGTTGAACACCATCTGGCTCATGCGGCAAGTGCCTTTTTTGTTTCACCATTTGAAGAGGCAGCAATCCTGACCGTGGATTATGTGGGTGAATGGACGACTACCTTAATGGGTAAAGGTACCGGAAACCATATGGAGAAGATAAAGGAGATTAAATTTCCGCATTCTCTGGGAATCCTCTATGCCGCAGTAACAAAATATCTGGGGTTTAAGCATGGAAATGATGAATACAAGGTGATGGGGCTTGCATCGTATGGTAAGCCTGAATATATTGATATCTTTAAGAATATGGTTAAATTATTGCCTGATGGGGAATATAGAATGAATTCGGATTACTTCACATACTGGGCAAGTGCAGGTTCTAGAGAAGGTTTTATGTCAAAGAAATTCATTGATGCATGCGGGCCGATTAGAAACAAGGGCCAGGAGATTGAAGAGAGGCATATGAACATTGCGGCCAGCCTGCAGAAAATCCTGGAAGATACCACTTTGCATATTGCGGATTATCTTCATAAGAAAACCGGCATGAAGAATTTATGTATTGCCGGTGGTGTTGGCTTAAACTGTTCTATGAACTATAGGCTATTGAAGGATTCTCCTTTTGAATCTGTTTATGTGCAGCCTTCAGCACATGACGCAGGTACATCACTGGGAGGAGCTTATTATATTTATAACACCATATTGGGGAAGAACAGAAATTTTGTTTTAGATCATGCCTACTGGGGGCCTGAATTCTCAGATGAGGAAATAAAGGCCGATCTTGACCTTGATAAGCTGAAGTATACTTACCATCAGGATATTGCAAAGAAATGTGCTGAATTAATTAACGATGGAAAGATTATCGGATGGTTTCAGGGAAGGGCGGAATGGGGCCCGCGCGCATTGGGCAACAGAAGTATTCTGGCAAACGCAACGAGAGATGATATGCAGGATATCGTTAACAAGTATGTAAAACACAGGGAAGATTTCCGTCCCTTTGCACCTGCTGTATTGAAGGAATCAGCTAAAGAATTTTTCGACTTTGGTCAGGAGTCACCTTTCATGCTCTTTATCTGTGATGTCAAACCGGAAAAGAGAAAGCTGATTCCCGCTGTTACCCATACTGACGGAACGGCAAGGATTCAAACGGTTGATCGCAGGCATAACAAACTCTTCTACGATGTTATTAAAAACTTTGGAGAGATTAGCGGCATTCCTGTTGTGCTGAATACTTCATTTAATGTGGCAGGAGAACCGATAGTTACTACGCCAAGAGAGGCAATTCGCTGCTTTTTCTCAACCGGTATAGATTGTTTAATAATGGGAAACTACCTGTTGGAGAAATAAATCTACGCCCCTGTTTTGCGGCAGTTCATTCTTCTGACATATGATTCAACTACGTAATCTAAAAAGAAATCTTGCTCACTCAATTACACAACCCGGTTACGCATGGAAGGCATTTAAACAGCGTTTGCTTTCTTATTTAACATATAAGGTTTGCGACGGGTACAGCTATTATCCGGAAACAGTTGATTTGTTTCTGACTTACAGGTGCAATCTCAGGTGTAAGATGTGCGGTCAATGGGGTGTGGCCGGCACATCCAAAGATCTGTCGCCTGAAGAAGTGAAGGCTGAGCTGTCACTTGATGAAATATATGAAATCATAAATAACCTGAAGACATTCAAACCAAATGTGACACTTTTTGGCGGCGAGCCATTAATGTATTCAAATTGGGAAAAGGTCGTTTCCCGTATAAAAGAAGATGGTATGCGCTGCAATATAATTACAAATGGAATATTACTGGAAAAGTATGTGGATTCAATAGTTGATCTGGGTGTTGACGAGATTATCTTTTCACTGGATGGCCCCCGTGAGGTTCATGACGAGGTACGAGGTGCAAAAGGTACATTTGACAGGGCAACACAAGGCCTTAAATTAATTAGAGATATTAAAGAGAAATCCGGAACAAATAAACCGGTAGTAAATATCTCAAGCACAATATTCGAGATAAATTACAGGCGCCTTGATGAGTTAATTGACATTGCAGAGGAATTGAAGGCAAGCGCAATTACGTTTCACCACTTAATATTCTTAAGTAAAGAGAAGTATGATCAGCATAATAAAATTTTTAATGACTACTATAGTATGACCTGTAATGATTGGAGAGGCTTTGTAAGGGACAGCTTGCCTGATATAGATGTGGATCTTCTTATCCGGAAGATAGAAGATATCGGCAAAAGAGACTCAAAGGTAAAGATTGCCTTTTACCCAAATTTTACAAATGAAGAGATCAGGATGTACTATACTGAGTTTGATTTTGTCTCTTCCGGTTATGGCAAAAGGTGTCTAAGCCCCTGGATGGTCTCATATATCTTTCCTGATGGCTCAGTCAGGCCCTGTCAGTCATTAAATTTTTCTCCCGGCAATGTAAAAGGAAATACCTTCCGTAAAATATGGAATAACGAAAAATACATGCGTTTTAGAAGGATTACAAAGAAGGAAAAGAAATATCCTGTATGTACAAGGTGTACAGAATTATATAGATTTTAACTGATCTATAATATATTATTCAATTTTTCAGGAAATAAGTGAAAGAAATTCTATTTAAATCTCCTTTGTGTAGAAGGGCAAAATTGGCTTTAACTTACAATTGCTTCAAGAATAATGCATAGAAAAAATTACCTGTCCCCGGGACTTATCCTGATTGTATTTATCTGCTCATTCCTTTGCAGCGAAAATCTGCTCATAGAGAAATGTTATGCTGAACAATACAAGCTTATTCCGGGTGTCATTCATGTGCACTCTACTATAAGCAATGGGGAGAAGACTCCGGAAGAAATTGTTCAGCTTGCAGAAGAAAAAGGCATGAAGGTTGTAATTTTTACAGATCATGACACTATGCGTTGGTCATATGGTACCCCACCTCTAAAAGGAGTTTTTCGGAAGGTTGTTGAGCAGAATTCCATACTTAAATTTGGTGCGGCAAATTATATCAATACAATCGAAGGGTTAAACGCAAAGTATTCCGACATGATTATTATGCATGGTACAGAAGCCATTCCTTTCTATTATTGGCAGGGTAGTTTTCTTAAAGATACTCTGGTCTTACAAGGTGGTAATAAGCATATTCTGGCAATGGGATTACAAACTCCTTCCAGTTACGAGAACCTTCCGTCAGTGGGAAATGGATACCCAAGTATTTTCACTATTGAAAGCCTCTTCAGCTTATGGCCTCTCAGTCTCTTTTTATTAGGATGGTTATTATTTTCACTTCGTAAAAATACAAACTCGACAGAAAACGAAGACTCAAATGGAACAAAATATTACAAAACATCAGGTATAGTATGTTTCTTTGTAGGAGTCGTTTTCCTGGTGAATAACTTTCCTTTTAAAACACCTTTATTCGACCAATACCATGATGACCAGTATGTCTTTCCCTATCAGTACCTTATTGATTACGTAGATGCACAAGATGGTGTGACGTTCTGGGCGCATCCGGAAGTGGACAGGTCAATGGAAATCAGTGGTATCAAGGTTGTATCATCACCATATGAGGAATATCTTCTCAATACGTTTGATTATACAGGGATAGCGATTTTTAGTGAAGGGATGAGGCGTGTTGGGCCGCCGGGTGGAATATGGGACCAGATTTTACTTCAATATTGTGCCGGAATGAGGGAAAGGCCTGCTTGGGTAATTGGAGAAGTTGATTACAAAGTACATGATTTTTCAATAGACCAAACGCAGACAATGTTTCTTTTGAAAGAAAAAAACAGTGAAGCGATTCTGAATGCTCTTAGGACAGGTAAAATGTATGCGGCAATGGGTGATGCTAATTCACTTACTTTAAATAGTTTCGTCGTTGAAGATGTTGATAGTGGAAAGCTGGCCTTTATGGGAGATGAGATTACCATGAAAGATAAACCACGCATAAGAATTGTTGTGACCGTTGATGACTCTGATAAATCTTCTGAATATGAAAAGAGGAACTTTAATATAGACTTGATAAGAAATGGATCTATTATTAAAACATTCGAGGCAGATGGCTCGATAGATATAGCTTACGATGATGACTACCATAGTCCGGGAGAAAAGGTTTATTATAGACTTGCTATAGATACAGGATACCTGTTCAGAGGCATAGTAACTAACCCTGTTTTTGTACAGTTTGCGGAAGAAAATAAACCGGAAGAAAGTGAACCGGAATAAAGAAGTATTGTTTGAAAAGGATTAAAATTTTGAGAATGATTACGATTTGGGTCAATAAACCTGATTGGAAAATATATGCTTATAGCAGTTCACCAACCACAATACCTTCCCTGGTTAGGTTATCTTGACAAGATTGATAAAGCAGAAGTATTTGTAATATTGGATAACGTTCAATTCAAAAAGAATGAGTGGCAGAATCGCAACAGGATAAAGACTACTCAAGGCTGGCAGTGGATTACCGTTCCCGTCTTATATAAGTTTCCGGAAAAGATTAACGAAGTAAGGATTAACAATAATACAAACTGGAACAGGAAACACCTGCAAGCGCTTGTCACTAACTATTCCAAATCGCTATACTTTGACAGCTATAAGGGATTTTTCGAAGATGTTCTCAATCGTGATTGGGATCGTCTTGTTGACATAAATATAGAGATAATCAAATACTTAATCAATTCATTAGGGCTCAAAACCAGACTTGTAATAGCATCTGACCTGAAACTGAGAAAAGAACCGACCGAACGTTTAATTGATATCTGCAAAACCCTGGGTGGGGAAAAATACCTGGCAGGGCAGGATGGCAGTAAATACATGAATTTAGAGAAGTTTGATAAAGAGGGTATTGAGATTATATTTCAAGATTTCAAACATCCGGTGTACAATCAATTATATGAAGGTTTTGAGCCATATATGTCAGCCGTTGACTTATTGTTTAACTGTGGGGATAAGAGTCTTGAAATATTAAGGGGTAATAATGAAAAGTAAGCAAAGTAAGAAATATGATGTGGTTGTTGGGATACCCTCATATAACGAATCCGATACCATTTCTCATGTAACCAAAATAGTGGGAGAAGGGCTTGAAGAGTATTTTCCGGGCAAAAAGAGTATCATTGTTAATGTAGATAATAACAGTCCGGATAACACAAAAGACGCTTTCCTGAACACAAAAACCCGTATTGAGAAGAAATATATCAGTACTGCTCATGGTGTTATGGGTAAGGGCAATAATTTTTTAAACCTGTTCAAGTTTGCAAAGAGTGTTGATGCTGAAGTCACCATTGTTGTAGATGCTGATCTGAAATCAATAACAAAAGAATGGGTAAAATATCTTGGACAGCCTATCGTGGATGGTTATGACTACGTAATACCACTCTATTCAAGGCACCAGTTTGACGGCACTATTACGAATCATATATGTTATCCGGTCATGTTTGGTTTGCTGTCTACGGATATTCGCCAGCCCATAGGTGGTGAGTTTGCATTTTCTCCAAAGCTCATGAAATATTGGCTGAAACAATCATGGACTGAAAGCACCAGACAATACGGAATAGACGTCTTTATGTCATTAAACGCTGTGCTTGGAGGTTTTAAGATCTGCCAGGCCGGCCTGGGGGCAAAGATTCATAAGGCAAGCGCTCCAAAACTGGGTATCATGTTTGACCAGGTAATAGAAACATTACTGGCGATACTTGTGCAGAATAAGAACAACTGGATGGTCAGGAATAATGGTGACGTTTTTACACCTGATACATTTGGTTTAGACATTTTAGCAGAGCCACAGGAGTTGGATATCGACATCCTCGACCTGAAAGAGAAAGGCAGGACAGCATACAATAAATATCAAGCTGACATTAAAGATCTTTTAGAGCCATATGCATTCGCAAGGATAAACGATATGTTTGAAATGGAGGTTTTTGACCTGACCATCCTGCTATGGACTCAGGTGTTTTATAATCTCCTGTATAGATACGATGTGTCAAAGAATGGTGAAGAAAGAAAGAAGATAATTAACAGCCTGAAACCTCTCTATTTTGCAAGAAGTCTCAGCTTTAACTATCACACATGGAAGTACAATGTCAAGTACTCAGAAATGGAGATAAGAAGATCAGCATTAGGATTTGCATCCCAGAAGTATTATTTATGGGGATTGTACAGTAAAGGAAATAAGCTGAAACCAAACAAAACGAAAAAAACAAAAAGCAAAGCAAGGAGCAAGTCCTGAGTTACAAGTAAAATATTTTAACTCAGGCCTGGCTGTCCTCATATAATGGAGACATTTCTCTCAATCTTTTTATTATAGGAGGGAGTGTTTCTAATACATACTCAATGTGTTCTTCAGAATTATCTATTCCAAGGCTAAGAAGTATTGATCCCTGAGCTACCGCATCATCTACCCCGATCGCACTCAAGACGTGTGATGACTTCAGGGATTTGGAGGTGCATGCCGAACCGGAAGATACCGCTATTCCCTTCATATCTAAAAACAGAAGTATTGACTCACCCTCAACATACTCTATGCTTATATTAATATTGTTAGGCAATCGTTTTTCCGGATGGCCATTCAGATGAATCTGGCCTGCCGAACTTATCAAACCATTTAATAACTTATCACGTAAAGGTTCTATCGTCTTTTTGCGCGTCTCCATTTCTTTCGTTGCCAATTCCGCAGCTTTTCCCATACCCACGATTCCGGGTATGTTTTCAGTACCTGCCCGACGTCCACCTTCTTGTATGCCTCCTTCAATAAATGGAACTATTCTTGTTTTTTCTCTCAAATACAGTGCCCCCACACCTGGCGGCCCATAAAACTGGTTACTGGCCAGACTTAGTGCATCTGCCTTTATTGTGTTTACGTCTACGGGGATACAACCTGCTGACGCTACGGCATCAACATGAAAGGTTATGTCGTGCTCCTTAACTATCTTTCCGATCTCGTCTATCGGTTCAATAGTGCCTATTTCATTATTTGCATGCATAATGGAGACGAGTATCGTCTCCGGCTTAATGGCACTTGCAACCTCGGCAGGATCTATCATACCGTATTTATCAACCGGTATACGCGTAACCTCAAAACCGGTCTTTTCAAGCCGTTTTAGTGGATTAAGGATAGAGAAATGTTCTATCTCAGATGTGATAATGTGTTTGCCCTTTTTCTGGTTTGCCATTACAAGGCCCTTAATGGCAAAATTGTTCGCCTCACTTCCGCTTGATGTAAATATTATTTCCTCGGCCTTTGCCCCTATAAGTGACGCCACTTCATCCCTGGCAGTCTGAACTATCTTGTTAGCCGTTTGCCCGAAATGATGCATGTTTGACGGATTGCCGTAACAGTTCTTTATAGAATCAACCATTGCTTCTATAACCGAATGGTGAGTTGGTGTACAAGAAACGTGATCAAGATATATCTTTTCCAATTTAATACTCCTTTCATCTACAATAATCTTCCAGCTTTTCTAAATTTGCGTAGTCCAGTACCAGTTTTTTCATACCTACATTACTAAAATCAACAAATACCGTATTTGTTGATGTGATAATTTTTGTAATTCTCCCACGGCCAAAGAATTCGTGACTTACAATATCTCCGGGAACCAGATTACTGCTATCCTGAGATTCTTCATGCCGGAATTCGTCAGCTACGTCATGTACATTCTTTTCGTCGTCATATAGGTAATCACCGGATTCTAAATCATCTTCGCTTCTCTCTGCATGTTCAGCTTGCAGCTTATCTGCGTAGGAATTATAGTCAGTCTTATCAATTTCCTCTATAAAGTCTTCAGGGATTTCACTTAAAAACCGGGAAGGGATACACGGAGACCTCTGGCCGAATTTTGCCCTGTATCTGGTGTGGATCAGGAAAAGATCCCTTTGTGCCCTTGTAATACCAACATAGCATAAACGGCGCTCTTCTTCAATATCATCATCTGAATCCTTTGATTGTGAATGTGGTAACAACCCTTCCTCAAGGCCTGCTATGAATACAACCGGAAATTCCAGCCCTTTTGCAGCATGCAGGGTCATAAGGGTAACCGTATCTGTACTATCGTCCCATTTGTCAATATCTGAGATTAATGCCACCTCTTCCAGAAAACCCTGGAGCGAGCCTTCCGGATTTGAATTGTCATACTCACTGGCCGCATTTACCAGTTCATTAATATTCTCCAATCTCTCCTCACTGTCACTCTCATAAGATTGTTCCAGGTAATATATATATCCGGTTTTCCCGATAACCTGCTTTACAAACTCCATCACAGGATAAGTTGAGAGTTTATATAATTCGGAAGTAATTTTCCAGAAGTCTTTCACCGCTTTGGAGCTCTTTGCCTTTATTTCCGGGATTTCCTGAACACGTGATATGGCTTCCAGAAGATTCGTGTTATGCCTGTCCGCCCATTCTCGTAAACGCCTTATAGTTGTTGGCCCGATACCTCTCGGCGGAACGTTTACAATCCTCTCAAAAGAGAGGTCATCATCGGGATTAGCACAGAGTTTGAGATAAGAAAGAATATCTTTTATCTCTTTTCTCTTGAAGAATTCGACACTACCTACAATTGAATAAGGTATTCCTCCTTTAAGCAGGCAGGCCTCCAATACACGTGACTGTGCGTTTGTACGGTAAAATACCGCTATATCAGAGTAACTGTTTCCATTCTTAACAAATTCAGAGATGTTTGCAGCAATTTCCCCTGATTCAATATTCTCGTCCTCACAGTGGATTACTCTCACCCTGTTTCCTTCGTCATTCTCAGTCCAGAGGGATTTTGGTTTCCTTGATTGATTATTCTTTATTACCTCAGAGGCAACGTGAAGAATGTTCTTGGTTGAACGATAGTTCTGTTCAAGCCGGACAGTCTTTGTCTCAGGGTAATCTTCTTCAAAACTGAGAATGTTCCGTATATTGGCGCCGCGCCATCCATAGATAGACTGATCAGGGTCTCCGGTAGCGCAGATATTTCCGTACCTCTGTGCCAACAGTTGAGTGATTGTGTACTGTGCGTGATTAGTATCCTGATACTCGTCTATGAGGATATATCTGAATTTATCCTGATATTTTTCGAGTACATCCGGGAAATTTCTAAACAGATGTACAATTGTGAAAAGCAGATCATCAAAATCCAGCGCATTGTTTGCCTCAAGATATTTCTGATACCTTGTGTATACCTTTGAAACAACGTCGTTATAATAGCCTGACTTATATTTAGAAAATTCATCCACTGACATCAACTCATTCTTTGCGTTACTTATCGACGCTGCCACAGCGCTTGGCCGCCAGTTCGTAGTATCCAGATTCAGTTCATTCATCACGGCCTTTACACACTTGGACTGATCAGCAGTGTCATATATACTGAAATTCCTGGTAAAACCCATTTGCTCAATCTCGTTTCGCAGGATTCTTGAACACATGGCATGAAATGTTGAGACCCACATCCCCCTCAAGTCCAGAAACTCACCCAGCCGTTCTTTCATCTCATTGGCGGCTTTATTGGTAAAGGTTATGGACAGGATATTTGCCGGGGCAGTCCCTTGTTCAACAAGATATCCTACCCTGCGTGTAATCACCCTTGTCTTGCCGCTGCCGGCTCCTGCGATTACAAGTAAAGGGCCGTCTATATGAGTAATTGCCTCTTTTTGTGCTTCAGTTACGTTGTCTAGAATATCCATTCTCAGTAATGCTGTTAGTAGAGTGCAAGTTAATCGAAGCGTGATTTTCTATTATATAATGTATGTCTATGAAAGGTAAAGCTATTAAATCATAATGTCAATTTAAAAATATGGTGGAATATAACAGGATGTTGTTGAAGGAATAATAACTAATGAAGTGTTAGCTTAATAGGGAATTGTTTAGAAGATTATCCCCGTTAGATAGGCAAGAAAGGAGGAAATACCGATATTCCGATATTAAGCCTATCTAACAGGGTGGATTGTATCGGGCTTTGTAGAAAAAACTTTTGATTGAAGTTCGCAATTGTTATACCGATGATGAAGAGTTATGGAGAAAAGTTTGGACTGGGAGTTATGTTATTGTACGGCAGTACCTTGTGGATTAAAGGGAAGACAGGCAGAAATTTGCTCTTCAGTGATTAATAGATAATTGCGAAAGAATTTTGCAATTCAATAGAATTGCCATGTATTATAGTGAAATATTTTCGCAAAAAACCTGATGAAGAGATAATGAACGGAAAGATTTTCACTTACTCCTCAACAAACTTTAGCGAAGCCGAATTAATGCAATATCGAAGTCCTGTAGATGGCGGGCCGTCGTGGAATAGATGGCCGAGATGGGCATCGCATACATTGCACATTACTTCTATCCTTATCATGCCAAGGCTTTTATCGGTAGCTGTTTTAATGTTTTGCTCTGAAGCAACATCCCAAAAGCTTGGCCAACCTGTACCAGATTCAAACTTTGTCTTTGAATCGAACAGGTCAGTGCCACAGCCTACACATTGATATATGCCTTCTCCTTTAAAGTTGTAGTATTCATTGTTGAAAGGAGGTTCTGTCCCCTTCTTACGTGCAATTCTGTACTGTTCCGTCGTAAGCAACTGCATCCATTCTTCATCGGTTTTGTCTACTTTTTCAGGCATGTCTGGTTCTTTCTGTTTATGTAGTCTGGAATTCTCATCCGGCAAGTTATTTCTTTGGTCTTCAGCCGCTTTGATTTTGTTACAGATAAGTAAAAGGCATGATAGAAAGGCAGCTAAATATATACATCTCCAACTATTACTACTCTTGATCCTTATCATATTATCTTCCAGCTGTTTATTTAAAACGCCTTTTCCCCAAAAGCTTCTTCAAACCGCTTATTAAAAGATTCAGATGTAAAATTGAAATTCTGAGGACCGTAAACCTCTACAGAATACGCAGCAGTGACTGAACCCATCCTTGCGGCGTGAACAATGTCACCGTCTGACAAAAAGAATCCCTTCATTAATCCCGCCCTGTAAGCATCGCCTGCCCCTGTAGGATCTTTTACAGAATCAACTTTGGCAGCAGGGATATCAATATTTTTAGTTTGGCCATGCTCTTTCAGTATTACTACCGAACCGTGTTCGCTTTTAGTTTGCACCAGTATCTCAGTCTTCTCCAGAATATCGTCGATAGTCATCGAGGTTTTATCCTGGGTTAACTGCAATTCATAGTCATTACAGATGAAAATCTTTGATCCATCTATCATTTCTATTAACCGTTCTTTAGTCCAGGCAGGAAGGGATTGTCCCGGATCAAAGATATAATCGATTTTTTTCTGTTTATATATATTTGAGAAATTATACATATCATCCAGATTTCCCGGTGAGACTATGGCAACGGTGTCATCGTGTGCAACGGATTCAAAATCGTAACTGGAACTGAACTTCATTGCACCCGGATTAAATGCCGTTATCTGATTATCTGACTTATCGGTAGTTATATATGCACCTGCCGTAAGTTCTTCATCGATGATCTTAATATGCTCGATTGTAATCTTACTCTTTACCAGCCAATCTTTATAAGAGTCAAAATCCCGCCCTGCAGTAGTTATTATGGTTGGATTCTCGTCAAGCAGGGAAAGGGCATATGCAATGTTACCGGCAGTACCGCCAAAATTTTCCTTTAAACCATCTATCATAAAGCATACATTGAGGACGTGTATCTTATCCGGAAGTATGTGATCAGAAAACTTTCCCGGAAAGTCCATAATCCTGTCATAAGCGAGTGATCCTGAAACAAGAATATTCATTTTGTCTCCTCTGAAACTGTAAATTCTAAATAAAGGGAGGGTGAAAACAGGTACATAAAGTAAAGGGCTTTTCACACTTACCCAATGCCTATTGTGTTTTCTTTGACAATTCTACACCGACTACTCTTTCCAGTTCGGCTATGTTTATACCAAAGTCGGCTACTGCCCTGTAAAATGCGAGATTAAAGTCAAGCAGTACTCTCTGGCTGTCTATAAGATTCAGGAAATCAACCTGTCCTGCCTGGTAGCCGATCTCTGCCGCTTTAAGTGACTGTTCTGCCTGAGGTATAATACTATCCCTGTAAAGTTTTACCAGCCTCTCTGCAGTTTGTACCTTAAAATGGTAATCTTTCACGCCGAAAAGTGTCATGTTTTCCATGTTCTTGTATGCCTTTTCGCTGGATTTAAGCCTGGCGTTTGCCTCTCTTACGCCCGCATCATACTTCCTTTTCTGAAAGATCGGAATATTCATACTCAAAGTTCCCGTATATGAATCCCTGCTTTCTCCAATTGGTGAAGACATTACTGTCGACGGCAAATCATTTATAAAGGTGTAGTTAAGGCCGAATGTAAAATCAGGGTAATACTGTTTTTTTGCAAGTTTATAAGCGGCCTTATCTCTTTCTATCTTGTGTTTAAGGATATTAAGTTCCGGATTAATCTCCTTGGCCTTCTCGTAAAGATCCTTGAGTGAAACAGTAAGTTCCGTAATATCTACTTCCTCTGGAGAGCCAAGTGGAGAATCAGGGTGACGATTTAATAAAGTATTTATCTTTGCTATGGCAGTTTCTTTAAGCTGTTCCAGGGTGATCAATTCATTTACTATCCTTGAGAGTTCCACCTGTGCTTTTAAGACGTCCTGCTGTGTCGCTTTAGCCGTTGCATATTTTACCTCTGCAATCTTTACAAACCTTTGTAAAAGACCTCTGTTTTCTTCGTTAATGTTTATTAATTTATGTACCCAGAACAGTTCATAAAATGCAGATTTGGTCTTTGCTATAATCTCTCGTTCAAGTGTTCTATATCTTCCCCCAGATACTTTTGCATCGTTTCTGGCAACCTCACCCTTCAATCTGAGCTTGCCGTAGAAGGGTATCTTCTGTGAAGCCGAAACACCGGCCTGTTTTTCTCCTACACGAGTTTGAACCTGCTCACCAAAATAAGTAAAGCCCATGACCGGATCGTCTAAGGCCCTCTCCTGAACTACTTTTTCTGTCGATGCATCCCATCCCAGTTTTGCTGACTGAAGTTGGGGGTTCATCCTTAACGCTTCATCTATAACCCATCTAAGTTTCAAAATATCGGATTTGTCCTCTGCTATTGCAATTCCGGTAAATATTACAACAATAAATAATACAACTGACAAAACCTTAGAGAACAAAAATAATCTGTTCTTAATATATTTTAAATTCATTATTCTTCTCATTTCAAATAATTAGTTATTGGTCGCCGTGAACTCTTCACTTAATATCATACTTTTGCATTCTATATATCAGTGTCTGTCTTGAAATATTCAGAAGCTCTGCTGCCCTTGTCTGGTTTTGCCCGGCTTTATT
>CAZPAM010000030.1:15968-28031 GCA_964584595.1 uncultured Candidatus Scalindua sp. | reverse complement strand
ACGAGATAATTGATTATAATATATTTGCCATTGCGGGTGACGGATGCATGATGGAGGGTATATCCGGTGAAGCGGCATCTCTGGCAGGTCATCTCGGCCTGAGCAACCTGGTGTGGATTTATGACAATAACCATATTACTATTGAAGGTAACACATCACTGGCATTCAGCGAAGATGTGGCTGCACGCTTTGAGTCTTACGGTTGGAATGTCCAGCACGTTGAAGATGCTAATAATCTGGAATCGCTGGAGAGGGAAATGCTGGCTGCTATAGCTGAAACCAACAGGCCGTCTATAATTATCGTTGATAGTCATATCGCATATGGCAGTCCAAATAAACAGGATTCGGCAGATGCGCATGGTGCTCCTCTTGGTGAAGATGAAATAAGGGCAACGAAAGAAAATTATGGATGGGATCCTGATAAGACTTTTTATGTGCCTGATGAAGTCTTGAAGTTTAGAGAGGCTATGATAGCTAAGGGTAAAGGTCTGGAAGAGGAGTGGAATGAAAAGTTAAAGGTATATACAGAGACGTTTCCTGATCTGGCAAAGCAATTTAATATGATGCAGAATTGCGAACTTCCGGAAGACTGGGAAAGCATCCTTCCAACCTTCCCTGCTGATGCGAAGGGACTCGCTACCCGGGAATCAAACAATAAGATATTAAATCCGATTGCTGATAAAATTCCATGGTTTATGGGTGGTTCTGCTGATTTGGGGCCTTCTACAAAGACCTATATAAAAGAGGCTACGAGCTTTAACAGAGAAGATTATGGCGGCAGGAATCTCCATTTCGGTGTTCGTGAACATGCTATGGGAGCTATTATAAATGGAATGTCTCTCAGTAAGATCAGGCCGTATGGGGCGACATTCTTTGTTTTCTCAGATTATGTACGTCCTGCTATTCGCTTATCTTCTTTGATGAAGCAGCCTGCAATTTATGTTTTCACTCACGACAGTATTGGTGTTGGTGAGGACGGGCCGACACATCAGCCTATCGAACATTTAGCTGCATTACGTGCAATGCCCGATCTGGACGTCATCCGTCCTTCAGATGCCAATGAATTATCGGTAATGTGGAAGTATATTATGAAGCTCAAGGATCGTCCTGTTGCACTTGTTTTGAGCCGCCAGGGTATGCCTACTCTTGATCGTTCAAAATATGCTCCGGCTGATGGTGCTTTAAAGGGTGCTTATATCCTGATTGAGAGTGAAGGTACTCCTGATGTTATTCTGATAGGAACCGGTTCTGAAGTTCAATTATGTCTTGATGCGTATGATCAATTAGCGAATGAGGGAATCAAGGCAAGGGTAGTAAGTATGCCGTGCTGCAGCCTCTATCAAAGTCAGGAAAAAGATTACCAGAAATCAGTTTTGCCTGATTCTGTACAGGCGCGCGTTATAGTTGAAGCGGGATCAACTTACGGCTGGCACGGATATACTGGAAGGCCGGATGATTGCGGCATATTCGGACTCAAGAGCTTCGGAGCTTCAGCACCTGCAAAAGATTTATACAAAGAATACGGTTTTACCACAGAGAGAATAGTGCAGGTGGCAAAGAATGTCATAAAAAAAGCAAATGGTAAATGATATCTTGTTAATCCTGTCTAAATATAAGTAATGGGAAAAAAGATTCACGCCTATCCAAATAAGGAGCAAATGGTGACCGCAACTACAGAGCGGGTTATCAATGAAATCGGACAGGCTATACAGGAGAGAGGTTTGTGTAATATGGCATTGGCTGGAGGCAATACTCCCCGTGAAGTATATTCAATGTTGGCTGATGACACTTACCGTAACCGTGTGGATTGGGACAGGATTCATCTTTTCTGGGGTGATGAACGAATGGTTCCGCCGGAGCATGAGGATAGTAATTTCAGGATGGCGAAGGAAACGCTTCTTGATCATGTCGGAATACCGGATGGTAACGTACATAGGATTCGGGGAGAAGTTGCACCTGAGCAGGCGGTTCAGGAGTACGCGGAGTTACTGCATAACCATTTTAAAGAAGATTCACCGCGTTTTGATATAATATTGCTTGGGATAGGGGAAGACGGTCATACCGCTTCACTCTTTCCCGGTACAGATGCGGTAGAAGAATGTAAGCTGTATACGGTTGCTGTCTTTGTCCCTAGGCTGGATTCATGGCGGGTGACCTTGACATTCCCTGTACTTAATGCAGCAAGGGAGGTTTTATTTCTTGCTTCCGGGAAATCCAAGTCTGATATTGTTCAGCGCATAATAAGTATTAAACAACCTGATAAAGAATTTCCAGCATCCATGGTCAATCCGGAAAACGGGACACTTCACTGGATGCTGGATTCTGAAGCTATGGTTTTAATCAATAAAAACGCAAGAGAAGTTATGTTTCCGTTTTAATTAACTTACATGAAAATTCAGAGAGGATAAATAGTAATTATGGATAAGCAAGTTTTTGGCCTGATCGGTCTGGGAGTGATGGGGCAGAATTTTGTACTCAATGTTGAACGCAACGGTTACGGAGTTGCTGTTTATAACCGAACGGCCGAAGCAACAAAGAAATATATTGCAGGTCCTGCCGCCGGCAAGAATATCAAGCCTGCATATACATTAGAAGAATTTGTTGACTCGCTGGAAAGTCCCCGCAAGATAATGTTACTGGTTAAGGCCGGTGCACCTGTTGATGCGACTATCCAGCAACTCATTCCTTTATTAGATAAAGGTGATTTGATTATAGATGGGGGAAACTCTTTTTTCACTGATACAGAACGGCGGGCTAAGGAGCTGGAGTCTCAGGGTTTCAATTTCTTTGGTATGGGTGTTTCCGGTGGAGAGGAAGGTGCTTTGTGGGGGCCAAGTCTGATGCCGGGTGGTTCCAGAGATGCCTACAAGGAGGTTGAGCCTATCATGAATGCGGTAGCTGCAAAGGCAGATGAAGATGGAGAGCCCTGTGTGACATATCTAGGTCCAGGAGGTTCGGGGCATTATGTTAAAATGGTACACAACGGCATTGAGTATGGCGACATGGAGCTGATTGCCGAGGCTTATTATTTGCTCAAACGAGCCCTTGGACTCTCCGCTCAAGAATTTCACGAAATTTTTACAGAGTGGAATAAAGCGGAATTATCTTCGTTTCTCATTGAGATAACAGCAAAAGTTTTCAACAAGGTTGATGACGATACCGGTAAGCCATTAGTAGATGTAATATTGGACAAGGCCGGGCAAAAAGGAACAGGCAGATGGATGGGAGAAAACGCTCTGGAATTGGGTATATCAATACCTACAATTATTGCTGCGGTTAATGGGCGTATTATTTCTTCACAGAAGGAAGAACGTGTGCATGCTGCAAGTGTATTAACAGGTCCTGCAAAAAAGTATGAAGGTGAATCTCAAAAGTTGATAGATGCAACAAGAGATGCACTTTACGTGTCCAAGATTTGTTCTTATGCTCAGGGTATGAGTCTGCTTAATAAAGCTTCTGTGGAGTACGGGTATAACATGGATTTGGGAGCAATTGCAAGGATCTGGAGAGCAGGTTGTATTATCCGGGCAAGGCTGCTTAATGATATAACTAATGCCTATAACCGTTATAAAGACTTACCCAACTTACTGGTAGATGAGGAATTTCAGAAAGCCATAAATACCCGTCAGGAATCATTGCGTTTTGTTATCCAGACAGCAATAGAATCAGGTATTCCCATGCCGGCTATGAGCGCTTCGCTGGCATATTACGATTCTTACCGCAGTGAGCGTCTGCCTGCTAATCTGATCCAGGCACAAAGGGATTTCTTTGGTGCGCATACCTTTGAGCGTATTGATAAACCGGGTACCTTTCATGCTGACTGGGAGGAGAAGTGAATACAATACAAGCCATAATCTTACATACTAAAAAGGGGTAAGAAATGAAGAAAGCCAAGCATACTACCATAGTTATTTTTGGCGCCTCTGGTGACTTGACAAAACGCAAATTGATACCGGCTCTGTTTCAGCTGGCCAAAGACGGTCTGCTTACAGAGAAGACCACGATTGTCGGATTTGCCAGACGTGAAAAATCTCATGAACAATTTCGTGTGGAAATTGAAGACTCCTTAGTGGAATTCTCCCGGTCTAAGCCTGAGGCAGGGTCCGGGGAATTAAAAGTATTTAGTTCATGTTGCTATTACCAGACCGGAAACTATGACAGCAGTAAAAGCTTTCACGATTTAAAAGAATTAATAGATAAGCTTGATGAAGAACGTGGAATAGATTCTGCTAAAGCTAACCGCCTGTTTTACCTCTCTACACCTCCCAGCGTTTTTTCCGGAATAGTTGCAATGCTTGGTCAATCCGGACATATTTCAGATCCAAATGATAAAAGTCGCTGGACAAGAGTCATAGTTGAGAAGCCCTTTGGACGAGACCTTGAAACTGCTTGTGCTTTAAATAAAGGTTTATCATCAGTATTGGATGAGCGTCAGATTTATCGTATCGATCATTATCTGGGTAAGGAAACCGTTCAAAATATAATGGCGTTCCGTTTCGGCAATAGCATATTTGAACCGCTTTGGAATCGTCGTTACGTTAGTCATGTTCATATCACAGTTGCAGAGGCCGTATGTGTGGAGGGACGTGGTGGCTATTATGATAATTCGGGTGCACTCCGCGATATGGTACAAAATCACATGTTGCAATTGTTGGCGCTTATAGCTATGGAGCCGCCTGCATCTTTTGCGCCTGATGCTGTTCGCGATGAGAAAGTAAAGTTATTGAGTGCTATTCCTCCTATTGAAATGCATGAAGTTAACGAGTGTTCCGTACGTGGACAATATGCGGCAGGTACTATTGACGGGAAGCTGATTCCAGATTATTTAAGAGAGGCTGGTGTAAAGCCCAGTTCCGTGACCGAAACTTTTGTGGCACTTAAGCTACATGTGGACAACTGGCGCTGGGCCGGTGTACCGTTTTATCTTCGTACCGGAAAGGCACTGACAGAACGTCTTACTGAAGTAAATATTGAATTTCGTCAGCCGCCTCTTGCTCTTTTCAGTCACATAAAAGATGATGAGTCGATAGAAGAACGGGGTCGTATGAAACCAAATATGCTCTCTTTGCGCGTTCAACCGAATGAAGGGATACGCCTGTCCATAGGCATGAAAGTTCCGGGCCCCAAAATGATTTTAGAACCTAAAGACATGGAATTTTGTTACGAAAACGTTTTTGATATAGAGCCACCGGGAGCATACGAACGCCTGATTTTAGACGCTATATTAGGTGACAGCACTCTCTTTATTCGGCAGGACGAAGTTGAGGTGGCATGGACATTAGTGAACGGCATACTTGAAGGATGGGCAAATGAAGAGTTGCCTCATATTCACCTTTATCGGGCCGGTACCTGGGGCCCGTATGCTGCTGATGAATTTATTACCAATGATGTAAGAAAAACAGGGGCTTTGTAATTAGCAGATTAACAATAACCTAATCCATCTCAACGTGGTATTTCCTCTCAAGCAGATTTCCCCAATGGGCATTATAAGGATGGACCTTGTGAACTGTAACCTTATTCTGTACCAGCGGCCTTCCCTCATTGGCCCACTTAAAGATTGATCCTTCCAGGTTGTATACTTTAGTAAAACCCATATCCTGTAATTTTTCTGCCAGGATGGAAGAACGATAACCTACAGAACAATAGACGACAATGGGGCGGTTTGGATCGGCACATGTGAAAAGCTTCAGGGGGTCTTTATCATAAGGTATATTCATTGCTCCCGTAATATTGCTTACGTGAAATTCTTCCTTTGCCCTGGCATCTATTATAATTACAGGTTCACTTCTGGAAGCGGTCAGCCATGAATATAACTCATCCGTCCGGAGTTGTTTAACATTCGGGTACTTATTCCTGATATCACTTATCACTTCTGTCCAGGTTAATGCTTCCTGATTACGTGAACACCCTGACATTGCTACTATGCCTGTCACGACGAACATTACGATTAGAATAAAAAATTTTATAGTCTTCCTTAACATATTAATCAAAGAGACGTAATTATAAATATGAACAGTTATATATTCAAATAATTAAATGTTATGTTTCTATTACTGTGCCGGTTTCACGTTAGAGTTTCTTTTGGATTTTAATTGGGGATACTGGGTGTTAATTGGGTAATATTCCCTATAATCGTTATCTTCTTCTTAATTGCTCTGCTAACAGGATGTCAGTATGGTTTTATGTATCATATTAATAAAACTGTACTTAAGAATAGTCCAGAAGAAATTTTCTATCTTATTCATATTTGGCATATGAAGTGCGATAGTAAAGGGTGCATGTGTTAACGTTTATATGGCTTATGCCTGACTCTTTATTTAGGAGGGTTTAAAATGATTGAAGAACTTAAAGAAGAACATACTATAATTCTTGACACTCTCAAAAATATCAAGGAAATGAATATTAATTCAAAAGAGTATCAAAAGGTGTTGTTGTCAGCAAGAGATAACATACTTACTCACATCAAGAAAGAATATAAAGAACTCTATCCTGTATTAAGAAAGTCATCGGAATTTAATAGTAGATTAAAAGAAGTTTTTGACGCATTCGAAGAAGACATGGAAGAGTTATCAAAATATACTATAGATTTCTTTGAATATATCTTTGCGGAAGCAGGAATAGAGAAAGAGTTTGAGCTAGAAAGGTTTATTGAAACTCATAACACGAGAATGCTGAGAGAAGAGGCTGTACTTTTTTCAGGGTGTGAAAAAGTGTAGAAAAGAATTAGTATCAAGTTTGGTTTTTTATTCTTCGTCTATATCAAACCATAACTCATCTACATCATTCCTGTGAATCCTGATATTTACTTTTCCTTTAGCAATATACGAAGCCAATTCACTGAGATTGTCTATAGCAAATTCAAAAAACCCCGGATCTTCTATTTCATCACTTAATATTTCCTGCATTTTAATACAAGTATCACAATCCATATTCTCTATATCAATACCTTCCATACATTCAACTAATTTCCTTATGCAATCCTGCGAGATTTGATGAAAGTAAGCGCTTCCTTCCGGCTTGAGCCAATCGGGATTATCTATCATTTTGTTTCTTCCTTCATTCTTATCTGGCTAACGTCTCTGTTTGTAATATTGTGTCTGTATGGCTGCCATTCCGGTTGTTCTTCGAAATCAACCATTTTCCAATCCTTTATAATAGCCTTCCTCAGATATTTAAATGCCTCTTTTTCTTCTTTCAGTCCGGCATAGGCTGTAGCAAGGTAGTAGTAGTCTTCAGGCCATATCCTTTCGGGCGGCCACTTAGTGCGGCTTAAATCAATGGCGCTCAGATATGACTCTACTGACGTTGAATATTCGCCGAAATTGTAATTTAAGAGACCGGAGTATCTGTAATATTTAACTCGTACACTGAGGGGTAGCCGTGACGGGTCATTCTCCAGCAGGGAATCAACTTTGCTCAACTGATGTTGAGCATCGCTATATTGTCTCTCTTTTGTGAGTCCGTATATGTAAGGTATCTGGAAATTGATGTTTTCCGGATACTGTTCCGCAAGCCATTTGGAAGTGTGATAAAAACTGTTCCAATCTTTTTCAAAACGAAAAACCCTGAGGAGTACTCTTCTGGCTTCGACCGGCAGTAAAGTACCGTTGTCGCGAACGAGTTCGAGTTCATTGATCCCTTTTTCCTTATCACCTTTTGGTCCGCCAAGGAGAAATGACAAGACCTTTACGACTTTGGGCAGGGTGGCAGAGAAATAGTGATATATGCCCAGGCCAACATATGCATCGTAATATTCATGGTCTTTTTCTACAATCTTTTCAAGAATCTTAAATCCCTTTTTGCCTTTCCAGTAACCCCTCAACCACTTGCCGTTGAGTATATAAAATCTCCCCAGGTTGCCATTTGCTCCTCCCAGACAATAATATGCTCTCATATTATCCGGGTTCTCCTTAATTTGTTTGCGGGCAATGTCAATAACCTTATTGTTCAGGTAAAGTATCTGTTTCTTCAGCCTTGCCCTCTCTTCTTCCATATTATCATTGAGATAGCGAAACTTATTGAGATAAAGACCTCCTTTGAAGAGATAGGGCATCGGGTCTTCGGGCCATTCACTAATCGCCTCATTGAAGATATCCTCAGACCGTTCGGAGTCCATTCGGTAATTTGCATCCATAGCCAGTTTTATCTTCTCTGTTAAAGGATTCTGTTGTGCATCGCCCTGTTCTATAGATTCTGCATTTGAAAAGTTGCATAAAAGAGTGCTGCTTATCAGGAGAGAAAACAGGTAAAAAATGATACCCGGTTTGATTAATTCGGAGTTTACCATATTCAGTTTTCCTTTGCGTCTTTGCGGTAAACTATTACGTTTTATTTTAGTTTTAAATAATGTACTAGGTTTGATTTCTTGCTTATTACGGGTTTGATCTTGCCTTTGCCGGATGTGAGTACTGTCATTACACCGGGGCCGTGGCCTGCGATAACACAGTCTGAGTGGACTACGATGCCGATTGAAATAGCGCCTGTCTTGTATATTCTCCCGTAAGAGTGGTCTGCATCGGATATTGCCACCAAATCGCCAAACCTGAGTGTTCCAAGTCCGAATTTCTTTACGACTTTCTTATCAAACATCTGGATGTCGTAGTCACCTGAGTAGCTGTGGCTGGAACCCAGTCCCGATCCCATAATTGCGGCAGGGACTATATGGGTCACCGGGAACTTGAGGATACCTTTTGCTTCATTTACAGGTATCTTCGATAAAAGGCGGGGAGAGATGTTCATTGCGTGTATGTCAGGATAGTAATTTGTCAGTACTAATCCTGTTCCGTACGCTTTTATCTGCATCTTGTCTCCCACTACCATTTTCTCAAGGGTCTTTGGAGGGAAGTCAACTATCACATGTTCTATACCACCGTGCTTTCCGATTACATAACCTTTTGCCCCCTTGGCTTCTCCTGAGATAACCTTTACTTCATTTCCTGCGCATGCCAGTGTGTTAAGTCCTGCATTTGGTGACCAGCTTCCGATGGACTTTTCTGTATTAGTCATACTGACTCCCGGTTCCACATGATCGGCAGCCCAGCCGATTGCCGGGTCTCCAACCCTGACGTTGTAAGTAATCCCGCCAACACTCGGAAGAACGAGTGGCTTGCCGTCAGCACTGATGACATAAGGTGTGCTTGCAAAAGTGGGGCTTGATATTTGTCCTACTACTGATTGCATTACTAATTTATCTTTGTTTGTCTTAACCAATTTTTGGCTCCCCCCTATGGATTGTCTATTTATGATTGTTGATTGTTGATTGTTGATTTTTTCCCAGCTTAGCACATTTAACTATATTCTTCCAAATAAATTAAAGCATTAAATTATTACAAAAAGCTGTTGATAGTTATAACGATGCTTTATATAATTTAAAATTCGCATTTGTACAAGAATCCGGGGAATTCATTGTGATAAAGAGTTTCCTGTGCTTAGTTTAACGTTTGGAATAACTTAATGTGAGGTATATATGGCAGCGACAGGTTGGTTTAGAAGAAATCAGAAAAAACTCTTAGGTACTTTAGTTGTATTCTTGATGGTAATATGGGGAATTGGTCCGGCGGCAGAGTATATGGTGCCAAAACCTTCTATCGGAGAAATTCATGGTATAGAAGTTACACAGGAACAGTTTACTGATACTGCGACCAGATGGGCGAGGATCTTTTTCAGAGATACAGAAGAGCCTGTCGCTAAAATGGTATGGGCTCAGATGGCGCTTTTTATCCAGGCTGAGAAAATGGGTATTTTCGTATCTAAAGAAGAACTTGCGCAGGAGGTACGGAATTTCTTTCCTGTTGATCCGCGTATCTTTGAAGACAAAGAAGCTTTCAGGCGTATGCTCGGGTCAGCACTCCATTTGACGGAACATCAGTTTGAAAAGACTATTAAGGAATATCTTTTAAGCAAAAAACTTCTATTCCTTTTAAAGAATTCAGTAAAGATTACCAGGGACGAGGCATTACAGAGATACATCAAGGAAAATGAAAAAGTAAAGGTAAAATATGCAGCCCTTAACGCCAGGGACTTTATCGGTAATGTTGAGGTTGAGGAAGACGAAGTCAGAGCTTTTTACGATAAGCACAATGAAGCCTTCCCGAGTGTTGAAGAGGGAAGATGGGGTTATAAAGAACCTGAGAAGGTTAAGATAGAATATGTGATGACAAAGAATGCCGCAGTAGAAAGAGAGATTACTGCTTCAATTACTGATGAGGAAATGCTTAGTTATTACGAAGAGAAAAAGGACCTTATGTTCAGACCGGAAGACGAAGAAGAAAATCCAGAGGAAGATTCAGAGGCGGCTTCGGAGGAAGCATCAGCGGAAACTTCTGTAGCAGAATTCAAGCCCTTTGAGGAAGTGAAGGAGCAAATTAAAAATAATATATTTTACAAAAAGTACGATGCTGAGATTAACAAGCAGATTGCTGGTGCGGATGAAGAAATATACGAAATGATTGACAAAGAGGCGTTTATCAGCTTTCCTGATCTTGCGGAGAAACATGACCTTGAGTATGTTATTCCAACAAACTCGACTAATGGAACAAACTATTTTGCAAAGGATGAGTTATTCGAAGTGTTGATAGATCTACCGGAGTTTCCCCAGCAGGTATTTGACCGGGATATAAATGATCCTTCTCCGCCCCTTAGTTCTACGGAAGGTAAACTTATTTATCGGGTGATAGAGAAAGTAGAACCTCATACACCGCCTTATGAAGAGATTCGTGAGAGGGTTGCCAGGGATCTGAGTTATGCAAAGGGATTTGAAGAGGCAGAGAAGCTTGCTGAAAAATGCCTTGAGAAGATTAACCAGACGTCCTTTGAAGAGGGTATAAAATCTATTGAAGATGAGGCAGGTAAAATAGATATAATAGGAACAAATTATATTACCAGGCCGGGAATTATGAGTGAAGATGATGATATAGAGGTATTGGGGCAGGATAAAGCTAAAATTGTTGAAACTGTATTTGGCCTGAAAGTCGGAGAGTCAGCCATTGCGGTTGAAGACAAAGGTATACAAAGATGTTATGTGGTAACGCTGGTAGAGAGAAAGACGGTTGATCCGGGGAAATTTGAAGAGGAAGAAGATTCAATAATGGAACAGTATCTAAGGGAAAAGCAATTGGCGTTCATAACAGAATGGGAATCCTGGGTAGCCAAAAGGGCTCAATTAGGAAAAAAAAGAGGCTGAGAGGATAAACTTGGATACAGTTTTTGGTATTAATAAAAAGATAGAGAGAAAACTTAACTGGCCTGTTGTTACATTAGGGGTGTTTGATGGCGTACATTCAGGTCATCAAGAGGTTATTCAGAAAACTATAGATCTGGCGAACAAGGGAAACGGAGAATCGATAATCCTGACCTTTGATCGCCATCCAAAAAGCTTTCTTTCACAGACACAACAGTCCTGCATTACATCACTCGAACACAGGCTGGTCTTGTTTGATCAACTGGGCGTTGATGTAACAGTTGTGTTGGAGTTTGATAAAAAGATCGCAGAAATCAGTGCTGAGGATTTTATAGTTAAGGTAATTCATGAATGGCTCGGGGCCAAAGTAGTCGTGCTCGGATTTAACTGTTCATTTGGCAAGGATAGAAGGGGCGATGCATCAATGGTCTCTGATTTTGCGGAAAAATATGGATTCGAAGTGGTTGTATGTGAACCTGCAGAAATTGAAGGCGAAATTACAAGCAGCACAGCCATACGAAAAGAAATTATTCGAGGGGATTTGCAGAAAGCGAAAGGAATGCTGGGCAGGCGTGTTTCTGTGCTCGGCACGGTAGTCAAGGGTGATGGCCGCGGCATGGAGCTGGGATTTCCCACTGCCAATCTTAATCTTCACCATGAGATAAGGCCTCCTTCCGGTGTCTATGCTACTAAGGCATTTCTGGATGGCAGGGAACATAACGCCATAACCAATATAGGGACTTGCCCCACGTTCAAGAAAGATACAGATGACAACGAGCCTCTGGTCGAGGTTCACATAATTGATTTTAATGAATCGATTTACGGAAAGGATCTGGAAGTTCAGTTTCTTTATAAATTGAGGGAAGAAATTAAGTTTGAAAATC
>CAZPAM010000030.1:12266-15813 GCA_964584595.1 uncultured Candidatus Scalindua sp. | reverse complement strand
GATTGAAAATCCCGGTGTCGCCGGTTCGATTCCGGCTCTGCCCACCACATATATTAACTAAAATGAAGGAGAAGTTTTCAGTGTTAGCAACAAGGAGTTGTTTTAATCTTATCTGGGTAGTAATTATTTTTTTCTCTTTAACCCCATGCGGTCTGCATGCGCAAACAGAGAAAGAAACAAGTCCGGATGTTTATTATCAGGATTTTGAAGAGTTCATAACAGTAATAAAGGAAATACAGAATAAATACGTTGATGAAGTTGAACTCAGGGCGCTGCTTAAGAGTGGATACAAAGGTATGCTTGGCAGCCTGGACCCATATAGCCAGTTCATTGACTCAAAACATCTTGAAGAGTTGAGGATTGAAACGGGAGGTGTATTCGAAGGTTTGGGTATTGAAGTCGTTATAAAGGACGGTATCTTGACTGTTCTGACTCCAATTGTTGATTCACCTGCATTTCGGGCGGGGGTGTTTATTGGGGATAGAATACTCAAGATCGATGGAGAATCGACAAAAAATATTACAATTCGCGAAGCTATTGAAATACTTCGTGGCAAACCCAATACTAAAGTTGTATTAACGGTGCTGCATGAGGGAGAAAGAGAGCCGGTTGACATAACTATTGAACGGGCAAAAATTAAGATTAAAAGTACGCGTGGTACGAGGATCGTTGATAAGGAGAGTAAAATTGGCTATGTTGCAGTTACCGGTTTTCAGGATAATACAATAACTGATCTGGATGCCTCAATTGAAGAATTAGAAAAACTGGGTATGGAGGCTCTTGTCCTGGATCTGCGATTTAATCCGGGCGGTCTTTTGAATATTGCAGTAGATATGTCGGACAAGTTTATTAAAAAAGGTGTCATAGTTTCTACAAAAGGCAGGCACAAGTCACAGGAACATGAATATAAGGCGCATAGATCAGGAACATATGAAGATTTCCCATTGATAATACTGATCAATAATGGCAGTGCCAGTGCTTCTGAAATTGTTGCAGGTGCAGTCAAAGATCATAACCGCGGCCTCTTGCTGGGGACAAAAACCTTTGGAAAGGGTTCTGTACAGAGTTTGATACCAATAGAAAATAAGAATACTGCCTTGAAACTGACTACAGCCAAATACTACACACCATCCGGCACCCTGATTGATGGAGTAGGTATTGAACCGGATATTAAGGTGGACCTTACAAAAAAGGAAATAAGAGAACTGCATAAAAACCTGACCATATCTAATGCTACAGACATACGTACGAAAGACCTGAAAGAGCCGTCCATGGATATCGAAGAGAGTGAAGGTGAAGAAAAATTTGTTGATGTACAACTTTCCAGGGCGATTGACGTATTGAAAGGCATAAGGGTTTATGCCAAAACAACAGGAACTGATTAGGCCTGCGATAAACAGATACAATCCTGGAATTTTTATCCATTCCCAATAAACTCCATTAAAGAAATTCTTCTAATGTGATATGATAATCCTGGGTATCGAAACGTCTTGTGATGAAACGTCTGCCTCTGTAGTAGAAGACGGCATAAAAGTCCATTCAAACATAGTAGCATCTCAACAGGATCTTCACTCAAGATTTGGAGGTGTGGTTCCCGAAATAGCTTGTCGTGCACACACAGATACTATTATAACAGTGATTGACAAAGCTGTTACAGAGGCTAATATTAAGTTTAAGGATATAGACGCAATCTCGGTGGCAAACACACCGGGCCTTATAGGTGCATTATTAATCGGGCTTACGACTGCCAAGACGTTGAGCTGGGTATTGGGAATTCCGCTTATAACTGTCAATCATTTGCATGCACATATTTATGCAAGTAAAATTGAACATGAAGATATTGATTATCCGGCAATCAGCCTTGTGGTATCGGGTGGACATACCTCATTATTCCTGACACAAAATGAAACAAGTCATACACAGGTAGGGGGGACTATTGATGATGCGGCAGGGGAGGCGTTTGATAAAGTTGGTAAGATTTTAGGTTTAGGCTATCCGGCCGGGCCGGAGATTGATACTATTTCACAGAAAGGTAACGGGGAGGCAATTTCGTTTCCCCGCTCTTATCTGAAAAAGGGCTCTCTTGATTTTAGTTTTAGCGGAGTTAAAACAGCAGTCTTGTATCACTGCCTGGGTCAGGATTCAAAGAATGCCGGCGAGATGCCGGAATTAGAGGACCGGGAGATTGCAGACCTTGCGGCAAGTTTTCAGGAAGCGGTTGTTGATGTCCTGGTAAACAAAACTATTTTTGCCGCAACTAAATTTTCTGCCAGAAATATAATTCTGGGTGGTGGTGTTGCCTGCAATTCCAGGTTAAGGCAAAGGCTTGCAGATGCTGCAAAGCAACGGGATATACCGCTCTATTACCCTTCAAAGAAATTGTGTATGGACAACGCTGCTATGGTAGCAGGACTTGCATATCATAAGTATGAAGAAGAAGAATTTTCTGGACTTGAGGTTGAGGCAATGCCGTAGCTTGGGAACGAGTAGAGAGTAAAAGAAAGGTATTAACAATGGACGATAACTCTATCAAGAAGCTTTTAACAAAGGTAAAAAAAGGCGATCTTACAATAGAGAAAGCCTTGCACAGTTTTAAGGACATGCCTTACAAAGACCTGGAATTTGCCAAGGTTGATACTCATCGGACTATACGCTGCGGGTTTCCTGAGGTGATATTCTGTGCAGGTAAGACGCCGGAGCAGGTTCTCAAGATTGCTACCCAGATAATTAAGCACGGGGCTGATTTATTGGCAACCCGTGCGAGTGCGGAGATGTATGAATGTGTTTCTCGAAAATTTAAAAAGGCCAGATATAACGATGTGGCCGGAACGATAGTGATTAAGAACTCCCGCTCAAAAAAGAAGAAGGGGTCGATTCTGATTGTAACTGCCGGTACCTCAGACATTCCTGTTGCTGAGGAAGCAAAAGAGACTGCGGAGATAATGGGAAATAATGTAAAGGTGCTTTGTGATGTTGGAGTTGCCGGTATACATCGTCTGCTTAGAAATAAAAAAGAGATTTCTGCCGCCAGGGTGATTATAGTTATTGCAGGCATGGAAGGAGCGCTTGCCAGCGTGGTGGGAGGAATGGTGGCTTGCCCTGTTATCGGTGTGCCGACAAGTGTTGGATATGGCGCCAGTTTTGGCGGCATTACTCCTCTCCTGGCAATGTTAAACAGTTGTGCTGCAAATGTTACCGTTGTAAATATAGACAATGGTTTCGGGGCTGCTTATGTTGCATCTCTGATAAACAATGTTAAATAATACAAATAGTCTAGAATTATGGTTCAAGTAAAAAAACTACCTGAATTAACTCCCAGGAAAAAAAATACTCACAAGGGCAGCTATGGACGCGTGTTGGTCCTTGCCGGTTCTCCCGGCATGACGGGCGCTGCATACCTTTGTTCCAAAGCTGCGTTGAGAAGCGGGTCGGGCATCGTTACATTGGGTATACCCGAAAGCCTGAATCCTGTAATGGAAACTAAACTGACCTGCGTGATGACATATCCCCTGCCGGAGACAAAGGCGTCTACTTTATCTAGCAAGGG
>CAZPAM010000030.1:0-12256 GCA_964584595.1 uncultured Candidatus Scalindua sp. | reverse complement strand
GTGTGAATCACACGATGTTGTCGCATTAGGCCCCGGCCTTTCCCAACAACCGGAGACAAGAGAACTCATCCTCTGGTTAATAAAAAACATAGACCGCACCATGGTAATTGACGCTGACGGGCTTAATGCGTTAGCGAATAATGTGAGTGTATTGCACAGGATAAAACAGAACATAGTATTGACACCTCATCCGGGAGAGATGTCACGCTTAGCAGGTATTCGTTCAGCAAAGGACGTGCAAAAAGAGAGACTTAACACTGCATCGCAGTTTGTTCAATCAATTCAAAAGAAGTTAAAAGGAGAAAAGAAACTCGTTCTGGTATTAAAGGGCGACAAAACTATAGTCGCTGATTATAAAAAAGTATACGTAAACCGTACGGGTAATACCGGGATGGCAACGGCCGGTGTCGGTGATGTCCTGACAGGGATTATTGTATCATTAATCGGCCAGGGGCTTAACATATTTGATGCCTCACAGCTTGGTGTTTACATCCATGGTCTGGCAGGAGACATTGCAGCAAAGAAGAAGGGAGAGCTATCAATGATAGCTTCCGACATAATTGATTGTTTACCTGACGCATTCATAAAACATAAAAAGGAGAGAAAGTAATGGCTTTATCGATCGAACAACTTGAATCATGGGAGAAAGAGGCGGGGATCCATTTTGATAAACTTGAGGAAGTAGACGAGATGATCCATAGAAAACTGGTGGACAGGAATCTTGCCAAGCGAATGGGTACAGTCGCAGATGATAATATACAGATACTGATATCAAAACTGAGGGACTCCCTGGAGGACTCAGATATACCAGATGTATGTAACGTGCTGGACCAGATAAAGAGAAAGGAATCCGATGACGAAATAAAGAACGGGCTGGAGAAGATGGTAGGTGACAAAGGCGGCGATGATGATGTGATAGGAACGATTAAGAACTACGAAGGCCACATACTCATGCTTGCAATGCAGGTTATAAAGAAATTACTAAAGCCTGCATAATAATTTAACCACGGAGTTCACAGAGAACATGGAGGGATTAAGCAGTCGCTATCACTATTTCTTGCACTATAATTATATAAAGTGGCTTATGATTTAAATTTATATTCTGAAAAGTCCTCTTGAAATTTATTTAATAAATCAAAACCTTTTTTACTTGGTAAATAACCTAAAGCCCCTGGTTTATTCTGGAGAGGCAACTCTTTTTTTGCCAGCAGTCCTGTGCCTGCTGCATAGCCCTCTAGAGTAAGCTCAGTTTCTTTGCCTGAGTCAGTAATCTTAAATTCAAAGACAACTACATAAACATTTCTAATGACTCTTTCTAAAAACACTGCCACAATTGAACCTTCTTCTACTTTTAGTTTGATATAGGGACCTGCTAAATCAAAGGGTATAAATCGTGATCCATAAGTAACAAACTCCTGGTTACAACTCTCAGAGAGAGTTTTGAATTTGTTAAAATTGAGCCAATCTATTACCTTCAAATGAACATTACTTTTGGTTTCATTTGCTATTATGGTTAATTTAGTCCTTTTTTTATTTTTATTCATGGTAATTTAGAAATAAAGAATAGGATATTCATGGACAGCGTCCGTATTTAGCAAGTAAACAGTTTGTCAAATGGACAGGTTTCCCTCTATCTTTCCTTCATTAAACATCCAATTTCCCCTCAAGGCTCCACTTTCATAATAACCTTTATACTCACCATGAGGATTACCATTATCCATTAATAATTCTTTATCTAGTTGTCCATTAGGAAAATATTTGCGAAATTTCCCGTTAACCACTCCATTTTCAAAATACATTTCTGCTTTTAATGTACCATCTTTGTAATATTCTTTAACCTCTCCATCAACCTGCCCGTCTTTATACATTCTTTCATAATGAACGCTTCCATCATCATAATACTCCTTATGAAGACCATTTAATTCTTCAGCACTAATTAAAATTGGGAATACCAAAAATAAAGTTAGGATTATATATAATAATTTGCTCATTTTTTATCTTTTCAGTTTTAATAGAAAATAGAGTGATACTATTTATTGCTTCTTTGTTGCTTCCCATTTATCTGACTTGGTATCACATTCGTAAAAAAGATCAAGTATAAGATAACGCCGGAAGCCATTGTTGATATACTTTCAAATGGGGTTGTCAAAGCATGCTCAACTGTTGGCCTTAGAAAAGCTGATAATATCAGTACACTTGCAGTGAGTGCACTGTAAGACCATTTTGCCCAAGGTTTAAGGAAAAACAACCCAATGGATGAAATAATATGACCTACACCCACGATAGTGGCTACCACCATTATTGCGGTTTCTACATTGGTGTCGCCTTGCTCGTGTACCCACAATTTATAGTCTTGTAACTGCACTGGAAGGTAGGCATCTAGAATATCTGATACTAGAATATAAACTATAATTGAAAGCCAATGTACAACTATAGTAATTCTTAATATCTTCCGCAAGTCCAACTGTGCCTCCTTTTGTTATTTAATCATCGCAAATAACAGGATACTTGTTATTTTGAAATTGAATAATATTTGTCATTAAGAAAGAATTAACTCCGCCTATACCTCTTTATCTATTTTCTTGTTTTTCAAAGGTACCATTGGAAAACTAATAACTCGGATACTTTCAATAAAAAAGAATGCAACAATAGTAACAGCTATAAAAGACCACCATCTACTGAATAGTGGTGATATAACTGTAACAGCTATGAGAATGCAAGATGTTAATTCCCAATATAATAAAACCCACCAACCTATACCATGTGATGCTTTGCCACATTGCACACAGGATGCTGGGTATTTCTTGCTAGATCGCCACTTCCAAAAAAATGTAATACCTGGTTCATGACAATGTGGGCATTTAAAATTCATTTAACTTTATTTCACCGCTACAGGTGCTTTATTAAGCCATTTTTTGTTGATTTTCTGGGAGCACTTAGATTTAGGTTTAAGTTCAAGTATTTTACTGCAAGTATTTTCTGCTTCCTCTTTGAGGCCTTGTTTGATATAGACATTAAACAGATTTTTCCAGGCCATGAGGTAGTCAGGTTTAAGTTCAAGAGCCTTCTTGTATGTCTTTATGGCTTCATCATAACTGCCATGTTTATAGTAAGCATAACCGAGACTGTTCCAGGCGATATGAGTATCAGGAAAGAGTTCAAGATGTTTCCGGTATGAGCCTATACTTTTGTCATAACGTTTTTCTTTTTTGTATAGGTTGCCGAGTTTGTACCAGGTTTTCTTGTAACGAGGGTTCAGTTGCACGACCTTTTCGTAGGCACGGATAGCATCTCCGCGTTTTTCTGCCTTCCTGTGTTTTTTATAATACTCGCCGAGGTCGTACCAGGCAGTAACAGATTTGGGATTTAACTGAGTGGCCTTTATGAGGGCACTCGAAGCCTTCTGTAAATCGCGTTTGGACAAATAGAGTTTACCTAGCCTTCTCCAATAGTATGAATCTTTTGAATCATCAGGTGCCAGCTCAATGGTTTTTTGACACGCCTTTTCCGCTTCTTCCACAATACCCTTCTTTATATATACATGAAACAGATTTTCCCAGGTCCTATGATAATCCTGATCAAGTTCAAGGGCTCCGCGGTATGCATTTATAGCCTCATCATAAATGCCACGCAGATAATAAGTATACCCCAGCTCATTCAAGGCAAGAGGGTCATCGCTGTTAATTGTAACTGCCTTTTTCAAGCTGTTGATGGCTTCTGCAAAATCGTCCTCTGTCATTTTGGTTAATATCTGTTTATGGAATTTAGCACTTTTACGATGGTCCAGTTCAACGGCGCGGTTGTAGTGTTTGAATGCCTCGGTACATTCTTCAAGTTTAAAATGGGCATGAGCTTTATTATAATGTGCAAGAGAATGATCAGGGTCAAGTTCAAGGGCTCCGCGGTATGCATTTATGGCCTCATCATAAATGCCACGGTGATGATAGGCATATCCCAGGTTGCTCCACGTTTTGGGATTATCCTGATTAAGTTCAATAGTTTTTTTCAAGCTGTTAATTACTTCTTCAAAGATGTCTTCAGCCATATTAGCTATTATCTTTTTACCAAATGGTACACCTTTGCCGCCACCCAGTTCAATGGCCCGGTTATAATGCTTGAATCCCTCGGTATATTCTTCAAGTTTAAAATGGGCACGGGCCTTATTATAATGTACACGAGAATCATCAGGTAATAACTTCAATGCTGTTTCAAAATGTTCTATAGCCATCCTATGCATATCTTTTTGATAATAAGCAAATCCCAGATTATTCCAGGCGAGATGATTATCCCGATTAATTTCAATAGCTTTTTTATCGGTACTGATGGCTTCTTCAAATGCACCGCTTCTCTCATATGCCAGTCCCAAACTTACATGCAAGTTGTAATCATCAGGAAAGATTTTTATAGCCTCCTTAAGCTGTTTGATGACATACTCATATTTCTTAAGCTCAATATATATCAGACTAAGGTTGTTGTAAGCTGTGGCGAATTCTGGATTAAGTTCTATAGCCTTTTGATAATAATTTATTGCTTCTTCAAACCTTTTTAAATTGCCATATGTAAGGGCTAATCTAAAATTTGTATTGGGAGCTTTAGGATCAATTTCCAAAGACTTTTTATGATGCGAAACAGCCTTTTTATACTGTTTCAATTCCGCATAACTCATACCTAAATAGTCATAAGCCTGAGCATAAGACGGATCCTTTTCTATAGTCTTCTCACAGTAGCTTATAGCCTTTTCATACTCCGACAGGAAATAATAACTTGAGCCGATTTGAAGATAATAATAGGCTCTGTCCGGGTCTGTTTCTAAGCATTCTTCAAATATGCTGATGACTTTTCTACGTGCCTCCATTGATTCTTTCTCCATTCCCTTCTTCAGGTAATCATCAGCTATACTTGCATACGATTCGCCGGACTCCTGCAATTTTCCCCTCTGCACAAGGCTGACAGTACAGAAAACGATCAGAGCTACACAGGATAAAATCATAATCATAGAAATACTAATGACTACAATTATTTTCACAATCTTTTCCCCTTTTTAAGTAAATAGATTGTCAAACAGGCAGATGTATTTTTCCGTGGTTAGTTGTTAATTTTTTTGTTTTCCAGTTTATTGACAAAGTTCTTTATCGCATCGAAATATTCTTCCCCACCCACAATATGCGTATCGTTGTGTCCGGCCCCTGGGATGGTGTAGAACTCCTTGGGTTCATTGGCCATATCATATATTCTTTTTCCGTGTTCAAATGGAACAAGTTTATCCTGGTCGCCATGCATGACCAGGATTGGTACTTTTATGTTTCCTATCTTTGAAAGTGTGTCGTATTTTGTCTGTAACAAAAGACTGACAGGCAGGTATGGATAGAGCTTTTTCCCCATCTCCAGTATAGACGTGAAGGGAGTCTCGAGAATCAGGGCGCGGCACTTCTCATTTAAGGCAAGTTCAACGGCCACGGCGCTGCCAAGGGAACGGCCAAAGAAGATAATCTTTTCATTGTTTATGTCATCTCGTGAATGCAGGTACGCAAGTGCTGCCCTGGCATCAATATAAGTACCCTCTTCTGTTACCTTGCCCTCACTTCTGCCGTATTGACGATAGTCAATGATAAAGACATTTACGGGCACTCTTTCATATATCATCTTTATGTTATCAAGCCTGCGGTTAATGTTGCCTGCATTACCGTGAAACCATAGGAGTGTATGCAAGTCAGCATCGGGGGAGGATTTTTTCCCGGGGACGAACCAGCCGTTCAGGTTCAGTCCGTCTTCAGTCTTAAAAATAACATCATCATACTCAATGCCGTAAATATCAGGCGTTGCAGAATCGTTACTTTTGCCAGGGTGAAAAATTAATCCTTTTTCTATGAATCTTGGGATAAACATTATGAATAATATAATATAAATCTTTTCAACATTGTAAATTATACGACAGTAGCGCTGAGAATATTTTAAGCTACAATCTCTTCTATTGGGATTTACTTTGCTACGATATCCTCTGTAGTTGCAAAGACAGCACCGGCGTCTTTCATTTCCTTAAGGGCTATTGCTTCTCCTTCTTTTGTAATTGCTTTTGTTGCATCCGTAATCAGGGAAACATTGTAACCACGTTTTAAAAACCCAAACACAGCTGCCTTTACACAATAATCTGCTGCAACTCCAAATACTACGTAATTATGTGCATCCAATCTTTTCACGATTTCGTCTGTGTTGATACTTTCGAAGATATCAAATGTCTGGCCCTCAACGATTATCTGTTCGTGGTCCAGTATGGATTCAGTGATATCCTGCTCTACATTTTCAATGATGATATTATCTTTACATGTGCTGGCTTCAATCTTTTGATTTCCGTGGGTATCTTTTATGCAATGTGGGGGGAAGAGTTTGAACTCCGGATCATCAACATTGTGTGCATCTGTTGAAGAGAGTGTCTTAATCTTATGTTCTTTTGCATAGTCAAAGAGCCTTTTTATGTTATCAATTATGCCTTCAGCATCAGGGACATAAAGAGCACCATTGGGATTCATAAAATCAAATTGAGTATCTATATCAACGAATACAGTCTTATTCTTCATTATAATATTCTTTTAGCTTTTCTCTAATTCATCACGAAGGCAGAAAAGGCCGATTATGGTTTTTCCATCACAGATTTCGCCATTCTTAATCATTTCAAATGTCTTGTTAAGAGGTATCTCTATAACCTGAATATCTTCGTTTTCTGTGCCAAAGTATTTCTCTTCCTTTGTCTCACTCTCTGGCTCAACGTAAGCAAGGTATATGGATATTCTTTCAGAGCATCCTCCTGGACTAGGATAGAATTGCGTTAGGTATTTCAGATCGTCTACCTCATAGCCGGTCTCTTCCAGTACTTCTTTCTTTGCCACAGTAACTTTATCGTTGTCTTTTATCCCTGCAACACATTCTATCAACCATCCGGGGCCGTCGTCCAAATATGCAGGATAGCGAAATTGCCTGACCAGAACAACAGAGTTATTAGCTTTATTATAGAGGATAACTGCTACAGTATTTCCTCTATCAAAATTTAACCTGTCGATCTCCCCGCTCATCGAACCATCAAACTTTTCGTGTTGAAGGACGGCTTTATCAACCTTAAAAAACCCATCATATTCTCTTTTTAAATCTTTTATTATGACCTTCACTTTTTTCTACCTTTCAGAAAGAGTTACAAGTTCCTTTGCTTTTTCTAATGCCTCTTCTTTAGTCGTAATCTTTTGTTCCAGTTGATCGTCCTTTATTGCATCCAGGACTTTTGAAAAGATTGGGCCCGGTTTCAGCCCCAAAGCTATTAAATCATTACCGGTGATGAGGGGTTCCGGCTTAATCTCCTCCTCCTGCAATTCCTCAAGCATATTCTGGCAGAAGTTGTAATCTTCTAGATCTCCTGTGCTGGCAAGTGAATCTACCTTATAAAGCTCTGCAAGTTCAGGATAACCTTCATGAGCAAAAAGCCTCTTCAGTTTGCTTATCCTCATCTGCTGTGCGTGTCTCAGATAGAGATGCATCTTTACCAGCCATGTTATACGTTCCTTCTCTGCATTCGACATCCTTAAACGCTCGCATATCTTTTCTGCCATCTCGGCACCAATATTATCATGGTTGTTGAACCTTATGCGGTCTGCAATCTCAAAGGTTACGGGCTTGCCTATGTCATGAAGGAGTACGGCCATTGCCAACTCCCAACTATCTGCTGAAGTTTGGCTGGCAGCCAATTCGGATAATGTGAGCAGGGTATGCGTAAATACGTCGCCTTCAGGATGGTAGTTTTCAGGCTGCTGTACACCCTTCATTGCTGTCACTTCCGGAAGAATCTCATTCAGGAGATTTAGATCGTCCATCATTTTGATACCTGTATGCGGGCTTGGGCCTGTCAATATCTTTCTGAGTTCATCCCTGGTTCTTTCCATACTTACGGTTAATATCTTATCATAAAGTCTTTTTATGGACTCTGCAGTCTGGTCTTCAATCTTATAGTCAAACCTGCATGCAAAACGGACTGCCCTTATCATTCGTAATCTGTCTTCATTAAATCTTTCAGAAGGGTCACCAACGGCCCGAACCAGACGGGACTTTAGATCCTCCCTGCCTCCGACATAATCAAAATGCTTATCATCAACCGGATCGTAAAACATTCCATTTATGGTAAAGTCACGCCTTAATGCATCTCCCCTGGCATCACAGAATGTTACTGTGTCAGGGTGACGGCCATCAGTGTATGTGCCGTCTGACCTGAAAGTAGCAACCTCAAACTCAAAATCATTCTCCATAACCAGGACTACCCCATAGTTAATGCCCACAGGAACCGTCCTCTTGAAAATGTTTATAATATCATCGGGGCGGGCGTCTGTTGCAATGTCATAGTCTTCCGGGGCACTGCCCATCAGCATGTCCCGAACGCAACCACCTGCAAACAGTGCACTGAAGCCCTTTTCTCTGAGACGCTTAACGATACCTATGGCAGTCTCTTTAAGTAAACTTTTGTCATTTGTCTTCGTCATAATTGTAACTTTGCCTCGACTTTCATGTTCGAGTCTTACTCTTGCAAATGTTGAACTAGTTCTTTAAACTTTTTTCCTCTCTCTTCATAGTTTGTAAACATACCATAACTTGCACATGCCGGTGATAGCAAAACGACATCACCGGATTCAGCAATTTTGCACGCCTTTCTTACCGACTCATCAAGGGATGCTGCCAGATAAACTTCAGGTTCGGCTTTTTCATCTTTTTCGCCCTTTACGTTTTTAATAAGCTCCTGTATGTTCCTGGCAGTCTCTCCAACAAGGATAACGTATTTTGTATTTTTTGTACATTCTCGTGCAAACTGACTGAGGCTTACATTCTTATTATACCCTCCAGCAATCAATATTGTCGGGCTATCAAAAGCCTTTATTCCGGCAATTGCGGCTTCCGGTGTTGTTGCCTTTGAATCATTGTAATATTGCACTTCATTAATAGTGTCTACATATTCCAATCGGTGTTCTAGCCCGGTAAATCCTGCAATCGCGTCTTTAATAGATCCAACGTCTGCATGCATTGCTATTGCCGCATATGATGCGGCCATTATGTTTTGTCTATTATGAATGCCCTTTATGTTAGTTTGTGTTGGGCAGGAGATAACGTCGGAATTATGATTAATAATGATTTCATTATCCTTTAGGAAAGCGCCATGTTCCAGTTCTTTTGTGGCGCTGAACCATAGAACATGGCCTTTGCATTCACCTTCCCATTCTCTCAATGTCGGATCGTCATAATTCAGTATTGTGTAATCATTCTCCTTTTGATAACGAATAATTGCTTTTTTCGAGTCTATATAATTTTCCATGGTTTTGTGTCTGTCAAGGTGATTTGGAGCTATATTAGTCACTATACTTATGTGCGGACTCATTTCTATCCTGGAAAGAAGCTCAAGCTGAAAACTTGATATCTCAAGAACGATCACATCATCCGGTTTGATTTCATCAAGATGTTCCAATAATGAAACGCCTATGTTTCCTCCAACCCATGTTTTAATCCCTGCTTTCTTCAGCATCTCTCCTAACAAGGAAGTGGTTGTCGATTTGCCATTGCTGCCGGTAATCCCTATTACGGGTGCAGGGACAAGCCTGAAGAAAATGTTCAGTTCTGAATCGATATGCACATTATTATTACACGCAATCTGTAAAAACCTGGAATCATCGGGCACAGCGGGGTTGACAACCAGCATATCTGCATCTGCAAAGTCTTCTTCTGAGTGTTCTCCAAGCCGAAACTTAACAGACAGGCCGTTTAAGAGTTTAAGGGATGCTGATAATTCCTCAGCACTTTTCAGGTCTGTAATCGTTACGTCTGCACCCTGAGAAACAAGGAATTTGGCGGCACCAACACCTCCGCCAAACAGTCCTAATCCCATTAAGGTTACTTTCTTGCCTTTATAAAATTCCTTTGAAATAGATTTTTGATTCATAGGATTCTTAAAATACACCTGCCTTCATATAATGTCAAGTTGTAACCCCTGCATTTGGCAGGTATATGGTAGAAATAAATATTGATTTTATCTATAGTTGGTATTAGTATGATTTTGATTGGTGGTTCAGGCTAATAAGCAAGCTGGTTAGTTAATAAGATAATACAGGATTTATATAAATGTTTATTCTCAAGAAGATTGTTTCAGGTTTCCTATATCCACTCCCTTTAAGCCTTTGGATTTCTTTTCTAGGCTTATATCTGCTATGGTTCACGACTAAACAGAAAACTGGAAAGATAGTAGTATCGGCTGGTTTGATTATATTAACATTGTTCAGCTGCAGCGTTATTGCAAACAAACTTCTCCGGCCACTTGAAAGAAAATACGAGTCGTTTGAAATGAGAGGTTCTTCATCGGTATCAAAAAAAGGAGATGAGTCCGCAATAAAATATGTTGTCGTCCTCGGAGGAGGACACATTTCAGATCCTGAATTACCACTGATAAGCCAGATAGGTAGAAGTTCACTGACGAGGCTGATAGAAGGAGTTCGAATCTATAGGAGATATCCTGGGGCAAAACTTCTTTTAGCAGGAGGCGGCGTTTTTGACCCGGTTCCTGAGGCGGACACAATGTCACGTGTTGCAGGCAAAATTGGGATACCTGAAAACGACATAATACTTGAATCCAAATCAAAAGATACAAAAGACCAGGCTAAACTTATCAAGTCCATAGTTGGTAATGAACAATTTGTACTGGTAACGTCAGCTTCCCACATGCCCAGGTCAATGGCTATGTTTAAAAAACTTGGAATGAACCCCATTCCATCCCCAATCGGTCATCTCGTTAGTGAAGGGCAAGGATTAAATCCTCACTCTTTTTTTCCAAGTACAGGTAATCTTTACAAGGCACAACTGGCTATTCATGAATATTTAGGCCTGACCTGGTCAAAGCTAATGGGTCAGCAGTAGGGGGACGGTTTTTTACGAAAGGAGTAAGAATGACACTATCCAAAAAAGAATGCGTACCCTGTAAGGGAGGAGTACCACCTTTAAAGGGTGATGAGCTGGAAGAACTTAAAGAACAGGTAGATGGATGGGATGTGATTGAGGAACATCACATTTCCAAGAAGTATAAGTTTTCGAATTTTGTAAAGGCACTTGCATTTGTAAACAAGGTGGGAGAGATTGCAGAAGAGCAGGGACACCATCCTGATATCTTTCTAACCTGGGGGAAAGTTAGTATTACAATATGTACCCACAAGATTAACGGTCTGACAGAAAGTGACTTCATCCTTGCCGCAAAGATTGACGAGATTCCTGTTAGTTAGAAATTATCAAGGAGGGTTTTATGGCAAAGCACAAGGTGGCGATTTTCAAGTCATATCCTTTTGAAGTGGGCCAGAAAATCAGGATCGAGGGATCAAGCCGCAATGGAGATTGGGAAGTTACCGATATAACTGAGAGCAAGGTTACTCTGCGCTGTCCCTTATCCAATAAGGAATATACATGGGATCTGTTCTGCTATTTTACGGAAGAGAAGGATGATGCTCCATGGCCAATGGAGTAGAGACAATCTAAAAGATTACTTTGAAGACTTTCTCATCTCTTTGAAAGTATTTATTAATCCGCTTGTAGAAGAGTCGTGGGAATCAACCTGTTTATCATCTCCTAACTCCGGCAGTATCTTCTTTGCCAGTTGTTTGCCAAGCTCGACTCCCCACTGGTCAAAGCTGAATATATTCCAGATCACTCCCTGGACAAAGATTTTGTTCTCATACATCGCTATTAAACTGCCTAAAGCCCTTGGGATAAGTTTACTGAAAAGGATTGAATTTGTCGGCCTGTTGCCCTCAAAGACTTTGTGAGGATAAAGTTTTTCAATCTCATCATCACTCTTTCCATCATTTTTCAACTCTTCGATAACCTCTTCTTTTGTCTTTCCGTTCAGGAGGGCCTCTGTCTGCGCGAAAAAGTTTGATAATAGAATGTTATGATGTTCACCAATCTGGTTATGACTGATTGCGGGTGCAAGAAAATCTGCCGGTATTATTCTTGTGCCCTGATGGATTAATTGATAAAAAGCGTGCTGGCCATTTGTTCCCGGTTCACCCCATATAATAGGTCCAGTCTGATAATTAACTTTGTTCCCGTTTCTGTCCACTGATTTTCCGTTGCTCTCCATATTCCCCTGCTGAAAGTATGCCGAAAACCTGTGCATATACTGATCGTAGGGCAGGATTGCTTCTGTCTGTGCGCCAAAGAAATTGTTGTACCAGATTCCTATTAAGGCCAGGAT
>CAZPAM010000029.1:0-28762 GCA_964584595.1 uncultured Candidatus Scalindua sp. | reverse complement strand
ATCTGAAAGACGATGAACTGCCCGGACACGAGTTGGGAAATATCGTACACCGGGTCTTTAAGAACTACCATTTTCCTGAAGATAATCCCAAGGAATATATTAAAAAAGAGCTGAGCGTCTTTGAAATGGACACAAACCAGGATAGCTTAGACCATGTTGCTAACTGGGTAAACTCTTTCTACAATAGTGATATTGGTAAGGAGGTTGTTTCAAGTAAACGGTATAAACGAGAAACATCATTTATATTCAATTACCGACATAACCTTATAAAGGGACAGATAGATCTTTTCTATTTTAACAATGAAGGTCTGTTAAAAATTATTGACTACAAGTCAAATGATATTACCATTGATGAAATACCGGAGAAAGTGAAGCTTTACCAACTGCAGATGCAGCTATATGCCCGGGCGCTGGAAACGATTTATGGCAGAAAGGTTGATGAAACCATACTCTACTTCCTTGTTCCAAATAAATCCGTAGTAATTGATACATCTGAGGAAGCCTGCAGAGAATTAGACTCGACCCTGGACAATTTCTTTACTGCACATAAGGATGGATGCTTCAAAAAGTTGAGTGACCAGAAATGTAAGTGGTGTGAATACAAGGCTATATGTTAAAAGAAGATTTACGAATTGGGAATTAAGGAATTAGTAAATTCTTAATTATTTGATGACAAATGGAGGTAATTTTCGAGATATCGTAAATCACGATAACTCGTTGACAATAAATCAGTAATCGTATAGCCTTAAATATATGAATATTGAATTCTTTCAATCAATTGCCTTATCAGTAGCAAACGAGCGCTCGGTTGATGTTGTCTTCCGTAATATTGTGGATAGTTTGGCTGACGACCCTAACGTTGTTCTGGCTAGGATCTGGATTATAGCACCGGGAGATTTATGTCATAAATGTCCCTGGATAGAAACATGTCCTGATCAGACAAAGTGTCTGCACCTGGTTGCAAGCAATGGTAGTTCGCTTCATAGAGAACGATGGCCGACATTACTGAAAGGGCATTATAGACGCTTTCCTCTTTTTAAAGTTGAACCTGACAGCCTTACTGCAACAGGAAAGATAGGCTATATTGGTGGAACCGGCAAAGCAGTTTTCCGTAATGACATACTTGATAATTCTTCCTGGCTGATGGATCCTGAGTGGGCAAAGCGGGAAGAAATAGCCAGTTTCGCCGGACAGCCGTTGATATTCAGGGGAGAAACATTAGGTGTGCTGGCTCTTTTCAGCAGAAGCGTATTGAATCAATCTCACTTGGCAATGCTTCAAACTTTTGCCTCTAATGCTGCTGCTGCCATTGCCAATGCTAGGGCTTTTGAGGAAATTGAACAGTTACACAGGCAGTTGGAATTGGAGAATGAGTATCTCCGCGATGAAGTTAGGGAAGTATATCCTTTTATCAATATTGTAGGACAGAGTTCCACTTTACAAAAAACCCTTCAACAGATAGAACTAGTAGCCCCTACTGACGCTACTGTCCTTATTCAAGGAGAATCCGGGACAGGCAAAGAGCTCATTGCCCTGGCTATCCATCAACGAAGCAGGCGTCAAACCCGTCCCCTCATTAAAGTGAACTGCGCTTCTATTCCGCGTGAACTTTTTGAAAGTGAGTTTTTCGGACACGTAAAAGGTGCTTTTACCGGAGCAGTCAAGGATAGGACAGGACGGTTTCAGCTTGCAGATGGTGGTACTCTCTTCCTTGATGAGGTGGGAGATATACCCATTGAATTACAAAGTAAACTACTGCGTGTGCTTCAGGAAGGTGAATATGAAAGAATTGGTGAGGAGAGAACCCGACGGGTTAATGTAAGGATTATTGCCGCTACCAATAGGAACCTTAGGAAAGAGATGGAAGCGAAACGGTTTCGATCGGATCTTTACTTTCGGTTGAGCGTTTTTCTACTGGAAGTTTTTCCTCTACGGAACAGGAAAGAGGACATACCTCTTTTAGCGGAACATTTTTTGAGACAGAGCTGCCGGAACATGGGACTGAAAGAATTAACATTGAAGAAAAAGCATATTCTCCAACTCCAGGGTTACGACTGGCCCGGGAATATACGAGAACTACAAAATGTGATTGAGCGTGCAGTTATCTTATCTAGTGGAAATGAGTTAAGATTAGATTTGCCGGAAACGAATATAGAAAAAGCTTTGCCAATTACGTCCCAATCCGCAAAAAATATTGGACAAACCGGTGAGGTTCTGACTTATGAAGAGTTGAAGCACCTGGAAAAAGAGAATATCCTGGCCACCCTCCATAAAACGAACTGGAAGATATCAGGAGTGGGGGGAGCGGCGGAACTCCTCGGAACAAAGCCTACCACCCTGGCGTCTCGAATTAAAGCGCTCGGAATTCATAGGTAAACTCGGACTGTTTATACACATTGTCTTCAAATTTATCCCATGCCTCTTTCGGTTCTTAGTAAACTGCACTTTTCAATCGTTCAAAGCAATCTCTTTATCCAGTATAAAATTACGTTATTTAAACATAATATTACTTTGCTTAAATATGAGAAGTATGCAATTATTGGAAAAATTATTTTCTTTGTAGTATCCATTCCAAAACCTCCAATAATTTCTTGTTAATTTAATTACCAGGGAGACATAAAGCCTTTATGCCTCCCTGGCGCATAGTTGTCTATTGACCTGAAATCACACGTATGTTATCACTATCGACATCTATGCTTTTTTGGGGTTTACTTCTAATTCCCACCAAACAGGTATCCAGATAGATCTTACCATTTTCTCCTTTGCTGAATCTGGACTTAATAATGTCTCCAATCCTGACATCAACAACCTTTATTTCCTGACCTTTGTTGAATTTTACAGGATGGAACACCCTTTCCATTGGTAGTGAAGTAACCCCTCTGAAAAATTCTGTGTGTTCACAGAAAAAAACTTGTCCTTCTGTTCCTTTAACAATTAATGTCTTTTCATCATGATCTATTGAAATTATTTCGCCCTCGATTAGTGCATAGTTGTAATTCTTTGGTTCAAAGCCCCAATCTCCTTTGTTCCCGTTCGCGGCGAAAATACCGGTTGACACAAATGCTAAAAGAAACATTGCCGTTAATCCTATGGTCAGATTCTTCATCGCAATCCCTCCTAAGAAAATTAAGTTTTTTAAAATTAAATAATGTCATTGTTTGCTGATCTACTCGTAAGGTTTTTAACAATTCATCAACTCCTTTCTAAATAATTTCGAAATATAAAACGATTTAAGATATATCTTTTCTCGCTCTGTATTACAGAAATAACAAATGACGTACCAATTCTGTTGTAATCAGCGTATAGTGTTTAATAACAATGTGTTATGATGTGTAATGAGTGAAAATATAAGTTGACGAAACCTTGGAAATTAACGATATTTCGTTCTATATTTACTGTATTTCGGGCTTTAGGGAGGGTTTAAAAAGTTATAATCAAAAATGCAAGTGGTGTGAGTATGAAGCAATATGCTGATGAAAGGATTGAATATTGACGATTGTTGATTGATTATTGTGGAATTAAAGAATTTAAGTATTAAGGAATTACGAATGACTAATGTCCAATTACCAATGACTAATTTATCCCCTCTGCTCTACCCTCAAGGCCCGAAACCGGTTCAGCGTTGCTGCCATTTCGTAGATCCTGAATTCAGCAAAGTCACCCCTTGCCTCCCTATCACTCAAACAATCCAGTCCTTTTTCTCTGATATCGTCTAATACCTGCCGGCATATTTCCATTATGCTTCTCCGGCCGTCTATATAACGGCTGGCATAATGGATGGCATATCCTATCGCCCTCAGCTGACTGGGATGAACGAGCTGTTCTACCGCACCGACCTGAACTTTGTGTGTACCAAAACGCATGTAGAGAAGATCCTCTATCTTGATATCAATAGGCCGTTTTCCCTTGGACGCACTCAATACACCTGATGCGGGAATACGCTGAATCTCTGAAGGGAACACAACATCAAAGTCCTGAGGAGAAGGATTGTCCTTCACTATCTGATGCGCCTGAGCGGTTAAATCATGTGGAACATATTCAATCATACCGATAACCACATCTGCCAGGCTGAAATAGTCACCACTCCCTCCCATTACGATTACGGTCGATATACCCTTTTCTTCATAGAGTCTGCGCACGTGTTCCACAAATGGAGTAATGGGTTCCTTCTCTTTTGCGATCAGAGCCTTCATCCGCGGATCACTGATCATGAAATTTGTTGCCAGTGTATCCTCATCCAGCAAAAGAGTACTCGCACCTACTTCAAGGGCTTCCAGAATATTGGCTGCCTGAGAGGTACTCCCGCTGGCATTAGCAGTAGAGAATGTAGTGGTAGCCTGATCAAACGGCAGATTAGAGATAAAGGGGTCTATATTCAGATTCTGAATACTGCGTCCATCCTCCGCCCTTATCTTGACGGCATCGGCATTGGTTACTACAAACTCACGGCCGTCATCAGGAATATGATTATAAACTCCGTGTTCCAATGCATTCAATAGAGTGGACTTCCCATGATATCCTCCGCCCACAATCAGTGTCACACCTTTGCGAATACCCATCCCGGTTATTGAGCCATGGTTGGGTAATTCTATGCTGACTCTCATCGATTGACAGCTTCCAAAAGGTACCATTCGTTCTGCACTGAGCGGCCGCGGATCAACTCCACTGGCCCTAGGCAGTACGGCACTGTCCGCTACGAATGCAATTAAATCTAATTCAGATAATTTTCCCCTGATAAATTCAGCATCTTCAACGGTCTCAACATAACGGTACAATTTGTCTTCAGGAAGTTCCCGGAAATATAGTGAATCGCTTACAACGTGAGGAATAACTTCTGAAAATATGTTGGCAGCTATCCTGCCGGCAATCCTGCGTCCAAAAGCCGGTAGGCCAACCAGGAAACGCGCCTCGATGCAACTGTCTTTTATGACCATAGAAGAGGTTTTGAGCACCTCCTGTCCCGGACGGTCTATTTCTATAATCCCGCTCTTCCCCGAACCTTCCCTTTGTGTATTGTGCTTTTTAATGGAATGATAAAACCGTCTTGCCAGGAAGTCACACAAGGCAACATTCCTGCAGTCATTATGATGTGTGTTTTCCGGGAATTGGGCTGTACTTATGGGGATTATGACTCTTACCTTACTGGGTATGGCAAACGGGTCGCCCTGAACGTGGTCAATCGAAAGCTCAAAATCCTGATATTGATAACTGCCCTTTATAGCCTTATATGCAGGATACGGCTTCCCATCCATTTTTGATAAAGCCTGAACCAGTTCATTTTGATTTTGCATCTGCTTCCCTGCCCTATTAATAGCTTTCTCTTATTTATAACAAAAGAGCATGGTCTTTTCCAATTTATAAAACTTTGGACGCTGAACATGTAAAAAGTATATAAAAGGCTGAACAGTGTTATAAAATGGTAATTATAACCCCTTACCCACGCACAATATAAGGCAATTTATTTTTTATAATAAGGCAAAATAAAATTGTAAATAGTGTCTCCTCCCAATAGACAAAAAAAGGCAAAAACAAGATAATGCTCCCGTTGTGTTTGTTAAATAAAATTACCGTAAACTTTATATATTATTATTTTCATGATAAGCATAATTTTATTGGGAATTTTTATTTAATTGAGGAGGGCGTATTATGAGTATATTTTATATGAAAGCCGCATTCTTTGTTGTTTGGGTTGCTATAGTTGTATATAGTTTGACAGGCCTGTAAAACTAGAAGTCAGAGGTAAAAAGTTCACACCCGAAAGACCGCCGGCTATTTGCACCCGGCTCCTGAGTAACAATATTTTGTTGTGTAGTACACGTATGTTTATCTAAAACCTATGTTGAGCGATTCTATCTGGAATTTCTTTGTAGCCTCTCAAGCCTGCGGCTATGAAAATCGCTCAACATAGATAATAGCGTTCTTGTAAAGTCTTCACACCGCCTTCATATCAATCCATCCAACTTTACGGGATCATTCCCCCTATACTTTCTTCAAGACATATATTGAAATATCATTTGTTATTTTTAAGCCGACAGTTTAAAATTAGTGTTTCTCTATTACTTAGCCTTAAGAATAATAATGCCTTCTTTGTCACATATAATACATAAACAGTTGCCTCCCCCATTGGGTGACGTAGAGTATATTTATAACGATGATCAGATCATCATTGTTGATAAACCTGCAAATATGTTGTCAGTACCCGGCAAGACACCGGAAAAACAGGATTGTCTCATTCACCGTGTCCAGCAGCGTTTCCCGGGAGCACTTATCGTTCACCGCCTCGATTTTTCTACTTCGGGTATCATGGTTGTTGCACGAAATCCGGAATCACATCGTGAACTAGGTCGCCAGTTTCAGGATCGTAAAACCGAAAAGACTTATATCGCAAAAGTGTACGGACACCCGGAAGAAGAATCCGGTGAAGTGAATGTACCGTTACGCTGCGATCTGGAACGGCGCCCGCTGCAGATTATCGATCACCAAGATGGTAAAGCGGCTCAAACTTACTGGCGAATTCTTGAGCGGAATGAAAACAACTGCAGCCTAGGATTAATCCCTGTTACGGGACGCACCCACCAGCTGCGCGTACATATGCATGCACTGGGACACCCTATTCTCGGCGATGAGCTTTACGGGCATGAGGCCGCATTTGCATTAGCTGATCGATTATTACTCCATGCTCAAAAGTTGATTATCACCCACCCGACGGATAATAATCGTTTAACCTTCCTCAGCACTATCAATCCTTTTTAAAATACAAATCAACTCTTGCTTTAAAATGGATTAGTGGTTATCCTTTATTTGAGAAACATTGCGCTTGTACCAGTATATGAGAAATCGTGCTCAGGAGTAAGTTATGTTCTTAATAAATATCAATAAGGAAATGAGGGGAAAATGAGTGTACTGATTGAAGAGCTTAAGAAAGAACATTCAGAAATCGTTGCTGCTCTCAATGAAGTAAAAAAACTTGGTATTCTTTCAAAGGAAGGGCAAGACAAACTCATATCTGTACAAACGAGTTTGCTTGCACATCTAGAAATGGAGGATGACCAACTTTATCCGGTACTCCGCAAAGAAGCAGAACAAAGTAAAGATTTAAAAAACACATTAGATCTATTTGAAATGGATATGGAGAATGTCTCAACAATTGTACGAGAATTTTTTGACAAATACTCTGAAGAATTCTCAGGTGAGGAACTCTCGGAAGATTTTGAAAAGCTTTTCACCGCCCTTAGCAAAAGAATAGGCAACGAAGAAGCAGCCCTCTATGAAGAGTATGAATTCTTTAATGAATAAAATGACTGCGTTTAGGTATGCAGCCGGATTCATGTACATAATATAAGATTATCCCGGCATTATAGTCTTAAAAATACTCCTGACAAAGGCGCTTAGTGGTTGCACCACAAATGATTTTTCCGGATTAAAATGGATACCAGTGTAGGTATTTATTGCTTCCATTGGAGTCATTGAAATCAGAAATGTACCTACAAGAAGCCCAATTGCAAAACCTATTAAACCGCTACACTTGAAAAACCGTCCCGATGCCCCAACAATACCAGACAGAATAATAGCCCATATAGCCGCAATGTCTAACAATCCAGTCGTATATTCCATTATTAAAATAAACCCCTTTCAAGTTTTTTTAAATGATAAAACTTATAACCACAGAAGAGGCTGATTATCATTAGCTTTGCAATGTAAGGCGCAAAAGCAATTCCAATGTATCTTGCTTAAGCAAACAACCTTTGTAACATGCGATATAGGCGGTAGTTACAGATTGTCGTCCTATTTCTATGTTCGGTTTGATTCATAATAATGTCACGTAAAGAAACAGCCAATGCCAGAATGTAACAGTTTAAGACAATATGGGGAATCTGTATGAAAGGCTTTTACACACTCGTAATAGTGCTCACGATACATGTACTATTTTCACAAACTTATGTCCAGGCACAGGAAGTGGAAAAACCTTTTCCATACGAAAGTTGGAAATATTTATACGAACCAAAATGTTCAAAATGCCATCCACTTGATAGGATTTTTGCTGAACCAAAGACTAAGAGAGAGTGGAAGATCTGTGTAAGCAGAATGATTCAAAAGAGCCCCTTGTGGATTACGCCGGAGGAAGGAGAACTGATAATTGCAGAAATCATTGGCAACAGAAAGGGTGTAATAGGATCTTTTCCTAAGAAGAAAAAATATGCTGATGCTCGATTGCTCTTTATCGACAGGTGTACAGTGTGTCATCCTGTAAACAGAATTCTTTTAGCAGATAAAACAGCAGAAGAATGGAAGGAAACCGTAGGAAGGATGAGAGATAACGCACCGGAACTGTTCCTTGATGAAGATCTCCCTGTCATAATAGAATATCTTACCGAAAGAGCGGCAATTATGAGAGATGACGTTGCCGCGGAGATAATGGTAAATAAATGTCTGATATGCCATGAAGGAGGTAGGATACTTCTGGAACGCAAGTCAAAAAGAGATTGGGGAAAAACCGTAGCTGATATGCGATTGTTGGCCAGGGAGGAATTGAAAAAAGATTGGTTTACACACCATGAATCCAAAATCATTGTCGATTTACTTGTCAAGACACAAGGTCTTAAACCAGAGGACAGTAAGTAATAAGCTGGCAATTTTGAAAAAGAACATCTGGAATTTATATGGCAATTGACTACACAAAGGGAAAAAAGGTTCAACCACAGGAATACCCCTATCCCCAGCAATCAAGTCAGTCAAAGAAGGTAATGCTGATATTTCCCCCTGACTGGTATCCATCCGAACCTTATTTGAGTCTGCCGACTCTGACCGCTTTTTTAAGGGGATCCGGACATTGCGTCATCCAGAAAGACATGAACCTGGAAATGTATGACTGGTTCTTCAGCAAGGAGGGTCTTAACCTGATACTTGAAAGGATTCCGCGTCAACACACCCATTTCAATATTACCGAACTTATCGAAAAAGCAGAGTCTGCCAGGACTATTGTACGGTCACAGGAATTTTATAATGTGGATAAACTGGAATGGGCCATGAATGTTTTTCGTGAAGTGACTGACACCATATCTCTTGCTTACGCCCCTGCAAGGATCTGCATGCCTCCTATGGAAACCGATTTAAATTATAAACTGTTTATCTCTTCAGAAATTCTTGAAGCTGTCGAAGATTCCCGGGTAAATGTGTACCGTGATGTGTTCAATCATATACTTAAACCTGCTATTGAGGCAGAAGAACCTGACGTAATCGGAATCTCCATTGTCTTGAAGCAGCAGCTCTTTTCCTCTATAACCTTCTGTGCTATGATAAAAGAACAGTTTCCGGGTATTCATATTACCATAGGTGGAAACACGGTAACTCGACTGCGTGATGTATTACCACAAGCCCGCAACTTGTTTTCTCTTTTTGATACGGCCATAATGTATGAGGGGGAAACGGCATTTTTACAGCTGGTAAATGCCATAGGTACTGACCGGGACTTTTCCACGATTCCCAATCTCATATTCAGAGATTCTACCGGAATCCATACATCTACGATTACTTCTGCGGAAGATATGTCAACTATGCCTCCACCTGATTTTGATGGCCTCCCTCTTGAGAAATATTTTGTGCCTGATAGAATTCTACCTTACCTTTCCACCCGAGGGTGTTATTGGGGGAAGTGTGAGTTTTGTGATCATGGCGAAGGTTATACCGCCGGGTACAGGGCCAAAAATATTGACCAGATTATTGAGGAGATTCGGCATCTGAGGGATAAGTATCAGGTTGCCCATTTTCATTTCCCTGACGAATCCTATCCACCGGCATTGTTTAAAAAATTGACCAGCAGGTTAATTGAGGCTGACTTGCAGATTGCCTGGTCAACACACCTACGTTTTGAAGAGAGTTTACTGGACGATAAGGTATGGGGAAATGCCGAAAAGTCAGGGTGTAAATTCCTGCATATGGGGTTTGAATCCGGGAGTGAACGGGTCCTGAAATTGATGGGCAAAGCAACTACTACAGAAATAATTCAGAGAAGTCTAGAGGCTTCATCCAGTCATGGTGTATGGAATCATGTGATGGGGTTTTTCGGGTTTCCGGGTGAAACGTCTGAAGACGCAAAGATTACTGTACAATTTTTGGAGGACAACAAAGAACACGTACATTCCATCGGTTTTGGAACTTTCGACCTTACTAAATATTCTCCTGTCCTGAAAAATGCCGGAAAATTTGGGATAACTTATAACAAAAACCCTGAATGGGATTTGGCTCTCGATTACTATTTTACCGTTAAAGAGGGACTAGGTATTGAGGATGCCGAGCAGGTACTTGCAGAATTTGAACGAAGCCATTATGAAGAATGGGACTTAAGGATTTATATTCGGGAATACGTCTTTTTGTATGTAGCCCGTTACGGAACCAATAAACTTCCGCTACTCCAATTCAAACCCCAACAAAAGTAAAGGATATAAAAAAAGCCTCCAATATCATTTTATAGATATTGGAGGCTTTCACGTCTTCATTATAATAATATTTTACAATTACCCTATATTTTTATATGCAACCTTCTCTCGACAGCTTTTACAGTAAAATATGAGCGCACTTTATAATATATTTATAACTTGACGACATTTGAGGCCTTAAAGCCCTTTTGGTCTTCAACAAGTTCAAACTCTACTTTATCCCCTTCCGCAAGGCTTCTAAAACCATCGCTCTGAATTGAGGTATGATGCACAAAGACATCGTCTCCCTCTTCCTGAGAAATAAAGCCAAAGCCCTTCTTGTCGTTAAACCACTTGACCGTTCCACTCGGCATACTGAAAATCACCCCCCTCAAATAAAAAAAAGGTAATACAATAAAAAAAGGCAACAAGGTTGTTACACCTGTCGCCTTACTATTATGAAATGTATAATATATGTGTCTGTGTCATTTACAATACAACTGAAAGATTACTGATACTCAATATCGCAAAATAGTAACAAACATTACTTCTGAACGCAAGGGAAAATATATAATTTATTTATAGTTTATTATTTACTCTTAAAGGGTATATTTCATATAATTCCAGATCATCTTATTGAGTAATACAGTGCCTTCAGCATACCCCCTCCCCATCAAATAAAAATAATGAAATCATCAATTGTAGAAAAATTCATTGAAAGAATAACTAATGGCAAAAGCAAACACCACGACCGTTTTTACGAAATCTTCTCGGCACGAGGGTTTTTATTAGAGGTTGACAGTAGTTCAGGGAAAGTACGTTTAAGTAATGAATCACATATAGATGATTGTGAGTTCCTGGAAATACTGAAAAATATTGACTATAAGAATATTTATAACAAGCCACATCAGGATTCTATAGATGAGAATGACAATGAAAGTGCTCCCGTGTACCGTCATGCATACTTTGATAATATAAACATTCAACTATTTGATATTAATAATATTCAATATTTGAACGAAGTATTTACGAATGAAATTCCCATTGAGCTGTTTCGTTTAAATTGGGAGAGGGATTGGTATGGCAAGTTTAATCAATTTAAGGAGATTGAAGATCTGCCCAAAGTTCGTGTATACGATCTAGAACCTTTTATTGCCCGTTTAGCGAAGGCTATTTCTTCTATTGGAATATCAACATGGTCATCATGCGAAGGTCATTGGGGTAAACCTGCCTATATAATTTTTGACAGGAAGTATCACCGCGTCTGGTTTCAAACTATATTGAATAAGTTTGTTAAGGAAAAGCTGAATCTGGTATGCGAGTGGCAATGGATGGAGAATCGCTGTACCATTAGCAGTCCGAGCGAGAACTCACTGGAAATATACCTGGAACTTCAGGATGCGGCACGGTTAATTTATGATAATAGGTTTGTTTTAAGAAATATGAAAAAACAACTTTCCTCACTTCTTACAAATAAACATAAAAACATGAATAAGAAGGAATTGCTCAGTGCCTTTGAGGGTTTTTTTGAAGAATCTGGTTGTAAAAAACAAATCTTGATTTGAATGAAAAATAAGATATGCTTTTATCGAAAGGAAACAAACAATGAGCTTGATTGAAAACAGATACATTTCAGCCATTCGTGAAAAGCTGAAACAGGATGATTTCAAATTTAAAGATGAAAAATTCGATCAATTTGACTCTATTGTGGCCTCAGGCCAACAGTTTAAAATCTCCTGGTTTAAAACGACACAGGTAAACATTTTCGTAATTATGGGTGTTACAGATAGAGTAACAAAGGAGTTCATCGAAGCGTTCTCCAAGATCACACTAGGTTACTCAATAAAAAACAATAATGTCTTTCCAAAACAGATGCATTGTGTTACTGCATGTTTTCCCCTTCTGATCTCTTCGTCAATAGACGATGATGCTCGACAATGGGTCAAAGTAAAACTTAAAAAACAACTTGGCTTCCTGGAAATACCAATTATCCTGGATTCCGGCAATAATACTTTATTGTATTGCGATGAGAAGTCCTCTCGGGGTTCAGGTTATAACAAGTTTTTAGATGGCCTTATTCAAAAGTATTTCAACCTGGAAATTAAGTAGTAAATGTAAAGATTCAATGTCAAAATATAAATATTATATATTAATAATAATTTTAATTATATACATCATAAGCCCGCTGGATTTACATCCACTTATTTTTGACGACCTTATTGCTTCCGGGTTTTTATTTTATATATGGCAAAAGTTTAAAGGACAAAAGAGTCCGAGAAATTATTATTCAAGAGGACGGCCACAATCAAATATAAAGAGTGAACCTGATGGCCAGATGGGTCTTAATGAGGCACACAGAGTGTTGCATGTCAGTCCTGATGCCCCATGGAAAGAGGTGCAAAGTGCTTACAAGGAGAGAATGGCCAAGTCCCACCCGGACAAGGTTTCACACCTGAGTGAAGAACTTCAGAAAAAAGCCAAAGAGCTTACACTTGAAATCAATAAAGCCTTCAATATTATCAAAAGATATAAAAAGGGTTGACTGCCGCACTCGGAACAAAAAAATCTACACACGCCATCCACTACATGCTTAATTTTGCGTAGGTTTCACATAACCCCAGAATACTCAGGCTTTTACATGCTGAACATTTTCTACCATAAGCCTTGAAATCGCCTTTGCAAAGGCAGCAGAATCTTTTGGCTTGGAACCCTCCAGTAAAAGTGCCTGGTCATAAAGGAGATCTGTATAATCTTCCAGTACCTTGCTCTTTCTGTCTTCTTCAAATATCCTGTTCATGGCTTCAAAGATCGGATGCGATGGATTAATTTCCAGAATCCTTTTTCTTTCAGGTACGTCCTGTCCCATTGATTTTAAGAGCTTTTCCATCTGTGGATCCATCTCTCCCTCATCACCAACAAGACAGCATATAGAGTCTTTCAGTCTCCCCGAAAGTCTGACTTCCTTTACGTCATCAAGACGGTCATTTATGAGATCAAGGAGTTTTTTATACTTTTTCCCTGCCTTCTCCTTTTCATCCTTCTCAGATTTATCCAGAGTAACATCACCCTTAATGGCAGATTTGAACTTCTTCCCCTTGTATTCAAAACTGCTCATGATAACATCATCAATATCTTCCAGCATAATCAGGACTTCATAATCCTTTTCCTTAAGTGCTTCAAGGTATGGTGATTTCAATGCTTCATCCAGTGATGTACCCGTGATATAATATATATCTTCCTGCCCTTCCTTCATATTGTCAACGTATTCCGGAATGGTCCTGTATTTACCCTTCTCAGTTTTTGTGGAAGGGAAGATAAGGAGTTCTCCAATAGTTTCCCTTCTATCAAAATCCATATGAACGCCTTCCTTCAAAACCCTGCTGAATTCGTTATAAAAACCAACGTATTTTTCAAACTCTTTCTCCTTCATATCACTTAAAGTACCAAGTACTTTTTTTGTGATACTGTTTTTTATAACTTCTACCTGCTTGTTGTTCTGCAGTATCTCTCTCGAAACATTTAATGGTAAATCTGAAGAGTCCACCACTCCCTTTACAAACCGCAGGTATGGCGGTATCAACTCTTCGCAATGGTCAATTATTTTTACCCTTTTAACATAAAGAGTCGGGCCGATCTTGTACTCTTTATAGTAAATATCGACAGGTCTCATTGAGGGGATGTAAAGAAGGGATGTAAACTCCGAAGATCCCTCTGCCTTGTAGTGAACCACCTTTGCCGGCTCCGTGAAATCATGAGAAACATGTTTGTAAAATTCATTATACTCGGTTTCGGTTATGTCCGATTTGCTCTTAAGCCAGATAGCCTTTCTTGAATTCAGGGTCTCTTCTTCCTTAACTTTTACCTTCTGAGTTTTATCAAGTTTACTTTCCTGCTCCCTTTCAATATCCATTACGACAGGATGCTCGATAAAATCAGAATACTTTTTGACGGTACCCTTTATCTCCCACTCATCGAGATATTTCTTTTCCTCTTCCTTGAGATGCAGGATTATGTCAGTACCTTTCTTCTCTTTTTCCACATCTTCTACGGTGAAGGAACCGTCTGTGTCGGACTCCCACTTAACGCCTTTTTTATCGCCCGCCCCTGCCTTTCTTGAAAGCACAGTAACCTTGTCTGCAACCATAAATGTTGAATAAAATCCGACTCCAAATTGACCAATCAGTTCGGGATTGTCTTTTACCTCCTTGCTCTGCAAAGCCGCAATAAATTCCTTCGTACCGGAATGAGCAATCGTTCCGAGTTCTTTAATTGCTTCGTCTTTAGTCAATCCGATTCCGTTATCACTGATTGTCAATACACCGGCGTCCTTGTCTGCTGTAATCTTAATCTTCCAATCCTTTTCCTCTTCAAGAATTTCTTTGTTTGTTAAAGATTCGTAATGCGCCTTGTCAATGGCATCAGAGGCATTGGAAATAACCTCTCTTAGAAAAATCTCTTTATGGGAATAGAGAGAGTGCACCATTAAATCCAGAACCTGTTTGATTTCCGTCTTGAATTCCATTTTTTCTACTGTCATTATAATTCACCTTCCTGTACTTAAACTTAGTTGTTTACTTAAAATAAATAACGCAATTACTCAATATTCATAATTCCCGCCTGAGGCGGACCTTGAATTGCTTGCAGGGGCGACTTTAGCGGCCGACTTGAATGACAAGCTCACACTAGGCAATTTCCCTTCTTTTAAAGAGAGTAACCACCAACCACATAATAGCCATACAATATATAGTAGTATACATGGTATTATATACTGTATATTGTATTATTGTACCTTTTTGCCAGAATAATACCGGGTCGGCAACTGTTCCGCATATAGACATCAAATTTAGATTTTGAAAGTTTGGAAATAACACGTAGCATACTGATACAACAATACTTACAACGCCCTGTCCATGGCTGTAAAATGGTAAGATATAACTGAAAGTATGACAAAGTATAAAAACAAGCAAACAAATGGTTAAATTTGCTGCCGTATTAAGATAAAGTGACAAAACCAGGGATATCGCAGCAAGAATTAAGACCTGTAACAAGGAAAAATAAATTCCCAGTAAGCAAACATAATCTATCAGGCCAGAACCATCGGATAAACCGCTTGAAATCTTATTATATTTATTGATTATCAGTGCTATTTCCAGAACCAGGCCCTGAAAAAGTACTAATACTGTAGCCGCCAGGATAATTCCCAGATATTTTCCCAGAATGTAATGTATCCTTGCTATTGGCTTACATAGCACGGCCAGCACGGTTTGTCTCTCAAACTCATTTGAGATCAAAACAGAGGCAGAGAGGCACCCTGTCAGGAGTCCGCTAATAGTTATAGTAGAAACCCCCATATCTCGTATCATCTTTGCCTCTTCCCCAAATGCAAAGAATGTAAAGGTTAACGACATCAGCATTATCAAACAACCTGATGATAAAATAACATAATAGAACGGTTGTCTGACAATTTCCTTAAAACTGTTAATAACCAACGGGACAAGAATCTTCATAATAAGAATATTAGACCTTTTTCATCGTTTCCTGGATATTTCTCTTGAATATTAAAACATAATCTGCTACGTAATACCTAATTAATTTTCAAAAAAAACTATTAAAACTTAAAATTTCTAAATAATCAAATGGCAAACAAAGAAAAACTTGGACGAGGCTTAGAATCTCTGCTGGGTGAGGCGATTGGCGTCGAATCCAGTGAAAAGATCTTGCGAATCAACATAACAGATATCCAACCAAATGAAGCACAACCACGCAAGAAATTTTCAGAACCCCAAATGGAATCGCTGGTAAATTCTATACGAGAACATGGGGTTTTACAGCCAATAATAGTTCGCCCTACAAGCAAAGGGTATAAAATAATAGCAGGAGAAAGACGCTGGAGAGCGTCAAAACAGTTAGGAATAAGGGAATTGCCTGCGATCGTAAAAAGTGCTGACAGCCTAAAGACCATAGAGCTTGCATTGGTAGAAAATATACAGAGAGAAGACCTGAATCCAATCGAAAAGGCCACTGCTTTTTCAGAATTAAAGGACAATTTCGGTTTAACACAAGAACAAATCGCAAAAAATGTTGGCCAGAATAGGTCTACCATAGCAAATACACTTCGCTTACTGGATTTGCCGGAAGAAGTCCAGAATTTTGTTTCACGTGGAACAATCTCAATGGGCCATGCACGCTCCCTTTTATCCCTAAAAGACCCAAAAAAACAGATAAACCTCAGCGAGAGGATAGTAAACGAAGATCTCTCTGTGCGCGAAGTAGAACAAATCGTTTCTGGTGGCAAAACCATTACAGATCCCACAAAATCACCTATGGGTATCAAACTGACCCCTAAATTAATCAAATCACCACAAATTCTGGACTTGGAAGACGGACTAAGAAGGGCTGTTGGATCAAAGGTCTCTATTATGGAGAGAAATGGAAAGGGGAAAATTACAATTGAGTTTTCCAATAATGCTCAATTCGAAGGTATTGTTACGAAACTGAATTCCCTGACCGGTCCATACTTCAAATAACCTGGATTAGAAATAAGCAAAAATTGAGGTATTTTTAATCGTTCGCATCTTCTATTAGCTTTAGATAGCCTTCTGCGCAACCCTTTGCCAGGCTTCTTACCCTCCCTATATACCTCGTACGCTGAGCAACACCTATTGACTTTCGGGCATCCAACAGATTAAATGCATGTGAACATTTTAAGACATAATCGTATGCCGGAATGACTATTCCGTCTTCTAATAGCTTCTTGCACTCTTTTTCATACATATCGAATTGCTCGAGAAGCATGGGAATATCCGCAACCTCAAAATTATATCTCGAAAATTGCACCTCATCTAACTTGTGTACCTCTCCATAAGTACACCCATTCACCCACTCTAAATCATATACGGATTCTTTCTCCTGGATAAACATGGCGATCCTTTCGAGACCGTAGGTTAGCTCAAGCGAAATAACATCCAGCTCAATCCCTCCAATCTGCTGGAAATACGTAAACTGGGTTATTTCCATACCGTCAAGCCATACCTCCCAGCCTAACCCGGTAGCACCTAGAGTTGGTGACTCCCAATCGTCTTCTACAAAACGTACATCATGTTTAACCAAATCAACTCCAAGCGAACGCAAGCTGTTGATATACAGGGACTTAGAGTCTTCTGGAGATGGTTTTATGATTACCTGAAACTGATAATAATGCTGTAATCTGTTAGGATTTTCACCATAACGCCCATCTGTTGGCCTCCGCGAAGGTTCAACATAAGCGCATTTCCATGCCTTTCCCCCGAGGACTTTTAGAAAAGTTGATGGGTTAAAAGTACCGGCGCCAATTTCAATATCATACGGCTGCATTATTACGCATCCTTCGTCTGCCCAATATTTTTGGAGATTAAGTATTATTTCCTGAAATGTCATCAATCACCTTATAATAATTCAGTCTGATATTCAACTATGCGACTTTACATCCTTGCCGCAGTCAGAAACATTTCCCCCTGCCACCTCCAGAACATGCGGAATCGCTTCCAGTACAACGCCTAAGCATTCTGAAACTCCTTTAGGGCTACCGGGGAGGTTAATAATCAGCGTATCTTTATACATCCCCGACACAGCTCGTGATCCAATAGATCTTGTAGTAACCTTGAAACTTTCCGCTCTCATGGCTTCCGAAAAACCGGGCAACTCCCTCTCTATCACGTCCCTGGTTGCTTCAGGCGTAACATCCCTGGGGCTTACTCCCGTGCCCCCTGTGGTCAAAATCAAATTCGCTCTGTCGGAGAAACTCCTGATGGTCTGGGAGATAATCTCACGCTCATCAGGCACTATCTCATATGCAACAACCTCGGCATTAATGTGACCCAACTTCTCCTTGATCACCTCGCCGCTCTTGTCTTCTCTTTCGCCCCTTGAGCCTTTGTCGCTAATTGTTAGAACTGCCGCCTTTATCATTTATAAACTCAATATCGTCATCAACTTTTATGTCGCCGCCCTTTAAAACTTCGGCAAAGATACCTTCCCTCGGCATGATGCAATCACCCACCTGGTAATAAATATTGCACCTGTCGTGACACTCCTTGCCTATCTGAGTAACCCTTACAAGAGCGTCTTTTCCAAGTCGCAACTCGTTGCCCACCATGATGTTAGCAAAATCAACGCCTTTGGTTAGCACGTTCTCTCCAAAGTCACCGGCATTGAGTTTTATCCCTTTATTTTCCATAACCAATCTACCTTCTATTGAAAGCAGACTAATCTGGCGATGCCAGGGACCGGCATGAGCATCACCCTCTAAGCCATAATTTTCAATCAATCTGCACTGCTTTATATCTTTTTTTTGAACACCTTTTTTCTCGCTTATACAGATTGCAACAATCTTTCCCATGACTAAACTGTACCTAAAAAGATTCCTGTATGTCAGTACATACCATGAAGTAAGAGTACCAAATCACATACTATAATTCAATATTTAAGTATTGTGTTCCCATATTCTTCATAGTATAAACATTGAAGAGGTACAAAAGATGCAGACAAAACGTCCCGATTGGCTCAGGGTTAAACTGCCGGGAGGCGATGAATACCATAGGATGAAAGGCCTGTTAAGAACTGCCAGCCTTCACACGGTATGCGAAGAGGCCGTCTGTCCAAACATTGGAGAATGCTTCGGGCAGGGTACTGCGACATTTTTAATACTCGGAGATGTCTGCACACGGAAATGTAATTTTTGTGCAGTTACTAAAGGAGTTCCACCAGCACTTGAGGAGGGAGAACCGGAAAGAATTGCACAGGCAGTTGAGCATATTGGCCTGCGGCATGTTGTTATTACGTCTGTCACCAGGGACGACCTCTCTGACGGTGGTGCAGGCCACTACGCAAAGACAATAAAGGCCATCCGTACCCTAGATCCTGCATGCACAATAGAGGTACTGATACCAGATTTCAGATGTTCGGAGAAAGCCCTTGAAATTGTCCTGAATGAAAGCCCGCATATCCTCAACCACAATATTGAGACTGTACCGAGACTGTATCCGGACGTAAGACCGGATGCTGACTACGAATGTTCGCTTAGTTTATTGGAGGAAGCAAAAGAGATCAAACCTGAGCTAACGACCAAGTCCGGCCTTATCCTCGGTATGGGCGAAGAACATGATGAGATAATAGACGTGATGAAAGATCTGAGAGAAGTTGGATGCGACATACTTACTATCGGACAGTACCTTTGCCCCGGTAAAGGGTTCCTGCCAATAAAACGTTTCTACCATCCCGATGAATTTACACACCTGAAATATGAGGGAGAGAAGATGGGTTTCAGGCATGTGGAATCAGGCCCACTGGTCCGCAGTTCATATCATGCTGCAGCACAATTCAATTTTGTTTGATTAAATCAACTACCATGGAATTTCTTTAAGGGTATTTGGGCGTAGATAATAATCACTGTTAAAACGTACATTAATTGATCATATAATATCCTTATAAAATGATTTACTTTTATAATGATATATATTACAATAAATTCGATATATAGGTATTTATAAGGAATCAATTATAGAGGGCTTTTACTATGATAAAAGCAAAGACTAAAAAAAGTCGAATTACAGGCTATCTGAGAGTAAGTACGGACAAGAAGGACTTAGCTAATCAGGAATTCACAGTACTTAAACTGGCTAATGAAAAAGGTTGGAAGTGGGTAGACTTTGTGGAGGAAACGGTATCTGGTACGGTTTCTTATAAGGACAGGAAACTAGGCTTACTATTAAACGAACTTAATAAAGGTGATGTTTTAATAGTATCCGAACTTAGCCGTTTAGGTAGAAGCATTCTAGAAATTTTAGAGATACTAAAAGACTCTTCCGAAAAAGGTATTAAGATATTTGGGTGTAAAGAAAACAGGGAGGTTAACGGCAACACTATAGAGTCTAAAGTCCTGTCTACAATGTTGGCTCTAGTATCGGAGATAGAAAGAGACCTGATTTCTAAAAGAACTAAGGAGGCATTAGCCTTAAAGAAGTCAAAGGGTTTTAAACTAGGCAGACCTAAAGGTGTACTGGGCAAGTCAAAACTTGATGACAAACTAGAAGAAATAAGAGGCTTTAGAGATAAAGGATTAAACGTTACTGCACTGGCTAAAATATATGGGGTTTCGTGGACTTGTATGAGAAACTTCTTAAACACGAAGATACAGAATAATTAATCGTAAACTGGCGAATATGATAAGGGAGGTGGGCTAGACTCATATGTGGAACTTCTTAAATAAGATATTACGGGGTGATGGATTTCTATTTGGCGCATATATGTGTTGCGTTATGCTTGGGGCACTTACCTTTGTCCCGTTTCACACTGTTGGTATTATTATAATAAGCATTGGGTTCCTTTGTCTTTTTATATTTATGATTTTTAATTTTCCAAAGTGAGAACGGTAAATTGGCAAAGCTAAGCATGCTGGAAAACGTAATTATGATTTAGGTCTTATACTGCCGAGAGATGTAGAGGAAATTCATGTGATTAGTACGGATGACCCTACAGGAATAGAAGAATATTGGCATAATAGATTTAAAGATAAAATGAGGATACCTAAAGGAAAAAAGAAAAGTGAGTGGTTCAATCTGACAAGCCAAAATGTGAAAATATTCAAAAGAAGAAAGTTTATGTAGTAGTTGATTTTAAGAAGTGAGAAAAGGCTAACAAATGCTCGTACTAACAAGACGGCAAGGTGAGAGTTTAAGAATAGGGAACGACATAAAAATCACCGTTTGCATAATATACAAGACTAAAATCACAAATTTCAAATAATTATCAATTTACAATATCAAATCAATGCTTAAAGTCCAATAAACTTCGACACTTTAATACCATCATCATCTATAGTAAATGTTACTGCGCCGCCCTCATGTGTCTTAAATAAACTAACCCCATGCTTTTGGTAAGTCTCAATTGTGGACGTGGAAATCGTCTTCGCAGGCCCGTTTATTATTGCATGCTTCGGACTTGCACGTTTGAGCAAATCTTCTGTCTTTTCACAAAAACCTCCGTGATGCGGAACCTGGATCACGTCTGCACCAAGATTATTATTTCCCGACAAAAGCGTCTCTATTCCACTTTTACCTATATCAGCACACAATAGTATCCTGCAGCCCTTATAGTCAATGAGCAGTACACTGGATGAATCGTTTATGGATAAATTTTCTATCGGGAAGCCCTCATTCCTCAACATATCCTTGTCAGGCGGATTGAGTACCATGACCATTGCCGGTTCATAACCCTTTATTTCCAAGCCATTTGCGACTATGTCTGTCTTCACTTTTTCTTCTTTAAAAAGTTTCAGTAACTCAACTCTATTTCCGGACTGTAAGAAGAATTTATTCACAAAGACGTTGTCAACCCTGAACCTTTTAACAATGGAGGGCATGCCATTACAGTGATCATCGTGCTCATGAGATATAACTACGGTATCTATCTTCTTTATTCCTTTCTGCTGTAGAAATGGGACAACGATAAATTTTCCAACATCATAATTACTCTTTGTACCTGTATCAAAAAGCATGTTTTTGCCGCCGGGAAATTGTATAAAGAAAGAGGCTCCATGCCTCACGTCAAAACAGGTAAGCTTAAGACAGTCCTGCGTACGGCCAAACAGACCTGAAAACAGAAAAATATTTGAAATAATCAAGGTCAGGATTATCACATAAGCTATCTTGACCTTGAATTTTTCCCTTATTATGAAGAATATGACTATCAAATAGTAAACTATTATCCAAATCCATGATGGTGTTGACGTATAAAAAAATGTCTTAAGATATGTTGAAAAAAGTAGAATAAGACTTTCCAGCATAATCTCAGAATATGAAACTAACCACGAAAACGGTGTAACCAGCATAGGAAATACAAGCCCTAATATTAGTACTATAAAACCTCCAACCAGTATAAGCCAGACCAATGGAAATATTAGAATATTCAAAAAAACAGCCAGAGGGGTTACGATATGAAAATGGTATGCTATGAGCGGCATCACAGCAATCCAGGCGCTCAGGGATACACAAAATGTTTTTCTGCAGTATACTTTTAATAGAAACCATGGTTCGTTCCTCTCTTCTTTTGCCTGCAGTTTCTCTACCAGAAGGGTTGATTTCCAGAAGAAATTTTCAAGTCTGTTTGAACAGTATACAATCCCAAGCACGGCAAGGACCGAAAGCTGAAAGCCGACGTTGAACAGGTCGGAAGGATTAATCAAGAGGATGATAAATACTGCTGCGGCAATACTGTTTGGAAGATCCCAACGTCTGTTAACTATAAAGGTACCATAATAGACAGCTACCATTATGCTCGCCCGAATAATTGGAGACTTCATTCCCGTAATGGCAGCATATAAAAACACAACCAGTATGATAATTATTGCCAGGTATCTTGTGTTAAATCTGAAAAGTCTTAGTAAACAGTGTAAAAAGATAACCAGGATACCAACATGCAAACCACTGATCGCCAGGAAATGAATGGTTCCCGTCTGCAAAAAACCATCCATCAAATTTGCCGGTACTTTCTCACGGTCGCCGAGCAAGATGCTATTGACGAGAGGAATACTCTTTTCCTTTACATGTCTTTCAATAACTGCATTTAATTGTTTCTTCAGGCCATATACAAATGTAAAAAAATAATTTCCGTAGCCCTCGGATAAGACCTTAATATTATGTGCACTTAAGACACTTGCTACGGCATCAATACGCGGCCTTTGCTTTTTAAGGTAATTTTTATAGTCAAACTGTCCCGGATTGCGTGATGCCGAAGGAGTAGAGATTTTGCAGGTGAGCACAACCTTGTCCCCGTAATTCAACTCATCTGAAAGATAAGGCCGCTTACCCGGCAACGTCTTTTCTTCCTCCCTTGTTGGATAAACGTTTACTTTGATTACCCCCGAAATATTTCTCCATTCTCGCAACTTTGCCTCACGCACAAAATCTTCTAAATACGTTGTCTTTTTAGTTGTGTGTCGGGCTGTTTCGGCCTGCGAGGCACATTCTACAGCCTCTACCCGTAGTAAAAAGTTCGACATCTTCTTGCGATGCTTTACTACTGAAGACAATGGAAGGCCGTGCACATATTTGTCAATCGGCGGCGAGATAATTACACCTCGCAGGCGAATAGGAATTTTTTCAGTGCTTATAATATTTGATATGTTATTGCCTGGATTAGAGTTAGATCTAAAATGCTGATATAATATACCTGTCAGGAATATTAAAATAAGAAGTGTTAGAACGCCGCTCCTAACCGGTCCTGCTGCATTTTGGCGTGAGTAAAATATGAATAAAAATGTATATACGATTATTGTTAAAAAGATGGCTGGCAAAACAATAAAAGAAGGGATTCCGACTAAATAATTTGTAAATATGCCGATTGCGAAAAAGGTTGTGATGCCAACAAGGGGACGATGTGTCATTTTATACTAAAATAGACAAAAATTGTGTTATTTCTTTTTAAAAGGGAATTAAGGCTACTTTAGAAAAGAATCACTTGTAATATTGATTACAAATAGTATAATGCTAAGGTCTTAAAGGGTATGATATTACGATATTATGAGAGACTTCAGGATTAAATACCTACGGATATACATCGAGGTGGAAAATGGATTATCTGTAGGTGCTAAGGAGAAAAACAATTCCGAAAGCCTCTTTAAGTGAAAATATTACCATAACATAATGATTCATTCAAACAAGTAATTGTTGTATTTTATCTATTAAATTTTCAGGAAAGGTTTTTATGGCAAACGGATTTGAAGGAAAGAAGAAGCACCGTCTCAACAGGAAGAAATATATCTTGAAAAGACGGGCAAGAAGAAAGAAAAAATAAACTAAAAAGTAGGAGAGCCGGTAATGTGCTCTAACTTTTTTAGTGGTAAAAAAGCTGCAGGCAGTAGGTTTATTTTATAACTTAACTGGTTCTTATTTAGAAAGATAGGATGAGTTCTGCTGTTAGTGAGAAAACAATAACACGGGTTCCATTAGTTGATCTAAAGCGTCAATATCATAGCATAAAGGAAGAGGTAGACTCTGCTATACATGATGTCCTTGAAAGCCAGGCGTTTATTTTAGGCCCTCAAGTTAAAGAGTTTGAAAGCCTTTTTGCCTCATACTGTAACACGAAACATGCAATTGGCGTCTCATCGGGAACCGATGCATTGCTTCTGGCACTCAAATCATTGGGAATTGGAGAAGGTGATGAAGTTATTACATCACCCTTTACATTCTTTGCTACAGTAGGGTCTATTTGTAATACTGGTGCAAAGCCTGTTTTTGTGGATATCGAACCGGAATCATTCAATATAAGGCCGGATCTGATAGAAAAATACATAAGCAAAAAAACAAAGGCCATTATTCCCGTTCACATATACGGACAATGTGCCGATATGGATCCGATACTGGAAATAGCGAAGAAACATGATATCAGGGTAATAGAAGATTCAGCACAATCCATTGGAGCTGAATACAAAGATAAAAAATCAGGTTCAATTGGTGATTTGGGGTGTTTTTCGTTTTTCCCAAGTAAGAATCTTGGCGGCTTAGGAGATGGCGGGATGATTACATGCAACAGTGATGAGCTGGAAGAATTGATTTATATGTTGAGGATTCATGGTGGCAAGCCTAAGAATTATTATTCCATCATAGGCATTAATGGCAGGCTGGATACCATACAGGCATCTGTCCTTATAAAAAAACTCGGGCATATAGAGTTTTGGTGCGAAAAACGAAGGGAAAAAGCTTCATATTATTCTGAGAAAATGAAGGATCTGGATTTAGTAACACCGGAAATCATGAGCTTCAACAAGCATGTTTTTCACCAATACGTAATCAGGACAAAAGAGAGGGACAGGCTTATTGAACACTTAACGGCAAATAATATTGGTACGGCAGTACATTATCCGGTACCCCAGCATTTGCAGAAATGTTTGTCACATCTGGGGTATAAGGAAGGAGATATGCCGGAAGCAGAAGGTGTAACGAGAGAAATACTGTCACTTCCAATCTTTCCGGAAATAACAAAAGAAGAACAAGACTACGTTATAGACACAATCAGTGATTTCCTAAGCACATCTAATAATTAGTTTTTTACATTTATATTTTTTCATTAAACCTCTTCTAAGACACATCTATAAATCTTGCAAATTAAAAAGCTAAAAATTCTCGATAAGACTATTATGCGATTATTTGTAACTACAGCATTTTTAATAGCCTTAATAATACTTTGTGATAGAAACATTGCGCAGGGTGCACTCATAAAAAAAGATGTCTCCCAGCATCCCATTCACATAACTGGCAGCGCATCTACCTGGCAGAAAGATGGTATGAGAATATTTTCAGTGGACGGTGCTATAATTGAACAGGGAGATATTCAAATCACTGCCGACTCCACAATATTCTGGTTTTCAGAGGTCAAGAGCACACAATTTACTGAAGGATCTCTGGATATTTTATGTGAGGGCAATGTAACATTAATACAGGAAGATTCCTACGATAAATATGAACAGGTGTATCTAAAGCTGATTACTACTTCCGGAGTTGTTTTTAAACCATCTGTACATAGTTCTGAAGAAGAACAGCGGCCGGACATATACATTAGGGGAGAAGAGGTCAGGGCCAAAGGAATGGAAGAGTTTGCCTCCAAGCATAGATTAAAGGATCTATATCAGGATTCGACCAAACAACTGGCAGCTGTTGATGACAAAGCAGGTGGAGAACTCATTGATATAACTGCAGATGACATTGATTCCTGGGAAGAGGGTGATACGCGTGTAATTGTTGCATTAGGAAATGTTAAGATTAAGAAGGGTAGTGAAATACTGGACGCTGACAGTGCAATATTATATATGGCTCTGGAAGAGGACGAAAAAGGCAAGTCGCCAAAACAGACATATAAAGAATTTTATGCAGAAGGTAATGTAACCTTGACACAAGGAGAAGATTTAATAATAGCAGATAAGGTCTTTGATAACGTCCAGGAAAGAAAAGCGCTTTTTATTAATAGTACAGTTACCAGAGTTCTTAAGCCTCCTATTCTAAAGCAGACCGCTCCTTCTTTTGTAGTTGGAGAAGAAATGAAGCAGAGAGATAAGGGTCGCTATGAAGTAAAAAACGGGAATTTTACTTTCTGTAGTTATGGACATCCTCACTACCGCTTTAAATTCAAAAAGTTCAGAATTACAAAAGCACCAAAAAGTTTGATCGGCACCACAAGAAACAATGTGTTTTACTTAGGAAAAGTACCAATAATGTACGTACCATTTTCAAACTTTAGTATGAGAAAAAAGCCAAAACGGCTGGCAGAATGGGACACCGGATCAACTGATAGATTTGGAAAGTTTATCTATACTAAATGGAACGTATACAGCTTTGCCTTTGAAGAGAAAATGGCCCCCTGGAGCGATTTAGAACTAGCCCTTGATTACAGGGAGTTGAAAGGACCGGGGGGGGGGATTGATTTTGAATACGAAAAAGAAAATTTCTCTGGATTATTGGATGCGTACTTTATGCGCGATGATGATGAAACTGGTATTAATGGTGTTGAGGTAGATAAAGTTACCAGAGGGCATCTCTTATGGCGGCACAGACTAATGCTTTCTCAGACGCTTTCTAAGATGTTTGATGACGAATCCGGTACCGACGATGACGAATCCGGTACCGACGATGACGAATCCGGTACCGACGATGACGAATCCGGTATTTTCACTAAAAATGGCTGGGTAGCAGATATGGAAATATCGTATGTTAGCGATAGGACTTATTTAAGAGAATACTTTCAGAATCATTTAAAGAGTGAAAAGGGCAGGGATACTTCTTTTTATTTACGTAAAGTTTCGAATAACAGGGGATTTACATTCCTGGCTGAACATCAGTTAAGGACCTACGATACCCTTATTGATTCAAAAAGACTTAGTAGAAAAGGCCAATCTCTACCCGAATTAAAATACGGAATAATTGGTGAGCCCTTATGGGATGGCATACTAAACTTCTCCTCTGAGACAGAATTGGCATATCAAAACAGGATGTATGACAGGATTTCACCTTTGAAAGCTGAACAAGGGTTTCTGAGCCGTGGAGACTTATTGACGGCTGAAAGAGTTTTTGACAGAGCACCAGCAAGGTTTGCGCCGGAAGAAACTATCAGGTTTGATACCAACAATAGGCTCAATGCTCCATTTCGCCTCCTTGGTCAATATTTTAACCCGTACATAGGAACCCGTTTCACCGGCTATAGCGAGAGTGTAAAGGTGGATCCTGTTACCGGACGCAATGAGGGTGAGGGTGCGCCGCGCGGACGAATAGCAGTCCCTATTGGATTTAAGACCACCAGGTCATTTTCTCGAACCTATAGTGTCTATAATAAATTTCTGGACATAAACAGGCTGAGGCATACCGTAATGCCTGAATTAGCTTTTAATTTCATCCCGATAGTCACCCAGGACCCTGAAGAATTAAATCAATTTGATCGGACAGATGCGCTTGATACCTATTCTTCAATCAGCCTTGGTCTGCGTAGCAGACTCCAGACAAAACGGGGGAAAACGGGAGAAAAGAAAACATCTGTAGACATTGCTACTTTTAACAGCATAGCTTATTTCTTTCCAGGCAACGCAGGCCTTAATAGAAAAAGAGATAGCTATGTAGAGATGGACTTGAGTCTAATATTCAGCAAGAATCTCTCTTTCCATTCACGAGGTAACGAGTTTAATCTAGACGAAAGCCGTTTTGACATTATAAACTCGGGTATGTCATATAGCCATCCAAAATGGGGAAATTTTTCAATTCATAACAGATTTGCCCACGGCATACTAAATCCGGTTACTTTTTCATATTCAAGACCAATTGCTAACGATAAATGGTCTTTTGGCATATCTGAGCAATATGCTCTTGGAACCGGAGACAACCCAGCTGAAACCTTATTTGCGAGTTTCAGTGCTTCAAGATTATTCCATGATTGGATTGCTAATATAAGCATAGGCTCACTTGACTACAGAGATGATAATTTTTTCACGTTTACTGTCGTACCACGTGGAATATTAGCAATAAAAGCAATACAAGATATAATACAACCATACAGCACCTTCAGTTCAGCAGACCCGTTTGGAGGTTTTTCTTCTGTACGTGAAAAGTTAGATGCACGGTTAGGTGAACAGTAGGGCAAAAATAAGCTATCAATTTTTAAACATATCATGAGAAGGGCAGTTTATCCGGGTACATTTGATCCTGTTACTTATGGTCATCTTGATGTAATTAAGCGTGGCAGTAAGATCTTTGATGAGCTTGTAGTCGCCGTTGGCCACAACCCGCTAAAGGATCCTTTGTTCACAATCAACGAACGAATGGATATGA
>CAZPAM010000028.1:1946-29418 GCA_964584595.1 uncultured Candidatus Scalindua sp. | reverse complement strand
GGGTTCGACTCCCCCCGCGGGCTTCATTAAATGTTGAGAGTGTATAAACCAAAAGGGACAAAAGCCTGTGAACAGGACTAAACATGGATAAGATGGTAATTGAGGGTGGTAATCCCCTGCAGGGAAGGGTCAGGATCAACGGTGCTAAGAACGCTGCGTTGCCTATTATGGCTGCATGTTTGTTGACGAAAGGTACGTCGAAATTAAAGGGGATACCAAACCTTACTGATGTAAAAACCCTCTGCAATATCCTTAATGAACTTGGTGTAGATACAAGAAAAGGTCCGGATGGTTCACTTGAAATTACTGTTAAGGATGAGAATAATATAACCGCCCCGTACGATCTTGTCAGAACTATGAGGGCATCAATATGTGTCCTTGGCCCTTTGCTTGGAAAGCGGGGTATGGCAAAGGTATCTATCCCTGGAGGGTGTTCAATTGGTTCTAGGCCCATAGATATTCATATCAAAGGCATTGAATCCCTTGGTGCTCAGGTTGAAGTAAAGGATGGATATGTCATTGCGACTGGAAAAAGACTGAAAGGGAGTGTGGTTGATCTGGGAGGTCCGTATGGTTCTACTGTTTTGGGTACCTGTAATGTTATGATGGCCGCCGTTCTTGGAGAAGGAAGGACTATAATAGAAAATGCTGCCTGTGAACCGGAAGTGCAGGATCTGGCTAACTTTCTTAATAAAGCCGGAGCCGACATAAGCGGAATCGGTGAAAAGAACCTTATCATAGATGGTGTTGATGAGTTGAACGGGATTGAATACGAGATAATTCCGGACAGAATCGAAGCCGGAACCTTCATGATTGCAGGAGCTATAACAGGAGGCAGCATAGTATTGGAGAATGGTATATGCAGTCATTTGGCTGTAGTTATTAATAAATTGCGGGAAATGGGCGTTGATATTCAGGCTTCTGCAGATAAGGAAGAATTTGACGAGGCAATGAGTGGAGAGTATGTAGTTAAAAGTGATGGGCACATTAAACCTGCAAATATTACGACTATGCCTTATCCCGGTATGCCTACTGACATGCAGGCGCAATTTACTGCATTAATGAGTGTTGCAAATGGTACGAGTATTATAACAGAGCGAATATTCCCACACAGGTTTATGCATGTCGCAGAACTTAACAGAATGGGTGCAAATATCAGGAATGACGATGCTATTGCGTTTATTAAGGGTGTAACCTCGCTTTCCGGGACAACTGTGATGGCCTCCGATTTAAGAGCAAGTGCCTCACTGGTAGTTGCCGGGCTGGTTGCCAAAGGGGTTACAGAGATTAGAAGGCTTTATCATATTGATAGAGGTTACGAAAAACTGGAAGATCGCCTGACTAGACTGGGCGCAAAGATATGGCGGGAAAAGGAGTAGGTAGGGCCTCCGAACAGGTACAAGCAGGCAAGATTAAACCCATGAAACCATTGGGATATTTAAATTGAATATTTGTTCAATTTATATTAGATTATAACGTTTGAAAAAATGCAGGGATATTTGCCTTATAATGTTCTGCCAATGAACCGGTTAGGACGTTATGGTTGGAAAATACATTAAAAGAGATAAACGAAAAGGTTAGAAATGTTTGAATCGATTACAGACAGTTTCGAAACAATATTTAATAAATTAAGCGGAAGGGGAAGGCTGACAGAGCAGAACATAAATGATGGTTTGCGTGAAGTCAGGGTTGCTCTTCTCGAAGCAGATACAAACTACAAGGTCGTAAAGGACTTTATAAAGAATGTTACAGCGAAAGCAGTTGGAGAGGAAGTTCTTAAAAGTGTCAAACCGGGACAACAGATAGTAAAGATTGTACAAACCGAGATGGAACATCTTATGGGTCCGGTTGATGCCACCATAAAGTATAAGGACGGAGACGTTACAGTAATTATGCTTGCAGGGTTACAGGGAAGCGGAAAGACTACAACGGCTGGTAAACTTGCAAACATGATATTATCGAAAGGAAAAAGTCCTATGCTTGTAGCCGCCGATATACAGAGGCCGGCGGCAATTGAACAATTGCAGGTTATCGGGAAACAGCTGAATGTTCCTGTCTATACTGAGAAAAATTCTAATCCGGTTAAGATATGTAAATGGGCAATAAAACGTGCCTTTCTTGACAATCATAATGTAGTTATTCTTGATACTGCGGGTAGGCTGCATGTTGATGAAGAGTTGATGCTGGAGCTGACACAGATTAAGAGTAAGGTAAAGCCGACTCAGATATTCTTTGTTTGTGACTCTATGACCGGTCAGGATGCAGTTAACAGTGCCAAGGAATTCAACTCACAGCTGGATTTTGACGGTGTGATATTAACAAAACTGGATGGTGACACCAGAGGAGGTGCAGCATTATCAATCAAGGCCGTTACCGGTAAGCCTATAAAGTTTGTAGGGGTCGGTGAGAAACTTGATAAACTTGAAGAATTTCACCCGGATAGGATGGCATCCAGAATCCTGGGTATGGGGGATGTTGTATCTCTGGTCGAAAAGGCTCAAGATGTTATCGATGAGGACGAGGCTCTAAAATTAGAGAAAAAGATTAGAGCAAATACACTAACGCTTGAAGATTTTCTTTCCCAGTTACAACAGGTAAGAAAGATGGGCCCGATGAAGGATATTCTTGGTATGATACCTGGAGTGGGCAAAAAGATGAAGGGGATGGATATTGATGAAAATCAAATGAGAAGAGTTGAGGCTATTATTCGTTCGATGACACTGGAAGAGCGAATGAACCCGGAGAAAATTGAAGGCAGCAGGAGGCATAGAATATCACGCGGTAGCGGTACTAACTCTCAGGATGTCAGCCAGCTACTAAAACAGTTTAAACAAATGAAGAAGATGTTCAGGTCTCTAAGTGGTGTAGATCCCAAAAGCTTTCCAACAGAAGCGATGACACCGGAGGCAATGAAGCTTCCCGGAACCGGAAAGATCAGGAGTAAGCGTAAAAAAGTAAAAAGAAAAAAGAGAAAATAAGTATAAACGGTTAAATAAGAATATTAATACTTAAATTAAGAAAAGGAGAATGTTTTATGGTAAAAATTAGATTAAAGAGAATGGGACGGAGAAACAGGGCTTTCTTCAGGATTTGTGCCTTTGATTCACGTGAAGAGCGCGATGGAAGAAGTATCGAACAGTTGGGAACGTATGATCCAATGGAGAAAGATGAATCAAAGAAGGTAGTATTAAAGAGAGAAAGGATCGAGTACTGGCTTAGCGTAGGTGCTCAACCTACCGAAACAGTAGCCAGCATCCTCAAAAAGAATGAAATAGCTGTAAAAAAATAATTAATAAAAATAAATATGAGAATAGATATCTTAACGCTGTTTCCTGAGATGTTTCACAATGTATTGGGTGAAAGCATTATGAAGATTGCAGGCGAAAAAGAACTTGTGAACTTCCAACTGCACAATATCAGGGATTACTCAAATGATAAGCACAGGTGTGTGGATGATAAACCATATGGTGGGGGTGCCGGCATGGTTATGAAACCTGAACCGGTCTTTAATGCTGTGGAGGCTGTGGAGGCGCAGGATGAGGTGGAATCTACTAAGATACTGCTGACGCCACAGGGAGAAACGCTTAACCAGGAAATTGCTGACAATTTATCGAAAAAGGCTCGTTTAATGATAATTTGTGGACACTATGAAGGATTTGATGAAAGAATACGATCAGGGATAGATGTGTGTGAAATTTCTATAGGTGATTATGTACTTACGGGTGGAGAGATACCTGCAATGGTTGTAATAGATTCTGTTGTGAGATTGCTTCCGGGAGTCTTAGGTGGAGACAGTTCATTACAGGATGAGTCATTTGTGAACAGACATCTGGAATATCCACAGTATACGAGGCCTGCAGAATTCAGGGGAATGAAAGTTCCTGAAGTCCTGACATCCGGGCATCATACAAAGATCGAAGAGTGGAGAACCAAAGAGGCCATTACGAGAACTCAGGAGAGAAGGCCGGATTTACTGGAAGATAAAACAAAATAACAGAGATAATACTTTACGTAAAGGAGTTGGTACCATGAATATGATTGATGTGGTTGAGAAAGAAGGCATGAAAGAAAAAGTGCCGCAGTTTAAGATTGGTGATTTGGTAGACGTGCACGTTAAGACCGTTGAGGGTGATAAGGAGCGTATTCAAATATTTAATGGTATGGTTATTAAAAGAAAAGGAAGTGGACTCAGGGAAACATTTACCGTTAGAAGAGTAGTGCAGGGAGAGGGTGTAGAACGCATATTTCCTGTCCATTCTCCAAATGTTACTGATGTAAAGGTGAAAAAGAGTCACAAAACAAGACGTGCCAAATTGTATTTCTTACGTGATAGAAAAGGAAAAGGTGCACGACTGAAGGAAATTCGCAGAAGAGAAAAGAAAACAACTAGTGTTAAGAAAAAAGCTCCTGTTGTGGTTGCTGATGTACCAGATGAAACTACAGAGGTTCCGGCCGAAACAACAAAGCCTAAGAAGGCTACAAAAGCTAAAACGGCAACAAAGGCGACAAAAGCCACAAAAGCTAAAACAGCCACAAAGGCTCCAAAGGCCGAAAAGGCTACAAAAGCTCCGAAGGCCAAGGCTAAAGCAACTAAAAAGAAGGATGAAGAGTAATCAATTGAATCCTAAAGAGCTTTGCATAAAGGGTGAAGGCCTGGCCGGGAAGTACCTGAAAAAAAATGGATATAAAATACTCAAGCGGAATTATGTCAGCAAATACGGCGAAATTGACATTGTAGCATATGACAAGGGTACTATTAGCTTCGTTGAGGTAAAGACTCGCCAGTCAGAGAATTATGGCCCTCCGGAACTGGCGGTAACGAGAGAGAAAAGAAAAAGGATCATCAAGGCTTCACTAAACTACCTGGCAATAAATCATATCGATGGCATAGATTATCGTTTTGACGTTGTTTCAATCTTGTTTAAAGAAGACGATACCAACCCGAATATCGAATTGTTCAAAAGCGCATTTACGTCAGACGGAGTCTTTAACTGACATTGCTGTTTTTCTTGTTTAACCTCCTTGATTCAATTAATTACACAAAATCTGAATAATATGATAATTGACACTCATGCACATCTGGATTTTCCGGATTACAAAGACGACATTGATGAAGTAATAGGGCGTGCAGGAGAGGCCGGTGTTGAATATATGATCAACGTTGGAACTACAGTTGCCTCCAGTACCAAGTCTATTGAACTGGCAAAACAATACGAACAGATTTATGCAAGTATAGGTATACATCCTAATGAGGCCTCAAAAGTTTCCGGTGAGGAGTGGTCAAGGTTGGAGGCTTTGGCAGGCGGAGACAAGATCGTTGCAGTCGGCGAGACAGGGCTTGATTACTATCGTGACCACAGTAAGCATGAAGACCAGAAGCGCCTGTTCCGCCAGCATATAGAATTGGCTCAAAGACACAACCTGCCGGTTATAATTCATAACCGTGAAGCAAGCAGTGATTGCCTTGAAATCGTTCGTGAATATAATGGCAAAATCAAGGGTGTTGTTCACTGTTTTGCCGGTACCGTAGAAGATGCAGCGGAGTTCTTGACACTTGGATTCCACATTTCATTTGCCGGCCCAATAACTTTTCCCAAGGCTGATAATTTGAGGGAAGCCCTGAAAGCCGTTCCGGTGGAAAGACTGCTCCTGGAAACAGACTGTCCTTTCCTGTCACCTCAGCCAAAGAGAGGTAAACGCAACGAACCTTCATATCTTCAATATACAATTCCGGTTCTTGCAGAACTGTATAAATTGTCAGTTGAAGACATTAAGAGGATTACCACTCTCAGCGCAAAGAATCTGTTTGGTATCGGGCAGGTTAGTACAAAAGGTGAAATTGCGTACGTTATCAGAAACTCTCTATATCTGAATATAACAAGCCGCTGTTCCAACAGATGTGTATTCTGCTCAAGAGAGACAGCACCATACGTAAAGGGACATTATCTCGGTCTGAAAGAAGATCCGACTGTTGAAGAATTGATAGACGCCATTGGAGACCCGTCCGGTTATGATGAAGTTGTATTCTGTGGTTTTGGCGAATCTACTGAACGCATGGACGTGTTGACGGCAGTTGCCGGATATTTGAAAAGTAAAGGCTCCACAGTGAGACTCGATACAAACGGCCTTGGAGATCTGATCAATGGCAGGTCTATATGTGAAGAGCTTAAAGGCTTGATAGACACAATCTGTATCAGCCTTAATACAAATCTTGAGGAAGAGTATCAGAAACTCTGTAATTCTGAATTTGACGGCAAAGCCTACCCATCCCTGATTTCCTTCATAAAGAAAGCAAAAGACAATATCCCTGATGTAATGGTTTCCATAGTTGGCATGCCGGGAATTGATGTTGAGGCTTGTCGGAAGATAGCTGATGAACTGGGCGTTCGTTTCCGTGTAAGAGAGTACAATAACGTCGGCTGATTTTTTTTTACTTGATTTGTGTTTTTTTTCTGATATTATCTTAGATGAGTAGAAGAAAAATTGTAAAAGGCAAACCGATCGTGAGGTTGGGACGCAAAACCATGAATCTTCGAGTCTTCACAACGAAGATTGCCAGGTTGCCAGTTTTATAATGGTTTATAAGAGTCCCAAGTGTTCGATGATTAGTCGGCCTTGGGATTTTTTTTTGTATTTAATTATGGAGAATTTTAATAGTTATTTTAAAGGAGACAACGAAAATTGAGTAAAACAGTAATGATAGTAGAGGACGAACACCACTACCATGAAATTTATGAGCAAATGCTTGAAGATACAAACTATGAGCTTATTCGTGCATATGACGGAGTTGAGGCATTATCAAGATTACATGAAGTGAAACCCAATATAATAATATTGGATATGCTTATGGATATGATGACAGGAGATACATTCTTCTTGCTTCTAAAAAGTATGTCTGAATTTGCAGATATTCCGGTAATAATAATTAGTGCACTTCCTGAAAGTGAATTCAAAAACCTTAGAAAATTAGACCCTAATCTCATATACATTGACAAAATGGATGTTACCAGGCAGAGATTGTTCGATGAATTAAAGAAAGTATGTTGTCTGGATGAGCAACATGAGGTCTGTGGTATTAGTTAGGTTTTGAACTAAAGAGCAGCTATCAATTACGGCGTCAGCCGACGCCGTACCATTCCCTGACAGCAGAGTAAAGTTCGTCTCTGGTCTTTGCGGCTATTAGATCGGCCTGAACCTTTTTACGCTCCGGATGATGTTTGCTGTATCCAACAGCGAATTTGCGGAAATATCTTACGCTCTTCTTCATCGGGAGCATTTCTGCTATCAACTCATAGTGCCTCAGGTACACTTCTCCCTGTTCGGTCAGGCCGGGGCTTTCAGGTTTTGGCCTGCCTTCGAACAACGCACGTGTTTCTCTGAAAATCCATGGGTTGCCGATAGCGCCTCTTGCTATTATCACTCCATCCAGGCCGCTGGTATTCAGGCGTTCGACTACGGTCTCGGCGTCCATCAGGTCACCGCTGCCAATGATAGTTGCCTGTGGAAACTCGCGTTTTACCTCTGATAATATTTCCCAGTTACTGATGTCACGGTACAGTTTCTTTACGTGTCTGCCGTGGATGATTATCGCATCAACTCCCTCTGCAACCGCTCCCTTACATATCTGCCAGAACTTATCCAGTGACTCCTGGCTATTGTCAAACCCGGTCCGAAGCTTGATAGTGACAGGGCACGAAACGGATTTCCTTACATACTGGAGGATCTTGATAGCTGTCTCAGGTTCTTTCAGCAGATACCCTCCGCTGAAACGCCTGAGTACTTTCGGGGCAGGGCAGGCAAAGTTAAGATCTATCAGGTCGAATCCAATATTGGCAAATGATTCAGCCGCTACGGCCATTGTTTCAGGGTCTGAACCGAGGATCTGGGCACCAACCGGGCCTTCATCCTCTCCGGGCCGTACATACAGGCTGTCGAAAGCTTTCCTGTAGAGAGCGATCTTGTCGAGCATGACGCCTGTATATGTAAGCGGCGCACCATACTTGCAGGCTAGCACTCGCATAGCCCTGTCAGAATATCCGCTCAGGGGTGCCTGGAAAAATGGTACATCAAGGTTAAGGTTACCCAATTCTAACATTATTCGCTTCTTCCTGTTTTGTTTAACAACTAGTTACTCTTATATTCAGTTTCTCTGTCTATCCTTCTTGCCAGTTCACTGGTGTAATGTCTGCCAAGAGATACCGCATGTTCTTCTATCCAGTCTGTAAGCATCGTCTTGCCGGTTGGGGGTGAATCGACGCAGAGAAGATTGGACATAAGCCCTTCAATCTCTTCCCGCGTAACAAGAACATCTTTAACCACCAGGCTTATAATCCTTCCTGCGATGTAAACTAATTCCGGTGGTGCAGAGATGATGGGCTTTCTCCTGCCAATAATCTTACCGATTGTTTGAACGAGTTCTTTGTACGTGAATGTTTCAGGGCCGATTGCATTAATAATGGAGTTCTCTTCCTTCCCTCCATACTCAACTGCCAGTTCAGCAAGATCATCAACGTAGATTGGTTGAAGACGATACTGCCCATCTCCAAACACTGCGAATACGGGTAGTTTATGCAGAGCCCATGCGATGTTATTGATGAGTATGTCTTCCTTTCCAAAGAGTACTGTCGGCCTTATAATCGAGTATGAGAGGCCGGTGCCCATTAAGGCCTTCTCCAATTTTGCCTTTCCTCTGAAATATTCTAAATGTGAATCCTCCGATGGATTAGTTATACTGATGTGGACAATCTTTCTTACTCCTGCTTCCTTTGCAGCATTGAACAGCGTAATAGTGTTTCCTACTGCATCGGCCTGGGCAAACATCTTGTGATTGAATCTGACCCAATAGGTATTGTATAGAATGTGCACACCTTTCAGCGATTGTGTTAATTTATGGGGGTTATCAAAATTGAATGGATATGCCCGTACCTTCTTTCCAAAAGGGTTGCTTCGATGCATAGAGTTTGTCAGGGTGATTACGTGATGACGTTTGTTGAGCAGTCTTTGAGTAATGTATTTGCCGGAATATCCGTAAGCTCCGGTGACAGCATGTGTTTGTTTTTCAGGCATACAGTTATTTCTTAATAATAAAGTAGTTATAATCAAGGCTTACATGTCTTACATGGTATTGCACCATCTCGCATCGCATGTTCACTGGATTTAAAGTCTATTATCTCTTCCTCTTTACCGGTTAGCTCTACACAATTTCGGCGATGAAATGAACGGGAAAACTTTGAAGCGTAGACACGTCCGGTATAGGGTTTCTCTTTTTTTGTTGTTCTCGGTGTGACAGGTGAAGTGTTTGATTCCGGTTTAAGTGCGCTGTCCCATGTATTCATCAGGCGTTCGTGATAGTGTTTGGCCTTGGCGCGGTTGCCCTGAGTATTGTAAAGTACCACAAGGTTGTTCAGCAATGTGGCCATATCGGGATGGCCTGGTTTAAGGGCTCTTTCACTTATTGACAACGCCCTTTTATAGAGTCTTTCAGCCTCTACAAATTTGCCCTTAGAGAAGTAAAGAGCTCCCATACTACTCAGGGACCTGGCCACATCCGGATGGTCCTGCCCCAGGGTTCTCTCCCTGATGTCCAGTGCACGTTTGTAGAGCTGTAGCGACTTGGTAAATTTGCCCTGTGCTTTATACAGCCCTGCCAGGTTGTTGAGTGAAGTAGCATATTCAGGATGGAGTTCCCCATGTTTTTTCTCGCTTATTGCCAGTGCTCTTTTGAGAAGAGGTTCCACCTTGTCATATTTGCCTTGAGCGTGATAGGACAAGGCAAGAAGGTTTAGAGTTGCTACTATGCTGTCAAGGTCTGGCTCGGATGTTTTTTCTTTTATAGCCAGTGTTTGTTTGAAAAGAGGTATTGCCTTCTCATACATCCCCTGTGAGTAATAAAGTGATCCCAGTCTGTTCCTGGATGTTATAACAATAGGCTTGTTGCTGCCAAAGGCCTTTTCCCTGATCTCCAGTACCCGCTTGTACAGAGGGATACATTCTGCGTATCTTCCCTGTGCCTGGTAGAGCAGCGCCAGATTATCAAGATCAGTTGCAAGGTCAGGATGATCTTTAACAAGCGCATTTTCATCTATTTTCAGCGCTTGCAGGTAAACAGACTCTGCCTCTGAATATTTGCCCTGAGAAAAGTAGATCAATCCCAGAACGCTCATGGCTTTGGCCAACCTGGGATGATCCGCACCAAATGTATCCTTAGCAATTTTCACTGATTCTTTAGCGGTATTCACCGCTTCAGAATATCGCTCCTGTTTATTAAGCATAAGAGCTTCTGTTTCTACATCGGTTAGCAACTCTCCCCGGGCATAAGCCGGCAGAATACAGAGTGCGGCCAGCGTTAGCAGTAAGGCTATCTTTATTGTGTGGATGGCCGGGTGTGATACGTGATTTTCAAATTTCTGCAATCCTGAATCCTTCAATATAAATAATTTGCTAAATATTAACTAAAATATTAAGATGCGATGCTGAATATACAGGTATCAAATTGCGTGCATTATAGCATGAAAGAATTAGTTTTACAAAAGAGGTAAATTTTAATGTTAAGAGGCGCACACATAAACGACGTAGAGCAGATGAATAAATTAGTAGATCACTTTGCCAAGAAAGACCTCATGCTGGCAAGGCCATTGGGTGAGTTGTATGAGAATATTCGTGATTACTATGTATACGTTGAGAACGGCAGCATAGTTGGGTGTACAGCATTACATGTTTTCTGGAAAGATCTGGCGGAGATTAAATCAGTAGCGGTTGAAGAAGGCCATCAAAACAAAGGGATCGGTAAGCAGCTTATAAATAAGTGCCTTGAAGAGGGTAAAGCACTTGGCATAAGCAGGTTGTTCGTCCTGACTTATATCCCGGAATTTTTTGAGCGGATGGGCTTCAGGCGTATTGACAAAGATTTACTGCCTCACAAGATCTGGACAGAATGTGTAAAGTGTTACAAATTTCCAGACTGTGGTGAAGTTTCACTAGTTATTGAAATTTGAGCGTGTCAGGAGATATTAAAGAGGTATGGGGGATAAGGAAAATAATGTAGATAAGTTTTTCATCTGCCGGGGAGGGGAAGTGGACGAATACTCGGCAGTCAAAGAGAGGTGCAAACATGTGCGCTTTCCTGTATTTGTTGCTATTAAATACGGAGAAAGGAAGTGCTTTGCATTTCAGGATTTTGTCCTGAATATAAGTAAGGGTAGTGTGTTTATCAGGACAGATAAACAAATTCCTGAAGGTTCCGGGATCATGTTACATTTCTACATACCACCTGAGGTTAAACTCATCGGTGAATTTACAGGAGAGGTAATTGCAGCCAACCCCGATGATCTAAATTATTCTGAAGGGTTGTATGTGAAGTTTATAGACCACTCAGATGATGAGTTAAATAGGTTAGGAGAGTTCCTGGAAGAAAAACGTCACCTTGTAGACAAAAAGGTATAGTTGTAATATCCAATTCCCGTAGTAAATTTATTCCTCTCCCAGAGTTGCTCTTATATCTTCCAGTATCTGTAGTCCTCCTCTTCCTAATAGCTTACTTGCAAGCTCAATCCCCATAGTAGAGAAATCATCTACCTTGCCATCAATAGTATCTCTGATGACGGTGGCTCCATCTAGCGAACATACAACCGCTTCCATCTTCAGATTGGATGGATATATGACTTCAGCGTGAGCGCCTATTGGGATCTGGCATCCTCCCTGGAGTCTGCCAAGAAGGGCTCTTTCTGCCTTTACTTCAAACATGGAATTATAGTCAATTAATTTCTTTATTATCATTTTGGCCTTTTGATCATTTTCACGAACCTCTATACACAGTGCTCCCTGGCCTACTGCGGGAAGCATTATGTCAAACGGTATTATCTCACTTGCCTTGTCAGCAAGGCCAAGCCTTATCAAACCAGCCCTGGCTACAAGTATTGCATCAAGATCACCTGAGTCTAATTTATTTAACCTGGTATCCAGATTACCTCTCAAATCAACTATCTCAAGGTCAGGCCTGACGGCAAGAACCTGTGACCTGCGCCTTAAACTGCTGGTGCCAAGTTTTGCATTTTGAGGAAGGTTTTTCAGCGAAATATGATCTTTGCTGATTAGTACATCGTGTGGGTCTTCACGTTTTGTAACCGCACCGATTTCCAGGCGCTCAGGAATTTCTGTAGGCATATCTTTCGCGCTGTGGACAACCAGGTCAACTTTCTTATCAATAAGGGCATTTTCCAGCTCCTTTGTGAACAGTCCTATATTTCCAATCTTTGACAGGGGCACGTCGGTTATGTTGTCACCCGTTGTCTTAATTATTTCGATAGAGAATTCAGTATCCTCGTGAAAATCCTCAAGTTGGGACTTTACCCAGTTGGCCTGAATTAAGGCCAATTTACTGCCTCTTGAACCAATAATATATTTATTCTGCTCTTTCAACAAACTACTCCTTTTTAGAATATAAATAGAAAATAATAGAATTTAAGTGAATTTCTTTGAATTCTATTTGTCTCATAAATCATTTTCGTTGTCAATACTTTTAATCTTTTTTTAGTCCTTGACTTTGGCGTCTCAATTGTACTGTTTGTGCATTTGTCCTTGATGAAAAGTTAATGTCAGTCTATAATCCTAATGGTGAGAGGATAATTATAAAGTGATAGAAATAAAATCAGTTGATAAACTGGATGCCACGGTCAGTGTGCCGGGGTCAAAGAGTTACACAAACAGGGCACTAATTACGGCTGCACTTGCTACAGGTGAATCGGTAATCAAAAATCCCTTATTGAGTGAAGATACTCAGATTATGATTTCGTGTCTTAGGGAAATTAGTATAGACGTCAAGAGTGTTCCGGAAGAAAATGCAGTAATAGTAAAAGGTTGTGAGGGAGCGATACCGGTAGAAAGGGTAAGGCTGTTTGCGGGTAATGCAGGAACAGTTATGCGTTTTATAACTGCAACCCTGACTCTTGGTAAAGGGCAATATAAGACTGATGGTATTGAACGAATGCGGCAGAGGCCCATACAGCAATTGATTGATGCCTTAAATCAGCTTGGCGCTGATGTGGTTTCAATAGATGGTACAGGATATCCACCGGTTCTGATAAATGCTAGCGGATTAAAAGGTGGAAGAGTTGAGATACCGGGTGATATCAGCAGCCAGTATATCAGCGCTATCCTTTTGGCTGCACCTTATGCAAAAAGTGATGTCAGTGTTGTAGTAATTGATGACCTTGCGTCAAAGAATTACGTAGACATGACTATAGATGTTATGAACAAGTTTGGGGTAGATGTTGAAAGAGATTCGTATAGAGAATTTTATGTTAAGTCAGGCCAGACTTATAAAGGTTGCGAATATATTGTAGAGCCTGACGCATCAGGTGCCTCATATTTCTTTGCCGCCGCTGCTATAGCAGGCGGCAGAGTCAGGGTTGAAGGCTTAGGTGAAAGTTCACTACAGGGTGATATAAAATTTGTTGATATCCTTAAGGAAATGGGGTGCAGTGTAAAAAAGTCATCGGACTGGCTGGAAGTTGAGGGGGGAGCATTAAGGGGCGTGGATGTGGATATGAATGATACTCCAGATGTCGTGCAGACCCTTGCATCTGTTGCGGTTTTTGCAGAGGGGAATACGCGCATAAGGAATGTTAGTAACCTCCGCTACAAGGAGACAGACCGCATTACGGCTATTGTTAATGAACTCAAGAAAGTCGGAGTTGAGGTAAAAGAGTTCGATGATGGTATTGAGATTATTCCATCACCTCCACATTCTGCTGAAATATCAACATACAATGACCACCGCATGGCGATGAGCTTTGCCCTCCTCGGTTTAAGGGTTGAAGGGATTAAGATAAAAAACCCTGAGTGCGTTGAGAAGACATTCCCGGATTTCTTTGAAAGACTACAGCAATTGTGAAGTGTCGTAAAGGTGGCTTCTAATCTTTAGCTGCTATAACAACTTTTCCATGTCAAGAGAAGCCTCGTTGGAATGCGATCCATTATTCATCATCAACAGTAAAATGAAAATAAACCAGGTTTCTTTAAATAATATAGACTTGTCTTCAGAAGATCACGACAGGTTTCTGTTTAATTATCGACAAGATTCTAATGCCTTAATGAGTTCGATAAAAGTTGTGGGATTGATTAATCCTGTAATATTAAAGAAGAACCAGAATGCCGATGGAGTATATACTATTGTATGCGGATATCAACGTATCAAGGCTTGTCAGAAATTAGGATACGAGAGTATTGAGGCAAAGGTCTTAGAGGGGATAAATGACGAAGAGATAATGCTGTTAGCCCTTCATGATAATTTATCTTCAAGAGGGTTGAATGAAATTGAAAAGGCAATTGTTTTAAAGAAGTTTCTGGAGACAGGTTATTCTTATGATAGATTAATGTCTGAAATAGCTCCACTCATTGGTGTCCCGCATAATAAGAACATTGTAGACAAATATATTGACCTTTTAACCCTTGATACTGAAATAAAGAAATCTATAGCCGATGATGAACTGGAGCCGGAAAAAGCCTTTCAGCTTATTACACTTGATGGTGTTGAGAGGGATATTGTGTGGAGGGTTCTCTTTAGAGGAGCAAGTACTAACGTTAATGAGGCGAAAGAAACAATTAGAAGCCTGCTCGACCTTAAGCAGATAAAACAAACCGGAATGGTTGAATTATTGTCTTCAAAGGAAATCACTCATATTATCTCAGACAATAAATCCAATAAGAGGCAAAGAGGTGAGAGTGTCTATAAATTAATAAAGGCCATACGTTATCCTATCATTAGTAAGAAGGAGGACGAGTTTAATAATTATTGCAGGGAACTGGGGCTGGATAATGATGTTCGTGTCAACCACTCCAGGTATTTTGAAGGAGATGAAATCAGGATAACAATAAAGACCTCTAACGAAGAAAAGCTGAGGGTCAGTATTGAAAAACTCCTTTCAAATATTAAGAACGGTACATTTAAGAAAATCTTTTCTATGTTTAAATAGATAGCGGGAGATGTAGTGTTGATAGTTTTAGGGGTTGATATTGGAGGTACTTTTACAGACTTTGTACTGTTTGATGGAAAAGAATTAAAGGTACATAAAGTTTTATCCACATCTCACAATCCTGCTGAAGCTGTCTTTAATGGAATCAGATCCCTTGGTGTGTCAAGAAAACAAACATGTATAGTTCACGGTTCTACCGTTGCAACAAATACACTGCTTGAGAGAAAAGGGGCAAAGGTCGCCTTGATTACTACGAATGGATATGAGGACGTGATTGAAATTGGCCGGCAGGCAAGAAGTTCACTTTACGACCTCTTTATTTGCCGTGAATCACCTCTGGTATCGCAAGAACTCAGATGGGGAGTAAAGGAGAGGGTTACTGCAACTGGTGAAGTTGTGTCCGGGATAAAGAAGAGTGATTTAAAAAAGATTAGCAGTAAATTAAAAAGACAGGGGATAGAGTCTGCTGCAGTTTGTTTTCTTTTTTCTTACAAAAACCCTGCAAACGAAGAGACAGTGATGAATGGGCTGCAGCAATCAGGGATACATGTCTCTGCTTCCTGCAGGATATTGCCTGAATATCGTGAATATGAGAGGTTTAGTACTACTGTGGTTAATGCATACGTTTCACCCGTTATGTCGAGATATATAACCTCACTGGAAAATGGCCTTGCGACGAACGATATAAGCATAATGCAGTCTAATGGTGGTAGTGTTTCTACCGGGAATGCTAAACGTAAGGCCGTAAACTGCATTCTCTCAGGCCCTGCAGGGGGTGTAATCGGGGCATCAGAAGTATCAAAGCTTACCGGTATAAAGAAGATTATCTCATTTGACATGGGCGGAACTTCTACAGATGTTTCATTATGTGATGGTGATATTCGTCTTACTACACAGACAGTTGTCAGCGGTATGCCAATAAAGATACCTGTTATTGATATGAATACAGTGGGAGCGGGAGGCGGGTCTCTTGCATACGTTGATCCCGGCGGTGCTCTCAGGGTAGGGCCGCAGAGTGCAGGTGCAGATCCGGGGCCTGTCTGTTATGGTAAGGGGAAGAAAATAACAGTTACTGATGCTAATCTATTTCTGGGAAGAATCAGTCCTGAGCACTTTCTTGGCGGAAGGATGAAGCTTGAATCCGACATGGTGTCCAAATATATGAAAGTCCTTGCAAAGAAACTGGGTATGGCTCCTGTGAAGGCTGCGGAAGGGATTATAGATGTTGCAAATGCGAATATGGAAAGGGCTGTAAAGGTAATTTCAGTTGAGAAAGGATTTGATGTAAGAGATTATGCACTGGTTTCATTTGGTGGTGCGGGAGGGCTCCATGCATGTGAGCTGGCAGGTCGCCTTTCCATGAAAAAGATTCTCGTACCTAAGAATGCCGGAGTACTGTCTGCATTGGGTATGACGGTTGCGGACATTATTAAAGATTATGCAAGGAGTATACTGCTGAAAATAGAAGAAAGTGGATACAGGGAACTTGTGAAATTGTTTAAACCGTTAGAATCAAAAGGTGTGAAGGATGTTCTTTCAGAAGGCATAGGTAAGAACAGGATTAAAATAGAAAAATCCGTAGATATGAGATATATGGGGCAGGCTCACGAGCTTAATCTGCCATTTAAAAAGAGTTTTATAGATGATTTTCATAAACTCCATAAGCGGTCGTATGGCTATGCCAATCGGGATTATTCTGTAGAAGTAGTAAATATCAGGGTAAGGGTAACCGGGAAGACGAGAAAACCTGTGATGAAAAAAAGGCCGAAAGGTTCTTTGGCGAATGAAAAGAAGGTTGGTAAAGAGGTGAAGTGTTTTTTCAGGGGAAAATGGTTAAGGTCGGATATCTTTGATAGAAACAGAGTACAGAAACGTTCAATGATTAATGGGCCTGCACTGATAATTGAGGATACTTCAACAACTTTTCTTGCGCCGGAGTATATCTGTAATATTGACGATTATGACAACCTGGTTATAGAGAAAAGGAAATAAAAATATGCAGCAGGATAATATCGCTATCGAAGTTAAAGAGCTAAGAAAAGAATTTAAAGTAAGCTCATCCGGCAAAGGCTTCTTAGGTAAACTTAAGGCGCTCTTTCATAGGAGTAACAAGGTCATAACGGCAGTGAATAATATTGACTTTAAGATAAGACGTGGGGAATTTGTGGGATATGTTGGTGAAAATGGTGCCGGCAAATCGACTACCATAAAGATGCTGACAGGAATACTTGTGCCGACCTCCGGAACTGCAGAGGTAAACGGAATTGTTCCTTATAAGGAACGAAAAAAAAACGCAGCAAAGATTGGTGTGGTATTTGGACAGAGAACACAGCTTTGGTGGGATCTTCCCGTTCGTGAGTCATTCGATTTACTGAGGGTAATATTCCGTGTGTCTAGATCAGACTTTGATCGTCAAATGACAAAACTGGACAAGGCTCTGGGTCTCAGGCCTCTTCTGGAGATGCCGGTAAGAAAGCTGTCTTTAGGCCAGAGGATGAGGTGTGATATTGCTGCGTCTCTTATTCATAACCCTCCTGTGCTCTTTCTGGATGAGCCTACAATCGGCCTGGATGTGCTGGCAAAACAATCAGTAAGAAATTTTCTCTCGGAAATCAACAGAACAGAGGGAACTACCATTATTCTTACTACTCATGACATGAACGATATTGAACAACTTTGCAAACGGCTTATCATACTTGAAGAGGGAAAGATTGTGTATGACGGTGAAACCGAGCTGTTGAAACAAAAATTTGTCCATGAGAAAGTAATAGAGGTAGAATTTTACGAAGATGATTGTGTTATGCAGGGAATTCCTGGCGTCACCGTAGTGCGGGAGGAGGGGTGTAAGAAGTGGCTGACGTTTGACAAAGATAATTTTGGTATAGGTGATGTTATAGGCACCATTGCTTCTCAATATAAGATAAAGGATATATCTGTAAAGGAACCATCCGTAGAAAGTATTGTCAGGAACATTTACGATAATCGTATAAAATTGTTGTCGCCTTAGAACAAGCTATTTACTAAATGAGATGAAACCAGAACTTTTCTTTAAATTCGTATCTATATCTTTCCAGAAGCAGGTTACGTACAGATTTGATTGTTTCGTTGGCATAGTGAATGGTTTTTTATATGTCTTCATTTTTACCTCCCTGTGGAAAGCATTGTATTCACAGTTCGATACTACAGTGCATAATGGTTTTACATTAACTGCCATTGTGACTTATGCCGTACTGGTAATGGCAGTGAGGATATCCTTTACGATGGATGATTCTATTATCTACAGGAAGGTTATGGACGGTTCTATTGCAATGGAGCTTATAAGGCCGACATCCTTTTTTTTTATGAACCTTGCGGAGAATGTCGGTCATTCCCTCTTTCACATTATGGCCAGGACTTTTCCTATTGTCGTAATATCCCTTTTTCTTTTTGATATCTCTATTCCGTTTGAACCTGTAAGATTATTAGCATTTCTTTTCTCATTCCTTGCTGGATATATACTAATCTCTATGCTTAACTTTGCTGCGGGATTACTTGCTTTCTGGTTTGTAGAGATTTTTCCGTTCATGCTCTTTAAATATGCATTATTCACCTTCTTTTCAGGTGGAATAGTGCCTATAGACTTTTTCCCGGAATTCTTGAAACCCGTGGTTAATTTTCTTCCGTTTCAGTATATGCTTTATTTCCCTACAGTTATCCTGACAGGAAAGGTTCCGTTGGTAGAAGTTCATTCTATAATAATCTCACAATTAATGTGGATACTGATAATGGGTATTATTTGTAGTCTGATGTGGAGTGCCGGTAAGAAGAAATTAGTTATTCAGGGAGGATAAATGGAGGCAATCAGGATTTACCTTACGTTATTTGCAACATCTATCAAAGCAAGGATGGAGTATAAGGCAAGTTTTCTGTTCTATGTATTTGCCATATTAACTTTTTATATCGGTCAGATTGGTTTGCTTTTTGTACTCCTGAACCGCTTCCACCAAATAAAGGGATGGTCGATGGGTGAAATGGTTTTCCTCTACTCCCTTCATGCATTTGCATACGGGTTTACAAATCTGATTTTCTCTCAACTGGTTAATTTTGACAAGATGATTGTGGATGGTGAGTTTGACAGAGTATTGGTAAGGCCGCTCAGCCCGTTAGGACAGGTTATCTTTTCCAAATTCGAGATATCGACGGCAGCACATCTTATAATTGGATTCACTGCCCTTTACTTTGGTTCACAGCTTTCTGGTATAGAGTGGACTCTTAGAAAAACCCTGTTCTTTCCAGTAATTGTTGGTGGAGGAGTATTAATTGCCGGCGGCATACGTCTGATGGTTACGGCAGTCGCTTTCTGGACATTAAGAAACCGGTCCCTGGTCCATACTGTAATATTTTCAACCAAAGAGTTTATTAACTATCCGGTAAATATTTATAACTTGGGGATGCAGTTTTTTTTGACATTTATTTTTCCGATAGCATTTATCAACTTCTATCCGGCACATTTCTTTTTAGACCGTTCGGGAGAAGGTCTCCTGCACCCGGCATTAGAAATGGGAACTCCAATTGTAGGCATAATTGTATTTATTGTTTCCATTTTTTCATGGAAAGTGGGCGTTAACCATTACCAAAGTACGGGGTCCTGAGGACTCTTCTGGCGGAAATATATGTTTGTGGTTTAGTACAAATAAATGTATGGTGTTCTATGTGAGAATATGACTAAAAGCGGGGAGAATTAGATATGAAAATATTGGATGAAAAATTCAAGAAAAACATAACAAGATATATTTTCCAGTGCGCTCTTGCAACTATATCAGTTTTTATTGTGCTGATGATGCTTGATGTCGTGGCGAATGCGGTCATAATTGCTGCTTTGGGATCAAGTACTTTTATAGTATTTACAATGCCTGAGGCACAGGTATCAAGGCCAAGGATTATGATAGGTGGGTATGTAGCCGGTGTAGTTGCGGGTTGTCTGTGTCATTATTTATCTTTATGGTCATTAATGGAGTGGACATCATTTATTTATGATTCCCCGCATGTAGTGTTTGGCGCAATGTCTGTAGGAATAGCAATATTCCTGATGGTAATTACGGATACTGAACATCCTCCCGCAGCGGGTTTAGCATTAGGACTCATTCTTAATGAGTGGAGTGTCTTGACGATTGTGGTTGTTTTTGTCGGGATTATTTCATTATGTGTTATAAAGTTCATACTTAAGCCGGTATTGAAGAATTTATTGTAGATTACCTTTTGTGGAGAGTGTGGTTTAGGGATTGTGCGGAAATCAATTGACAAGAAGATTGCAAAGAGTAGAATTAAACGTTTACATCAATTAATTTAAGAAGTCTTATTAATTTCAGAAGGGAGAGAGGAATGGCGACAGCTAAAGCACGCCACATCCTGGTGTCAAGTCAGGAAGAGTGTGAAAAGTTAAAAGAGCAAATCGAAAATGGTTCAAACTTTGCTGATGTAGCAAAGGAGCACTCAACATGTCCTTCAGGTCAGCAGGGAGGAGCTTTGGGGGAGTTCAGTCCCGGACAAATGGTGAGCGAATTTGATCAGGTAGTTTTCAATGATGAAGTTGGAAAGGTACATGGTCCCGTAAAAACCGATTTCGGATATCACCTTATAGAGATTACTGAACGTACGGAATAAGCTTTAAAAAAACAGCCATTATCAGGCCGTTATCGCATAATACGTGTGTTGGTTATACGGTAATGTTTACTTGGCCAATACACAAGGTCTAGGGGAGCAGAAATGAATATATATGTAGGAAATCTTTCTTACGAGATTACTGATGATGAAGTCAAGGATCTTTTCTCGCCACATGGTGAAATATCAAGTGTGTCAATCATAAGGGACAAACATTCCGGGCAATCAAAAGGGTTTGGTTTTATTGAAATGCCGAATCAGGCTGAGGCTGAAGAGGCCATAAAGGCTCTGAATGAAAATGAAGTAAAAGGTAGAAATATTAAGGTCAATCAAGCACGTCCCAAAGAAGAGCGTCCAAAGCGAAGGACAGGATATTAATACTCAATCAGAAGGCGACATAGTGTCGTAGGAGTATGGCGCTATGTCAGACCAGGCATAATTTAATCACCAATGTTAACCGTATCTACTCGTACCCTCAATATCCTGGCTGCCGTATTCTGGTATATAGGAGGTATCGTACTACTTGTAAAAGGGGGCAGTCTGCTTGTTGAAGCTCATACACTGAAATCTGAAATGTACTGGATCTGGATCGCTATTATTGCCGGGCCGTGTTTTGGCAGCTTAAAAGGGAAATTCATTTTCGGTATTAGCTGCCAAAGAAATCTGGATAGAATACATACTCTTGGTCATCCTAAAATCTGGCAATTTTTCAGGCCATGGTTTTTTGCGGCATTAGCCGCCATGATTATGGCTGGTGTAACCCTGTCCAGAATGGCACACGGCAATTACTACTTTCTGATAGGCGTGACTATACTGGATTTCAGTATTGCTATCGCGCTGCTATGGAGCAGTAATATCTTCTGGAAACAAAAAGCATTTTCGAAATAAGATCCGTATTCAGCTTAAAGCCAAATCAAAGCCGATATCCATCTCGTCTTTTATCTTCAAAGTACCCATCATAGCCTTAAAAGGTTTAATTCCATAATCTGTCTGGATTATGGTAAATCTGCCTTTTAAACCGCCGCCGCTGGTATCTATATCAAAATTTATAGGCTTGGTTACTCCGTGCAGGCTTAAATCTCCACTTACTTGATAACTGTCACCATTTTCCTGGATAGACTTGGAACTGAAACTGGCAGTAGGATGTTTGTCCGGATGTAAAACCTTCTTGGCCATATCTGCTTCAATATCAGCTATATCCTTTTCTTTTAATGTCCCCGGATTGCGCTCTCCATCTTTCATTGCACAATCTACTTTTAGAGAATTTGTCTGTATCTCCAGATTCAGGCTTCCGGAAGCAAAACCGCCCTCAGGCACGTCTACATTAACCTTGAAATCATTCACATCAATTAATAAATCGTGTGCTATTTTACTAAGCAAACCTGATTTAAAAGTATACGCAGACACTTTCCCGGAATTGCCATTCAAACTATACGCCCCAGCTTTTAAAGACATGATCTTTCCTCCTCAGTTTCTTCTTTATTAAAATAAAAAGCCATCACTATGACGGAATTATTGAATCATAAAAAGAATATGTGTTTGGAGTCTAAACGTAAATAATTACTTGTTTGTGAAAATAATACACAACTTGATTAACCACGAACTTATTGATTTAAAGAATTTTCGCAACTACTATGCCAAATTTATAAATGTATAAAAAAGGACCTTCTTGCTTTCTGTAAGTACTGCTAAATATATATAGGTATGGTATTTATTAATTATACGTTTATTTATGATGCAATCTTTACACGACACACGTTTGACAGAATGTCAAATGTAATATTGTCACTTAAAATTATTGAAGACACAATGTCAAAAGGTATTGTTTGTCATGGGACGCCATTGTAACTTACATAAGTAAAATAAAGTACTTCTTAAATAGAATTGGAAGTTATACATAAAAAACCCTGGTAAAGGCTTCCAATAGAACGTATTCAAGTTAATAAGTATCATACTTCATTTAAAATTTCTTAAAAAATTACCAAGGAAAAGATGTTAATACTAAAGATTAATCATTCCGTTTCGTAGTATAATTATAGACTCCTCCCGCTTCTCATGAGACCCTCTCTTTTGCCTTGACTTCAATAATATATAGCTTTATCATTCCATCACATTTAATAAGCATACGGATTATGCAGCATCTCGAAGCTAAGTTTATGTTTACAGGGAGTGGACACATGAGCTTTCTTAAAGAATAAGTATTTTTAAATCATAGTATCAATTTAAAACTAAAAACATGAGCGATATCTTCATCAGCTACGCCCGTGATGACAAAGAGAAAGCAAAGTCCTTAGCTGGAGTACTTGCGAAACAAGGATGGTCTGTATGGTGGGATCCGAAAATCCCTCCTGGCAAATCTTGGCCAGAGGTTATTGAGGAAGCTTTGTTGGCTACGAAGTGCGTTGTTGCATTATGGTCTAAGGCTTCTAGGGAATCTAAGTGGGTAAAAAAAGAAGCTCGCAACGCTGATCAAAGAAGTATTCTCATACCTGTGTTAATTGAAGATGTCAAAGTTCCGTTCGAATTTGATCATCTACAAGCAGCACAGCTCTTAGATTGGAAAGGAGAAATATCCCATCCGGAGGCTCAAAGGCTAATCGATGCTGTAGAAAAGATTCTGGGCATTCCGAGAAAGGTTAAAAGTGAAACTAAACGGGTTGACGCAAAAAAGATAGAAGATGAAATATCAAAGCAGGAGAATATTGAAAACAGAGCTGTTGAAGAAAAAGCCGGGTTACAGTCACATCCCGTTGAGAAAGTTGAACTAAAACCGATAATCACTGAGAAAACAGAACCGGAAACACCTAAACAAGTGCGCCAGGTACACAGGCCGGAAGAGGCAGACAAGAAACAGCCACCAAAGAAAAAGGAAGTTAAAAAACCCGGTATACCTGAGAAAAAGAACAGACTGGTATGGCTGCTGCCTTCCATACTCGTGCCGTTTATAGCCGGTATGGCTGTGCTTGGAATTTACCTCAGTAAACCACAGGAACCAGTACCTTCACCAGATATAATCAAACCGGAATCAAATAAAACTGTTAAAGAACCGGTCGTTCCTAAAGCAGAGACAACTGAACAACCGATAATTACCAAACCAAGATTTCGTTCTACTCCAATAGAGAATCTTTCAGAAGCTTCTGTAAAAGCCATGCTTAAAGATAAAGGTTTTTATGAAAATCGTTTGAATGATTCCGCATCTGGATTTTCCAATGACTATGAATTACAAAATGACGGTAAGGTTGTTTTTGATCGTGCAAGCGGTATCATGTGGCAGCAGTCTGGTTCTGATGAAGATATGACTTTTAAGGCAGCAAATGCATATATAATAAAATTAAATAGAGATCAGTTTGCCGGATACAACGACTGGCGTCTGCCTACTCTTGAAGAGGCAATGTCCTTGATGGAGCCGTCCATGAAGAAAGGTGATATGTCTTCTATAGATCCAGTGTTTGATAAAAACCAGAAATGGATTTTGACGTCAGATCTGTACAGTGCTTTGTCAGCGTGGGTTGTTGTTTTCTACGAAGGTACTTGCGAATACGGTAGCGACGAGATCTTTGTTCGAGCGGTTCGCTCTTCAGGGAGATCCGTTACAGAAGGAAAACAATTAGTGGATAAACCTGTGAAAACAAAGCCAACAGAAATTAAGGAAGGAGAAATTTCACAGCTTAAACAAGATATAACGCTTCCGAAAAGAGTCAGCCTGATCAAGCTTCTTTCCGCAATTTCGAAGTTGACTACAGAACAAGGAGAGTTCGAAAGCCCAGGCTTAGGCCGGATCAACTACGATAAAGTAGCATTGGATGACAAAGGATATTTTGGTAAAGATTCCCATCATTGGAGGAGTGAAATCATTACCACCAAGACTGTAAATGAAGATATCGATATATATTATCACTTGAAGTTTAAGGCCGAAATTGATCATACCACTAACACGACAGAAATATACAAGTTCTTGATGCTAGCCGATTACCTGGGTGCTTTGGGTAAGCATTCTGATCTGCTTTACGACGAGTACTTTCTCAATAGTTTTGGAAAGAGCGATCGGAGTATTGACATCTACTTCACCTCGTTAGCAATTCGTAGGCTAGTTCGTGCATCAGTTGAGGAGTTGGAGATAGCCCATGCGAACGCATACCGTGATATGGATCAACCCCCGAAAGGTGGTAATGGATGGGAGCAGTATGCTGCTCCTTGGCTTAACAGAAAGAACTCTGATTATGACGCAGTCATGGAAATTCTCAAAACTGGGAAGGTCGGAATCTCTGAATTCTACTTCGATGAGACATCAACGGTAGAAATCTACAGCGATCTTACGGGAGGACGCTCTCTTCATTCGGACCGCGTGGCCTACTTAACATCCAGTTCTTTTGTTGAGCTAATACATAGAATTACAATTACCGGACCAGACGGGCCTAAGATCATTCCAATTCTTAGGGAAATTGAAGTACTTTTTGGTCACGATTTATCGAGGTTAGTGGCGACTATTGCAAGCATTGTCGGACCCGATGCCATCCTCGTGAACAATGTGTCCATAAAAGATATAACTAATAATCGTGAATTTATTATCGTACGCGAAGGTGAGATCTTAGACATAGATGACATGATTTCAGATATGCTCAATAATACCAGATGAACTATTATTTTTGGATATTGTGTATTCATTGATTTTCAATATAACAAAGTATCATAGGGACTTTCTCCCATGTGTTGTCAATTTCTACTACGTTCATTGTGAATCACGCTATTTCAACGACTTTAACTATGTTCGAGCAGTTCGTTGAGGACATTATGGCTTATTTGGTTATTTGTATATTCACCGCAAAGTCGCAAAGAACTCAAAGTTCCAAAGATTATTAAATCGTTCCCACGCAAAGCGTGAGAACGAGTAGAAAACCATCTAGATATTACTAAACTTGTTTAGGATAAACAGGGGAGCAAATGCTTAGGGCATCCATCGATTTAGGAACGAATACCTGTCTTATGCTTCTGGCGGAGGTTGAGTCGGGGCGGATTAAGAAGGTGTTAGGTGATTGTGCCAGAATCATTCGTCTGGGAGAAGGAGTGGATCAGACACGAAGCCTTCAGCCTGCGGCAATAGAGCGAACACTTATGTGTTTAGCCGAGTATAAGAGTATAATCTCTGAAGCCGGCATTGCATGTGGTGAAGTTATTTGCGTGGCTACCAGCCAGGCGAGGGATGCCTCGAACGGGGAAGTTTTCTTTGATAAGGTTGAGGAAGAGTGCGGTTTCAGATTTAGTGTTCTTTCAGGGAAAGATGAAGCCCGTCTGAGCTTTATGGGTTCTCTGCTTCCCGGTATGAACCTGTCTCACTATGCTGTGGTGGATGTAGGGGGCGGAAGTACCGAGTTTGTGACGGCAAAAGAGGATCGAAGTGTGGATTTAGGTTCCGTACGTTTTACGGAAAGATATATGAGATCGGATCCCGTAACTGATGAAGAATTTGCAAAATGTCTTGATGAAATAGATAATAAGCTGGAAGAACTTGCGGGCTGGCGTAGTTCTATTCCGGCAGATACGCAAATGCTTGCCGTAGCCGGTACTGCAACTACACTTGCTTCGTGGCATCTGGAGCAAGAGGCGTTTAATGCTGCTGAAGTAGAAAAAGTTCAGTTGTCGAAGGAAAAAATACAACAAATGGTTGAAGGCCTGAAGTCCATGACAGTTGCCGAAAGGCGCGAGCAGGTGGGCATTGAACCAAAACGTGCAGACGTATTACTGGCAGGGGCGATGATCATATGGAGAGCGATGGAGAAATTGAGATTTCCAATCTGCAGTATAAGCTCAAGGGGTTTGCGGTATGGGGTGTTGATGGATTTATGATTTAGGAATTGTATGATACCTTAATCTCTTCCCGCAGTATTAAAACAAATCTGCCGTAAATAATACCTCAACTGTATTACTGGCTGAACGCTTGCCGGTTTCTTTCAGGGAAATAAGTTCATTTTTACATATTTTCATCTGGTTGCGAAGCAGGTGATTACCGGGTCTGTAGGTGAGACATTCTTCCAGGTGCGTTATGGCAGTGTTCAGGTGGGTTATTTTCTCGTTTACCATTGAAATACGGTTGAATATCTGGATGTGTTCTATGGCTTTCCCGCAATGGTTTAAGAATTCTTTTTTGAGTTCTGCCTTGGTCCTTTTCTTGTGTTTTGTCTTCCTCTGCTCTGCACTTGAAGACTTCTTCTTAATTATCTTCTTATGAAAAAGAGAAATTGGTTTTTCCATATTTAATTAATTCTTTTGATACAAAACATTTTAACCATCCTTTAGCAGTTTCATCATAGGTGCATAGTTCCATTCGGTTTGATTCTTTACAGCCAAATCCTTGATCATCGTATAATATTTTTCGTATATATCCTGTAAGGTTTCTTTGTGATCAGGGTTGCAGAAGAAGACCCGGCATCCAAGTGCCCTGTGTTCTCTTATTGTACACTTATTGTCTATAAGAAATGGGCATGCCTTCTGGTCAGGGTCAAAAGGCGGTACTTCTACGTTTTCCTGGATGTATTTTGTTTCAATAGTTGAAGCATACAAAACATGATTAAATTCATCAAAGTGGCAACAGGTTCCACACGTATTGCACCCTGGATCGAGACTAGTAAGCTCTGCCTCGAGTTTTTTGTATATTTCAACTATTTCCGGGTTGTTTTCGGGATGATGGTTCATAGTTAGTGCTATTCTATTATAAATTGTTTCAATTGTACAAATAGAAATTTAACTTGAAAACATTCTGCTTGAGTGGTAGCCTTTGCGTAACCATACTGTTCAAATAAGATGTTTATTGGAGAATCTGTAGATGGATGAAAAACGATATTTCAGTCGTATTAATTTTACTG
>CAZPAM010000028.1:0-1857 GCA_964584595.1 uncultured Candidatus Scalindua sp. | reverse complement strand
TTGAGGGGGGCATTATTAAGCTTTAAAGATCAAATTCCCATGAAAATGAAAGATAGCTGCACATTAATAATCTATCTTCACTCTTCTGATATTAAGTTGCTATTTGAAGCTGAGCTTACACATATACACAAGAATAATCTGGGATTTCGATTCTTGGGTGAAGATGTAGGTACAATGACACATCTGAGAAATCTACTAAGCCTTAATGTCGGTGATTATGACAAGATTACGGATGAATTAGACTTCTGGTTGAAAGAATAAGAATTTTTCAACATGCTTCGATCATAAATTGATCTCCAGCCTTTTTCCTCTCTTTCTCTAAAATGCATTTCTGCTTTGTCTTTCCCACTAAATGAAGCCGGGAAAATAATGATCAATGCTTAGGGTAATAATTGCGTAATTTAACCCAAAGTCATTCATCTCTTCTTCTGTTATCCTTTCTATGACATACCAGAAATAATTCTGTATCATATTAATATAAAGGCACTTAGGTATGGTTGGAAGATTATAGTATTCATTTTCGTTTGCATTTGGCATGTGCGATGCGTGAAATATGACGTATTTATTAATGTTGATAGAAATTGCTGAGCATAACTGGAAAGAGAAATATGAATAAAGAGAAAATAAGGGTTATAGTTCTTGACGACGATCAGGTAATAAGGGAATTAATCTACGATATGTTGAAAAATCGGGGATATGAAGCCCACGCTTCTTCTGAGCCCTTTTCCTGTCCAGTATATTTACAAAGCGAATGTTCCTGTCCGGTTGAGCATATTTGTACGACTTTTATTATTACTGATATTAATATGCCCAATATGACAGGGTTTGAATTTATAGAGCACCAGAAAAACATGGGGTGTAAAGTTCAAAACATAGCTGTAATGTCCGGGAGGTGGACAGATAAAGAGCTTGATCATGCTAAGCGCCTTGACTGTCATATGTTCAAGAAACCATTTAAGATTGATGAACTTGAAAAGTGGTTAGATGAATGCGAAAAAAAATTAGACCATAATAGTAAACTATCAGATATGCCGGGACATTTTAATTGATTAACGATGAGATGGTACCCGTCAAACAAACAGATGGGCGACTTGGCAATCTGAATAATAATCTTAAACACTGATTAATACAAATCTGCAAAGCTCAGATTGGACTGTTAGTATCTGTTTTTCCATTTCAATAAAACGTAAGTAAATATCACACCTTCATTAAATCTCTTTAAACAGTCAACCGTTTCTTTCTCTGCTGCAAATTAAACTGCTTGATTTTGATAATTGATTATATTACCTTTTGTCTAAATGTATGTAAAAAGCACAGAAGAACGTCATAAATGGTTCAGAAGCAAGTCATTTCTGTGGTCGTTAATAGCCTGTTACGTTACATTCATTTACTCAACGCTCTACATAATGCGGCCTGTCCTGAATTTTTTGAAAATGACCTTAAAGGGCTACCTGAACCTGAGTGTTGGCATAATGTTCCTTATAATATTGTCTCTTGTCCTGGCTCATATCATTAGTAATCGTGAACGTTATAGTGTGAGCCAATATTTGTGGTTCTCTTTTATATGTTGTATATACGGGTTTGTTATCTATATACTTAAATTACCGGAGGAGCAGGTTCATTTTATTGAATACGGAATTCTCAGCGCCTTAATCTACGTGGCCCTCACACATGATATAAATAGTAGATCTATATATTTTATATCCTCACTTATTGTATTTGTTTTTGGTGCCGGTGACGAAGTGATCCAATGGGCATTGCCTAACAGGGTATTTGATATTAGAGATATCGTAATGAATGGAACCGCGGGTATATTGGTACAGTTATTAATAGCGATGGTGATAAGTAAGCAAAAAG
>CAZPAM010000027.1:0-30942 GCA_964584595.1 uncultured Candidatus Scalindua sp. | reverse complement strand
CAATATGGGCGATACTGGACTCGAACCAGTGACCCCTTGCTTGTCGAGCAAGTGCTCTAGCCAACTGAGCTAATCGCCCATGAAATATGTTATGTTGATTTCGAGAAAGGTGTGATGAGATCATGGGGTAAGAGCACAAAATTCGTGTGAATGAGCAATCCCCTACTCACTATTTATCATTCATTATTATGGTTTTAATCTTAGCAAAGACAGAGACAGTGTCAAGCAAATTCAAAAGTGCTTAAACATCCGGTATTCATGCAAATAGCAACTCAGGATTTTCCTAAAGAAAATGGTTCAACCACCGACAATATAGAAAAGAGAAATTTACTATAGTTATACCTGAAATACATGGCTTATCTAAGAAAATATGCAAATGAATGGAAGAAAATTAATAAGGCATGGCAAGAAAAGGTCTTTTGTACGTATTTTGTACAAAGAGATCAGGTTTTATGTGTTCATAGCCATACTCAGTTTTTCGGCTGTGGCATTAGTAAATTTCGTGAAAGCAGCATTTAACGAATAGAACTATTGGGTGTGCAAGGTTACACTTAATCTCGTAATACCTCCCCAAGGATACTAGATATTGAAAAAAACCTTGCGCACCTTTTTTTCTATACAAAACTCTATTTCGTCGTAGAATACTTTTCCTGCAATTTTGCCTCGTTAACAATTGCCTAATCCCATTGTTAATGGGGCTTTTTTAATTCTTTTCAACCTTCTCAACAATACTATTTGTTAGCTGTGAATCATCAATTCAAATCTCCATGCCAGCAGCAAAACTGGATTTTCCTAAAGAATACGTTTAGAACACCGATATTATAGTATAGAGAACTTTACTAAACCTGTGCCCGGAATAAGCGGCTTATCTGAAAGAAACACAAATGAATAAAAGAAAATTAATAAGGCGTAGTAAGAATAAGTACTTTGTACGTGTTTTGCACAAAAATGCCAGGATTTTTGTGTTCATAGCCATACTCGGTTTTTCGGCTATGGCATTAGTAAATTTCGCGAAAACAGTATTTTTCAATACAATATTTGTCGAATAGAACTATTGGTTGTGCATGGTTACTCCCGACCTCAGAATTTCTCACCAAGGGATGCTAGTTATTGAAATAACCTTGCTCACCTGTTTTTTGCTCTACAAAACTCTATTTCGTCGTAGAACGCTGATAATATGACAATAGAGGGGCCAACCGGGGCGATGAAATACACATTACTCTTAAAATTATCACCCTTAAATGGACATGGACACTAAAAATGGATATTGATCAGGAAGAGTACATAAAACTTTTTAAGACTATTAAAAAATGGATTGAACTTCTGGAGGCTAGCGATCCGGATAACGAAAACCTTGATGAACTTAAGCTTATACTATCTGACAATTTATCGAATGATGGCAAGATTCATAACCGATCTTCTTTAATGAATAAGAAATTCCATCTCTTTTACCTGAATTATAAGGATTCTATGCATAAATATGAATCAGGTCACTTGTATAATTAGGCACATAAAGCACCTGAACTACATGTCAATATTTTGGGTTTCCTTCACCAGACACTTCACGTTCTCTGTATCCCTTGTATCCTTCGGCGTCACCAAATTTAGAGGGATTCATTATATCAATTAAATTTGTATATTTTCCTCCCTCAGCTTTTACCTTTCTCTTTAAAATATCTTTGTCATTCTGTAACTTCTTTATTTCCTCAATATCCAATTGCAAGGCCTGATAGTATCCATTCATATACGCAATCATCAACTCCCTGCTTTTCATTGGTGATAACTGTGAATACGTATAATTTATACACAAAGAAAAGAATACTATAGCCATAAAGACAATGGAAATTAACCGTTTTCTTAAATGCATTTCTTAAGCTCCCCCAAATAAAACATGGCACTTTTTAATTCTTACTGCCTGAACTATTCTCTTTTTGTCTTAAACGAAGAAATAATTTTATTTAATCGTTTTAAATGTTTCTCCTGGTTTTCATCTTCACCAAATTCCCTGCAAATACACTGGAGCTCTTCAATCTGTGACCTCCAATACTCATTTACATTATTGATATCTGAGAACAAGTGCTTGAGTTCATCTTTTCTTCTCAAGCGACTAGTCGGACGACTCAAATCTCCCTGTGCCATCTCTCCTAAAATCATTCGCATCCGGTAAATAGGCCCTGCCATTCTATGAGAAATAAGTAAGCTATAAATAAAGGTAAATGCTATCGTACCAAAAAGACAAATTGACATAACTGGCCACAAAATATCTAAAAGAGTAAGAGACTTTATTGTTTCGTTGTTTCCGAAATTATCTGTTGAATCAAAAGGGACAGGCTGAGCAATAGCTACCTGCACATCTCCATATTGATAATAAACCAGTACCAGAGAAGAGAGTGAACCTATAACAATGAAGGCTGCTACTATTGCAAATTTACGAATTAGTCCGTATTGAAAACTTTTATCTACAATGTATCGCCGTCTTTTATATTTTCTCTGACTCATTTATTCTCCCACATTAAGGCTGTTAAATCACATATTGTTGAACCGGAATAAGCAACTAAGTATATGTAAACAATCATCGCCTAAATCATTTCGTATAAAACAAGATATAAGAACTATTTATGTAAAATATAAGAGCAACTACAGTACCATACTATGTTTTATTGTTGTATGTGCTTTGACAGGTAGCAGTTAAGCCATCAATAAGTATCAGGACTATTTTATTTTTTGCTTTATCGTGCCCTGTTATGAACCAGATATCCAATCTTGATGACAATAGTGTCTCATTATGACTGGAAGGGGTGGTGGTTGCAGGAGTTCTATTGATTAAAAGGCAGGAGGTTGGACAAGATTGAACCGGTAAAGTGCTGAAGTGTAATATGGCATGAAACTGGAGCGACATGCTGCTACTCAGTCATGTTATTGTCTGTGGTTAAGATGATTTCAAACGCTTTTCCAGGGCGCCTACCTCATCTTTAAGCCCTGCAGGCAGTCTGTTACCAAATTTTGCCAGGTGTTCCCTGATTAATGGTATTTGCTTCTTCCACTCTTCAGTGTCTACTTTTAAGAGTTCTTCTAGATCTTCAGCAGAAATATCCAAACCATCAAGATACAGGGCATCTTTAGTTGGTATCCAGCCAATGGGTGTTTCTTCAGCCTTTCCTTCACCACAGACTCTCTCAATTACCCATTTTAAGGCACGGCTGTTTTCACCATATCCTGGCCAGAGAAACTTACCGTCTTTATTCTTGCGAAACCAGTTAACATAAAAGATCTTTGGCAATTTGTCAGCGTCTGTTTTCTCACCGATATCGAGCCAATGTTTAAAGTAATCTCCCATATGGTAGCCGCAGAAAGGGAGCATTGCAAACGGGTCGTAACGTAGTTCGCCGACTTTACCGGCAGCAGCAGCAGTCTTTTCAGAAGAAACAATAGAACCCAGGAAAGTTCCATGCTGCCAGTTGAATGCCTGATGTATCAGCGGTACAACGCTAGCCCGTCGACCGCCAAAAAGAAACGCAGATATTGGAACACCCTTTGGATCTTCCCATGCCGGATCAATTACAGGATTTTGATATGCAGGTGCCGTGAAACGTGCGTTCGGGTGAGCTGCAGGAGTACCTGAATCAGGTGACCATTCATTGCCTTTCCAGTCTGTTAATTTAGCAGGCGGTTCATCTGTCATCTCCTCCCACCAGACATCACCATCTTCAGTATAACCTACATTCGTAAAAATGCAGTTTTCCCTCATAGTAAGCATACAATTAGGATTAGTTTTCATGGAGGTCCCAGGAGCAACCCCAAAATAGCCGGCCTCAGGGTTTATAGCGTACAGGCGGCCATCGTCACCAAATTTCATCCACGCAATATCGTCGCCTACGCATTCTACTTTCCATCCGGGAATGGATGGAATCAGCATCGCCAGATTAGTTTTACCACATGCACTCGGAAATGCTGCCGTAACATACTTCTTTTCCCCATTAGGAGGCGTAATACCCAGTATTAGCATGTGTTCGGCAAGCCACCCTTCTTCCCTTGCCATTGAAGATGCAATCCGCAGGGCAAAGCACTTTTTCCCCAATAAGGCGTTTCCACCATAACCTGATCCATATGACCAAATGGTCCTCTCTGCAGGAAAGTGAGTAATGTACTTGTTATCTGCATTACATGGCCAGGGAACATCCTGTTGCCCCTCTTTCAAGGGGCTACCAACAGAATGAAGACAGGGGATAAAATCGCCATCTTCACCTAAAACATCTAAAACTGCCTTTCCCATACGTGTCATAATTTTTAAATTATTTGCAACATAAGGAGAATCTGTTAATTCTATACCGATGTGAGCAATATTTGAACCTAAAGGCCCCATACTGAAAGGAACAACATACATGTTGCGCCCTTTCATAGAACCGGCATAAAGCGCAGTCATTTCGGCCTTCATCTCGTCCGGATCACACCAATTGTTGTTGGGGCCGGCATCTTCCTTGTTTTTTGTACAGACAAAAGTTCTATCCTCTACACGGGCAACATCGGCAGGATCAGATATTGCCCAATAACTATTCGGCCTTTTTTCATCATTTAATCTTACATACGTGCCGCTTTTGACCAGCATGTTGGCCATTTCATCATACTCTTCCTGGCTGCCATCGCACCATACAACCTGGTCAGGCTGACACATCTTTGCCACTTCATCAATCCAGGCCAGAAGTTTTTTATTTTTAGTTAGTGGGATTGTACCACCCATAAAATCTCCAGTTAATTTTAAAGTTTAGTATATATGCTATGAAATGTTATTTTAGGTAATGAGTCATTTTAAAACAAAATACTACGAAATTCCAACCATTTTTTTCAGCATTACCAAGACTCAGATTTCTAATTTTTCACTAATAAACATACATTTTCCAGATGAAAATTAAGCTGATTAATATATAATTAGTAAAATCTAATATCCAGAAATTTCAAATTTTAATTTCTTAGTCACTCCGTCCATCAGAATGAAAAGATTGTGTGTGTATTGTGGATCAAGCTCTGGTTCCAGATCTGATTATATACTAGCCGCCAGGCAATTGGCACGAGCCCTGGTGAGCAGAAATATCGACCTGGTTTATGGTGGAGCGAGCGTAGGTATAATGGGTAAGATTGCCGATACTGTCCTTGAAGAGGGAGGAAACGTAATCGGCGTAATACCTAAAGATCTCTTTGTAAAAGAGGTTGCCCATACAGGCCTTACAGAATTACGGGAAGTTGCCTCTATGCATGAACGTAAATTATTGATGGCAGAACTATCTGATGGTTTTATCGCTTTACCGGGGGGATTCGGTACGTTTGAGGAGATCCTTGAAATCATAACCTGGTCACAACTAGGAATGCACCAGAAGCCATGTGGCCTGCTGAACGTGCACAGCTATTACGATAAACTGATTGACTTTCTTGATCATGCTGTTTCTGAACACTTCATAAAGAAGATTCATCGCTCCATCGTGCTTGTAGACGAATCTCCGGAAACATTGCTGGAGAAGTTTGAGGCGTACAAGGCTCCCGAAGCGGTGAAGTGGATTGATCGAGACAGTGCCTGAAGATATGTAACCCGGTCTGTGTATGGAAATTATACTATGAAAACATTCACACTCATTTTAATAATGTTTATTGTCTCGATTATTGTGACAGTAAAATTGGTTACTTCGCCAGAACCCGTAACACCTCCTGATATTTCCTCATCAGATTCGAATGAATACTATTCTGGAAGACAGGTATACCGGGATAATGGCGTAACACCATTGCAGCAAAGTACTAAATCAGAGATAAATGATCCGAAATTAATGGCTTTTGCAAGGGCATTTACTGAAGTCCAATCATACATGAATAAAGCAGGCAGCAAAGCTGATTATAAGGAAACGAGGGAGATTGTACAAAACCACGGCTTAAGCGTTGAGGATTATACAATGATAGCAACACGGATAAACGAAAATCCCGATTTCCGAAAGAAGTTTCAGAAATTGATCGATAAAGCTAATTAGACTCTTATTCTGGAAAATGAGATATACTAAGCATTTGTTTATAATATTTATTATTATTTTGTCGGTAAATACATCAAGTTTTGCCATAGGTAAAATTGTAGATTATTTCCTAAACAACCAGAATGCATGGAGCAATACAAAGCGGATTACCGGTAGCACACCGGCCAAGGTTGTAGTTAAGGATGGGCTGGAGGGATTGAGGCTTGAGCTTGTGGACTTGACAGACGGGGACGAAGTTGCACTGGTTTTTCTGGAATCCAGGAAGGTAGAAAAGATGAAAAGCGAGGGGTTTTGCAATCTAAATGACAAACTAATTCGCGGCAAAAACAGGATTGTGTCTGTTATCACAAGAAATCACGGTAACCGCAAAAAGTTTCACTACAAATTCATACTTAAGAAGAGTATCAGTCGTACACCTGCCATAATATATAATGATGGTGATGCAATTCTTGAAAGTAATTACGATGGCAGTACAGCGGTTGTAAACGATTCAGATCTTTCAGGAATTAACCTTCTTGAGATTGAGGTTCGATAGCTAACCAGCATAATAGATAACCTTGAATTTATTAATACAATATGATGATTGAATGGTCAAATAAATACAGTGTAGGCGTGTCGGCAATGGACGAGGAGCATAAGGGCTTCATTGGTACTATCAATAAGGTTATTGTCGCCAGGCAGCATGACTACAGCCAGGGAGAAGTAGAGGAAGTTTTAAGTGAGTTGGTTAAATTCGCAAAGGAACATTTTAAGGCTGAAGAGGCGTACATGTCTAAGTTTGAATATCCTGATTATCTGCTACATTATAATGAACACCTGAACTTCTCTCTCCATATGATTATTTATAATAATCAAGTAATTAACGGTGAATATAAAATTTTGGACGAGTTGTACAAATATTTACAGGAGTGGCTTGTCCACCATATCCAGAAAACCGACAAAAAATATACCAAATGTTTCAATAAGAATGGCCTTAGATAATCTCAAAGCAGTCTTGTTCAAGGCATTTTTTCATCTTGCGTCTTTCGCATTATTTTACTATCATCTATAAGCGTTTCCAGCATTAAGACTTATATACATTTTTAGAAAAGTTTCAATACAATGGGTACTATATCAAATATCATAAAGATGTCGCGAAGTAGCTCATTTTCAGACATAAGAATGATGAAGTGGGTTACAAGACTGCTCTCTTTTCAAATAGACGGCAGGCTTAATAGTGGTTTCAGTTTCCCGCCTTATCTTATACATATTACCCCAACCAACCTATGCAACCTGCGTTGTAAAATGTGCGGACAGTGGGGTGAAACAGGTAACTATAATAATAAAGATGCCAGTCTTTTAAGAGAGACCATAAATATTGAGGAATTTGAGAAACTTATTGATGATGTTGCCGAGTTTTCACCAACAATCTTTCTGACAGGCGGAGAACCATTTTACTACAAAGACATAATCAGGTTGATAAAATATATAAAACAGAAAAACCTTATATGCTGGGTAATCACAAACGGCACTCTCCTTGATAATTATGCGGATGACATTGTCAAGCTTGGGGTAGATGTATTATACGTCTCTATCGACGGGCCTGAACATGCGCACAATGAGATCAGGGGCATCCACAACGGCTACCAGAAGATTTCCTCCGGAATCAAGAAGATCATTACTACTAAGGAGAAACTAAATAAACAAAGGCCCCTATTATGCCAGGTATTCACTATAACCGATCATTCCTCCCCATATCTGAAGAATATTACTGAAACAACCGAAGAGCTTGGCTTTGAGATGCTGCTTATCAAACATCCCTATTTTAATAATACAAAAACAGGTAAAGATTACGAAACTATGATGAAGAGTGTATTTCAATGTCATGCGCCTTCATGGCAAGGATGGATTAATGACGAGACAAAAATAGACACTCATGCCCTGCAGATGGATATTACACGTTTACTCACAAAGAAACACAAATTCAAACTTGCATTCTTTCCTACTATTAAAGTCTCAGACATACCACAATATTACTCCACTACACAGGATATCTTCTATAATGGAAGCAAATCAAAAAAGAAGGTAAAACGCTGCATTGCACCCTGGACGCAAACTATGATATATCCTAATGGCGATGTAGTGTTTTGCAATGATAACCCTGACTACATTTTAGGAAACCTGAAGACTGAAAGATTCCCTGAAATATGGAACAATAACAAATCCAGAAAGTTTAGAAAGTTTATCAAAAGCAATGTTCTACCAATTTGTTCAAGATGCTGCGGATTATATTACCACCCCTTCTACCGCTCTAGCTCCAGTTTAAAGGCGTTGGCAAAATAATTTGCAGGATGTGGCACTTTTAAACTTTATATGAGTTGTGTGAGTTAATTTATTATGAAATGGTATAAAATATTTACTCCTGAATTAAAAGAACTTATAGACAGTAAAAATCTTAAGGGGTTAAGCCTTATCTTAAGAGAGCTCCACCCTGCAGATATTGCAGACATTATACGGGAACTGGAACCCACGGAAAGGGTAATAACACTCCGTGTACTAGACAAAACAAAGATTGCAGAGGTATTTTCCCTTCTTGACCCGGAAGAGGAAGAAGAGTTGCTCGGATACTTTACCGAACACAGGGCAAAGGCAATCCTGCTGGAAATGAGCCCTGATGACAGGACACAACTTCTTGATGAACTCCCTGCTACAGTAGTAAAAAGACTGCTTAATCTATTTCCTGCTGAGGAGAGAGAGGAAGCAAATATACTACTGAATTATCCACCCGAATCTGCAGGGAGGGTAATGACAACAGAATATGTAGATCTGGGAACTGAAATTACAGTCTCAGAAGCGTTAGAGCACATAAGAAAGACAGGCCCGGATAGAGAAACAATATATACATGCTATGCAATTAATGAGAAGAGAGTGCTGTGTGGAGTAGTATCGCTTAAAGATATTATTTTGGCTAAACCTGACCAGAAAATCTGTCAGATAATGAACGAAAATATCTATAAGGTAAATACAACTGATGACCAGGAAGAAGCAGCCAAGGCAATTCAGAAATATGACTTCCTCTCTTTACCTGTAGTGGATAGTGAAAATCGTCTGGTTGGAATTATTACGGTTGATGACATTCTCGATATAGTAGAAGAAGAAGCCACAGAGGATTTCCACAAAATGGCTGCTATTCAATTACCGGAAGAGAGATATTTTCGTGCCGGATACTTTAAACAGCTGTCTGGAAGAGTAGTCTGGTTATTTGTCCTGGTTCTGGCGGCCACTATCTCAGGTAAGGTTCTACAAAACTATTCGTTGGCTCTCAGTTCGATAATAGCGCTTGCCTATTTCATACCCATGCTGATGGGAGCTGGGGGTAATATAGGTTCGCAATCATCTACACTTGTAATAAGAGCCTTGGCGACTGGAGAGTTAACATTAAAGCAATGGTGGAAAGTGCTCGTAAGAGAAGCCTGTGCCGGTCTTGTTATAGGCGCAGTTCTTGGGACTACCGCATTCTTTATAGCAATATTCTTACTCCAGAATACAATGCTGGGGATCACAGTAGGAATCTCTGTAGCGACCGTAGTTACGGTGGGAAATCTTGCCGGAGCAGCCACACCACTTATATTCAGCTATCTCAGGCTTGATCCGGCAATCGTGTCAGCTCCTCTTATAACAACCATTATCGACGTAACAGGAATTATTATTTACTTTGAGATTGCGAGAAGGATACTAAGTATACCTGGCTGAAAGAAGACAGGTTAAAAGAAACAGACAGAAGAGAAGGGCTCACCTGGAGACTTGGGCAGCATACGGGGCGTAGCTCAGCTTGGTTTAGAGCGCGGCGTTCGGGACGCCGAGGTCGGCCGTTCGAATCGGCTCGCCCCGATCAATTCTTTTACAACAAATCCACCAGATGAACACCAATGGTTTTAAGATACTCATATAGCTCAAATGTAAAAGCTATCGTTATGCTTCCAATTTCAATTACTATATTATCGCTGTCCCGGTGCATGTCACATCGCACAGGTATTTTCCACGTTGTCAATACCTCGTAAGTGGCAGTACCACAATTGTCATCCCGAACTATGTCCTTAACGGGATTCAGGATCTTACGATTTCGGGATCTCTCAGGTTGCTAAGTTATAGAAATCATAAGATTCTGAAACAAGTCTAGAATGACACATTATGTATTTTCTTTATTGTGACACGACATCATGTGTAATGATGAGGTCAATAAAAAAAGGGTAAGAATCGTAAAGACTCTTACCCTTTTTAATACTTATATACACGGACAAACGAGCTTGTCCATGCTATGAAAACTTCTTAGAACTTCAGTGATGTCATCAGATAAGCCCAGTCCATGTCTCTCTCTAGACCGTTGTTCGTATCTTCCATGAAATCACCGGTAAAGTAGTGTGAATATCCGGCAACTACACCAAAGTTCTTAAATAACTTATACTTCACCGTTATATCCAACTCTGAGCCATACTCATCATCAACACTTATTGTCGTAGCAGCGCTGCCGTTTTGGCCTATTATTAATGCTTGATCAGCACCTTGTCTGTTAGTTCCACCTGCTACGCTATACCAGTTATCTACCTCTTCATCAGCTTCGAAGAACCAGAGATCAGCCTTTATCAGAAGCTTCTTAGTAGGTTTGGCGGAAAACTGTATCTCATGAGCCTTAATGTTCATCCAACCGTGCATGTCCATATATCCTAATCTGGCATGCCCTGTTGGATACAACTGATCGAACGTCTCAGCAGAACCATTATCGGGACGCTCATCACCACTGGCAAAGACATATTGATAACCCACCCTTGGTGACCATGGAACGTTACTGAATGTATATCCAGCACCCCATGCACCGGCAAATGCCGAAATAGGATCAGAATCCCTATTTTCTATAGCTATGCCAGGGTTACTCGATCCTGTAGCTCTGTCTTGGCCAGTTTGCCACGCCTGTTCAGCCTTAAAATCAACGCCTGGCAGCCAAGGTATCTTCTTACCCACTATCCTCGCACCACTAGTCCAACGTTTTTCACCTGCTTGCTCAGCTGTATCGTGAGACCTGTCCCTTATAATCAGATAAGGTTCAACATCAATTCCTTCTAATGGTGTCTTAAAGTGTGTGTACAGACCCCAAAATAATTCGTCTGTATCCCCACTTGTACTTGGTCCTGTTGTATCACCAGCATTAGCACCTGTATGGTCTTCTTGAACAACCGTAGCAAAGAAATCAACCCAAGATCCCTTCTTATTGTCCCATCTTACCTTTGCACCGTCCCAGGCCCTTCCTGAGTTTGTCCAGTTCAGATGACCAATCAACCTGTGGTCACCATAAAACATCTGCCATCTACCAACCCTCACAGTAACATTTTCCAGAAGGGATGATATATCACCAAGGCCTTTCAGATCCACATAACCCGCTGTCATGTTAATATCATTTTTATTACCAGTGCCGGCCAAAGTACTCTGCTCACTACCAAACGTACGGTTATCAGACAATATAACCTTTGCGGCAACGTTTTTGTTCACATCGAAATCAAATGTAAGCCTGACCCTTTGCACTACAAACTCGTTTGTTTCTTTTATACCGGAATGTGTGAGACCAGTAAGAGGGTTGGGAGCATGTGTATTCACTGCCGAAAGAGTTTGTATTCCATTCGCACCTCTAGCCCCTCGGGTAGCACCAGTGGTAGTGGCAAAACTCCTCTGCAATTCACCACGTGTCCTGATTGCCAAACCAATCTTCAATTTCCTGGCACCGGTTGTGACGTTACCACCACCATTTGACTCCAACGCCTCTATCCTCTTGATTAGGTCGCCGAGCGCCGCATTTGACGCCTTTGCATCCTGAACCCCTATCAGCGCATACGCTGATGAGATTGCAAAAACTACTGCAAACGCAATAAAATAATTTCTAATTCTCAACATACTCAACCTCCCCCAAAAAAATGTAAAAAATGTATCATTAATAAACAAAACTGATCATTATTACCACATACCAATACAAACAGATATCGGTGTAAATATGGGTCTCAACAAGTCTTAATTCATATGATAAGCAAAACATTAACTATACTAATTAAAGTATTGCAATTGTGATGCCATCAAGTCGGTACTGGGTGAATAAATTTATACTGCCCACTCTGGATTTTAAAGTGGTTAAAGCATACTTCGCCTACACAAAGATGACGGCATTGTACAACATTTCATTCATTTGTCAACATATAATATCAATATTTATAAAATAATTTATTAATATATATGATTACTACACTTACAATATACTATATATAGTACCCTGATTTAATTTTCAGAGTATTTATAGCAAGTACTATCTCATAAACACCGCACTATGTTCACTTTCTCATATATACCTGATACTTTCAACGCTAAAATCAGTAAAAAGTGATACTACTGACTACTTTAACTACAACTACTCGCCTCCTCCCAGACCTTCTTCTAATTTTGCCTCAATGTTACTCTCTCCAGCATATCATGTTGTGACCTGACACGCGACAACTGGTTGACCATTGGCGCACAATCCCACCACCATGCATTCTTTCCGGAGATGAATTCACAGCTCCCTGCGCAAAGACTGCACCGTCGCTAAACATCAGAAAAGCCACACAAGCATAAGATACGACACCAAATTCTGAAATGATTCATATAGACCCTATTACTATCACTCTGTATTTGTTAATTTTTATAAAGTTACAGGTGATAGCATAAGTCACCTACAAAAACGGGATTTGTTTAACAACTACTGAAAATGGGGCAAGCCCAAAAAAGATATGTAAAAAAAATGGTTATTACTTATTTATCGAAAAACGCTTCGCGCATTTCGTGCCTTTTTGGGATATGGCAGTCACCGCATATGTTATAGTCAAAGGAAACCTTGGCTAGCTTTTGTCCCATTGCAATATCGACTTCTTCATCTCGCACGCCCTGCATCAGGTAACCGTACACCTCTCCAGGACCATGACATGCTTCACAGCCAACACCTTCCGCTGCATAGATTCCCTTATCTTCCCGGTAACCGGTAGTGTGACATTTGTAACACTGCTTCCTATAATCCTCATCACCTGCTCGATAGTCCGGTTCTTCCTGTATTCTCTCAAAAGTCTTAAGTTTTGTATTGCTCCACCTCTCGACGTGATCCGAATGCAGAGCTTCGTGGCATCCAATACATTCATCGCTTCCCATATATATTTGGTACTGCCCTGTAGGACTAAAGAAACTTTCCCTTCGCAACCTTACGTCCTCTTCCGGATTCAAAACCTTAATACGTTTCCACATCTTTATAAACTCATCGGCAGCATAACGACCCTCTAACATCGAATCACTATCTGCATACATATGCTCATGCGCACGTTCCGACTCAAGAGCCCTGCCATTTCCACCATGACATACCGTACATCCATACACATCATAAGGGATAGGAAGGTCTTTTGGATGCAATTTTACCAGCTTATCTTCATCAATATGACATGTCATACATCTGTCTACACGCTGACCACTCTCCTGATTACTCCAAAGGCCCTCTCCCTTAAGCAATATCTGCTTTATCTCCAGCTTACTACCCTTTAAGGCTTCACTCTCCTGTATCTCGGCCCTCTGACACTGTTTCCACTCAGGGTTAAACTCTTTGCAGAACCACACTGCAGAAACTCCCAAGAGCAGGATAGATATCACAAGCAGCCATATTAATTTGACGTAAGGACCCATATTTAGAAGCTTAGAACAGTATTAAAAATTTGAAAAGTTAGGATGTATTTAATATCAAAGATATATCTTAAGAAAATCTTGATAGGAATTAACAACATAATTGAAAATAAAACCATAAAGATATAGTATCTGACTACGCCCATAGTTTTGTAGAAATTACTAAATATTATCTGCGGCACAACCATAAAGAAGCCAAAATACAGGAGAAAAAATGCAATTCCACCGGCAATATGAAAATTTACAAGTTCTACTACAGGCAACTCCTTTAAGACAGTTTTATCTTCCCAAGGCCAGTAAAACATTCTAGCCGGCCCCCTGAAAAACTGTCCGATAATAACAAGCACATACCACATCGCAAAACCAAAACAAAAAACCGGTACAGCTACCGGCCTATCTTTAAGAGTGTATCTGCCAATAGCGGTTTCCTTTTGCGGATCAATGAAAGGAACAAGTATTAAGCCTACCAGCAAAATAGTGGGAAGAACAACACCTGCTAACCATGGGTCAAAAAATATAAGCAGCTCCTGAAGTCCTATGAAGTACCATGGCGCCCTCTCATCAATTGGTGTGTCAGCAGGGTTTGCCAGCTCTTTCAATGGTGCATCCATAAAAAGAGACCATGTCATTATTATGAACGTAAATATCAGACCGGCAATAAATTCTATTCCGACAGAATCACGGAGATGTTTAACAGTATAGTCCTGCTCTTTCTTGTTCAGGGTCTCGAAACCTTCCTTGAACACGTGTGAGCTTGGTAACCTTCCTAACCAAACATCTTTGTCTTCCCAAGCACCCTTTTTGCCTGATCCTTCTTCTAATTCAGCCATTCTATTTTCCCTGTGTGAATGAAAATATTGTCTGCAAAGTTTCGTACTGTAAAATTTAAAGTGGCCCTGAAACCCCTCCAGCCCTTCTTATGCGCCAGAAATGAAAACCCATTAACCCCGCTATTCCAAGAGGTATTGCTATAGCATGCAAAAGATAAAACCTTAATAAAGTAGGCTGACCAACCGATGTACCGCCCAGCAGAATAGAATTCACATCGCTGCCTGCGGGTAATATTGCAAATGGCCCCTTTGCCCCTAATACAGGAGCATTTGCTCCCATACTGGTTCCTATAGTAACTCCCCAGTAAGCCAGCTGATCCCATGGAAGCAGATACCCTGTGAAACTTGCAAGCATCGTCAATACTAAAAGAATTACCCCTACAACCCAGTTTAACTCCCTTGGAGGCTTATATGCCGCCGTCAAGTATACACGCAACATGTGAAGGCCGACAAACAATACCATTAGATGGGCAGTCCACCTATGCATGTTTCTTATAAGAACGCCAAACGGCACAATGTATCTCATGTCCTCCATATTTGCATAAGCCGAGTTTACATCCGGGTTATAATAGATCATTAAGAACGCACCGGTACATGCAAGTAATGAGAAGAAAAAGACACTGAGACCACCAAGGCAAAATGTATAAGTTACTATCCTCTTCCCACCCACACTCATATTATACGGGGTCAACTGCATGAGCTTCGCAATCCCGCGCATCAAGCTGTTGAATGGAGACAAAGGCCTGAACTCACCAAATATAAGATCTCCGAATACAGCTTTCCAAGCCTGTGTCTTTTTTACAACATCCGGTACAATATCTATTTTCTTATCTTCTTTGTTCTCCATAATAACCCTATTTCTTTACTCTATATCGTTAAAATTGCTATCTTAACCTTACCCATCAAAACAAACAAAAGAAATGACATAACTATATGCCATTTCATCATTTATGTCAGACCTGCAAAGCAAAATCAACGCCGACTACATTTCCTTTATCTACAACCAGGCGCCCATCATTACCCATTGATATATGAGCACGATCCAAAGGTCTAGGCGGAGGCCCGGCAATATTTACCCCATTTTTCTTAAATATTCCTCCATGGCACGCACATTTAAATATTTGTTCATTCTCAAGCCATCTAGGCTGACACGACAAATGTGTACATTCTGCTATCAGTGCGTAAATACCTTCTTTTTCTCTGACAATCCATACCTTACGTGAACTTATGAGTGTTACAGTACCCATAGGATAGTCTTCAGGCCTGCCGGCTTTGAATAAACTTGAAGGTTCATAGGAAACTCTGGGGACTAAATAGCGGACAGTAGCGAAAGCCCACATAGAAACAAGCCCACAGAAAAGCCCCCAGGCTGTCCAGAAAAGGGTTCTTCTGGTCGCTGTCGGCTGATGTGTTAGAAGCGATTCGGGTTCGTAATTTTCGTCACTGGATAAATCAACGTGTGCCATAATTAAAGCTCTACTATTAATTCAAAATTTAAAAAGGCAAACACCCTGTCATCACAAAGAGCAACACCATAAACAACTCTTTAGAATACCAAGGCTTTCAATCTAATCACTGACAATTGAACTTTGATATGAAAAAACTTCGGAGAGGATTTACATCCCTGCTTATTGAAAAAGCAAGAAACTAATACAGCCTAATTCCCCCCCCCCACCATACTGTAAAGGAAATCTTGACAAGTCATACTTGCGACTTGCCAACAATATATAAAGTTGCGCTCTAATGTCAAGTACTTTTTAACTTTTTTTATATATATTTTTAAGCATTATTTAAACTACCTTATATAAACTACTTTTTTTAGGTAAATCCATCAATAACACTGAAAACCTCGCTTATTTCATGACTAGTTGGCCCCTAAAACCACATATTGTGTAACGGAAGAAGGCCGTAAGGCAACTAGAGTTACACAAAACAAAACACTTGAAATCAAAACAAAAGAATTGTAGACTTTGTGAATCAATAGACAATCGGTAAGTCATCTTTTCTAGAACTTTATTGTAACGATTTCTGAAATATTGATACAAAATTAAGGAGAAATATAATGAAAAAAGTCGTGATTTTATTAAATATAATTGTTTTATCAATAATATTCTCTTTTTATGGGTGTAGTATTGCTGATCAAACGAATAGTGGTTCCTCATCATCCGGGACAACAACACACATTGTTGAAATGACAGGTAACTATGAGTTTGTTCCCTCTGAATTAACGATTGAGCAAGGAGACAGTGTGAAATGGGTTTTGATCGACAAGGATCACGAAGTAGCAAGTGGGACAGTAATTGAAGGTCCAGACGGAAGGGAGGGTGTACCTGATGGCCTCTGGAAATCAGAAACTCTAAGGACAGCGGATGAGAGCTTTACCTATACTTTTAACTCTACCGGCACGTTTCCTTATTACTGTGAATCTCATGTTGACCAGGGGATGATGGGGACGATTACGGTTGAATAATTTCCTCATGAAGAATATCAATAACAAATTTGCTGCATCAAACCCTGTTAAGGCCACGATTATAACACTTCTCACTCTTTCTTGTATATCGTTTGCTGGATGTAGCAAAACTGATGAAGTAGACACGGATAAAGTAGGCACATTAATTCAATGGCTAAAGGATGAAGACAGTAGTATCCGGGTGTTGGCAGCGGAGGAGTTGGGGGGGATAAAGGATACCCGCGCAGTTGAACCCCTGATTGCCGCATTGAAGGATAATGACAGAGGCGTACGGTCGAGTGCAGCAGAGGCGCTGGGTGAGATAAAGGATGCCCGCGCAGTTGAACCCTTGATTGCTGAATTGAAGGATGTTGACAGCGGCGCCCGTGACCATGCAGCAAGGGCGCTGGGGGAGATAAAGGATGCCCGCGCGGTTGAACCCTTGATTGCTGAACTTGAGGATGTTAACGGCGCTGTCCGGAGGGATGCAGCAGGGGCGCTGGGTGAGATAAAGGATGCCCGTGCAGTTGAATCATTGATTGCTGCATTGAAGGATAATAACAGTACTGTCCGGTGGAGTGCAGCAGAGGCGCTGGGGAAAATAAAGGATTCTCGTGCAGTTGGACCCCTAATTGATACACTGGAGGATGATGACAACGGTGTCCGGCGGGAAGCAATAAAAGCACTGGAGGAACTGGAGGAAGTGGAGGAAATGGGTGTAAATCAACGATGGTAAACATCGTAAATCTGGTTGGGATATTTATTTCCACAGCCCTATGACCACTTGGTGTGCTATGCCAACCCATTCAAATCAATAACTTTTCCTTGTACAACATCGGCCTCTGACTTCCCAATCTCTGCCCCTATGATTACCGGTTTTGTTTTTTCCTGAGTACTGAACTGCATCTCAAATAGTTTTTTATACAGTCCTGCATTTGCAAGAAGTTCATGGTGGTGCCCCGTTTCAACGATTCTCCCCTTATCGAGCACCACGATTGAATCCGCATGCAATATAGTTGACAGCCGATGAGCGATGACGAATGTGGTACGGTTTTCCACAAGCCTGTATATGGCTTTTTGAATGAGTTGTTCAGTCTCTGTATCTACAGATGAGGTAGCCTCATCCAGAATAAGGATGCGTGGATTGGCAAGGATGGCACGGGCAATAGCAATGCGCTGTTTCTGGCCTCCGGAGAGTTTTACACCGCGTTCTCCTATCATGGAGTCATATCCATTCGGCAACACTTCGATAAAATCATGCGCATTTGCAGCAAGGGCGGCACTTTTAATCTCTTTATCAGGCGCGTCAGATCTGGCATAAGCAATGTTTGCCTTTATGGTGTCATTGAAAAGAAATGGATCCTGGAGCACCATGGCCATTTGCTTACGGAGGGAATGGAGTTTGATACGCTTGATATCATGGCCGTCAATGTAAATATCCCCTTTTGTGGGATCATAAAATCTGGGAATCAGTTTTGTGAGGGTGGTCTTACCACTACCACTGGGACCAACCATCGCAATCATCTGGCCAGGCCGGGCAGTTATGTTGATATCGGTGAGGACTTCAGCGTCCTGGTTATACATGAAGTTGACATGCCTGAATTCCACGACTCCATTTACTTGTGATAAATCAACGGCGTCAGGGCTATCTTTTATATCGCTCGGTGTGTCAAGCACCTCAAAGATTCGTTCGGTTGAAACAATGGCGCGTTGTACCTGGTTATAGAAACGGGTTAAACCTGTAATAGGGCCGTACATCATCTGGAGATAAGGGAAGAATATCACAAAGGTACCAACGGAAAGTTGTCCCTGCAAAACCTTATATCCGCCTAAGCAGATAACGACTACCGCCCCAATTTCAGAGATAAAGTCGATAACGGGTCGTAAGGTAGAAGCCAATCGTAAAATCCGGATGTTCAAGCCGAAGTTTTCGTAGTTCCTTTTCTGAAAACGTTGCAATTCTTCAGTTTCTTTTGCAAATCCCGCAATAACCTTAATGCCCGAGATATTATCCTGAATCAGGGAATTAAGTTCTGCTGTTTTGTCCCTCAAAGATCGAAAGTTTCTTCTGATCCTTTTACCAAAATTATAAGTGCAAAGAGAGATAAAGGGGCAAACTATCAGTGCAATACTGGTAAGCTGCCAGTCGAGTCTTACGCAAAAATAGATTATCCAGCTAAATTTGAACATGTCGGTAATAAAGGTAATAATTGGGCCAACAATTGCCTGCTCGAGCGAATTGACGTCATTCATGAGACGGCTCATAATGGTGCCGGTTTTATTGTTTTCAAAGTAGGCGAGAGGGAGTCGCTGAATGTGACCATAAAGTTGATTTCGCAAATCATAAGTGAGCCTTTGACCTAATGAGGAGGAAATGAAACCATGAGCCACCATAATGCCACCGCTTACGGCATTCATAATAATAAAACTCGCGGCAAGAAAGAGCAGCGTAATGAGGGTAGTGTTATAACCTTGAAACCAATTGGTATGGACATACTGAGAGGCTGTTAATAAAGGTTTTGAAAGTGGAATAGCACTCTTTTGCTCGTAAGCATGCGTTTTGTCCGGCAGTATTGCATCATCCCGGTCAGTTTGGGCATTTTTCAAATATTTATCGGCTATCTTGATTTCATCCACCGCAATACCTAATATCTGTATTGGTAAAACGGCTATATATGTACTGAGCGCCGCTAGTATGAGAATAATTACAGACTTATACCAGTACGGTTTTAAATAACCCAGCAGCCTGATATACGTGTTTTTTGAAGGGATGTCTTTTTCCATGCGTAATATTATAAGTAAAAATATATCTTTTTACATAAAATAAAAAGTTGGTTGGTTTTTCGTAAGGTGGGTATGAACTATTTGTGAATTCTTTCTTAGGATTGTTTATTTCTCAAAAACTGAAGTAATTCAGGGTAGATGCATATATCTTTATTTCAGTGCTTGCCTATCATGTATCGCTTGTGATTAGAACAGCCTCTGTAATTTCCTCCTCAGTCAGGTAGCACGCAGGATCCGCCCCGAAAGGATCACCACACATTTCCTCTGCCCTGGCTCCACATCCCCTGCAAAGGTGATTATACTTACATCTCCCACACCTGCCTTTGAGATACTGCATTTTATCACTCATCTTAGCAAGGACCTCGTTTTCCTCGTTAAAACATATGTCGCCGAACCTTTGCTCGCGAATATTGCCTATTGTGCGACTCTTCCAGTAGGGACAGAGGTGTACATTGCCCCGGTAGTCCACATTAACAATCCTGTCCCCTGCCGGACATCCTCCCTGCCTGGCAAGAAGTTTTTTCATCTCAGCAGCAAGTTCCGGCTCACGCTCTGCAACACGTAGCAACAGATAAACACCGTCGTCATATAATTGTTCGGTAACAACCTCCATCTCCGGATTCTTCATCGCATAATCAATTAGAAAGTCAATGATTCCACGCCTCTCTTCCTTCACGGCCTTCCAGTCTCTGCCTCCAAAGTGCTGACAAACCGCAAATCTTTTGAGTCCTGCGTTTTCTATAGCTTTGACTATGGACGACATCTCAGACAGGTTGAAGCTTCCAATAGTAATCCTCACACCATACCCCACTCCAGCGTCTTTGAGGTGTCCCATCGCAGGCAAAGCCTTTTCTAACCCTGCAATAACGTCCATTGCACCGCCAATCTGAGAAAATCCGTCCATATCAATTCCCACATAGGAAATACCGGACTCCGCAATCTCTCTGGCAGTTTTCTCTGTTATCAGGGCAGCATTACTGGATAAAATAACCCTCAGTCCCTTCTTATGGGCGTGGCCTGCAAGTGTGAAGAAATCTTCCCTGGTTAATGGCTCTCCTCCGTATACAGAAATCATAGGCACCTTCATTGACGCCATCTGGTCAATAAACTCTATAGCCTCCTGAGTAGTTAACTCGTCACTTTCTGCCTCAAGAGCAGAGTCGAGGTGGCATATATCGCAGGAGAAGTTACACTTCCTGGTAATATTCCAACTCACCATTGGGGCTTTGACATTTGAGTATCTGATAAGATGCTTTGGTACCTCATCAGCCCTTTTGTTATGGTGTTTTTTAACATCAAGGGCTGTCTCCCTTACCTTGAGCAGCCGGCCGAAGTTAATCATGCAACACCTCCTCATGCACCGGTTTAAGGATTTCTTCTTCAGTTAAGTAGCAGCTCGGATCAGGGGCTCCAAAGTCATCATGAACCGCAAGGGCCCTGGCCCTTGAGCCGCCCCTGCAGATTTCAAGAAACCTGCATTCCGCGCACCTGCCGTGGAACAGCTTGTCCCTGTGCCTGAGCTTCCACAGGAACTCGTTATCACTGCTCCAGATATCTTTCAAGCTTTTCTCCCTGATGTTCCCCAGTTCAGTCTTCATGTGCTGACTGGCAAACACATTGCCCTTTTCGTCTATATAGGCGAGTTTTTCACCGCAGCCTTCACCACCGTTGCGGAGAAAGTGTTCATACGCTTCCCTGGCTTTTTGTGGGTCTTTCTTCAAAACTTCCATGTAAATATAGGCGGCGTCAGCATAATTTCCGACTGTGAGGACCTCGAGATCGTGGTTGTGGCGGTTTATCTCAACGGTTTTTCTGAACAGGTTCTCTATGGCTTTCCGCCGTTCATCAGGCGACAAGTCATTATTCATGAGTTCTCGTCCGCGACCGGCATACTCAAGATGGTAAACACAAAGACGGTGAAAACCTTCCTTAACCAGAAGGTCCATAATCTGCGGGAGTTCATGGCAGTTGAGTCGGGTAATGGTAAATCGCAACCCTGTTTTTATTCCAGCGTCGCGGAGATTCCGCATTCCTTGAAGGGCATTGCTATAAGCATCTCCACTACCCCTAAAGGAATTGTTCGTCTCGGCTAAGCCATCCAGGCTGATACCAACGTATCCAAAGCCGGCATCTGCCGCCTTTGCCGCTATCTCCTTGGTAACTACAGTGCCGTTGGATGACACTATAACCGGTAAACCTATCTCCCTGGCATATTTCCCCAGTTCGAAAACATCCGGGCGTAAAAAAGGCTCACCACCAGAAAGTATCATGAATGGAGAGCCACAGTCTGCTAATTCATCTAGCATTTTTTTTGCTTCATCGGTCGAGAGTTCGCCATCAGTTGCTGCGTTACCACCGGAATAGCAGTGCATGCAGTTTAGATTGCATTTTCTCGTCGTACACCATACCACAACCGGAGCTGAGCCTTCACGGCGCCTGTGGCGAAGTTCTTTGTTTTCAAGCTTCTCCGACACCAGCAACCTGCTAACTTCTATCATGTTACTAAACCTTTATCATGTATCCCAACCTTTGCTCCGGAAATTTCCTCCTCGGTCAGGTAGCACGCAGGGTCTTCCCCGAATGGATCTCCATTGGCAACCTCTGCCCTGACCCTGCATCCCATGCAAAGGTGATTAAGTTTACACCTCCCGCACTTATCCTTGATATAGCGCGTTTTATCCCTCATCTTGGCGAGGAACTCGTTTTCCTCGTCAAACCAGATGTCACTGAACTTCTTCTCCCGAATATTGCCTATTGTCCGGCTCTGCCAGTATGGGCAGAGGTGCACGTCCCCTCGATTGTCAATGTTCGCAAGCCCGTCCCCTGCCGGACAGCCACTCTGCATGGCGAGGAGTCTTTCCACCTCAGCAGCGCGTTCCGGCTCGTGCTCTGCAACGTTTTGAAGCAGATAAATGCCGTCAGCATAATTATCGGCTGTGACAATGTTCATGCCATTACTCACCCTGGCTTCCTCTATAACATAGTCCATCACCTCTCTCCGCTGCTCGTTGAAGATGTCCCAGTCAATAATCTCTTTCCCTCTGCCCCCGTACACGAGCTGGAAGAGTGAGAATCTTGGTATTTTTTCGCGCTTGGTTATCTCAAGGACCTTGGACAGCTCTTCATAGTTCTGATTGGTAATGGCAAACCTCACGCCTGTTTTAACCCCTTCCTCCATTAGATACCTCAGCCCCTGAAGCGACTTCTCAAAGGCCCCCTTGGCCCCCCGAAATTCATCGTGGGCTTTTTCGCTGCCGTCCAGGCTAACGCCTACATAAACGAAGCCGGCGCCCTTAATCTTCTTCGCCACTTCTCTGGTTATAAGGGTGCTGTTAGTCGATAATATTGTCCTGAGTCCAAGCTTCATGGCGTACACGTTAAGCTCATATATATCTTCTCGCAGTAACGGCTCGCCGCCTGAGAAAGCGAGCATGGGAGCTTTTATAGACGCTAAGTCCTCGATCATGTCCATCGCCTCTCTGGTAGTAAGTTCTCCCATATCTTCCTCAGAGTCTTCATCCACTGCATTAATATAGCAGTGGACGCAACTCAGATTGCACTTTCTGGTTACATTCCAGACCACTATAGGGGAGGCTGTCTTAGAGAAGCGAAGCATCCATTTTGGTGCCTCTTCCTTAACTGCTGAGTACCTTTTTATCTCATTCAGTGTTTGTGTGCTTTGTAAGAGCTTCGAACAATTTATCATCCGATACCACGCCTTTCACAACGATGAGTAACAAAAACCTAAATTGAAGAATTCTAAATCACTACCAATATCCTTAATTATAGCATTTATAATAATAGATTCAGTAAAAAAATGATACCACCCATCACTACAAAAATGAAATGTAGGGTTCGTTTGGGAAACGAGCCACATTATAAATGCTGATCGGGAAAGAACCCCCTACAGTTTTAATTAAGAATTGCTCAATTTAGGAAGAAATAAAACAGGCACGGACAAATAAAATTTGTCCGTGCCTTTGTAACCTACTTAAATAATCCAAGTAGTTGCTTAATACTAATACAAGTCTCTCACTGTATTGTACACATTGAACTTACCAGTTGGAGTGAGAAGGTTTGGTATCCTTTGCTTTATAGTCATGGTAGCATCGTCAATCACCACGATCTCGCCGGCCTTACCCTTGTCAGCATCGCCCAAATTACCCCAGATGCTTACCCAAATCTCGTCTCCTGCCTTATTGTACTCCATGTGTACAGCCTTACCATAGTCTGCAACTTTTACGGTCTTGAATATCCCAGCTTTAATATTAGCTTTGTCAAAGACACCAAGAGTTGTTCTATTTACCTCTTTCTTACTAACTGGATGGTCAACCCAAACCCATTTGCTTTTCGGATGGGTCTTAATGAACAGGTTACCAGAACTAAGCGCCTGTACTTTTGCGACCATCTTAAATGCATGTTCCGGATGCCCATCAGGATCCGTACCTATTATTGAAATCACATCATCACCAATGTGTCCCGTTGCCCAGACCGGACCGAACTCAGGGTCAATCCAGTTAGCACCTCTTCCGGGATGCGGTTTAGTGCCGCCTGTGTCAACATTAGCAATAAATTTCCGATCAACCACATCTATTATGGATATCTTGTTCCTAGCGTTCGCTGCCACTAAGAAGTAGCGCTTGGTTGAATCCCAGCCACCGTCATGCAGGAAGCGTTCAGCCTCAAACATTTTGATTGAAGGGTTGTTTATGTCTGAATAATCATAGAGCCAAATCTGCCCTGTTTCTTTAATATTCAAGACCCATTCTGGTGCGGTGTGTGATGCCACGATACTTGCAACACGAGGTTCCGGATGGAACTCTTCCGTATCGTAGGTATAGCTCAATGTGCTCACCAATTTAAGTGGCTCAAGAGTATTACCGTCAAGTACTATAATTTGAGGCGGCCAGTAACCACCGACTACTGCGTACTTATCTTCGTAGCCTTTGAACTTGCTCACATCTATGGATCGAGCATCAAGGGAGCATCTGACTTCAGCTACAGTCTCAGGTTTTTTCATCCAGAGATCTATCATAGTAGCCTTGCCATCCCTGCCTATAGAATAACAGTATCTTCCTGACGCTGACATCCTGAGGATATGTACCGCATAGCCTGAATCGACTGTGCTTATTACTTCTTTGGTGTCGCCGTCAATAATTGCTACTTTACCTGCGTCTCGCAGCACTACGCCGAACATATTATCTACATCACGATTGTGCTCAGGCTTTGAGGGACGTTTTTTCGGCGGGATAATCAATTTCCAACTATCTTTAATGGCTGTCATATCCCATTGTGGTGGAATAGGTGCTTCGAGCTGAATGTACGTCACCATGAGGTCTGTCTCTTCTGCGGTCATAACACCCATTTTTCCCCAACCAGGCATACCTTTAGCGGTTCCAAACCATAACATATCTCTGAGCTTCTTTTTTCCCTTTGGTATCATCTTGGCTGGAGTTAGATCTGGCCCAGTAGCCCCTTTTCTCAGAACTCCATGACAACCTGCACAGCGGTCGAAATATACCTGTCTCATATCTTCGAACTGTTCAGGGGTAAGTGACCCCTTAGGGTGATCTTCGGCTATCGCCTGTGTACCACATGCCATAAAGGCAACGACAACTAACATTAATGCAATTAAAAAACCTCTCATATCTTTCACCTCCATGAAATTGAATTAAATAAAGAACATCTCCTTTTCACTAGAGTTTGTGCGTTTCCTCTTAATCAACGCACACATCATTGAGACCAACTGAAGCAACTATACTGAAACATCTACTTTACACTAGAGTTTGTGCGTTCTCCCCCCTCCTTTCATGGCAATGGTATAAAAGTTTTGAAAAGATATTATAATACTTTGAAATGTGAAATGTACGTGTGCCATAATCTGTAATTAAAACTCGACTATTTATAAGGCAAACATCCTATCGTCTTAAAGAAAAAAAAACATTGATAACTTCTCTAAAATCCCAGGCTTTACATTCTATTAAGCTGGCAATTGAACTTTGATATGAAGAAAACTATATAACTTTGGAGGGAATCTATATCTCAAATTGTAAAACAAAACATGTACTACCTAATCCCTTCCCCCCACCGCTTTACTGAGAATTAGGACACGTTTTTCGTATGTCGTGCAATCAATATATAAATTATGGCACTAATGTCAAGTACTTTTTAATTTTGCAGAATATAATTTAATAAAACATTTTACAAACTTTTTTACTCTAAATAAATCCATCAATTTTACACTGAAACCAGACTGGTTGGACCACGGCTAAAAAAATATTTTACGTAATTTTCGGCATACTAATTATTGTAGCTAACATAGCACATGATACAACATGTAGATATGTGATAAGTTTTGCATATCTTTACGACCAAGATCTAGTTGACCACCAAAACTACACCCCGTGGACAACTCAACGCTAGTCAGATAGAAAAAAGAAATTTCTGCTAAACATTACAAAAAAACATTTACCAATAACCTAATCCACAGCTTCAGCTTCCTTCTTTGCTTGCGCTATAATTGCCTGAGTTAGATGTGAAGGAACTACATCGTATATGAACCCCTGCCGCCTGTCATTGATTTTAGTTCTGTCTCGTAGTTTTTAACCTCATCCATGGGAATACTGGCCTTTAAAACCTGAAGATCTCCAAACGAATCCATACCCTGTACACGCCCTCTCCTCGAGGAAAGGTTACCTGTTATATCGCCCATAAACTCGGAAGGTATGGTTACCTCTATGTTAACCACAGGCTCCAGCAAAACAGGTTTTGCATCGTTAAACGCCAGACTAAATGCCTTTGATGCTGCTATCTTAAACGCAGCTTCAGAAGAATCAACATTGTGAAAAGAACCGTCGTATAGTTCGACTTTCACGTCTACTATCGGATTATTACTTAGAATCCCCTTAGCTATTGTTTCCCTTAAACCTTTTTCTACTGCCGGAATATACTGCGATGGAATTGCTCCACCAACAATTTTGGTTGCGAATTCAAAACCGCCACCCCTCTCCAAAGGTTCTATACGCAAATAAACCTCACCATACTGCCCTTTACCTCCGGTCTGCTTTTTATGTTTATATTGCGAGTTCGCTTTCGTTGTGATCGTTTCTTTGTGGGGAATCTTTGGTTGTCGCGACTCTACCTCAATGTCATAACGACTCTTTAACCTACTCAGGATTACATCCAGGTGCAGATTACTCATACCCGTAACAACTAATTCATGCGTTTGAACGTCTCTTGAGACCTTAAATGTGCTGTCTTCAACTACCAGCCTGTGTAGCGTCTCACTTATCTTTTGTTCTGCTCCACGACTCTTTGGTTCAATGGCCAGAGACGCCATAGGATTTGGAAATTTAATATCCTTAAACTTAACTTTCTCGTGAGGATCACATAATGTATCTGAAACAGATACATCATCGACTTTTGAAATTGTAACAATATCACCAGGTATGGCTCCATCTATTTCCTGCTGTTCTTTTCCGAAAGTCCTAAACATGTGCCCGATCTTTTCATTCTTTTCAGTACGTACGTTATAAACTTCCGGATGATTTTTCAGTTCCCCCGAATAGACTCTAAAGAAACTCATTTTGCCAACAAAAGGATCTGTTATAGATTTGAACACCTGTGCACTGAAAGGAGCGCTCTTAGAGACCTCTATCTCTTTTCCCTCCCCTTCCCCTTCTATACTGCCACACATCCGCGCCAAACCTTTTTCAGGTGAAGGAGTAGACTTTGCAATAACATCCACGATCTCTTCGACACCCAAGCTCCCTTTATTTTCGCAGCATAATACCGGCACAATACTGCCAGAAGCAACGGCCGTGCTAAGGCACCCCTGAAGTGTTTTAACATCTATTTCCTGCCCATCAAGATACTTTTCCAGTTGTTCATCACACACAGAAACAATTGCTTCAACCAACTTCTCACGGTTCTCACTTACATCACCAATCACTTCGCCCGGCACTTCATCTGGTAGATTTAATATATCAACCACTCCTTTAAAATCTGTCCCATGACCTACAGGCAATATTAAGGGTATACACTCTTCACCAAATGCATTCTGAATAGAATCCAGAAGTGCAGGAAAGTCAATGTTTTCACCATCCATCTTTGTGATTACGACCATTCTAGCCAACCCTGCATCACTGGCTATGTCCCACATTTTCTGAGTGTTTACCTGGATTCCACTTGTAGCAGCAATCACTACTACTGCAGTTTCTACGGCACTTAAGGCACCGATCGAACCGTTTACAAAGTCAGGATATCCGGGAGTATCAATTATGTTAATCTCTCTGTCTTGCCAACTGCAATGCAGAATTGAAGAATCGATGGTAGTTTTTCTCTCTTTTTCTTCCGGATCAAAATCTGAAATGGAAGTACCATCATCAACACTACCTAAACGTTTTGTAGCGCCTGCTTTAAAAAGTATACCTTCAACCAGCGAAGTCTTTCCTGACGCACCATGTCCAACAAATGCCACGTTCCTGATATCTTTCGTTTCATATTGTCCCATTGTATGCCTCCATAGAGAGTCCACTCTTGCTTATTTTTATTGCCTCTGACAACGAAATATTACCCGTATAGAGTGCCTTACCGATAATCATCCCCTCAAGAGGAAAACGAGATAGTTTCTTTACGTCTTCAATGGAAGACACTCCACCTGAAGCGATAACCGGCATATTGACACTCTTTGTAAAGTCTAAAATACTTGAAAAGCTTGGCCCCTGCAGCATCCCATCTTTTGAAATATCCGTAAAAATAACGGCGGCAGGATTTGCTTTCTCTATTTTCCGTGCAAAATCAATGGCCGTACTGTCCGAAACGGACGTCCATCCTTTTACGGCGACCCTGCCATTCTCTGCATCGATCCCGACAGCTATTTTTCCGGGAAACTCAGAACACAGTTCAAAGAGCCACTCCGGTGAGTCAAGAGCCCTCGTCCCTATAATAAGCCTGTCAATCCCCATACCAATCAATTCCTCTACGACCTGCTTATCTCTGATACCTCCTCCGACCTGTATGCATACGTCAACATTCTCCTTAATCTGCTTTATAATATGCATATTTTTGGGCTCGCCATCAAATGCCCCGTCAAGATCAACAACATGGATATATTCCGCCCCCTGCGACTTCCAATCTTCAGCAACTTGCAAAGGGCTATCCGAAAAGACCGTCTCATGTTCCTTCTTCCCCATAGAAAGCCTTACGCATTTTCCGTCTTTTAAATCTATTGCAGGTATTATTAACATATCTATAATTCACCAAAGTTCTTGAGAATCATCAAACCATAATGTTGACTCTTCTCGGGATGAAACTGCATCGCAAAGACATTATCGATTGATATCATTGATACGAATGCAGCACCGTACTCAGTTTCAGTAGCTACAACATCATCTCGGTCAGGAATTACATAATAAGAGTGTACGAAGTACATATATGAATTATCCGGTAAGCCTTTTAAGATAGGCACCTCTTTCTTCGCTCCTATCGTATTCCACCCCATATGAGGTATCTTTAATTTCAGGTTGTCTTCACCGAACAATCTGTCAGGTTTAAATCTTACTACCTCACCAGGAATTATGTTCAGGCCTTCGTGTATACCGTCTTCATTACTTCTGGTAAAAAGCAATTGAAGACCAAGGCAAATCCCCAGAAATAATTTACGCTGATTTATGTGGTTTACTATTGGTTCTACTAAATTCCTTTCCTGCAAACCTTCTTTAGCATCCTTAAAGGATCCAACACCCGGCAACACAATCTTGTCAGCTTTTTCTATTGTTTCAGACTTATCCGTTACCACTGATTCAAAGCCAACTTTTTCGAATGCCTTTTCTACACTCCTTAAGTTGCCCATTCCATAATCAATAATCGCAATCATCTGTCTGTCAGAATAACAATCTCTACGCGTCGATTTTTCTTCTTACCTTCCTTTTTTTTGTTGCTTGCAACAGGCTGATGTTTTCCAAAACCTGCAATATATAACTTCTTAGGTTCTAAACGGCAACTGTCTACCAGATAATGAAGTACATTTGATGCCCTCAATGCAGAAAGTTCCCAATTAGACTTATAAACATTTTTCGTACGTTTAAGCGGATCACTATCAGTATGCCCCTCAATTCTAATGGTTGCATTGGGGAAATCTTTTTTGAGCACATTACATACTTTCGTCAGGCTGCTTTTTGCTGCCTTCTTCAGTTTAGTCTGGCCGGAATTAAATAAGATTGACGATGGAAGCATAACCGAAATCTTACCTTCCTTAATCCTGACAGATGCACCGGAACCACTCAGTCTCTCCTCCATACTACGCCTTGCATTCTCTAACCTGTCCCGCTCTTCAATCAATCTTGCCTTTTCCTGCTCACTTAGATTATATCTACTATCCAAATCATCTCTTTCCCTTTGCAGCTCTTCTATTCTTTGATTCATTACTACTCTTTCTTCACGAAGACTCTTCAACTCAGCACATCCAACAAAAAGAACCATCAATGCCAAAAAGAGACACCTCACAAAACCAGATTTAAACCCCATAAACACCTCCGTTCTCTAAAAGATTGAGACTATAAAAGTTGAAAAATGCTTAAATAAATATTTAAATAGTAATCAATAGTCTTAATAGAAAAATCTTTAAATAACAAACATACAAAAGCTGCCAGTGACAAAAACGGACCGTAAGGAATCACATTGCCTTTTTTAAAGATAAGTCTGGGCAGGCCAAACAATAACCCGAAAAAAGGGGCTATAAAGAACGTTGCAACGGCAAGCTTCCATCCCAGAAATCCGCCTATCACACCCATAAGCTTCACATCACCAAAACCCATTGCATCTTTTCTGAATACCAACTTACCAAAAACACCACATAGAAAAATCAATCCACCGGAAACAAATATTCCTATCAGTGATGCCAGTAATGAAGCAATCCATTGATTGCCACTATCAACAAAAAACCTCAATGAACCACTTATATCATGAAGGCCAACACACAAAACACTGGCTATAGGAGCCAAGATTAGCCCCGTATACGTGATTTCATTTGGTATGATGTGAAGTCTTAAATCTACGAAAGAACCAACAATAAGAAGACAGCAAAATATTACGAAGAATACATAAGCACAAGTAGTACCACTGCTTACCATTAACACACTACGAAATAAAA
>CAZPAM010000026.1:0-31510 GCA_964584595.1 uncultured Candidatus Scalindua sp. | reverse complement strand
AGTAATGCAAGTTTGGTGCGAATCTGGCTTTACCAATGCTCACCATAAAAAAGATTAACATTCAATAGGAGTATTTACACTATGTCTAGAATAATAGCGACTGCTGCTATAAGAGGCGCACACAGTATAGTAAAACAGGCAGAAGAAAAATTAAGAGAAGCGATAGAATCAAAAGGAAAAGACGCCAAGGTTGAGTATCCTGACACAGGTTATTATCTACCAATAATTTATTCTGCAACAGCCTTTGAAGTAAAAACTCTTGAGGATTGCGAGGAGGCGCTTGGATATGCAAGAGCTTTACTGCCACCAATACCTGAAGAAAAGGTGTTTCTGCCGTATCTTGGCTGGGCACTTGATGCCGGTATGGCAACACTTTATGCAGAAGAAATAATAGAAGCATGTAAATACCTTATTGGCCCTAACCCTGTCGATGGCATATGGTTAGGTGCTGCCACGGATGTTATATTGCGTGAACGAGGCATAGAATTCGTTGATGGTACAGCACCTGGTTTTGCGGCAGTAGTGGGAGCCGCCCCGACAAACGAAATAGCGGTACAAATAGCACGTGAACTACAGGAAAAGAACTTATACATTTTTATTTCTGCAAACACTGATGGAAAATCATTTGCAGAGCAACTTGATGAAGAAGGTGTTCAACTTGGTTGGGAAACAAGGCTGGTGCCTTTCGGAAAAAGCATAACGTCAACTATATATTCCCTCGGATTTGCCAACAAGGCCGCTCTGTCATTTGGCGGCATAGCTCCGGCTGATTTCACGAGAAATTTGATATACAACAAGAACAGGATATTTGCATTTGTAATGGCCCTGGGAGAAGTAGATGATGAGAAGTATGCTAATGCAGCAGGTGCAATAAATTATGGCTTCCCTACAATCGCAGATACAGATATACCAACAATCCTGCCGACAGGTGTCTGTACCTACGAGCATGTCGTTCCACTTGTACCTCATGACAAGATTGTTGAGAAATGTATAGAAGTAAGAGGCCTCAAGGTAGCAGCCGCCAAAGTAGACATTCCGGTAGCATATGGCCCTGCCTTTGAAGGTGAAAGAATAAGAAAAGATGATATGCAGATAGAGGTGGGCGGCCCGGGTACACCTTCATTTGAGTATGTGGTAATGAGGGATAACGATGAGATTGAAGACGGCAAGATAGAAGTTGTTGGTCCTGATATGGATGAGATGGAAATAGGACCTGGTAAGCCATTGGGAGTATACGTAGAAGTGTCAGGCCGTAAAATGCAACCTGATTTTGAACCTATCTTTGAACGAAGGACTCATCACTTCCTTGGCGAAGCACAGGGTTTCTTCCATATGGGACAGAGAGATATAATCAGGCACAGGATCAGCAAGGATGCCTATGAAAAAGGTTTTAGACTCAAACACTTAGGCAATATAATCCATGCCAAATATCATGAGGAATATGGTGCACTCTTAGATAAAGTTCAAGTAACATTGTATACAAGTAAAGAGGATGTCGAGAAGAAGCTTGATGAAGTCAAGGCGGCATTTACCGAACGAGACGAAAGGGCTCTCGGCATGACAGATGCATCCGTAAACCAATTTTATAGTTGTACATTATGCCAGAGTTTTGCACCAAGTCACGTATGTATAATATCGCCTGAGCGTTCTGGATTATGCGGCGCTGTTAGCTGGCTCGACGGAAAGGCGGGTTACGAAATAACACCGACAGGACCTAACCAGCCTATTGAAAAAGGTAAAGTAATTGATGAAAAACTGGGGCTCTGGGAAGGGGCAAATGACTTCCTGTACCAGGCTTCCAACAAAGAGTTTGAGCAGGTAAGCATGTACAGCATGGTCACAAATCCAATGACAAGCTGCGGCTGTTTCGAATGTATTTCTGCCATGTTGCCGATGACAAACGGGATAATGACGGTAGATAGAGACTTCACAGGAATGACTCCATGCGGAATGAAGTTCTCAACACTAGCCGGAACTGTAGGAGGCGGCATACAAACACCTGGATTCGTAGGACATAGTAAGTTTTACATGAGCAGCAGTAAATTTATATCAGGAGACGGTGGCCTTGCCAGACAGGTTTGGATGCCAAAACATCTTAAAGACGAGATAGGAGATGCAATCAGTGAGGCGGCTGAAGAAGCAGGTCTGGAAGATTTTCTTAACAAGATTGCAGACGAAACAATTGCCCAGACAGAAGAGGAAGTTTTAGAGCACATGCAGAAAGTAGAGCATCCGGCACTAGCAATGGAACCAATGTTTTAAATGAGGGAATAAAACAAAATGAATGAAATTAATTTCAAAGACGAAGATGAAAAAGATAATAAGCGGCCCGACCCCTTAGGCGAAAAGCTTATGAAGAGCCGCATAATAATGATTACGGATGTAATCACAAAAAAATTGGCTCAAAGGACAATAGCACAACTTCTTATACTAGAGCAGGATGACCCTGAAAAAGAGATTAAAGTATTCATTAACTCCCCGGGAGGAGATGCAGATGCAGGATTTGCAATCTACGACATGATGAAATTTGTCAAGCCCAAGATTAAAAATGTTTGCGCGGGTGTTGCTGCAAGCGCAGCAGTAATAATTCTTCTTGGTACTGATAAGGAAAACAGAGTCAGTCTGCCAAATTCCAGAATACTTATTCATCAACCGTCAACTGGAGTTCACGGTACAGCTTCAGATATACAAATAGAAGCTAGTGAAATACTGAAATGCCGAGAAAAAATCAACCGAATGATATCAGATGAAACAAATCGAGAGTTTGAAAAAGTAGAAAATGATACTAAAAGGAATTACTGGATGTCTGCCGAAGAGGCAGTTGAGTACGGGTTAATCAGCAAAATAATTAATACCAATAGCGACTTATAATAGTTAACTTAGAAAACAATAGAGGATTTGACATATGGCACTGACAGGTCTTGAAATATTTAAACTTCTCCCAAAAACAAACTGTAAGAAATGTGGTAGAGCAACATGTCTTGCATTCGCAATGCAATTGGCACAAAAGAAGGCTGAGTTAAAGGACTGCCCTGACGTAAGCGAAGAGGCAAAAAGCGTACTAGGCGCAGCGTCGGCACCACCGATTAAACTAGTTACAATAGGCAATGGTGAAAAACAAGTGAATATAGGTGAAGAAAACGTACTATTCCGACATGAAGAGAAATTCTATAACCCAACAGGTGTTGCAGTGACCTTAGGTGATGACCTTGACGATGAAGCATTCAATGAAAGACTGAATAAAATAAATGCTCTAAAGTTCACACGTGTGGGAACAGAGATTGAGATAGATCTTATTGCACTGCAGAATAATAGTGGTGATTCATCCAAATTTGCAGAGAGAGCAAAGAATGTCAGCGATAACACACATTTATCTATTATACTGGAAAGTAAATCAGCAGATAATATGAAAGCTGCCGTAGAGACCTGCGCAGACAAAAAACCGCTAATTTATGGTGCGAACGCAGAAAACTGGGAAGCTATGGCTGCCATTGCAAAAGAAAAGAGTTGCCCGATGACAATTAGCGCCCCTACTCTTGAAGAACTGGCAGACTTGACAGAGAAGATTAAGGGAGCCGGAGTTACAGATATTGTTTTAAACCAGGTCTCTGAAAGCACAAAAGAGATTTTACAGGGCCTCACCAAAATAAGAAGAGCTGCCTTAAGGAAAGCATTTCGTCAATTAGGATATCCAGCCTTAACTTATATGCCAGGTTACGAACCCGCTCAGGAAATAGCCAGTGCAAGCATTTTCATGGCAAAATATGCGGGAATAGTAGTAGTTAATGCATGTGAACCGTGGCAGATTATGCCATTATTGACTGTGCGCCAAAACATTTTTACCGACCCGCAAAAACCAGTACAGGTAGAACCAAAGCTTTACGAAGTTGGCCAGGTCAATGAGAATTCACCTGTTCTCTTTACTACTAACTTCTCTCTCACGTATTACACAGTTGAGGGAGAAGTAGAAGCAAGCCGTATACCGGCATATATACTTGCAGTCGGAACAGAAGGGACTTCTGTTCTTACCGCATATTCAGGCGACAAACTCAATGAGGATGTAATTGCAAAGGCCATGGCTGATGCAAAGGTAGAGGAAAAGGTGACACATAAAAAACTCATAGTTCCCGGCCTTGTTGCCATTTTATCAGCAAAGATTCAGGAAAAAACTAAATGGGAAGCGCTGATTGGCCCCAAGGAGGCCTCAGGATTACCAACGTACCTCAAGAGCACATGGAATTAATCACTTAGTCTTTGTCAGGTATTGGGGTCAAAGTATTATCTGACTGAAATCACCAGCTTTATCCGGGCTAAGATTTTTTACTATCATGCCTTTTTTTCCACTTTAAAAGAACCATGTCAGAAAACAGTAATACATATAAAATACATTTCCTGCCCAATGATGAAAATGTAGAGGTCAATGAGGGTAGTACCGTTCTTGACGCTGCGCATAGTGCAAACATCTACATTAACAGTATATGTGGAGGCGACGGCATATGCGGAAAGTGTAAGGTTATCCTTTCCAGCGGTACCGTAGACGCCCCTACTACGAAGCTACTAAGCAAGGAAGAAGTAGATAAGGATTATATCATTGCTTGTGAAGCTGGAATAATAAGTGATCTACAGGTACTTATCCCACACGAAACCAGGCTTGAAGGCAAAAAAATCCTTTTAGATCAGAATGAACAGCATTCCATGACATGGAAAGCGATACTTGGTCAGGCAGGATTCAAACATGATGCTCTGGTTAAAAAAGTTTGTCTCAAACTGGACCCCCCTTCCATGGATGATAACGTTGCCGACCACGAACGGCTCTATCAGGCTATCATGATGAATCAAAGTGTAGAATTGAACGTTATGCAAACCGGTTATCGTATACTGAAAAAGCTTCCGGAAGTACTGAGACAAAATGACTGGACAGTAACCGTTACACTGGGACATCGTGGGAAAATATTGGAGATTATAGATATTCAACCGGGTGATACCAGCAACATCAATTATGGTATTGCAATTGATGTGGGAACAACAACTGTAGTTGCATGCCTGCTTGAGATGGAGACCTCAAAGGTCGTTGACTCGGAAGCAGTTTATAATACTCAGATGAAATTTGGAGAGGACTATATTCAGCGTATTATATATGCAATGCAGAATGATGCGCTTGACGAAATGCAAAAGTCTATTGTAACAGATATAAATAAACTTATTTCAACCCTGGTTGAGAGAAACAGCATCGATCTTGAGAATATAACAGCTATTGTATGTGCAGGTAATACTGCAATGCATCACTTCCTGTTAGGCCTGGATCCGGAACGCATCAGAAAAGAACCATATATTCCCACTGCCAACTTTATCCCCCCTATTCGGGCCATTCAACTGGGCATAGATATTAATAGCCGTGGACTCCTTTACACCCTTCCCAGTGTCGCTGCTTATGTCGGTGCAGATATAACATCAGGTGCTACTGCTATAAGACTGGACAAGGAGGAGATGCCAACCCTTTTAATTGATATCGGGACTAATGGTGAAGTTGTACTTGGAAATAAAGAGTGGATGGTATGTTGTTCTGCATCTGCGGGACCTGCCTTTGAAGGAAGCGGTATCAAGCATGGCATGAGGGCTGCAAAGGGAGCTATTGAAATAATACATATCACAAAAGAGTTTGAAGTAAGTTTCTCTGCTATTGGAGATGTTCCTCCAAGGGGAATATGCGGTTCGGGCTTGCTGGATTGTATCGCAGAAATGTTGCGAAGCGGAATAATTGACAGATCCGGAAATTTTCAAAAAGGAATAAAAACAGACAAATTAAGAAATAAAGATGATGAATATGAGTTTGTTCTAGTCAGCAAGGAAGAGACCGGCATCGATAGCGAAATTGTGATAACACAAGCAGATATAGCTAACCTGATCCGTTCAAAAGGTGCAATCTATGCAGCGGTTTCGCTATTGATAGAGTCAATGGGATTAGGTATAAACGATGTTCATTGTGTATATCTTGCCGGTGGATTCGGGAATTACCTTAATGCCAGGAACGCTATAACCATAGGCATGTTACCTGATATGCCTGCATCACATATAAAATTTGTTGGTAATACATCCTTAACCGGTGCGAAAATGGCTTTATTGTCAGAAGAGGCATTTGAAACGGTACAGAGCATTGCATCACAGATGACATATTTTGATCTTATGGGAAACCAGAAGTATATGGAAGAGTATATGTCAGCCAACTTTCTTCCACATACTAACCTTGATGCATTTCCTTCAGTACAAAAAGAATTGGCTTCACAAAACACACAATTAACAGGAACAAATTAAAATGTCATATACAATTGCAATGGCGGGAAAAGGTGGCACAGGCAAATCTACCACTGCGACACTGATAATACGATATATTACAGAGGAACTTGGCAAAACTGTTCTGGCAGTAGATGCAGACCCAAACTCAACTTTAGGAATTTCACTCGGTGTAGAGTTAAATGGAACAGTCGCGGACATCCGTGATGACGTGGTTGAAAAGAGGGCCGACATACCTGCAACCATGTCGAAGGACAGATACATTGAATACCGAATAGAAGAGAGTATTGTTGAAGAAAACAAGTTTGATCTACTGACAATGGGCAGGCCTGAGGGTCCAAAATGTTACTGCTACGCGAACAATTTACTACGTAAGTATCTTGATAAGGCTGAACAGAGTTATCCTTATATAATCATAGATACAGAAGCGGGAATGGAGCACCTGTCACGTAGGACCACTAATGATGTTGATCTGCTCATAATTGCATTTGAGTCTACAATTATCGGCGTACATACAGCCAACAGAATAACCGAATTAATTGAAAGCCTTCCAATTAGGATTAAAAAGATAATATACGTTATGTGCAAAGTACCTGAAAAGGGCGTAAGCGAAAAGGTTAAAGCAGAAATTTCCAAATTCGGGCTTGAAGTATCGGCTGAGTTACCATTTGATAACGAAATATATGACAATATTACCTCCGGTGAATCATTGCTGGAAATTAGTACAGAAAATAGTGTTTATAGCAGAATTAAAAATTTAATGAATGAATTCGCAACCGTTACAGCGAATGAATGATTACAGTTTAGTTTGGAGATAGAATAATGGAAATTACAAATGTAGCAGAGAAGTGTTCAGGGGTAGTAACAGAAGTTACTATAGGAGCAACTAAGGATGAAGGTGGCACCAGGGGCAAGACAGTGACCATAGGTGGCGCAAACAGTATTCCGTTTATGGATTTTGACGGAAGCCCCGGTCATAAGCCTGCGATTGCAATGGATGTTTATGATATCCCACCGGAAGAGTGGCCGGAACCACTTTTGAAGCATTATGCGGATGTTGTTGACAACCCTGCAAACTGGGCTAAGAAATGTGCAGAATCTGGCGCTGACTTAATCTGTCTGAAACTTGACGGCATACACCCTGACAAGGGAAATAGAAGTGCTGATGAGACAGTAAGCACTGTTAAATCAATCCTGGAGGCTGTTGATCTACCACTTATCATATGGGGGTGCGAAAATGATGAGAGGGATAACGAAATAATGCCAAAGGTTAGTGAGGCTGCTAAAGGTGAGAAATGTCTTCTTGGAGGTGCCACTCAGGAAAATTACAAAACTATTACTGCCGTTTGTCTTGCAGACGGTCACAACCTGATAACACAAGCTCCTGTTGATATAAACATTGGAAAGCAGATAAATATCCTGGTAACTGATCTGGGATTCCCTACTGACAGAATCGTAATGTTCCAGACTACCGGTGCACTTGGATACGGTATTGAATATTGCTATTCAATCCATGAAAGAGTGAGAATGGCAGCGCTTTCTGGAGACCACCAGATGGCAACGCCGGTTATCTGTGATGTTGGTCATGAAGCGTGGCGTTCAAAGGAATCAAAGGCCAGTGATGACGAAGCTCCTCAATGGGGTTCTTTTGCCGACCGGGGAATAATGTGGGAAGCAATTACCGCCACGACACTGATTCAATCCGGTGTTGACATAATCAGGATGAACCATCCTGAAGCAGTTTCAATTGTAAAAAAACATATAGAAAATCTTACATAGAAGGAGAAGAAGATGATAACCCTGGCTGAAAGAATTAATGGAATGTTTCTGGATGTAAAGAAGGCTATCAAAGATAGGGACCCCTCTGTAATCCATGAATTAGCAAAAAAACAGACTGAAGCAGGCGCTACATATCTGGATATAAACGTTGGTACCGCTGCTGCGGACCAGGAGGATGCCATGAGATGGCTGGTAGAGTCTACGCAGGAAGCGGTAAGTACTCCTATTGCAATAGACAGCCAGAAAGTGTCTGTAATTAAGGCAGGTCTTGAGGTAGTCAAAAACGACGTTATGATTAATTCTGCTCAAGGTGACCCTGACGTACTTGACACATACATGCAGCTTGCAAAAGAGCATAATGCAGCCTTGATTTGTCTTACTATGAACAAGGATGGTATACCTCAAAACGTAGACACACGTATTGAGATAGCGGCTGAGATTGCCGGAAAAGCTATGGAACATGAAGTGGATATGGACAAAATCTTTATTGATCCTATTTTATTCACGATAACTGTTGACCAGAAACAACCTGCTTATATGCTGGAAGTTTTTAATCAGATTAAACTAATCTCTGATCCCTCGCCACACATAACTGTTGGTTTAAGCAATCTGGCGCAGGGAACGAAGGAAAAATCTTTAATATGCAGAACGTTCTTGACGATGGCAATTGCCGCAGGCATGGACACGGCACTCATGGATGTACTTGACGAAGAACTCATGAACGCTGCAATCTGCGCTGAAATGCTTCTTAATAAGCAGATTTACAGTGATTCATTTCTCAAGGCAGCTAAATCATAAACTCATATGGCTTGTGAATTGCAATCGTACGCAGGAAACAGATAATCCACCTATAGTCCCCCTTTTAGCCAAGGGGGATTATTTTTTGTCATATCCAGAAAACGGTTCTGAACTATGAAATGTAATGAAATTAACGTTAGAGTAAGGTACCAGGAGACAGATCAGATGGGTATAGTGTATTACTCTAACTATTTCGTTTATTTTGAAATGGGCAGGATAGAGTTCCTGCGAAATCACGGAATCTCCTACGCCGAGATTGAGAAGGAAGATATTTTCCTGGCTGTAGCGGATGCGCATTGTAAATACAGAGCTCCGGCAATGTTCGATGATCTACTTGTCATAAAAACGTGTTTGTCAAAGATGAAACATGCAAGAATTGAGTTTTGTTATGAGATCAGACGCAATAATGAAGTAACACTGATTGCAGAAGGTTCCACCCTTCTTGCATGTCTGGATATAAACAGAAAACCAATAGCCATACCGGAAAAGGTCAAAAATGCTCTCACGTGATGAAATACGATAATCTTACTTTTTCCTGTAGGTTATGTTTACAGAAGAATAGCCTTTCCCCTCGAGAAACTTGAGAACCCTCTTATTTGCTTTCTGTGTATTGGAATAGTCTGGCAGCCAGAATTTAGTAGCATCAATACCGCTTATCGACTTATTATTTGAATTTATATAAATAGTATTCTCACCAGTCTTTACGTCATGAAATTTAACAATAGTCATACCATCGTTTGGATCAAAATCGATATTAACTCTTAAATTCTCCTCATCATATATTCTGCCTAAGTTTTTTACTATTTCTATTAATTCATCCAAGGTATTATTCCTTTGTATATCAACTCTTATCCGCTGATTTCACGCTCTGACAGTACCGGCCGGAAGCAATCGTGACATCTAAAATCAAATAAGAAAGAGTTGTGTAGGGTAAATCACTCTACAAAGATTCTCGTATCTTTTTGACTTTCTTTATCAGAGGTGCCAATTGCCTTAACGGTAACATTGTTGCAGAATCTGATAATGCCTTTCCGGGTTTCTCATGTGTTTCAACAAATAATCCATCACAACCAACCGCAACGGCAGCACTTGCTAAAGGCCCAATCATTTCTCTCTGCCCGCCAGTGGACGAACCCTTTCCGCCGGGTAATTGAATACTGTGTGTAGCATCATAAACAACAGGATATCCCATCTCCCTCATAATGACGATGGAACGCATGTCAGATACAAGATTGTTATAACCAAACATTGTACCTCTTTCAGTAAATATTACATTCTTATTGCCTGTTGATAGCACCTTTTCTGCTATATTCTTTACATCCCACGGGGCTAAAAACTGCCCCTTTTTTATGTTTATGGGTCTTCCCGTTTTAGCTGCATGTAGAACTAAATCTGTTTGCCTGCAAAGAAACGCAGGTATTTGGATGACATCTAAGACATCCTTTACCTCATCAATTTCACTATAACAATGAACATCTGAAAGGACAGGCACTCCGATTTGCTTCTTAATCTTTGATAGAATCTTAATACCCTTTTTAACACCTGGGCCCCTATAAGACTTTATAGAGGTACGGTTTGCCTTATCATATGAAGCCTTGAAAATGAGTGGAATCTCTGCCTTGTCGGTGATATCTTTCAGTTTCTCAGCAATACGGCAACAATCCATTTCCGTTTCAATTACACACGGCCCTGCAATCAAGACCAATGGATGTTTTTCTCCAAAGACCAAGTTGTTTACTTTTACTTCAAGCTTGTTTTTCATGGTAAATCAATCAATTTAAAAAGGAAGATTGAGGATATCATTAAAGTTTGTCAAGAAAGGCATGATTCTGGAAATATTTCGGTTAATTGAAGGTGTAAAGTTATCTATATCATAGTCATAAGTATTAGTCAAACCTTTAATTTCCGACAAATTTCATTTGCATTTTAAAATATATTTGATATATATTAACTGCAACAATATAGGAGGTTTGTCTAAACTTATGACACCTTTCAATTGCCTACATTTGTAGTCGGCAATAGCACAAATTACAGAATTCTGATTTTCTTAACTAAGAGCATAATTGTTTAAATTAAGGGAGTAGAGTAAATGGTGAGCAGCGAACTGGATTTCAAAGAGACTTTTTCTCAAAATGAGTTATCTATTGAGAACGTAAACACACTTAAAAAACAAGTTTATACAACTAAAGAGAATCATGAAGAACTGGAAAAAAAGCTGAAAACACTCAGATCCTCTATTAAAAATGCTAATGATGCAGAGGCAAAAGAGAACACATTAATCTTAGGTATATGCCTCTGGATTGCGGGGAAACAGGAGGAAGCTATAGAAATACTTACCGAACAAAAATCCCGCAAGATTGCATGTTACTTTCTTGGTAAATGCCATCAGGAACTTAAAGATTATGAAACAGCAATCGATTACTTCGAACGGTCGAAACGATCAGACACAAAAGAGTTTGAGATACTAATAGATATTGCTGAAACACAGAGAATGTCCGGCGACCTTCAAAACGCACTAAAATCAATTGAGAAATTATCAAAAACATATGATGGCGAAGCCAACCTTCACTACCAATGGGCGCACTGCCTTGACGATCTTGGTGAAGAAGAAGATGCTTTAGAACATTATAACCGCGCACTGGAAATTAATCCCTCCCACGCTGATACCTTATTTCGTCTTGCTTACGACCTTGACCTTAGCGGAGATGACGAAAAAGCACTCGAATACTATAAAAAATGTATCGAGGAAGTCCCTGTACACACTAATGCAATGATTAACCTGGGACTTATATATGAAGACAATGATGATTATGAAAAAGCTGTCTCTTGCTATGAGGCAGTTTTACAATCATATCCGAATCACGAAATTGCAAGGCTTTATCTCAAAGACGCTAGAGCCGGCATAAACATGCTTTACGATGATGATAAAGTAAAGAAAGAAGACATAGAGATCGAAGTCTTAAACATCCCAATCTCAGATTTCGAACTATCTGTCAGAAGTAAGAATTGTCTGGAACGTATGAATATAAAAACACTTGCAGATCTGACACAAGTAAGCGAACTTGAACTATTATCATATAAGAATTTTGGTGAAACTTCATTAACAGAGATTACAAACATACTTAACCAAAAAGGCCTCCGTCTCGGGCAGGCCGTAGATGAAATGAAACATAATGATATATTTATTGATGATGACAGTGAAGACACTGAGAGCCTGTCAACACCAATTTCAGAAATGGACCTTTCCAAACATTGTAAAAAGGTTGTTGAAAAGATGGGGATTGAGACAATAGACGAATTAGTATCTAAAACAGATACTGAGCTCTTGGAACAAAAAGGCTTTAAGCAAGCAGATGTTGATGAAATAAAGGACCAGCTTGATAAGCTTGGTTTAGAACTTTATAGCGGAAACAACAAGGAATAATTTTTGATATAAACTTAAGATCAAACCGCACATTAAACAAATCTCATGAAACTAATGACGGGCTTCTTTAGTTATCTCACCCACAAATTTTGCTAAAGTACCTAATTATTCTATTATTATAAAGCGTGTATGCTGCTTTTGGTAATTTCACAGACACCGCACAGTTTAAACCCCCTTTATAATGTGACAATACATACTCGTTTAACATCGATTTAATGTATGATTATATACATGGTAATATAGTACATAAAACGCCTACTACTGCCACAATTGAAACCAACGGTATTGGGTATAAAATACACATACCACTATCAACATTTGAAAGGATTTCAAATAAAGAGAGCACTAAGTTATATACAAAACTCTCAATAAGAGATGATGAGTTAAAAATCTATGGGTTTTCTTCACTGGAAGAACGAGACTTGTTTAATTTGCTTCTTTCAGTTAACAGTGTCGGCCCAAACATGGCACTTACTATACTATCAAGCAGTTCTGTAAGCCAATTTGAAAAATATGTTGTTGGGAATGACCCTAAATCTCTGCAGCATATCAAGGGAATAGGAAAAAAGACTGCTGAAAGAATAATATTAGAGTTAAAGGAAACGATAAAAAGTATTTCACCTAAAACAGTATCTTCTGCTGAATCAGAGAAGATGGCAATAGTCTCAGATGCGATAATGGCAATGGTTTCACTTGGCTATACAAGGCCCGAAGCAGAAAAGGCCGTAAACTCAGCTTCCGGGAATATTGATGTCTCAGATGGTGTTGAAGTGCTTATCAAAGAAGCTTTAAGCCGCGTATAATTTACTGACAGTTATTTTATATTATGGTGCCTTGAAAATGTCTGAAAACAATTTCCTTTCCAGCGATGTGGATCCTGAAGACAAGACTCTTGATATCGCATTGAGACCAAAAAGATTTACTGATTTCATTGGGCAAGAGTCAATAAAAGAAAATCTGCATATTTATATTGAAGCCTCAAAGAAAAGAGGTGATGTACTTGACCATATTTTGTTTTCTGGCTCGCAAGGATTAGGGAAGACAACGCTTTCACAAATCATTGCCAACGAAATCAATGCAGACATCAAAGCTACCTCAGGCCCGGTGCTCGACAAACCAGGCGATTTAGCCGGCATACTGACTAATTTGAAACAAGGAGATCTTCTTTTTATTGATGAAATTCACAGGTTGAACAAGACTACAGAGGAATATCTCTATTCGGCAATGGAAGACTATTCGATCGATATCTTGATTGACCAGGGCCCGAGTTCCAGATCTGTCAAAATTAATCTCCCAAATTTTACTCTAATTGGTTCAACTACACGCGAAGGGCTGTTAACGCCATCTTTTCGTGCCAGGTTCGGTGTACTGGAAAGATTGGACTTCTATCCATGGGAGGAATTGAAAGAGATTGCCACTAAATCTGCAAAAATACTGAAAATTGAAATTGATAACAAAAGTGCCGAAATGATTGCAAAAAGCTCCAGGGGAACACCAAGGATTGTAAATAGATTCATTAGAAGAATCAGGGATGTTGCACAGGTAAAAGGCAGTAACAAAATTACAGAGAATATTACAAAGTTAGGCTTTAATATGTTGGGAGTAGACAATGATGGCTTTGGAAGCTTAGACAGAAAAATACTACAGGCGATAATTCAACATGGAGGCGGACCTATTGGCCTGAAGACAATTGCCGTTTCCGTAAATGAACAGGAAGATACAATAGAAGAAGTTTACGAACCTTACCTGATTCAGAAGGGCTATTTGAGTAAAACACCTAGAGGCAGAGTTGCAACACAACTGGCATATGAGTATATGGGCCATAAGGCCGTTACTGAAAAACAAACTACTTTCTTTTGATTAAATGACAAATCTTTTATTACATATCTGTTGTGCAGGCTGTCTTTGTGCACCACTTGAAGAGTTAAGAAAAGAAAAAATCCATGTTCATGGTTATTTTTACAATCCAAATATTCACCCCCTATTGGAATTCAGAAAAAGACTCAAGGCAATGCGCATATTCCAGGAAAGTGATCCAATAAAAATAGATTATTACGAGGAATATGGATTAATGGAATACCTGAAGGAAGTTGACTATGAGGGAAATAACAGATGTGAAGATTGTTATAGATTAAGGCTTAGAAATACCGCCAATTATGCGAAAGAAAATGGATTTGATGCATTCTGTTCAACGTTACTCTTCAGCAAGCAACAAGATCATGAAAAGATCAAAGAGATCGCGGAACAAATCTCAGAGCAGGTTGGCATATCTTTCGAATATAAGGACTACAGACATCTATGTGAATGCAGCCATGAGATCGCAAAAAAGAAAATGTTATATAGACAATCGTATTGTGGTTGTATTTTCAGTGAATACGAGAGATACAAAGATACAACACGTAATTTATACGAAGGCTGGAAGCTAAAAGAAAAAATGACTAATAATGAACCCCTGAAAAAGGAACCAATAAATTGTTCATAGTTACTTCAAAGGTTAAATTTGTCCTATTTGGTTTGGGTTGTATCTTTTTATTAACAGCAATGCTTGTTTCTTGTCTCAATACCGACACTAATACAGAAATCGTATATAAATACGACAAATACCTGGAAGCCCCGCCGGACATACGTGTGTTGTTACAAAAAGATGTTAAAGAAACAGAAATAGAAATCAGCCACCCATATAGTATTTCAGACCTTAACAGTAACAAAATTCTGGCCATCAAGACTCATTTACCAAAATCAGTCATATACTTACAATCAGGAGAATTTCGAATAAGGCCACAAGCCTCTTATTCAACACCTGAAGCCTCTACTACTTTTGTAAAAACAAACAGTAATGTCGGCATTGTTTCTGATAATGGTTTCATCAAGATTGATAAATTAAAGTATCGTGGTAAGCTTATATTGGTGCCACAAAATAAGGATAGATTCTCTGTATTGGAAGAAATAGGTATTGAAGAATACCTGCCCGGTGTCATAGAGGGAGAGATGCCGACATTGTGGCGAGAGGAAGCAATACAGGCACAGGTAATTGCAGCACGCACATATGCACTTTATCAAAAAAAAAACAAAATCGATGCCCTGTATCATATAAACAAACTGGACCTTGCATATAATGGCTCGTACAATTACCAACCAAAAACAAAAGAAATAGTAGGTAAATCCAGAGGAACTGTAATGGTGTATAATTGGGAACTTTTCCCAGGATATTTCCACAGTACATGTGGAGGACACACGGAAGATATCAATATAGTGTTCAATCTCAGAAGTATCCCGCCTTTAAGCGGAGTAGACTGTGGGTACTGCAACAAATCCAAATACTATAACTGGAAAACTAACCTTAAAAAGGACGAAATTGAAAGAAAACTTAGTAATGCCAAATATAAAGTGAAGAAGATAAACAGAATAGTTACTGAAAAGACCGGACCTGGTGGCCATTCATCTACAATAAAGATTGAGCATTCAGGAGGAACAAAAAGCGTGAACGCAAACGAGTTTCGACTTATAGTAGGTCCAAATAAACTACGTAGCACAGCCTTTAAGGTTAAGAATAATGGCAGCTCGTTAACCTTTGACGGAAGCGGTTGGGGACATGGCGTTGGATTATGCCAGTATGGAACACAAGGTATGGCAAATTCTGGATTTAAATGGTATGATATTTTAAAACACTACTATCCTGAAACCGACCTGGTAAAAATATATTAAAAAACATAATTCATTGGAGGAACTTTGCATTTTAGGCTTCAGGCCTCAGACAAGAACACAAAAGCAAGATGCGGGGAAATATCGACGAATCATGGCGTAATTACCACACCTGCTTTTATGCCGGTGGGCACACAAGCAACTGTAAAGACCTTGACGCCTTGTCAGTTGAAAGAAGCCAATGTACCTGCCTTGCTTTGTAATGCATACCACTTATTCCTCAGGCCGGGAGACAATATTATAAAAAAACTTGGTGGTTTGCATAAGTTTATGCAATGGGATAGGCCAATAATTACTGATAGCGGAGGCTACCAGGTATTTTCGCTGGCACGCTTAACAAATGTGACAGATGATGGAGTTGAGTTTCAGTCTCCAATTGATGGGTCCCGTAAATTCCTGGGACCCGAAAACGTAATGGAAATCCAAAATGCTTTAGGAGCCGACATTATAATGGCTTTTGATGAATGCCTTCCTTATCCTTGTGAAAATGATAGGGCAAGGCAATCCATGTATAGAACAATAGACTGGGCAGAGCGCTGCCAAAAAGCTCATCAAGATGAAAACCAGACTTTATATGCAATAGTACAGGGAAGTGTTTTCAAAGACATTCGCGAAGAATGTGCTGACAGATTGGTAGAAATAGGATTTAATGGATATGCTATAGGTGGCCTGAGTGTTGGTGAAGGGAATATGCTGATGAACGAAGTGCTTGAATATACGGTACCACACTTGCCGGAAGAGAAACCACGTTATCTGATGGGAGTTGGGTTTCCTGCAGATATTCTGGATGGAATCGAGCATGGAATCGATTTGTTTGACTGTGTAATACCCACTCGAAACGGCAGAAATGGCTGTGCTTTTACTACTGAAGGCAAATTAAAGATTAATAATAGCTGCTATAGAGAGGACGAGAAACCTCTTGATGAGTATTGCCACTGTTATACCTGCCAGAACTTTTCAAGGGCATATATCAGGCATTTACTCACCGCAAACGAAATCCTGGGCCTTAACCTTATGTCATTGCATAATATAAGCTATTTTGAGGATATTATGCAAAAAGCAAGGCAATCGATAGAAGACGGTAATTACAGAGAGTTTAAATCTCAATTTCTTTCACTACAATAGAAAATTAACTTATTTTATCTGGACTCATCTTATTTTAGAAAAAAGGAGACTTTAAATGAATTTCTTAATGGCAGCACCACAGGGAAATCCCATGATGCAATTTTTGCCGCTTTTGATTATAATGTTCGCAATTATGTACTTTCTAATCATAAGGCCACAGAAACAAAAAGAGAAGAAAAGACTGGAATTGATTTCGAATGTAAGAAAACAGGATAAGATAGTGACAACTGGAGGTGTACATGGTGTCGTTGCATCAGTAAAGGAAAATGAAGTAATAGTCCGGGTAGACGATGCCAAGGATGTAAAAATAAAGATAGACAAAAGTGCTATAACATCCGTATCGGCACCGAGAGATGAAAAGGAAGAAGATAACTGAACAGAGCAAACATACTATAAGAGCTAAGGAGACTATTTAGATGTCAATGAATTTTAAATGGAAGATACCACTGATCGTAATACTCATTGCTATTGCTATAATGGCTTTGTATCCGCCGGCAGATGCACCAATAAAAACTGAAAAAATTACAGAGATAAACGGTAAAGTAGTCGACCGTACAATTATAGAAGATTCACTCTTTAGCTTTCTGTTTACAAGCCCAATAATAAACGAAACAATTTTAACGAAGGAAACGAACGAAAAAGGCGAGACTGAAATCCAGAAGAATGTTGAGTACATCGCCAGGGGGCAAATTAAGCTTGGTCTCGATTTAAGAGGTGGTTCTGAACTTCTGTACAAAATAAAGGCAGAAGAAGGTGAACTGCACCCCGGACTCACGGATGAAATAATAGCATTATTAGAAAAAAGGATTGATCCACAGGGTGTATTAGAATACCGACTGCAACAACAGGGTATGCGAAGGATTCTTATACAGGTTCCCGGTGCGACGAAAAGCGAAACCGAGAGTCTGAAGGATCGAATAACCCGGCTCGGAAAACTTGAATTCAGGATTGCAGCACCACCGGACAGCGACGAATACAATGATGCCAAAGCAGGAAAAACTGTACCGGGTTTCTACAAGCACTGGCTCAGAAAGAAGAAGGGAGAAGAAGCAGAAACCCAGGATTGGTATCTGGTACAAAATAAGATCGAAATAACCGGTGAGCACCTTACAAGGGTTTTCCCAGACACCAAAGATATTAAGCCAGTCATCGGATTTGAATTCGACCAGACAGGCAGGTCTAAATTTGGACGTTTAACTGAACGTAATATTGGAAAGCCACTAGCAATAATCCTTGACGGCACCCTTTATTCTGCCCCGATAATACGTGATAGAATCCCCGGCAAAGGAATCATAGAGGGTAATTTTACTCAAGAGGAGGTTAATGACCTGATCGCAGTAATGCGTGCAGGTAGTCTTCCTGCAGACCTTGAATTAGAAATGGAGACTACCGTTGGTCCAAGTTTAGGTAAAGACTCGATTAAAATGGGGCTTCTCGCCGGTATTATTGGCGGAATATTTATAATAGTGTTTATGTGCATATATTACCTGGGAGCAGGTGTGGTAGCAAACGCTACTTTCATCCTCAACATATTCTTTGTTGTAGGAACTCTGGCCATCCTTAATGCGACGCTTACACTGCCAGGTATTGCCGGACTGGTTTTGATGATAGGTATGGCCGTTGATGCAAATGTCTTGATCTTTGAAAGAATTAGAGAGGAAAAGACCAAGGGCAAGGCAATAAAACTTGCTATTAAGAATGGTTACGAAAGAGCCTTTACGACAATCGTAGATTCAAATTTAACAACCTTAATTACCGCACTAATCTTATATGCTGTGGGAACAGGACCTGTAAAAGGATTTGCCATAGTATTGATAGCTGGCCTTTTGATCAACATGTTTACCGCCGTATTTGTCACAAGGGTGATTTTTGAAATATGCCTGGGTATTGGTATCATGCGAAACTTCTCAATGCTGCAGATATTTAGAAATCCGAAAACCTCATTCGTGTCTTATAAGCGCATTGCCATGATAGCCTCACTTGTCATGATCATAATTGGCATTTCAGTATTTGTATTGCGAGGCAAAGATAATTACGACATAGACTTTACAGGAGGAACACTTATTCACTTAAAGGTGAACAAGCCCATACCTGTTGTAGAGGTGCGAAGCAAACTGGATGTTACAGGTTATCCCAATGCAGAAGTACAGAATATATGGGCAAGTGAAGACACCACTGGCACGATAAATGATTCAACTGAATTTGGGATCAGGATTAAGAGTCTGAACAATGAGAAAACCGTTCAAAAGATTGAGAATGACATACAAAATGTAATTGACGAGAAGTTATTCAGCAATATCACCCATAGTGACCCTTCAAGCTATCAGTTAACCTTGAATGAGCCTGTAGATGAATTTACCATTCAAGATTACCTGAAAAAGGCTGGTTATGGACGAGACAGTATTACTTCTTTATATCCTGTTGGGAAATCAGGCAAGAAGTATTCAATTAACATTTCCGGACTAACACAGGATAAATCAAGAACGGAGACAATAAGCAACGTAACCACCCTCTTCGCAGGCCTTCTTGATATTTTGTCAGTAAAACCCCAATATGGTGATATAAAAGATGAGCTTCCGTCTGTAACAGACGATCCGAGGAATACACAATTCAGATCGATATCAACCATGAGCATGGATACGAATAAATCAGTTGATCCTAATATTCTTGAAATAGTAATGAAGAAAGAAGGATACAAGGATATTCTGGTGTCGGCAAGAGGAGCTTCCAGTAGAAGGGCTACCTCTAAGAAATTAGAAGTTACTGGAGCAAGAGATGTACTGGAAACAATCAAACTAATGGGAACGTCCTTGAATATACCTCCGATCAGGATAGTAGATAACTCATCAATCCAGATTGAACTAAAGAACAACATTGATGAAGGTTCTTTAAGCGAGATGTTTTCCGGCTCAAAACAGCTTAGAGACTCAGTTGGTAACATTACTAGTATAGACATAACGGCCAGTAACTACATGATTGGCATTAAGTCATTGAATGCAGCAAAGATACAGGAAAAGATACGTGAAGATATATTTGTGACATTCGAAGACAAGATTTACGCTGAAGGCACAAGCTCAGAAGTATCAAAGCCAGACCCTTTCAAGAGAGTAGTCAGCATAGGGTCAACTGTCGCAGGTGAAATGAAAAGTAGAGCCGCTCTTGCCCTATTTTTTGCTTGCCTGGCAATAATTATTTATATATGGTTCAGATTTGGCGAACTGAAATTTGGCGTGGCTGCGGTAATAACTCTTGTCCATGATGTATTAATTACTGTTGGGGCAGTTGCAGTCGCTGATCATTATGGAAACATATTTGGTGATGTAAAATTAAACCTGCCAATGGTAGCTGCTTTCCTGACACTGATCGGATATTCATTGAATGACACAATTGTGTTATTTGACCGTATCAGAGAAAACCTGGCCGGCAAGAACAGATCAATAACAAAGGACTTAATAGACGCCAGTATTAACCAGAACCTGAACAGAACTATCCTCACATCCGTAACTACATTTGGTGTCGTATCTGCACTTTACTTTGTTGGAGGAACGGCTATACATGGATTTGCATTCGTCATGATGGTAGGAGTTGTGGTCGGTACGTATTCATCTATTTTCATTGCCAGCCCAATCCTGCTTGACTGGGAAGTTGTTAAAAAGGTCTTCAAAATAATTATAATCTGTATATTCTTCCCAATCTGGATAGCATATAAACTTTTACATAAAACACCGCCAGTACGAAAAGAAAAGAATTTGAAACCTTCTAGAGCATAATCAACCTTTTTACAAAGAAAGGAAATAAAGTCTATGCGAAGAGATACACAAATTGGAATAATTCTCGGTGTAGTAATACTTGTAGTTATTGGTATCTTTCTTAGTACAAGGACGACTGTTTATGAGACAAAAACACCAGATTTAAAGTTATCTGAAAAAGAAATTGTAGCAGAATCAGAAATTGAAGAGATTGATATGAACGATCTTATTGAAGAGACAAAAGCTGCATTAGCAAAGAAAGATGTTCAATCAGTCGAAAAGTTAGTTGTTGAGCCTTCCAATGATAATATCACGTTAGAAGGTAAATGGGAAGGCACTAAAACAGCCTCCATTGAACATGAAGAGCCATTTTCAGAAATGCCTGTTGCAGAGATGATAACAGAAGAGCCTGAAATAGCAGAAATAACTCCTCCCGAGGCCGAAGAGACTATAGACGAATTGGAGACAGGACAGAAAGATGTTTCTATCAAGGTTGTTCATAAAGTAAAACCGAATGATAGTCTCTTTAAAATATCCAGAAAATATTATGGTGACGAAGCAAAGTGGCATAAGATATATGAGGTAAACAAAGACAATATGTCAGGCCCTAATGCCCTTTACATTGGACAAGAAATATTAATACCAGAAATCACGCTTGCAAAGAAAGTATCATTGTCTATGGAAGCACCAATTATGGATAATCAGGACAATGAAATAGCCACAAACGGTACCAAACACACTGTAGTATCCGGGGACACACTTTACCATCTTGCAAGGAAATATTATGATGACTCTACAATGTGGCATAAAATATATGAAGCCAATGAAGACACAATAGAGGATGAAAGCTTTCTAGTAAAAGGCCAAATCCTGATAATTCCGGAATAGTCATAGACAGGACAGAGTAATATAGCAAATCCTGCTTCTTTTGACTGTTAATCTTACATTATTAATTTAACTCTGTAACCATTGTCGGTGAATTCGGCCCTCGGCCCAAACCCACCTTACCTTTGAGTACACGGTTCAAACAAATCATGAGATTTTGCGTACGTATACATACACAGATATTTCAGCAACGAAAGGACTCAATATGAAGTTTTTCATTTCAAACATTAATAAAATATTCATAACTAAACAGTTGCTCATACTGGCGGCTTTCTTAATAACCTTAAGCATCAGCACTAACTCATCTACTGCGCAAATGTTTATGCACGATCTTAAACATACAGGTCGTAGTACATACCAGGGGACAAACTCAAATGAAATGAAGTGGAGCTTAATAACAGGCGGTGAAATCTGGTCTTCTCCAGTCATAGGTGCGGACAATACTATTTATATTGCTAGCACAGACGGCAACTTCTATGCAGTGAATTCAGATGGAACAGAGAAGTGGCATTACAGAACAGGAGATGAGTTATACAGTACTCCTGCCATAGGTGAGGATGGAACTATATATGTTGGAGGTAAGAACAAAAAACTTTTAGCTCTAAATCCTGATGGTAAGATTAAGTGGGTATACTTTATAGGGTCTGATGCATATTCATCCCCTGCAATTGGTAAGGACGGAACAATATATATTGGAGTGTGGGATGGACACCTTTATGCTATTAATCCCAATGGTACAAAAAAGTGGGCATACAGAACTGCTAATAATATACTTTCATCATCACCGGCTATTGGAGATAACGGAATAGTGTATTTTGGATCACAGGATGGACGCCTTTATGCTGTAGGCCCGGACAGTAGAATCAAATGGAGCTTCAATACTGAAGCCAAAATTGATTCATCTCCATCAATCAATGGGGATGGTATTGTCTTCATTGGCTCTCATAATGGAATATTGTATGCACTTGATTCAAATAATAAGGGTAAACTAATTTGGAAATACAATATTGGTTCCAGGTTAGATTCTACCCCGGCCATCAGTCCTGATGGCACTATATATACGGGAGCAAAAGATGGAAAGCTTTATGCCATTAATTCCAATGGAATGCTGAAATGGTCTTACGATACCGGCGATACCATTACATCATCTGTTGCCATAGGCTCTAATGGGACTATATTTGCAGGCTCATGGAATGGGAATTTGTATGCTATCGCACCTGATGGAACATTGAAGTGGAAACAGACTTTATCGCGTTTCCCGATACTCTCCTCACCGGCAATAGACTCACAAGGCTTAATATATGTAGGAAGTACAGACTGGAAGTTGTATGCAGTTGGGAAGTAAAAAAGGATTGAATATTTAATACTGTAGATTGAAGATTGCAAAGACAAAGAGGAAGATAGAAAGCAAAGTTTCTACCCATCATTAATCCACAATTGTCAATATACTTCATGCGCTGCCAGCTATCGCTTTTAATCCTGTGATTGTTTCTTCAATATCACTCACAGTATTGAAATAACCGGGGCTTATTCTTATCGTCCCTTCCGGGAACGTACCGATTTCACGATGAATATGCGGGGCGCAATGCATGCCCGGCCTTACTGCAACATTGAACCTATTATCCAGGATAGCGGCAACCTCACCGGGATTAAATCCTTTAATATTCAAGGAGACAATTCCAACCTTCTCATTTTCATCTTTACTACCATATATCTTAAACCTGTCATCAAACTCCAATGCCTTTACCAGCCTCAGTGCAAGGTTACGTTCGTGTGTTCGTATTTTGTCTATACCTTCTTTAATACAAAACTCTATACCGGTTCTCAAGCCGACTATCCCAACTGAATTAGGAGTCCCGCTCTCTAACTTGAATGGGAACGTATCCGGCTGAGAAAGCGACTCAGGCTCAAATCCTGTACCGCCCTCTCTCCACACCTGAAGCTTCACATTTTCCCCTACATACAATCCACCGCTACCCGGTGGGCCAAAAGGCCCCTTGTGCCCCGTAAATGCAAGCATATCTATATGCTGTTCCTCAACGTCAATATCACACACACCTGTAGTCTGTGCTGCATCTACCATGAACATAATCTCTTTTTCACGAGCCAGCCCCCCTATCTCTCTGATCGGCTGGATTGTCCCCAGGACGTTAGATGCATGTGTACAGACTATTAATTTTGTATTTGATTCAATGGCATTTTTTATATCATCAGCATTGATAAATCCATCATCTGAATTTGCCACCCGCGATACGGTAATCACCCCCTTCTTTTCCAGACCTGCTAATGGCCTTGAAACAGAGCTGTGTTCAAGATTGCTCGTTATTACATGATCGCCCTCACACAATAAGCCCTTTATGCCCATATTAAGCGCGTCCGTTGCATTGAAGGTAAATATCATTCTCTCAGGATGCTTTATACCAAGGAACTTTGCTAGCGTAACCCTTGCCTTCACTATCTCCTGTTCTGTTTCAACCGACATGCGATGCCCGGCACGTCCCGGATTTGCACACCTTTCTCTCAGAAACTTATCCATTGCCGCATAAACAGACTCAGGTTTTGGAAACGAGGTTGCTGCGTTGTCTAAATATATCATAGAATCACATACCGAGATACTTTGAATACAAACTCTTTGCCGTACTCAAATCATTAGTCCCCGTAATAATGGCTCTCCCATCCGGAAAAACCGTAAACTCATTGTCTTTGACCTTAAATTTTAACATAAACTCATTACTGCTCACGTCTGAAGTAGAAGCTAATCGCTTTGCCAGTTGAACTAAATCAATATTACTACTATTCCGGCACATCACCTGCACAGCATTCTTACCGCAAAGAAGCGTAGCCATAACTCCATCCTCCGCCTCCAGAAACTTGTAAGTGTGTAATTTACACGTTGGGCAATCATTTAAACTCCTCAAATCTGAAACATCAATTTGCGTAACTTTTGTATCCCATGCATCAATCTCAATAAGTGTTTTGTTTGCAGACTCAAATTTTCCTGTTAAGATCTTGATTGCCTCTGTTGCCTGAAGAGATCCTATAATTCCTGCAATTGGCCCGATAACACCGGCAGTATCACAGGTTGGAAAAGTACCCATTTGAGGCATAGTCTCAAAGACACACCTCAGACAGGGGGTCTTCAAAGGAACAATATTCATTGTCAGCCCCTTACTCCCGATACAGGCTCCATATATCCATGGAATATTATTCTTTATACAGAAATCATTGATCAGAAATCTTGTTTCAAAGTTATCAGTACCATCAACGATTATGTCAGCGTCTTTAGTTAATTCTTCTATATTTGCGTAGTTAACATCAGTAACAATTCCTTCTATGCCAGCTTTATTGTTAATCTTTCTAAGTTTTCTTTGAGCTGCTATTGCCTTGGGAAGACCTTCTGCAATATCATTCTCATCAAAGAGTATTTGCCTTTGCAAATTACTCTCTTCAATGAAGTCCCTGTCTATGATCCTTATCTGTCCAATACCTGCCCTTGTAAGATAACTGGAAGAAACGGTTCCAAGCGCCCCACAGCCTACTACAACTGCATTGCTGTCCATTAACACCTTTTGGCATTCCTCACCTATATGCTGGGAAAGAATCTGACGTGAATATCTTTCAAGTGATTGATTCATCATATCTTTATAGAATATCCATTTCTTACAAAAGGTAATTTAAAAGGAATGCAAAGTCAAAGAGTGGTCAATATAGACAAAAAAAGCTCGCAGTTGTTTACACTGCAAGCTTTTTTGTAAAACGTATATCAAAAGGAATTGATTCCTGATTTGTTGATTATTATGATAACTCAAAGGCGTTTAAACAATCTGAATCTCCAACAGCGATAGCCCTTTCCCTCGTATGTTTTATCTTTGGATTCGCTCCTTCTCCGAATCCGGAAATCCATGAATTTACCATATCGCACATTGTCTCAAATGATGCGCCTGCATCTTTCCAGTACTGCTCATGTACACATTCAGTATGGTCCCATGTCGTACGGTCAGCTGACTCATCCTGCACCTGAGCGCCCCTGTCACAGGGCATCCCATCGCACAGATAACTCTGGATAAGCTCAAACGCCTTTTCGGCATCACAGTCACCACTAACTTGTTTCTCCTCAAGTGCCTTTTTGCCAAATTCCACACCGTTATCATGAGCCGCCTTTATTATCACATCTTTAGCCTCATCACCATACTTTTCGCAAAAAGCAGCAACTGTAGCAGCTTCTCGTGTTTCCGCTTTTACGATCAGCTCCTGTATACCCGCATGGATTGGCATATCTCCGAGCTTCTCCTCAAGTGATATATCCGGATCTGCGCATGGATAGTTCTCGTAAACTGAATTCAATATTTCCTCAGCCTCCTGACCATATTTTGCCTTTAATGCATCAGCGACGCTTGCCTCTCTTGCCTCCGTGGTCTTTATCTTGTTGTACATCCAATGATGTACGGGTCCTAATACCAGACTCATTATCAACAACTCCTAATCTTTTAATGTGAAAAAAATGTGTTAAACAGCTTCGACTTCCTGAATTTCAGGAACGTCTTCCTTGACCCTGACCTCTATTCCCTGTTTGAGAGTCATGAGGGCACTGGGACAGGTACCACAGGCACCTTGCAATCTAACCTTAACTATGCCGTCTTCAACGTCAACAAGCTCAACGTTTCCGCCGTCTGCCATCAAGGCAGGCCTGATAGTATCCAAGGATTTCTCGACTCTCTCTTTCAAGTCTTCTGACATTGTCTGTACTCCTTTTTTTCAATTTTAAACACGAATTATAGTTACAAATTAAAGGAATAGTAATTCCTGATTAATCGGAGTAACCTCATGTAAGGCGTTTACTTGCCTTCGTTAGCCTTGTTTTGAATGGCCTCATTCAATTCATCAATAATCTTTTCAGGAGTAGTATTGTGCATCATAGCGCCAAAAGCTATGTCTTCCGTCTTCGATCCCGGACAAGAAAAACAACCGGAACCAAAATACTTCATGAAAACCGGCTCTGTTTCAGGATGCTTCGTAAAAACCTCTCCTATTGTTGACTTCTTTGTAATCGTTAGTGGTTCATCACTCATAAATTTTTACCTCAATGTTTTTAAGTTAATCTTCTTCTGGTTTTCTTATACTGACAAGCATGTTAACAACAAACAAAAATACTCCTATTGCATTCAATACCGCAAAACCCTGTGCCGGCATCTTAGTAATTAGTTTGGTGAGTCCCCACGTGACAGCAAAACCGACTAAAGCTATATTTGCCACAAAAAGATGGACAACAGCCAGTTTTGGATATGCTACAGGGTTGCCGTTAAACCTTGGCAATATGTGATATCCTACACCGTAAATCATCATAGATATCCAACCTAATAACATTACATGGACGTGCGAATGAAATAACTCACGGTAATGTGCACTGCCAAACATAAAATAAGTACCTATAACTGCAGCAATGGCAAAATATATGACACTCATGCGTACAAAATTCTTAGCTACCGGATCCAATTTATCTCCCCCCAATAATGGTCAAATATAAATCTAAACCTACAAAATATCTCAAATTATGACTTTTGTCAATAGAAAAATGACTCCCAAACAAGTCCATTTTTTTTGTTTGATTAATTCCTAAATTTCTTTTAAACTAATTAGCTAATCTTTTCTCCTGAGTTAAGATTATTTGTGCAAACATTTACCTGACAAAGGCATAACCATATGCTGATGTCCGAGAAATAGAGGAAAAATAGTGTACTACAAGCTGGAAAGAGCACACGTCATTTACAATATTGACCACGTGATGAATACGTGTTAAATGCTGTCTTAATAATCTGTCATTTAGACATACATAAGAGGCGAAGAAAAACCTTGATATGATAAATATACTCAGTCCGATCCAATACATTTTCATAGTTGCAATCGTATTATACATCCTGGATTCTGTATGGGAAGTTGGCTCTTTATTCCGTCCCGGAACATTCAGCAAAAGGCTATCCAACTACTTTATCCTTACAGGCCTGTCATTTCACTGCGCATTCTTAATTGTTGTAAGCGTAAGATCTGGTACGTTGCCGATAACAACACTTTTTGAGTCATCCACCTTCTACCTCTCTCTTATTGTCTTACTCTCGGTGATACTCAAATTTTTATACAGGCTGCAAGCACTCACCCCATTTGTAATGCCTATAGTAACCGGATTTTCGATTGCCTCGATCGCACTTGTAAGAAACGACCTGGCATTGACTTATAATTTAAAGACATTCTGGCTCTTTGCCCACATAATCCCACTGTTTCTGGGCTATGCCTCTTTTACCGTCTCTTTTATATTCAGTATAATGTACCTGACGCAGGAGAGGCAATTAAAGAAGAAGTCCTTTGGCCCTCTTTTTGAAAGTTTGCCGTCTCTTGAAACCCTTGATGCTCTAATGTGGAAGACCATCACGTTAGGCTTTCCTCTCCTGACAATTGGCCTTGTTTCAGGTACTGTGTGGGCAAAGACATCAAATATATTAGGCTTACTCTGGTATCTGGATCCTAAAGTAACATTAGGAGCTCTTACATGGCTTATTTATGCAGCAATCTTACACTTGAGGCTGGGAGCCTCCTTTCATGGAACAAAGGTAGCTATCGTTACTATTGGAGGCTTTGTTGTCGTAATACTTACATTTATCGGCCCATTCTTAATGGGGCATAAACATGGCTATGAAAAGGGTTCAGTAAAGTTTGAACAGGAGATAACACCGGAACCACCCGGTATAGCAAAAGTTAAATCATAGAAACAAATAATTTCTAATATAAAATGAACTTACATACAGTTGGTCTTAATCATGACTCTGCCCCTGTCGAAATAAGGGAAAAGATCGCCTTCAGCGCTTCATCAGTGCCGCTCGCATTGTCTTCCTTTGCACAAACTTTCCCTTTGTCAGAAGCAGTTATACTGTCTACCTGTAATAGAGTAGAAATATACGCCACGTCACCAGATAACTCTCTGAACAAGGAGGCCCTGCTGGATTTCTTTTCTGCATTTCATGGCTTGCCAAAGGAGAAATTTGCTGACCATATGTATCACCATCAGGACATGAATGCCGTCAGACATCTGTTCTTTGTCGCCTCCAGTCTCAACTCAGGCGTTCTTGGTGAGACACAGATCATCTCCCAGGTAAAGGAGGCGTATATGACAGCGACTGCCGCAGAAACAACCGGCAGCATCCTTAACCAGCTCTTCCAGCGTTCCTTAACTGTCGCTAAGGATGTACATACAAAAACAAGCATAGGCAAGGGCAATATATCTGTGAGCACGGTAGCCGTTGATCTTGCTATCAAGGTATTTAAGGACTTCACTGACAAGACCATATTTATTATTGGTGCCGGCGAGATGTGCGAACTCGTATTAAAACACCTGGTGGAGCGCGGTGCTAAGACGGCAATAGTAGCAAACAGAAACTACGACAAGGCAAAGTCCCTCGCTGAAGAGTATGAAGGGAAGGCCATAAATTACGAAAATCTTGATGATTATCTCCCACAGGCAGACATTGTCATCAGTTCTACCGCATCACCTCGCCATGTAATCCACACAGAACACATAAAGAGTGCTATAAAGGCACGAAGGGGTAACCCAATGCTGCTCGTAGACATCGCTTTCCCAAGAGATATTGATCCTGAAATTGCAAAGATAGACAACGTCTACCTATATGACATCAACGACCTTAATAAAGTTGCTGACAGTAACGCAAAAGACAGAAAGAAGGATATCGGTAAATGCGTGGTAATCATCGACAATGAGGTAGAAAAATTCATGGCATGGTTTGAAGAACTGAAGATCGGGCCTGCCATCGCTCAACTGAGAAACCATTTCCACGAAATAGGCGAACAGGAACTTGAAAGACTACGACCAAAACTTGGAGAAATCGCACACGAAGAGTGGGAACACATAGTCTATTCAATGCAGCGCACACTCAACAAAATCCTCCATAAACCCGCCAAGGTAGGAAAAGAGAAGGCGAAAAACGGCGGTGGTTATCAATACGTAGAAACCATAAAACACCTCTTCGGTATCCACCACAAAGACGATTCTAGAAAATAATTTATAGATTGAGTAGCCACAACCAGGTTTCAAGTAACTTAAGTGAACTACAAATAAGCTATGAGAAAAATAAAGTTATATTCGCAACTCAATAGATTTATAAGAAATACCACAGCTCGCACGTCATTTGCCAGAATGATCTTTCTTCTGATTATACTGTGGCTTGCTTTTCCATCTGTTGGATTTAATACTGCCAATGCATCAACACCTGAGATTACAAAGGCAGAAGCTGCTCAGATACTTGGCCACATGGGCTACGAAAACGTTAAAGTGGGTGCATTAATTAAGGGCATTGGTGGAGTGGGAGCGGGTGCATTCAGTAGCGAGAATATGGCTTCGATTGTCGCGGTTGGCACACGTAACAGAATGTCTAAAGAAATCAGTGTGACCATCTTCTACGATTCAGATCATGGGTGGTTTTATTATGAATCTGTTCGTGACGAACTTACGAGGCAATACGAAGTACGCATTTGGACTAAAGATGGTTACAAGAAGGTCGAGCATCCTGAGCCGGAACCTGAGCCAGAAACTGAACCGGAGGAAAAGCTGGAAGAGAAGCAGAGTGAAGACGATTCTAAAGAATAAAACTTTTTTTAAGAAAGGGTTATTTTATGCAGAGAAAAGAACGTCGTTCAAGAAGGAGACGGAGAGAGAATGCAGACCGGAGACGAACTAACAACCTGGACTTCAATGGTCATGACCGCAGAAGTGAGATGGACAGGAGAGGTAAAAGGGATAGAAGGGTTTTACAAGAGTAAGCGAATAAAATACACAGAAATCATATCAAGAATAGGTTAGTTATACATCAGGATATGTTCTTATGTGCATATAAGCAGGTAAGGAGGGAATATGAAGATAATGAAAATTAGTCTTTTCGTTATATCTGTCTTGCTAATTATATGCGGTGCTTTAATGATCTCAACGGCAGAGGGTTCAGCCCAGGAATCAGAGTCACTTATGGTCATTTTAATAGCTTCTGTCTTTCTGGTAGGAACTGCTATTTTTCATGCAATAGATATACTCAGGAAAAGCATAGAGGATAAAAGCTAATCAGACAATCCAGAGATTATAAAGAGGGGCACATACCACAGTAGTTTTCATATAATACAGTCAATTCATTAAAAACAATACCCAAAGGAGAAGCATTATGAGAACAAAAACAGCATCCAGTGTAAACAAAATACTTTTCTTTATTGTTCTTGTGACTTTATTGCTTGGGACACTCTTTCCAACTATGAGTGCCTTCGGAAAAGCTAAAGGAAAGTGTATTGAAGGTAATTGCAATAATGGAACAGGAACAAAGACATGGCCTGACGGCAGAGAGTATACAGGTGAGTGGAAGGATGGTAAGCAGGATGGAGGAGGGACATGTACCTGGTCTAATGGAAAAAAGTATGTGGGTGAGTGGAGGGATGGCATGCGGCACGGTGCAGGAACATATACATGGCCCACTGGCAGCAGCTATGTGGGCGAGTGGAAAAATGACAAGCGGCATGGAGAAGGTGCATTTACATGGTCTAGCGGGAAAAAGTATGTGGGCGGATGGATGGATGGCAAGATGCATGGAGAAGGAACACACACCTGGCCTGGCGGAAGAAAATATATGGGCGAGTGGAAGAATGGCAGAATGCATGGAGAAGGAACACAAATATGGTCCAGCGGAAAGAAGTATGTGGGTGAATGGAAGAATGA
>CAZPAM010000025.1:0-32915 GCA_964584595.1 uncultured Candidatus Scalindua sp. | reverse complement strand
AATGAAATAATCTAGTTTGTTTGCACATTTTATATCTAAGGTGAACGGGCTTGTCAAGGCTATTAAAATGAGAATACTTTAACCATGCAAGGTGCTATTTTGAGCATTCTAGCCGTCTCATTTGCATTTGCAGACCATGTGTAGTGCCTTTCATATTTAAGTATATATGCCTCTACCCAATCAGGGTAAAAATAGCGTTTCTGCAAGACCATTAAGTATCAATATAGAGGGGGATATACTATACTATATACTCTAGAGGTTTGGGTGTTGATTATATATATTTGACTCTCCGCAAGAGTTTGGATAAGATTAAATATAGTGAGCTAGGGTAGGGGGTTCATGCAATCTTTTTTAAGTCAGGAATATGAATGAAACCTTTACTTTTAATAATTCTGGTTCTAACGTCGTTCACGACGAGGAGCCATCATAAAAAAACCCACCGTTATGGTGGGTTTTTTTGTTTAGGCCTCTTTAATGAATTTAATAGGATAAATTTCTTGAAATTCGAATTAACTGGTGAAGAATGAATGACGATTCAGTTTGTTCCTGGTGGAGTTGGGGGAAAATCCTCAGCGCTTTTTGTCCGGGGAATGTTTAGATTGTGATTTTGGAAGCAATACATGTATCAATAACATAATCCATGCTGAGATCAAGAGCAGGCCTCCTAGTGGCGTGACCATTCCGACCTTGATTCCTGCAAGTGTGTACAAATATAGGGAACCTGAAAACAACACGACACCCCCTATTGTATTGTAGATAGACAAACTCATCAATTTCCCCGGATATTTGCTTTGTAAAAAACCCAATATCAACAAGAACAGGGCATGGTAGATCTGGTATTTGTTTCCTATCCGAAAGAATTCTAATGTTCCTGCTGGATAATCTTTCAAGGCATGACTGCCCACTGCACCCAGAATAACCCCGGTAGCACCAAAGAATAAGCCTACGGCTAAACTTGTCTTTTCTAATTTATTCATTTTGCTATATTATGTTTATCTGTTTCCGGATACAAGTAATATATTTTGTTATATCCTGAGAAACGAGTAAAATATAAAAGTAATATTGGTTTTTACAATATCTTTATACTGCTGTGTTAAATAACAGTTCTTTAATACCATAATGCCATTATTAAGCAAATCCAATTATCAGGCTCCATTTCTTCTTCAGAATGGACATGCGCAATCAATCTATCCTTCACTGTTCAGGAAATTTGATACAGGTTTTTATCAGAGGGAGCGTCTTCACACACATGACGATGATTTCCTGGATATCGATTGGTCGAAAACGGGAAGCAAAAAGTTAGCCATTATTTCTCATGGTTTAGAGGGTAGTTCACACCGCCATTACGTTGTAGGAATGGTTAAGATGCTTAACCGAAATGGTTGGGACGCCCTGGCATGGAACTATAGATCATGTTCCGGAGAGATAAATCGCCAGTTACGTTTTTACAATAGCGGCTCAATCGATGATTTAGAATTTGTAATTGAACATGCAGTAAAGACCATGTCGTATCAGAAAATCGTATTGATAGGGTTCAGTATGGGAGGCAACTTGTCACTGGTTTATCTTGGTAACAAAGGCAGCCAGATTAACAGCAAAATAGAAGGATCCGTCGTGTTTTCGGTTCCCTGTGATCTGAAGGCAAGTACATGGGAGCTTGCCAAATTTACAAACAAAATATATATGAAGAACTTTCTAAAAACCCTGCACCAGAAAATCAGGGCTAAAATGGAATTGATGCCCGGACTGATAAACGATGATGACTATCATTTAATAAAAAACTTTAAGGACTATGACGACCGATACACTGCTCCGCTCCACGGCTTTAAGAATGCAGAAGATTACTGGAGCAAATGCAGCAGCAATAAATATATTCCGGAGGTTAAAGTCCCAACATTAATTGTAAATGCCCGCAACGATCCGTTTATTGCAGATGGCTGCTATCCGGTCAAAGAGGTATCAAACAACAAATATGTCTATTTAGAGATGCCGGAATCAGGCGGCCATGTCGGTTTTATACAATTTAAAAAAGACAAGAGTTACTGGTCAGAAGAACGGGCAATTGAATTCTTAGAACATAATTGAATTCGCCAAGTTTTTTTTACGTAATTTTCTCATTCCCCTTTCCCCTCTCTCCTTTCTTTTGTTTCTTAACTTTAGTCACTTTGCCCTGTCAATCCTCAATCCTATTCCCAGACACTTTTTCACTCTTGCATTTTAAATCAACAATGTGTATAAAAACAGTGGCAAATCACAACAAGAAAATCATATCTAAGCATTTCAATGCTCTATAGTTAGATGGGCGACATTAACACATTAAGGAATTTGGATTATGTCCGATCTTAAAAGCAATCGCAAAAAAGCATTATCGGAACGTGATTGGGATACTGCCATTAAATATGGTGAAATGGAACTCAAGCAGGATCCACAGAGTGTAAAAGTCCTGAATGATCTCGCATTTGCCCACTTCAACAAAGAAGATTATGACCTGGCACTTGCCTGCTGCGATAAGATTCATGAGGCAATACCGACAGATAATCTAGAGAAATTAGCAGATAAGTATGGTATGCGCTATATGCGGTACAATGAAGTCCTGGGAGAAATCTACTATATTCAAGGCAAAGACAAAGAGGCCTTGGAAATATTTGATCGTCTCAAGGTTTTAGGTTCCTATTTTTCAAAAAAATACATTTTAACCGCCATGATTTTAATCCGGCAAAAGAATTACGAAGGCGCCGCAAAAGAATATACTGATATGCTTACCAACTGCCCGCGTCATTTCAAAGAAGCAACCAATGGCTTACTTGATCTCGTTGACATTGATCCTTTAAACGAAGAAACATATGCGGGATTGTTCAAAGCTTTTGGTGAGACAACAAATATACAAAGCATAATTGTAAACTATGAATCTTTACGTACAAAAGGAAAAGCCAGTGAAAGGTTCCTGTATATCCTTATTAATCTGTATTGCTATTCCGAAAAATACGAAGAAGCAATGAAAGTTGCCCGGGAAGAAATTGACAAACAACCGGACAATCCATATCTACACGTTTTCCTGAGTAAGATTTACCAGAACTTAAAGGAATATCCAAAGGCTATAAATTGCATAAAGGAGGCTATCAAGTTAGATAAACCGCATGAAGAGAAATACCGCATGTTATATGATACGCTGACCAAGAATCTCGGCACATACGAGAAAGAACTCATAGAATCTATCAAAAAGCATATAAAAAACAAAAAGTGTTCAGATGCTATTCGTGGCTCTGAACAACTTCTGGAGATCGCACCGGACAAGGAATCTTACCAGACAGTCATTATAAAAGTGATCGAGAAATCAATTTCGATTTTTCTGGCAGATGGAAATATCGAGGAGGCCGTCATGCTGATAGATCGATTAACAACGTTGGAAAAGCAATACCCTGACGTCCCTGTACAAATCGAGGTGATAAAGAAGCAGGTTTCCGATAAACGCGTTATAGTCTATGAAAATATGATTTCCGGTAAAGAGTTAACCGGGGACGAATTGAATCGTGTACGCTATGAACTAGCCAATATCTATTTAACAGAAATAAATGATGATGATCGCGGCGTTAAACTCTTACAGGATGTGGCGGAAACCGGTGGAGAGTACGAGAGTGATTCCCACTATCTCATTGCACAGTATTTGTTAAAAATCAAGGACTTTGACACTGCAGAAAAACATGTTCAGAAATACTCGGCAGTTCCCTGTACCGATGATCGTGTAAAATCAAAAATGTATGATTTAGCTGATGCCTGTGCAGAAGCAGGATTGAGACATCAGGCACGCGGGCTGTTTAACAAAATTTCTGCCAGTGATAGTAACTTCAAAGATATAAAGAATCGTATTAATACAATAAATCAACCATCCGGCAGCGGCAGGGAAATCCCGGAGGCAGTCATGGTAGCTGATATATGTGAATCATCAAGAATGATGGACTTATATGGAGATAGTGCTACTTACCTTATAAAAAATGCTCTTGAAGGTATAATGTTTCCCATATTCAAGGACAATAAATCCTCCTTCACAAAGGGTATCGGTGACGGGTTCCTGGTTTGCTTTCCCAATTCAAAGAGTGCATTGGATGCGGCAATCCATGTACTAGAAAGTGTACACACATACAATTCTAATGTTACGAACGGCCCTGAGATACATCTGAGATTTGGCCTCCATTTTGGTGAAGTCAGAGTCAGGCCTGATGGAGACCGTCATGGAACAAATATCAATATTCCTTTCCGCGTGGAGGGGCTTAAGGAAGATGATCTTGTAGTCGTTAAAGATGGTATTTCACGAGAAGAGTTTACATCTAGCGATCGTATTTTCATTACTGAAGCATTATACAACGATGTACTAAAAAAGGGGAATTACAATATTCGCTATCTGGGGCTGTTTGAACTTCGTAATATAACCGGCATGCACAAAATCTACCAGGTCATGACCGGCAATGAGATGTAAAAAAACGTTCAATCGCCAACTTGCACGACGTGTAGTGTGGCGGGTCTACAATCGTCAATAGTTAAGGAGGAAAGTTATGGTTTTACGTTTCTTAGATAAATATCGTGATATAGGCCTGCTCGTTCTGCGAACAGGCATTGGCGGCATGTTTATAATGCACGGCCTGCCTAAACTAATGGGTGGCCCGGATAAATGGATGATGCTCGGTGGAGTCATGAAGTCGCTAGGGGTTGACTTTGCTCCCATGGCCTGGGGCTTTATGGGCGCATTTTCAGAATGTATAGGCGGCCTGCTGTTGGCCATTGGCATTTTTACCCGCCCTGCATGTTTCGCCCTGCTTGCCACCATGATTGTGGCAGTGTCCATGCACATCGGCAAGGGAGACCCATTCGTTAAATATTCACATGCGGTGGAAGCAGGGATTCTGTTCATAAGTCTGATTCTAATCGGCCCGGGAAAATACTCCATTGACGGCCAACACAAGCAAAGATAGTCATTGGTTATTTAATATTCGTAAATCTTCATGTCTTTTGCTTTTGACCATAGTTTTCCTTCTTGTCCTCCCTGCCTGCCGGTAGGCAAGTTTGCAGTAAACATTCTTCAATTATTTCAAGTTTTTTGTTTAGTATAGCTATGTCAAAACGGTCAAGACGAAACAGAAAAAAGAAGCATCTTCTTGATGTCACGGACAGTACAGATCATGACCCAATAGAAGACCTTTCTTCCAGGGAACAGATTGTACGTCTTAGTCTTTATGCAAAGGCGGCTAAAAACGAAGAAGAGAGGAAAGAAATTGAGTTAGAAAGGAAGAGGTTAGAGAGAGAACTTAAACCACACTGGTACAACAAACCACTGTTTCTTCAGGCTAGTATAGCGGGGGTTATTACAGCGTCTGTGATATGGTTTTTTGTAAAGGATGTTGTCTTTCCTCTTTCCAGCAGAGAAAATGTAAAACTGTCCCTGGAAATAGAGGAAAAAAACCGGGACCTGATTGAAGAGAGGGAAAAACTTGACGAAATGACACTTCAACATGCTGAGCTTCAAAACCAGAAAAATAGTTTAGATGAAGATATTGAAACTTTCATGCATGAGAAAGATTTGCTTGTAGAAAAGAAGGCAATACTGGAATCATACGCGAAAAAAATGTCAGCCCTAAAAGAAGAATATACGAAACAGAATAAGGAACTTAAGAAGAGCCTCGAGGACATTTCCACCTTTGATAACTGGTATTCCAGAGGAGTTGGAGAATTTACTGACGGAAAAAATGCCAGGGCGATTGACTCTTTTAATAAAGCATTAGAGACAAATCCGGATACCGAACCTGCTGCTCTTACGCACAACTATATAGGGCTTTCTAACGAAAGACGTGGTAAGACCAGGGACGCAGTTGAAAGCTATACTAAGGCGATTGAGCTATATAAAGATTATGCTGTCGCTTATATGAACAGAGGGAATGCTTATTTTCTTCTTAAAGAGTATAAAAAAGCATTTAAAGATGCTAATATAGCTATCGCATTTTTTATTGTTAAAGGAGAATATAAAGCGGCAAAAGAACATATTGAAGATAAGTTACAAGATCTTGAGAGAGTAGAAACCGATGAGAAATTTGATGAGAATATGAAGAAATCAGCCGGGAATCATATAGCTACATTAAAGAAGCATTTGGAAGAAGCTCAAAAGAGAACAACAAAATGAAAACTATCTTATCACAAGGGAGAGAGAGATGAAAAACCTTATTCTAATTATTGTGTTTTTACTACTATGCCCATCTTTGGTCTTGGCAGAAGAGGAAGGCATTATTAGCGATGACGATAAAATTAAGGCAAACTACGAGGCTTCAATTAATATTGCAAATGAGATATTTCTTTATAAATTTATGGGCCCTGAAGGAGGCGAAGAAAATTATGGAAAAACAGTCAGAATGTACGCCCTTCTTTTTGTAACAGGTTATAAGAATTTAGCTGAAAAAGTTTTAGAAGAAGAAAAACTTGATAATTATTCTAGTCTTGATGTGTTTGATGAATATAAAGATAAATATAAATACTATGGAAAGGACTCCGAGTTTGTCTCAATGGTTGATTCAAACATGGCTAGCCTAATGACGGGTTATAGGCTCGGAATGATTAACATATTAAGTGTCGTATTCGCCACACATAATAACGTAGCCGGCGATTACAAAGCGGTTGCTCTTGCGATGTACGAAGACTATTTAGAGGACAAAAGGAAGGCTAAAGAGGAGGAAAGTGAAGGATAATGGTCTCACCTATTTAAAATTGACAATGGTTGACCCGCCACACTACACGTCGGGCAAGTTGGCGATTGGTCATTAGTCATTGGTTATTTGTAATTCACAATCCTTAAATTCCTTTCAATAGCAACTCGCAAACCGTACCCCGCAACGCATTTTCCCCATTCTTGCCTCATGCTTCTCGTTTCCTGCTTCTTTTCATCCGTGTTTTCTCTGTGTTAATCCGTGGCTAAATATCTCTTTTTTGATTACCATGTCACACTTTTGCCCGTCACACTCATGTGACAATGGCACACCATTCATTCAAAAACACTCTCTCGTATAATCCACAAGCATAATAATAAACCATTCAAAAAGCAGCATAAGTTAGTGTCGATTAACGGATTAAGAAAATATGGAACTTGCTTAAAACACAAATGAAAACTTACACATCATTTTGGCACAAAACTTGTACTTATATATTAGAATTTTTCTACATCAATAAGAGGTTAATGTAAGAATTAACCAATTTTTAGCAGGAGAAACACTGTGAGTAAGATATTAATTGTAGATGATGATGACAACGCATGCACGCTGCTCAGGAGCTTTCTGGAAGAAATGGATCACGATGTCATAGTGTCACACAACGGAACGGACGCACTGGAAAAAGTAAGCAGCCAGAAACCGGACATCATGCTTCTCGATTTGGTAATGAGGGGAATAGACGGCATGGAAGTCCTGAGACGTGTAAGGCTGTTTGACAAACGCATAGGCATTATAATGGTCTCTGCCGTAATGAACGAGCAAATTTGCCAGGAAGCCCTGGAAAAAGGCGCCGACGAGTTCATAACCAAACCTGTTGACTATGACCATCTGAATGAATGCATACTCGTTGATCTTACAATGAGAAGCAAAAAATAAAGAGAGCCGGCGGGGACACCCGGACAAGTTAATCTGTTTCAACAATATTGTACAGTCAAAGCCCCCACCCCTACAACACTGGCAGGGTTGTATACACCCCTACAACGCTTACAGAGTTGCAGGGGGGAGGGGAGGGGGCGAAATGGATTATTGATTGTGGATAGCAGGATAAAGACCATGGATGAGACTTCAGAAAAAAGGAAATATAAAAGAATAGAAAAGCAATATATAACAAGGTTTCGTATTAGACCGGATGAAGCCCAGGACATGGATTCAAAAGACTGGGATATGGTTGCTCTAAATGATCTGGGGGCCGGAGGTATTTACTTTCACGTCAGAAAAAACCTGGAAATTGGCACCATTTTGGATTTAAAGATAAGTTTCTCTATATCCATACCACCCATAGAGTGTAGAGGGGTAGTTACTCGTGTTAAAAAACACGCAAACCATTCCGTATTTGGTATTGCCACTGCATTTACGGAAATAGATGAAGATATAAAAGAGATGATAAATAAAAACGCCCCTTTTGTGAAACCTGATGACCAATTCTTATACGACAAAGAATAAGATTAATTATCTTGAATTAAGCAATCAACCTCACTTTTATACCTGGCTCTCAGGTTGAGGAATAAGTATGGCAGATGTAAAAAACCCTGATCAACTGGTAATAGAGAAGATTAAGCTGGAGAGGTTCAAAAGGTTGTGGAAAATTATTATGGCTGCATTCGCTATCATGTTTAGAAGCGGCAAGATTGTTCAACCACAATATCAGGCACAATTAGATCCTTTACCGGAAAAACCAAGAATAGTTTTTGGTAGAAAAGAAGCTGGTTTAGATGAAGAGCGGAGACCACTGAAATATACTGATAACGAATACGAATTACAAAGCGACGGACAAGTAGTGTATGACAACGCCACAGGTTTGATGTGGCAACAGTCAGGCTCAGATGTTCCAATATTGCCTTCAAGTATAGAAAAATATATAGCGAAACTGAATAGTGAAAACTTTGCCGGTTACAATAACTGGCGTTTACCGACACTGCATGAAGCTAAATCCTTGTTAGAGCCGGAGAAAAATGAGACTAGCAATTTGTATATTGACCCAATATTTAACAAGAAACAGCATGAGATTATGACCTCTGATTTCCATAACCTCTCAGAAGGCTGGGTTGTCAATTTTGGAAAAGGGATTTGCAGCGATGAAGGCAGGAGCTGGTTTGAATATGAACGAGCAGTTCGTTGAGGATAATCGGAACAAAAAGGAGAAACATTAATGCTAGAGAAACAACAGAAGTACGTCGAAGAAAAGAAAAGAGATATTACTAATCATAAGGAAGAACCTCAACTAAATCCGCGTACGGATGAATGGAATCCAAGTGTTTCCGATATTTTGTTCTTCAAGATAAATCAGGTGAGTTTGAAAATGAACTATTCATAGAAATAGAAAGACTAGGGTCCCGCCTGGTTAAAACTGACGATTGTTGACCCGCCACACTACACGTCGGGCAAGTTGGCGATTGGCCATTAGTCATTGGTTATTTGTAATTCACAATCCTTAAATTCCTTAATTCTTCAATCTTTCAATTTTTTCTTGCCTCATGCTTCTCGTTTCCTGCTTCTTTTCATCCGTGTTTTATCTGTGTTAATCCGTGGCTAAACATTTCTCTTCTTATTACCATGAGCCTTAATTAGTTCACCAAGCCCATCATTTATTCTCTTCCGTGTATCGTTCTGAATCTTAGTAGATTTTTCCTTAATACTGACTTCGCCGTAATCTGACGGATATATAGGCGCTAAGACTTTTTCGTATATTGTGCCTTTGTTGAAAATCCATGTACCTTTGGGAGTGATGTCCAGGCCGCCGTAAGATGCGATCGGGATAATCGGTAGGTTGTGCTTTACGGCAATGCTGAACATGCCGCGTTTGAATTCACTCATTTTATAGTCTTCATCTTTTGTTCGAGTACCTTCCGGAAATATCACTAAATAAGGAGTCAAAGCTTCATTACCTAATTCAGTTGCTTTTATATCCTTTGCTGCTTCAGATAGTACCTTCCATGTTTTTTTATCTTCTTTGTACACTTTAACCATACCTAAAGTTTCAATTCCCTTACCGAAAACCGGGATCTTGAATAACCCGTCCTTGCCGCAGAAAAGCGATTTCCCATTTACCGTATGCAATATAGCAGGAATGTCCATTATCGAAGTGTGGTTCTGGCATATTATTGCAGGTTTGTTAATCAGATTTTCCAAACCCGATACCTCCACTTTTACTCCCAGAAGGTTTAAAAGCTGTCTTGTAAAAACATGAGCGCGGCCAAATACTGCATCATGAGTCTTCTTCCTGATCAGGTCATACTCAATTTGCAGACGGCACCTGAAAATCAGAAACCATATTCCCGGTACCTGGTATAATGCAGATTTTAGTGAAAACTTTAACATGATTTTACCTATGCTTTCTAACTTTAGCTCACTTTAGGCACTTTTATAGCCCATAATACACAAACGGAGCCCAGTAATATGGAGCTTGATATTTCTCTCCGAAGCCGCCGCTGATAAACCGGCGTTTTACCTCTGTTATGGCTTCCGCATAGTTTATACCTTTTTCCTGAACCATGCCATACATTGTTGCCATAAACTATGATGTAGATTCACCTGCTACCCTCCAGAGTCTCCGGTTGTCGCCTTGCGTAATCTCTCTGTTATGGATACGGACTCATTAAAATATTCAGTTGCCGTCTTATATTCTTTTTGTAAGAGATAAACCTTACCAATGTTGTTGAGATCTCTGGATATATCTGCATCTTTACCAAATTTCTTATCAGTAGCCAGCTTCTGTTCATAAGGCTTTATGGCCTTGTCATGCTTGCTCCAGTAGAAGCGGTAAGCCATATCGAGGTTTTTCAGACTAAGGGCTTCATCAGCTTCTTTTCCCAATCTTCTGTCTATTTCCAAAGCTTCTTTATAATACTTGAGTGCATCATCATATTGTCTGGTAGATTTGTAAACCCCGCCAATGTTGTTGAGCAGAATGGCAGCTTTGTCTTCCTGTCCCGATCTTCTGTATATATCTATAGCTTGTTCATAATACATGATGGCGACATCATATTGGCCACAGAACTTGTAAATATTACCAATGTGGTTCAGGCAAATGGTAATATCATTATCCTGCTTCAGGTCTCCGGCTGTGTCCAGAGCCTCTTCGTAATACTCCAGGGCTTTGGCATATTGGCCCAGCGTTTCGTAAACCCCGCCAATGTTGGCAAGCTGGAGAACAACTTTTTCTTCCTGATATTTCTGGCCTGGCTCTCTGTATATATCCAGGGCATCTTCATAATACATGATGGCCGTATCATATTGTTTCTCGGATTTATAAATATTACCAATGTGGTTCAGGCCTGTAGAAATTTTATCATCTTGTTCCAGCTTTCTGTCTATGCTTAAGGCTTTTTCAAAATACTCGATGGCTTTGCCATATTTACCCTGGGTTCTGACAACCCTGCCAATACTGTTGAGCCGAATGGCAACGTCGGCTTCCATTCCCAATCTTTTATTGATTTCCAGAGCATCTTCAAGATATTCTATGGCCTTATCATATTGGCCTTGAGAGTCGTAAACATCGCCAATGTTACCTAACCGAACAGCAACTTTATCTTCCATTCCCAGTTCCTTATCAATTTCCAACGCTTCCTCAAGATACTTTATGGCTCTGTCATAATTGCCCACAGACTCATAAATACTTCCAAAATGGCTGAGACATGTGGCAACATTATCTTCCTGCTCCAGCTTCTTGAATTTAGTCAGGGCTTTTTCAAGATACTTGACAGCCTCGTTATATTTACCCTGCTCCTCTAAATTCTGCACCTTATGCCAATGCCCATCCGCAGGTTGATGATCCCGAGCATAAGTAAATGAACAGATTAATAATACCGGTAAAACTATAGATGAGATTAAGGTTATCTTATTTATAATCGTATACATTCTTAAGATCTATAAACGCAAAATAAGCGTTGTATTATATAGAAGAAATACAAGGCAATCTATTTAAATTATTTATAAATGATATAAGGATAATATAGTTGTTTCCAAAATGAAGCAAAATATAATATAGTACACTCAGACAAGCATGTAGTTGAAAAATAATTGCAAATAAAATGGATAAGAACACAGTCTTAATTACAGGTGCCAGTGGTTTTATAGGTACTGCATTGATAGCTCGATTGATTAACAACTATTCAATTATAGGTATTGATAAGGTACTGCATGAGGATAGGGATAGCAGTGTATTATGGTATAAGGTTGATATCTCAGACAAGAAGCTTCTTGGTGAAACCTTTAGTGAAATAAAAGCAAAGGTTGCCGGGAAGATTGATTATGTGTTTCATCTGGCAGCGTATTACGACATGGTAAACAAAGAAAACAGGTTGTATCGTGAAACCAATGAAAATGGAACCAGATACTTACTGGACAACTTAATTGATTTTGATGTGAATAACTTCATCTTTACTAGCAGCACTGTAGTTATGAAACCAACCAAAGGTGATGAAAAGTTAAATGAAGAATCTGCCTTGAACACAAAACTATATTATGGAAAATCCAAGATTGCAGGAGAAAATATTCTTTTAGAGTATAAGGAGAGGGTGAGATCAACAATCTTAAGGCTTGCCGGGGTATATTCTAATGATTGCATATTACCACCGCTTGCAAATAAAATCTCACTTATCTGGAGAAAAGGATTTGGCTATAAAATCCTTCCTGGAAAAGGAGAAGGAGGTATATCATATGTATATATTGAAGACTTACTTGATGCATTTGAAAAAACTATCTTTATGTTTAAGGAAATACCTTCCGGATCAATATTTATTCTGTCAGAAGATGAATATGTTCCTATTAGTATCCTTTATAACCAAATTGTCTGTGAGATTTATGGTAAGAAACTAAACCCTATACATCTACCAAGATGGCTTGTGTATTTTATTGTGTATATAATGAACTTGATTTACTGTTTTCTGGGTAAGAAGTTCTTTTTTAAGCCCTGGATGATTAATTTAACAAACAAGAAATATCGGTTTGATATCGACAAGGCTAAAAGAGTGTTAAAGTGGCACCCCGAATCTCAGTTGCGAGAATATATGAAAGTAATAATTACAACCCTCAAGAATGACCCGAAAAGGTGGTTTGAAATTAATAAAATCCTACCTAAATATTAAAAATGAAAACTGAAAGTTCCATTTAAATCAGTTGGTTGGCTTTTCATAAAAAAAGGCGCTCATAAAATGAGCGCCTTTTTTATTATCAGATTATTACGGGAAAACTGCATCCGCAATAAAAACTTGTTTAATATTCTTACTCTTTCAAACTAAAACATTGATTGAAGAAATTCACCTACCTTCTTTGTTAGCGGCTTATGGCTTTTACTTCCACCAAGGCTATGTGCAACCGGCTTTCCACTATCAGCAAGTGATTGTTCTATAGCAGCCATTCTGCGCATTTTCCTCGCTTCAGACTGTATATTTCCAAGCTCCTGCAACATAGGCGACTGCCCCCACCACCACATGATGTCCTGCTGAACGTGTGCATAACCTTTGTATCCCTGAAGCTTATACCAGAACCACATCTTGGCATAAGACGTCTCTATATGCGTAGGGTTTCCGTCTCCCTGATAAAACATGGCATATACACCAAGGATAGGCCCGATGACGGGTATCTTACCTCCGGTCTGCTTAAACGCATTCCAGACTCCTTCTCCGAGAAGTTCTGCAGGTAATATATCGGCAAGCCAGTCACCGCCCGGATATATATCACGCTCTGCAGGTGATGGATAAAGCATGTCATCTGCAATAAGATCATCTATGACCTTTTGTGCCTGATCCGTCAACTTAAATGCCTGGAACATGTAATCATCCATTTGTGTAAGCCAGCCTCCTGCAAAACGAGGACTATGACAATTTGAGCAGAGCTCAATCCATTTGTCCCTCTTTTCCAGATTTTCATCGGAATATACATCGATTTTCGGAGCAATAATCTTTATCCCGTAAGGATAATCCTTAAGTGACGATTCATACTCAATGTTCGAAGGAGGAACCGTACCCATTCTCCATATACCCTTTGAAACGAAATTGTGCGTGAAAGTTCCACCACCCTGGTACATGTGACAGAACTGACAGGTAGGTGTGCGATATTCCTCACCAACCATGACATGCGCAAGTGGTTTATCAAAGTTGTAATGTTCCTCTTCCAGCTCATAAATAATCCCGTGTTTTGATTCACCGTAGGATTCTGCATCCGGATGATCAGGGCCCATGTGACACGTCATACATGCCTGGGGTCTTCTTGCCTCAGCAGCAGAGAAAGTATGCCTTGTATGGCATGGATCACATTTATCTGTAGCACCGTGACACATGTCACAGCCTGCATTACCTGCCAGCAAGCCTCTCCTGTAAGACTCCTGATACCAGGGTACCAAAACATTTGATTCAAGTGTCTGAATATGATTCGGCCTGCCATGATTCTTCTCACTGGCAAATTCAGTAACCTGTCTTGCATGACATTCGCTGCAATCGCCTGCTGTGGGCAGCCTGATCTGCTTTTTCTCCGTATCGACATGACAGTCGAAACAATCTACCACTGAGATCTCTTTCCCTATGCTATCCTCTATGATCTTGGTCTTACGCGCAATTAAAGGCGTTTTCCTTGGATTGTAATGCGCAGAGGCTTTCCAATCTTCGATAGCACCCGTATTTATCCCCTCATGACACCTTATACACAGATCCCTGCGTTCCTTCTCAATGAATATTGAATGGTCCATACGGGTAGGGGGTTCGTAGTGTCTCCCCGGATACATATACATATTCATAAATGCTGGTTTGTAATGGTCTTTAAAAAGTCCTGAACCCTCTTTTAGACCAACATTATCTGCGAAAACGCCCTTATACCAATCAGGAAATCCTTCGTAAATGTCTACCTTTCGTGGTACGTACGGTTTCTTTTCTTCTTCATGTGCCTGGGCAACTCCAGCAAAAAGAATGGCCATAATAAGCAAGCATGCACTAAAGAAAAACCGTAGGTTTTTTACATAGTTCATAACACTCATTCTCCTTTTATTAATTTTAGAAAAAGATATACTGTTAATTTTATTATTCATGCCCATGCGCCTCTTTTTGTTCGGCAAGGGATTTTACAAAATGTACTAGGCTCCAGCGATCCTCATCTGAAAGTTCACTGGCAAAGGATGGCATTGGCGTGCCGTTCATGCCGGTTGAAAACCTCAGATAAATATCATGATTTGTAGCACCACCCTTAAATTTGCTTGCCCTGGTAAAATCATAGGCTTGTATAGGAGTTTCCCATTCGTCTGCCAGATCATAACTGCTGGGCCCATCCCCATGTCCGGTTTCTCCGTGGCACTTCCAGCATTCTTTTTCTTCGTAAAGCTTTTTACCTCTCGCAATACTCTGTTGACTCGAAGGAACTTCCCTTCCGATAGCTATAGGAGGTTCTGCTTCTCTGTATTGCCATGCCTCAGAAAAGCTCTTTAAAACGGGAAGTATTGATTTAATTTGATCTAATTCAAGTATATCCCACGGTATCATGGAAGTTCCATGGATCCCGACAGAAATTACATGAATAAGATCTGCATCGGTAGGTAAAGAACCGGTAGCATTGGTTCTTATCTTGTATTGGCCTTTGGTGAAATCCCTGGGTTTGGGGTAAAGGGCATGTGCCAGTTCGCCATATCCATCACCTTCTTCCCCATGACATACTGCACAGTATTTATTGTAAACTTCTTTTCCCTCTTTTAATTCTGCCTCAGTAGCAGGCTTGAACTTACCTTCAGCCATTACCATATTGCCAAGGCATGTTGTAGTCACAAAAACAGCAATGATTATGCCGGATAGAATATTCCTCCAGCACAGATTGATACTCTTACTGGCCTCCTTCTTTCTACCTGTATTTTCCATATATCATTCCCTCCCAAAACTTTTTAAAAAACTTACATTATTTATAAATTGAATACACGCCAACACTCACTTTTATAACACCCCTAAACTTACATTAAATTTCCCCCCCTGTCTGGATTGTGTGAGTATGTAACAAACAATATTATATTCAACTCCTTTTATTGCCGTATTAATCTATATCTTAACATAAAAGAAACCTAAACATAAAACTATGATAAACTCCATTTAATAAGTAGAAAACATATATAGCAATCGTGATACCAACACCATTCAAAAAGCAAAACAATTTTTTCAATTTCTAGATATACACCTAAGTACTTTTAAACACTAGTGATAAGAAATTCATACGATTTCATGTAATATTGGTATTAGCAGAATATTTGAAAAATACCAGACAAACAGTCAATACACACATAAATAAACGAATCTTCTGTCAGTGACTACCCGTAGGTTTTCAGACTTTTTGCACTAACTAAAACCTACGGGTAGTCACAAAAAAAAACAACCACGATCAAATTTGCATTCAACCGTGGTTGTTTATCTGCTTCTATTTGAAACTATTCCTCGAAGCTGCAGTTAATGTACATGCAAGCTTCTCAAAACCACCTTACTACAGTACAGCAAACATCTGGCCTTGCGATAACAACCATCTATTTATGCAGTTGGCGGTCTAATAATAAGGCTGTTTATTCACCACCATCAGGAACCAGGCCCTGATCAGGTGCACACGCAGCATACCAGTACATAACGCCAAAAATACCTCCGCCAACAATATTACCAACTACAACTGGAAGCTGGTTATAAGCGAAGCCGGCGCAGCTGACATCAGAACTTGATGCGAAAAGGCTGACACTAAAAATAGCCATATTAGCAACACTATGCTCTAAGCCAGTAGCGACAAAGGCAAAAAGACACAAGAATATCAGAAGTATCCTTGCTGCTTCATTCTTCGTTCTCGCTACCATCCAGACTGCCAGGCAGACAAGCACGTTACAGATTATACCCTTACTGAACAGCGTCATCCATGCATCATTCATTTTGGCACTGGCCACCTCACTGATATAATTACCGGTTCCATCTGCCAATCCCGTACACGCTATCACCCAGGCTATCAATACTGCACCGGCAAGGTTGCCAAAATAATTGACAAACCATAACCAGGCCATCCAGCCCCAACCTGTTTTTCCCTTGAGACAGCCGACGATCATCACCATATTGTTAGTCGTAAATAACTCGGCTCCTGCAAAGATGACCAGTGTCAAGGCGACTGCTAAAGATACACCCATGAGCATCTTAACGGACGCTGAACCAGCACCTGCAAACTGCGCTCCAATAGTAAATATGAGAAGAATTCCAAACCCGAAGTAGATACCGGCCAGCATTGAAAGTACCCAGTACTTTCCAACACTGTTTCTTACCATATCTTCCTTCGCAACAGCTACACCAGCAAACGTATCAATGGTTGATTTCATTAATACACCCCCTCCTTAACCAAATATAAAAATGTAAAATAAAAGAAACCCTGTAATATGAAGTCTCCCTTTCTGCTACTTCTCCATATCACACGCTACAACTACAAAATCTAAATCCGGCATTTCTAAAAAATACACTTGCCTAATGCTGAAAGACTAACGTCAAGAATTATCGAAAGATGTGGGATGATGCAATCGTGATACCAACAATTATCTAATGGACAGAACAACTGATCAGGCTTCCTAAGCATAACTAAATATAGAAGATAGAAAAATCTTGCATATTTACAATTTTACACTTGGAAAACAAAAGCCATTGACAAAATGTCAATTCCACATTAGAAGGTAAGTTATTCAGCGACATAATGTCTTTCCTGCACTAGCAGTGTTGCATAGTATCAAGACTTCAATGCCCAGTCGCTTTGAACTCAGTGAGGAATCTTACTTTAGATTGCCAGTAAGTCAAGGAAAAAATTAGAGTTATCACTCAAGAAAACAGTAGAAATGTGCGAAAAGATGGTGATTTGCAAACAGTAGAAATACCCTGTTTCGATTTGCGGCCTGGCAAATTAATACTGATATACATACCAGGAGTTTTCTGAAATGTGGGAATGTAAGAAAGTAACTTGAAAAGCAGCTATTTTAGATTTTATTTATCTGCTTATTGCTTCTTTCCTATTTTTATAAAGACCAAACATCACTTAAGAATAAACAGTACTGCTGTTATCTTCAATTCTTTTTAAGCTTAGCATTTTCTGACTTAAGTTTCTACACTTCTTCCTGTAACTGTTTTCTCTCAGATAATAATCTAGCCCTTGCCTCTGTAAGCTTAACGTTTAAATATTTTGTTTTTGCATCTTGCTCCTTCAAAGCTTCAGCAATTTTCTCCGCTTCCACTCCATCTCTAAGACTATCCGGACAATGGTGAGCATAACGTTGAGTCATTTTAATATCTTTATGCCCTAACAATTTGGATATTTTAAAAATGTCAACACCAGCCTGTGCTAAGCGGGCGGCAAATGTATGGCGAAGATCATGCAGTCTGAAATTATCAAACCCTACTTCTCTTACTGACATGCTATCTACGAACCGTCAGGTATCTCGTTTACTTCACCATAACATTTTCCATCGGTAATTGTGGCAGATAATACGTAAGTTCCTTCAACTGGAAAATGACAAATTTGACCCTGACCCATGTCCGCCTCATAATTCTTCTTCCATCTTATTGTGTGTTCTGTTGCTTCTGTAAAGTCGGGATCTTTAATATTCTTGCAAGTATATCCGTCAGGACATACATTACCATCTACCGGATCTACTTGTTCTTCCTGTACTTTTTTTACTTGTGCTTTAATTGAATCGATAAGTTCGCTAACAGTTATTTTCATACCAGGACAATCAATACTTTCTACTTGTCCGGTCGAAGTTACTTGAACGTCATTAACTTTATACATCCAAACTTTACATTGATCATTACAATTTGACATGATACTTCTCCTTAATTAAATGAGTGTTGTAAAAGTCACATTTATTATTATTTTCCACAAGCCGAATTCTTTATTATAGATTTTATTTATTTTTATTATTTCTTTCATATTATTGTGAATACCAAACATTACTTAAGAATAAACAGTACTGCTATTATTTTCATTTCTTTTTAAGCTTGGCATTTTCCAGCTTAAGTTTCTGCACTTCTTCCTGTAACTGTTCTCTCTCAGATAATAATCTAGCCCTTGCCTCTGTAAGCTTAACGTTCAAATATTTTGTTTTCGCATCTCGCTCCTTCAAAGCTTCAGCAATCCTCTCCGCCTCCACTTTTTGTCTTGTAGCGTCTTCAATAATCTTATTTAACTCTTCATCAGAACCAAAAGCCTTCTGAACTCTTTTTTCCATTTGCTCTTTGAACGTCTGTTCCCTGGTATAACCCGCATCCTTCGTGGCTTTGTATTTCTTTATCATTTTCATTGTAAACCCGACATTCAAAAACAACAGTATCAGAATAACGGTCTTCGCATTTACCGAAAGACCCTTAGAATTTCCATTACCCATAATTTCCTACTCCTTGTTAGTTTGTGTGGCGTAATTTAAGATTCCCCGGATAACCAGCCTCTAATAAATTTGCGTATACATCTTCAACTCTATTAACTTTGACGTCCTTTGGCAGATTTTCTCTGTTCATCTTCCAGTTTCTTTCGCTCGGTTATATCCCTGATCATACCTTGAATAAGAGCTGGTTTACCGTCGGCATCATGCACCATATTAGAAGTACGTTCAGTATAAAATTGCTCGCCATTCTTCTTTTTACAATGTGAAACAAAGTCCTTCCAGACTCCTTCTTTTTCCAGCTTCTCTACGAGATTTTTTCTATCAGACTCGTTCACATAAATATCCTTTACTTTTGTCCCGACCATCTCTTCAGGTGAATTATAGCCAAAAATTTCTGCTGCAGCATGATTTACCCATGTAAACTTACCATCTACTCCGGGTTCACATTGATAAATACCGGCCCTGAGAGAATCAAACAATTCTCTGTAATGTTTCTCTGATTCAACCGTCTCCTTCATCGTTTTACCCAGAGTTTGCGACATCGTGTTGAAAGATAATGCCAACTCTCCGATTTCATCTTTGATTAAAGGCTTATCCAATTTCTTCACATCCACGGTTTGAGATAAATCCCCTGATACCATCTTTTTGGTTATATCGGTCAGCTCAAGTATCGGCCTGGAGAATCTTCCACCAACCAGATATGCAACTATCAAAATGGGAAATGCTATTGCTAACAATAACGCGATGACTATATTTTTTAGATTGTAAGCGGCTCCATAAGCCTCGTTCTTATCGATTTCAGTAATAACACCCCAATTGTATTCAGGTAACCAGCGCCACACACCAAGTACGGATACTCCCCCGTAATCGTTATAACCTTTTGCATCATAGCCGTCTTCACCTGCAACACATTGCCTGACACCTGCGGTTAATTTACCCGTCTCAGGATCAAGCAACTGCACTTCCAGGGCACTTCTCTTTTTTATTTTTCCCATCTTCTTCAGGTGTTTGGTGAATCTCGACTCTGTAAGCATGTATCCTTCCTTGTTTACAAGATAAGTCTCACCTGTTTCCCCAAATTTGTAACTTTGCATTAAATTACTGAGAATACCCACATGAACCCTCAATGTAACAACACCCACTATCGCATCATTCTTGCCCTTTAAAGGCGTTGAGATGAACATGGTTGGCAACCCAACCTCTTCCACCTCAAATTCGTTTATAAGTGGAACTTTTGATGGTACTACACTTGTTGCATATGTTTTTCCCTGTATCGCATTCTTGAAAAAATCTGTTTTTGAGATGTTCCTTCCTTCACCTTCTTCAGATGTTGCAACAGTAACCTGCCCTTTGTCATTACTTATAAACGCACTCTTATAACCATATTCTGATACTACCCTCTCTAGATATTGGACTGTATCATGATAACCCTCATCCTCTTTTGTAATGTTTGCGCTTCTAGACATGAAAGGATTTGACGCTATTACGATAACATCCTTCATTCTTTCTCGCATCCAGGTAGACACCAACTCTGCCTGCTTGTGCCCGATAACTTCAAGGTTGTCCATGATGACATTCTGAAGATCACTTTGTATTCTTGGATATGCCACAATTTTCAACAATACAATCGGCATCAGCGTAAAGAAAATCAGCAATAATATGATGTGGTTCTTAATTGAAATATACATTATTTTCTCCGAGATTTAACATTTTGAAATTTCAAGATTAGCCACAAACCTGGCTATGTAGTACACAAATTTTTATTATATTGTCCCCAACAGAAGTCTTTCGGTTTCTATCCGGGGGAAGTCCTCGACGTTTCCTGTCCGGGGAACATCTCACTATCAGCATAAATTACCACCAACTTGCAGGAAAATCCCTTTTACCGGCCCTGTTAACGACAATGGCAACTACCAATAAGATAAGTGCCCCTAAGAGAACGGGGTTTATTATATACGAAAAACCTACACCCAATCCCCCTGTCTGGACAGCCACGTATGCGGTTGCACCTCCCGGTGGATGCAGTGAATATGTCACCATCATTAATATGATTGTGAGGGCAACGGCAAGCGCAATAGACCACCATGCAGTACCAAAAAGGTCATATATGGCTACACCCATAAATGCGCCAATGAAATGCCCTAACAAGACGTTCCTCGGTTGCGCCAGAGGGGCCTTATAAGCACCATACATCAATACAGCCTGTGCACCAAAAGGGGCTAACAACATAGGACAGTTATAGGTAAAGGCAAGAGCTGCTGAAATTCCTATACCAGATATCACACCTATGAAAGTAATCCATAACTCTCTCGCAGGTATTGCCGGCTGTGGTGCTCTGGGCAAACCTTTAATTTGATCAAATAACGACATGGTTACATTCTCCTAATTGAATATTTAATAAAAAAAATAGACAGGAGAAAAACACTTATTCTCCGACCATTGATCTTAAATATCAGATGGCACATAAAAAGTCAATACGCACATAAACAATAAATTTTCTGTCTGTGACTACCTGTAAGTTTCAGACTTTTTGCATTATTAACTAAACTTACAGGTAGTCACAGAAAAAACAACCACGATCAAATTTGCATTCAACCGTGATTGTTTATCTGCTCTATTTGAAACTATTCCTTGAAGCTGCAGTTAATACACCTGCAAGCTTCTCAAAACCTCCTTCACTACAACAAATATCTAGCCTTGTGAAAACACCATATATTTATGCAGTTGGAGGCCTCAGGACAATCTCGTCATCATTTTCATCTAACCCAATTATCTGACCTCCAGGAACTGCTCCCTGAGTTGGGTCTACAAGACTGGTTGACAACCCTCCATCAGGTTTCAGCCCCAGGTTAGGCGCATGTGTCGCATACCAGTACACAAGGCCGAAAAAGCCACCGCCAATAATATTACCAACAGTAACCGGAAGCTGGTTATAAGCAAAACCGGCACAGCTAACTGTATCAGGATGTGATGTGAAAAGACTGACGCCAAAAATAGTCATATTAGCTATACTATGCTCAAAACCACAAGCGATAAAGGCAAAAAGACACCAGAATATCAGGAATACCCTTGCTGCCTCATTCTTACATTTCGCTGACATCCAGACTGCCAGACAGACTAGCGCATTACAGAGAATACCCCTGCAAAAGAGCTCCATCCATGGTGCATTCATCTTGGCACTGGCCACCTTATCAATAAAATTACCGGTAACGTTTCCATCTGCCAACCCCGTACACGACATCACGTAGGCTAACAGTAGTGCACCGGCAAGGTTACCAAAATAACATACAGTCCATAACCAGACCATCCACCACCAACTTGTTTTTCCACTGAGACAGCCAATTAACATAACCATATTGTTGCCCGTAAATAATTCGGCACCTGCAAAGACGACCAGCGTCAAGGCGATTCCGAAAGATATACCCATGATGATCTTAACGGCCACGGAACCAGCGGAAGCGAACTGCGCTCCAACAGTGAATATGAGAAGAATTCCAAACCCGATGTACATACCTGCCAGCATTGAGAGGACCCAATACTGTCCGAATCTGTTTCTTATCATATCTTCCTTCGCAACAGCCACACCAGTAAACGTATCAATTGTTGCTTTCATTTAACTGAACCCTTCCTTTCTTTTAAAAAACAAATCCACACTGGTGGACTCTGATAATCTTACAAACCACCAGCAATATAGTTTTCGAGTTGTTTAATTGTAAATTCCTGATCAATAATTTGCTGTTTCACAACATCACCAATACTCACAATACCTACCAATTTTTCCCCATCAAGTACGGGCAAATGGCGTCTACGTTTTTCTGTTATCAAAGCCATGCAGTCGCTTACTGTCTGCTCAGGACGCACATAACATGGATTTACACTCATAAGATCCTTGATTAAAGTATCCTTAGAAGATTTCCCTTTAAGGACAACGTTCCTTGCATAATCACGCTCGGAAAACATTCCCACAACTTTTTCATCTTCAACTACTACTAACGCACCGAGGTTTTTCTCCGCCATTATTTCTAACGCTCTGTACACAGTATCCTGAGGCGAAATTGTCAGGACGCCACCACCTTTCTCTTTCAACATCTCTGTTACAGTAATCATAATATTACACACACCTCCTGAAAAATTTGTTGTTCAACGGTTAAGTATCTATTGAAATTATTATATTAAGGATAGATTAGCGTAATCTAATAAACCATTAGCGAGGTCTACTGTAATTGCAATCTATATACCAAACAGCATGTACGGGAATATTACATTCTTAAACAGAACAATGGCGGGTACTTACTACTGAATTGAATGATATGCGCCATAGCAGGAAAATAGAGATTTTATGGCGCATATTTGCCGGTGAGAAGCCCACCAATCCTATATTGGTCACACTTATGACTGGCAGGCGAAAATACGACAAAAACTAAAACACTAGTCTAATCATTCACAAATAGCTGCAAAGAGAAATACCAACACCCATAATACTTATTAATTTTAATAATATATAAATGAGAATTTAGACGAAGATATTATTATATTTCTTTCAACAAAACAAGTTTAATTTTTTGAAGTTGTACTTATTCTTATAAGGAAATTTTCCTATTAAGGATGAACTTCATAAAGGAGCAAAAAGAACCTCATTCACTCTCTCCTTTTCTCTTCCAGCCCAGTAATAAATCAGTATACTCTCCGTGCTTCCAAAAGGAATATGCACGGTGTTTGATTCCTATTTTCTCCTCGATCTCCGCAAAACGTTTGAGTTTGCTGGCTTCGTCCTTAACCTGTAAAAGCCAGCGATCCTGTGCCCATTCCCAATACCCGTAAATCGGGCTGTAATAAGCGTTGTGTGACTTGGCCTTATAGATAGCATCAATGATGTCGACCAACATCTCATAGGTTAACCTCTCTATGTTAGATACATTATATTTTCTCATCTCTCCCTTTCCCGGCAAAAGGCTGAAGACGCTGTGACCGGTGGAATCCGGGGCAAGGTCAATGGGCATGGGATCAATCAGATTGTCATTATACAAGTCCATCACAATGCGCATTGCCTCGCGGTATTTTGTAAAGCTCAGTTTAACCGCCTCGTCCATAGCCTCTAAATGGTCCCTTGCAAATCTTGGTGAATGGCAATCCTTACAAATCGTAATCCATGCATCTCTTGTCGTCTTATATCGGTCAGCCCCTCGGTCCACAAGAGAAGTTCCCATATAGGTATAAACCGTTGATGTATTGACAACATTATGATCTCCCTTGGGCATATGGCAGTAAGCACAGGTTGGAACGGGATAGTTTTCTGCATTGAGTGGTTTTGTCCAGTCCCAGGTCTGTCCTTCCCCCTGAAAAATCATACCGTGGTATGACTGCATGTACATCTCAAACTCATATTGCTCGGGACCTGAATGGCAGACCGCACAGCTGTTTGGTTTCCTTGCCTCGGCAGTAGAAAACCGGTGCCGTGTATGACAGCCATCACATCGATTCTCAACTGCATGACAGCCGAGGCAGGCCGCCGTTTCTTCAGCAGGTTTTTCCGTCTGGCATCCCAGCTCGATCAATTCAAAATGATAAGCATGCGCATGCGAACCTTGACCACCTTCACGATGTCCTTTTAATTGCTTTTCGTGACATTCACCACAGAGGTCATAAGAAGGCATCATGAGTTTTTTGTGATTCTTTCCATGGCATCTATCACACCCGACTACATCTTTTCCACCGGGTGGTGTTCCGTGTTTACTCTGTTTCCATTGCGTAACAATCCCGGGGCTTTCTACCGAGTGACAGGTGACGCACTCTTTATTTGTGAATTCTCCTTCAACAGTACTACCCGGATGAAAGGTATCGCTATTGTAGTAGTACACCGGATCGTACCATCGTATCAAAGGCAAAAAGTTATAGAGATGTCCATTCTTTCCCTTTCCGGGAAAGAGCTTCTCAGGGCCTGTATAAAAGCTTGAAAGCCCACCTGCATGGTGAACGTTTCCTGAATCATCAGGGCCGACCTTTTCACCCAGGAGTTCGGCCATTTCATATTGGAATTTTAAGCCGCCAGACATTCCCCGTGGCGTTGCAGTTGTTTCACCCAAAAGTGTTTCAAGGTCCATTGGGCTGGCCTTTTCTCTTTCTTGTGCAAGGGAAGGGGTTAAAATATGGGGAATAAAAAAGATATATACAATTAGAAACGTGATGGTCGAGAACTGTTTTGTGTTAATATTTAACATAATTACCTCCGTATCAAATTAATATTAAGGAGTGTTAGGAAAACAACACAAATAGCATGTGAAGTTTAACACGGAATGGAAATAAATACACTTTAATTTTGCTTAAACCAACTGATAAACATTGATATATTGTGATTTATATACTACCATAAGCCTTATATAAATCTTCCGTATAAACCTGTTCGATATCTAATAAATGAAGGCAGTAGTTAAGGCAAAACGCACGAAGGGTATGGAATTCACAAAGGTGCCCGTTCCGAAAATAGGCCCGAGAGATGTACTTATCAAGGTTACGCTCGCGTCTATCTGTGGTACGGATGTGCATATACACGATTGGACACGTTGGGCGCAATATCGTTTTAAACCACCACGTATCATCGGTCATGAGTTTGTTGGAAAAGTAGAAAAGATTGGCGATGAAGTAACGCAGGTAAATGTTGGTGACCGTGTTTCTGCCGAAAGCCACATCTCATGCGGAGACTGTTACCAGTGCAGAAACGGATATTCTGAGGTATGTAAAAATCTCAGGTTACTGGGAGTAGACCATGATGGTGCATGTGCTGAATACCTCACCCTGCCGGAACATGTCCTGTGGAGAAACGATCCAAATATTCCCGATAAATGGGCTACTATTCAGGAACCATTCGGAAATGCCATTGATACAGTTATGGCGGAGGATGTCTCAGCAAAGACGGTCTTAATCCTTGGTGCAGGGCCGATCGGACTCTTTGCCACAGGTATTGCAAGAGCCAGTGGCGCCTCATTAATCATTGTGTCAGACCCCAACAACTATCGACTGAATATCAGCAAAAAAATGGGGGCACACATAACCCTTAATCCAAAAAAACAGGATATAATATCTCCCGTCCTTGAAGCTACAAATAATAATGGTGTGGACGTCGTTCTTGAATTTTCTGGTAACAATCTGGCATTGAACCAGGGGCTGAAAACCATTACACCCGGAGGCAGGATCTCTATCCTTGGTATTTACGAAAAGAGTGTTTCGATAGATCTCAACAAAGAGGTTATTTTTAAAAAAATCCGCATCTATGGAATAACAGGACGCAAGGTATTTTCCACATGGTATAAGACCTCGCGTTTCTTGTCCTCCGGTCTCGTAGACCCGAGCCCCATCATCACCCACCAGTTCCCGTTAAAGGATTACGAAAAGGGCATAAAACTTATGAGAGACGGGAAGTGCGGAAAGGTTATTTTGAAAGTATAAGAATCATGATTGAGAAATTTGAAGATTGTAGAATTCCTGAATTAACTAATGACAAATGAATAATCTGGACTTTATTAACGAAGAATTAGATAAACTCAAGGAAACCGGCCTGCTCATTAACATCCGCACGATTGAAGGGCCTCAGGGAGCATGGATTAAGGTAGACGGAAAGGACGTTCTTAATCTCTGCTCTAATAATTATCTAGGACTTGCAAACAGCCCCCAATTAAAGACAGCTTCTCAAAAGGCTATTGATGATTACGGCGTAGGCCCTGCGGCAGTCAGAACTATTGCCGGCACAACAACACTGCACAAAGAGCTGGAACGAAAGCTTGCACTTTTTAAGGGAGCTGAAAGCACCATCTCATTTCAATCCGGATTCTGTGCAAACCTTGCCGTTATTCCGGCAATCGTTGGTAAAGAAGATGTTGTTTTCTCCGATGAACTCAACCACGCAAGCATAATTGACGGCTGCCGCCTCGCAAAGACTAGAGTTGTACGATATGAACACCGTAACCCTGAAGACCTTCGGTTAAAAATTCATGCCGAGAAAGATATCAAGCGAAAGCTTATTATTACAGATGGTGTTTTCAGTATGGAAGGAGACATTGCGCCATTACCGGAGATCGTAGAAATCGCTGAAAAATATAACGCAATCACCATGGTAGACGATGCACACGGCGAGGGAGTATTGGGCAGGGGCGGCAGGGGAATTATTGACCATTTCAATCTGCACGGCAAGGTGGATATTGAAGTGGGCACCATGTCAAAGGCGTTTGGTGTTGTGGGGGGTTACATTGCGGGAACTAAAAGATTGACGGATTATCTGATGCAGAGAGGACGCCCCTTCCTGTTTTCCAGTTCCGTAACAGCTGCCGACGTAGCGGCGTGTATCGCTGTAGTGGACACCCTGAACGAATCAGATGATCTGGTCAAGAAACTCTGGTCAAATACAAGATTCTTCCAGGACAGGATGAAACAGACAGGATTCAACATCGGCAATACAAAGACACCTATCACACCCGTTATGATAGGCGATGCCAGGGTGGCAAAGGATTTCAGCCAGAAGTTATTCGAAGAAGGTATCTTTGCGCAATCAATTGGCTACCCTACTGTACCTGTGGGCAAGGCACGTATTCGCGTAATGCTCTCTGCCACACATAGTGAAGAAGACCTCACAGAGGCCACAGATCATTTTGAAAGAATTGCAAAGGCATTGAGCATAATATAAATGAATAGGAAAAGGAGCGTTACAGCATGAAAAGAAAAGTTCTCATAATTCCGGCTATTGTATTGGCGATATTGATTGCTCTTTTTTTTGGTAAAAACGTGATCATTAAGGCTTCTGTAACAGCCGGGGTCAGGGCAATGACAGGTCTTAAGTTAAGCATAAGGAGTATGGATGTTGGCGTATTCAAAACCCTGATCGGCATAAATGAATTGCAATTATATAATCCCTCAGGATTCACAGACGAAGTAATGATAGATTGCCCGGAAATTTATGTAGATTATGATCTGGGTGCCTTTATAAAGGGGAGGACGCACCTTGAAGAGGTCAGGTTAAATTTAAAAGAATTTATAGTCGTGAAGAATGAAGCTGGCAATCTTAACCTTGACTCATTGAAAGTCGTAAAGGGGAGTGGAAAGGAAGAAAGAGGAAAAAGAGAAGAAAGGAGGGGAGAGACTGACGGTGGTGAAGAAAAAGAATCTATAATGTCTGATTTCCAGATAGATCTATTGGAATTAAGAATAGACAAAGTTGTGTATAAAGATTATTCAAAAGGGGTTCCGCCAAAGGTGAGAGAATATAACGTAAATATTGACGAACGGTTTGAGAATATAACAGACCCTTATACTCTTGGCCGCATTATTATCGTTAAGGCCCTTAAGAATACTGCCATTGCCAGCCTTGCCAATTTTGATATAGGGAAGCTACAGAAAGGGATTTCTGAAACAGTCAGGAAAACAACCGAAAAATTTCAGGAAGCTAAAGACAGGACTATAAAGGCTATAGAAGCTGAAAAAGAGAGAGGGGAGAAGATCCAAGAAACTGCCAGGGAAACAGTAGAAAAGGCAACTGATGCTATTAAGAAGATTTTGCCTTTCGGAAAAAAAGAGGATAAATAAATTGAATAAGGATAACGAAAAAGGCTACACACAATATCAGAAAAAGGTTATCAAGAATTTTTATGACAACAAAGACCTTCGACTCGTGCAAAGGCTGGGAGAATTAGTCTCGAATTTATATCTGGAAACCAGTGAAAAGAAAAAAGAAACCGGCTGGAAAAAGATTAAAAAGATGCTTACCGATTTAAAAGTACATCCAGGAGAGGTAGAATACCTGACAAAAGACAAGGACCTTTCAAAGATTTCAAAGAAACTGGATGAGGTGTTTTAATTAATCACAATTGTTTTTTCGCTTCTTCCGGTAAAGCTGCCATTGCCATCAGGAGGTCATCGTTATCCGGCTTAGCCTTAACAAATGAGGCGAAAAGGTGGATGGCTTCCGCATATATATCTTTTACTATTTCTATTATACTTTCGTCGGGGATATTGTTGGCAGTTATTACGGCTTCCATATTTGATATCAATGTGACAAGCGTCCAGTAGTCGAGCGGTATTCGTTTCATCAAATCATTACCCAGATAAGTAAGATAATTACGTATAACGTCGAGTCTTTCCTCTGACAATAAATCCCCCCTTCCCTTCTTTACTAAAAAGGAGGAGTGGGTTATCCTGTCAGCAATTTCCTTAGATAGTTCGGCAACAGCAACTCGTCCTATTGCCATAATGGAAGCCGCCGTCCTCATTCCAATCTTTCGTTCCTGAGAAATCCTGATGATATCATCAAAAATCATGCAAATATTATCTTCAAGCAGGTTATTGATCTTGTCTAAATCCCAACGTTCGTTCTTCAGATTCTGTACCCATTCAAGATAAGATACGAAGACGCCTCCCAGGTTTGTACTGATATCGGGTGTTATAAAGGTGCCTTTTCTCGTTACAATTCTATCGCCTTCGGGGGTAACAGGTCCATTTGCGCCTTCCACTATAACTTTGGCCTTTACGCTATACGCATTCCTGTCTATGGCATTCTCAAGCGCAGCGAGGACAAGGAAGTCAACATCCAGTGCAAAGATCCCATCGTTTGTAATGTCTCTTCCTCCCTCAAATCCTTTTAAAAAACCTGCTCCAGTCGTTTCCACGTGTTCCATAACAGCATCTATATTCAGGCCATTGGGATTGTAGATACCGCCACTGGCATCCGTAATAGCTACGACTCTTACACCCTCATCATGCAGGAATTTTGCAGGCGGCCTGCCGACATTACCAAATCCCTGTATGGCTGCGGTAGCGCCTTTAAGGTTTATATTCTTATGGCTGGCAGCTTTTTTCAGGGCAATAAATACTCCACGTCCCGTTGATTCAGCCCTGCCGAGCGAACCTCCCTTATCGTCAGGCTTACCGGTAACCACGGCAAGCGCCTGGCAGATTGTTTCCGGATACTTTTTCAGTATCTCCATACATTTATCAAGATATGGGGTCTCAACAGATAAGGAAGTTTGTTTGTGAAGCGGGCGGAAATCATCAATGATTTTATTGTTCAATTCCGTATCATCCGTCAACCAGTCAGACGAATCTTCTTTCTCGACTGACGTCTTCAGGTATTCATCTACAAACCAGGCCATCTTTGTAGCATTTGTGTTAACGTCCGGTGCGGGGATGTCAAGGCGTGGCCCAATTGCATTTCTGTCCTTCAATTCACGGCTGTATTCTCTGATTATGGACGCATCTTTTCGATCAAGCAGGCTTCTCGGGTTTGCTATAATACCGCCCTTTGAACCTCCGTATGGTATTCCCGCAATAGCACATTTCCACGTCATCCAGATAGCAAGTGCCCTGACTTCAGCAAATGATACTTCAGGGTGTTCTCTGAATCCTCCTTTAGCAGGACCACGGGCTGAATTGTGGTGTACGCGATATGCAATTATTTTGCCTTCTGATAGCCGTAATGTCTCTGTCCGTTCGGGAGTAAGCAGTTTCTGTTTCAAAAACAGAGGAAGTCTGAGAATATCAGAAACAACTGCAAATTGCCCTTCTGCCACTTCGAGTGGACTTGGCAGGGCAACGGCATGCTCCCGTATCTTTGCATATTCCTTAAGGCCAACACCGGGTACAGAAAACAATTGACTGACTCTTTCGAATTCTCCAATCTCTTTCTTGTAGTTGGCAATATTCTTTGCAACACCGCTCTCAATGTTCAGGAATTTCTCCAGTTCTTCTGTATTTGCGGCATTAAGATTTACTTTCTCCTTCACCGGTTCTTTTGGTTTCAGATCTGTTTTTGCAGGTAGGTCATCTAAGTGGTTAAGCGCCGTCAGTTCCTCACCGGCAAGAAATTTTAAACCGGCTTCTCCCATTGTAGAAAGGTATGTCCTTGCAGGAGGTGATTTTGTACCAAGCCTTCTTTGCGCTGCAGTAGCACTATGAAGACCAAGTATAATCTTGGACTCGGCTTCATGGGCAAATACAAGATCTAAAATCTGATTCGTGCCATGGCAAAACGTTTCGTCCTGGTATTTCCCTGCAATTCCATTGAAGATGATAGTTTTTGCGTCCCGCACCTTTTTCTCTATAAGAGAGAAAGTTCCGGGGCCAATGTCGTATGCCTTTAACCTAGCAAATCGCCCATTAATTTTGTTGACCTTAACGGTTTCAGGATTAAGTCCCGTTAGTTTTGCCATAATGTGGTCGACCGGAAGTGTTATATCAACACCATATCCTTTAGCCAGCTCCATCACTACAGTTGCATTGTGAAGCGCCTGTGCCTGTAAATCCGGATCTTCTTCAAACATACAGTTATCAACATTGTGTCCATGCATCTTGAGGAATGGAAATGCGATACCGCCAACAATAATCAGTTTGTCAACTTTTCCATAAACTATAAGGTTCTTCATTGCCACAGTCTTGGCCGAGGCGTTGGCTCCTCCAATAATGGCAACGACAGGTTTATGAGGTTTTCTCATGAAGCTGTCAAGCGCCGTCAATTCCTGGGTAAGTAGAAAACCGGCTACCTTTGGACCTGAGATAAGCCTCGTTATTGGCCCGAGTGATGCATGCTGTCCCATATGGGCTGTTGCAGGATCGGCATTTACATAGACATCACAATTTGTGGTATCATGAAGTTGCTTTGCAAATTCCATAACCTCATTATCATCCTCCGAGGTCTCACCACTGCGAAACATGACATTTTCCAACAAGAAAACACCCTCACCGCTGATAATGGATTTAACTTCCTCCCCAATGCAGTCATCAGTTATAGTAACCTCTCTATCTTCCGGTAGAATCTTTTTGTCTTTCAAGACCTCTGTCAGTCTTTTTGCCACTGGCTTCAGGCTGTAACCATGGTATATCTCTCCGTCATTTTTAATCCCTACCGAGGTCTTATTATCCTTAAAGAAGTTCTCCCTTACGCCATTGTGAGATACGATGATAATCGTCTTCGCACCCTGCTTCAGGATGTGACGAATGTCCATGACGGTAGCCCTGATACGCCTGTCATCAATTACCCTGGCATCCCAGACGATATCGTAGTTTACTCTTAAGAAAACCCTTTTGCCATTTAATGCGGATTTATGAAGATTGCGTACGGGTGTTTTGTTTGCGTATGGATACCACTCAAAAGCCACTTCAGACTGTTTCGTCATTTTATATTCTCCAAAGGCTCATTCTAGCAAATTCAGGGTCGTAAGGAAAAGGATGTTTAATATTATACCCATAAAACCCATTGTCAAACAAAATAGTATCTCGCTGTATCCGCTTTGCCTTGCATATTATAAAACACTGGTTTTATATTGCCTGATTTTATATTATATTGTTCTGCTTATTTAATAAATTTTATCTCAGGTTTACACAAATGAAAATATATTCGCTACAGGATTTTATAAAATATCTGGATTCAAACGGCGAACTGATACGTATCAAGGCCGAGGTGGATGCCAGGTTAGAGGTTACTGAAATCTCAATCCGTGCCTTAAAGGAAGGGATGCCCGCCTTACTATTTGAAAATGTAAAGGGTTCGAAATTTCCGCTGGCCATGAACGTCCTTGCCAGTGACAAACGGATTGAACTGGCCCTGGGTAAACACCCTGACCGGCTTGGCGAAGAGTTGATTACGTTTATGGAAGATGCCATGCCGCCAAATCCGAAGGTGTTTTTCAAACACCCGGGAACAACCAGACGAATTATCAGTGCCCTCCCCAGGATGACATGCTGTCCCACTTCTCAGGAAATAGTCAACCAGCCGAATCTGGATGAACTCCCGGTTATAACCAGCTGGCCTGATGACGGCGGACCTTTCATCACACTGCCCC
>CAZPAM010000024.1:20899-33602 GCA_964584595.1 uncultured Candidatus Scalindua sp. | reverse complement strand
TATAGAAACAGTTTTCATAATGACGAGTCAGGAATACTCATTTTTAAATTCCAGCCTGATTAAAGAAGCCGTCAGCTTAGGGGGTGATATTTCTAAGTTTGTACCTTCTGATGTAGAGAAACTACTTCAACAAAAATTTGCAAACTAGAAAGGTACGTATACTTGATATGCCTTGTAAAAGTTGTTTGCTCACAAAATGAACTTATGCAATTCTATTCAGAAATTTCTAAATGCAATTAAACATTCTCGCAATAGGCGACATTGTAGGGCAACCGGGAAGGAAGATTTTAGAAAAAAAACTTAAGAACTTTATTAAGGAACAAAATATAGGTTTCTGCATAGCAAACGCAGAAAATGCAGCAGGCGGCTCTGGAATAACCGTAAATATTGCAAAGAAACTTTTCTCTTATGACATAGATGCAATAACAATGGGTGATCATGTCTGGAAAAGAAAAGAAATTTATGATTTATTACAATCTGACCAAAGATTGCTCAGGCCCGCAAATTATTCTCCATTAGCGCATGGCAGAGGTTATGTTACTATCAAAACGAAAGGGGATTATGTTGTTGGCATAATCAATCTCCTGGGCCGAATTTTCATGAAACCTGTAGACTGCCCGTTCAGAGCAGCAGATGCTGCAATAGAAGAACTTTCAAAACTGACAAACATAATAATCGTAGACATGCATGCTGAAGCAACATCTGAGAAAATAGCAATGGGATGGTATTTAGATGGCAGGGTGAGCGCTGTTGTCGGTACCCATACACACATACAGACATCTGATGAGAAAATCCTGCCTAAAGGAACGGGATATATTACAGATTTGGGTATGACAGGCCCTCACAAGTCGATCCTGGGAAGGGATATTGACCGTGTATTAAAATCAATTGTAACTCAAGTACCAACTCGCTATGATATAGCCGAGAACGACCTACATATAGAAGGAGCAGTCATAACAGTAAACAAAGAAACAGGTAAAGCGGAAGAAATAAAAAGGGTCAGAATTACTGAAAATGACAATTACTAGATTGTCTATTTCTTAAATTTATCTAATACAAACAACCACTATATAAAATGTTTGACAGTTTCCCGGATATTAAAACAGATCAAGAGGAACAGGAAGTTTTTAGTAAAGAAAAGGTCGAAAAGTTTTTTACTGTTTCTCAAATCACAAGAAAAATAAGATCCTCCCTGGAATACAATTTCTCTAATGTAAGTATCTTAGGTGAAATATCTAATGTAAGAAAACCAGGCTCCGGGCATGTTTATTTAACACTTAAAGACAAAAGTTCTCAATTGCAGGCGGTTGTTTTCAGAAATATTGCAAACAAAATCAAATTTGAATTAAAAGATGGAATGGAAGTAATATCTTTTGGTTCAGTTACAGTTTATGAACCACGAGGACAATATCAGCTAATAATTAACAAAATAGAACCAAAGGGGATAGGTGCTCTACAACTTGCCTTCCAGCAATTAAAAGAAAAACTGGAAAAGGAAGGCCTGTTTGATCAAACTCATAAAAAGCCCATCCCGTTCATTCCTCAGAAGATTGGAGTAGTAACGTCACCAACCGGTGCAGCGATCAAAGACATTCTTAATATTATAGATCGTCGTTTTGCTAACGTTGAGATACTCATTTACCCGGTAAAAGTTCAAGGGGAAGGCGCCGCACAGGAAATTGCCGAGGCAATAAAAGCATTAAATGCCTTAACCGATATAGACGTAATTATAGCAGGTAGAGGGGGCGGCAGCCTGGAAGACCTGTGGGCGTTTAATGAAGAAGTTGTTGCAAGGAGCATATATAATTCCAAAATACCCGTTATCTCTGCTGTCGGACACGAGATTGATTTAACAATAGCTGACCTAGTAGCTGATAAAAGAGCCCTTACACCTTCCGAGGCAGGGGAACTGGTTGTTCCTCGAAAAGATTTACTCCTCGACATGTTAGAAAAGCTTAACACAAGGCTCTTGCAATCCCTGACCGGTAAGTTAAGGCTGTCAAAGGAAAGACTTGTTAAAGTTGCAAATAGCTACGCCATGAGACAGCCATTTGACAGGCTTCACAGATGGCAACAAAGGCTGGATGAATTTGCCCAGAGGCTTAATATAAATATCACACATGCGTTAAACACTGAACGTGAAAAATTATCAGGAATTGCGGGCAAGCTGGAAAGCCTAAGCCCTTTGAACGTTTTGAAAAGAGGATATACCATTACCACCAGACTGGAAGACAATAAATCTCTTCGAGAGGTAAAAGGGTTAACTAAAGGGTTTAAGATTAAAACAAACTTTTCTAAAGGTAGCGTTATCTCTACAATCCTCTCTATAGAGGCATAAATGAAGAAACCAGACTTTGAAACATCCCTGAAAGAGCTTGAAGAAGTAGTTGAACAGCTTGAAACAAGTGATCTGGCATTAGATGAAACACTTGCAAAATATGAAAAAGGTATTAAAATATACAAGCAATGCCATCAAATCCTAGAAAAAGCAGAAAAGAAGATTAATATCTTATTAAAAAATTCAACTGGAGATCTCCGTACAGAAAAATTTAAACCGAAAAAATCCGGTGATATGGAATCTTCTTCCAATGAAGAATAACAGCAAGAAATACAAATTAGTCCTCAAGGCAATAATTAAGGAAAAATAGAATTGTTACAAAGAATATTAGAAAAAATTGACTCCCCGAAGGACTTGCAACAACTGGATACTGAAGATCTGGCAGTTTTAGCACAGGAAATAAGAGAAGAAATAATTGATGTTGTTTCCAAAAATCCTGGCCATTTATCTTCAAATCTGGGAGTTGTTGAACTTACCATTGCCTTGCATTGTACATTTGATTTTCTTAATGATAAGCTGGTCTGGGATGTTGGACATCAAACTTACGTACATAAATTGCTTACAGGTAGGAGAAAAGCATTCCCAACTTTAAGACAGTATAAGGGACTAAGCGGATTTCCGGATATAAAGGAAAGCGAATATGACCCTTTTACCTGTGGCCACAGCGGACATGCAATCTCTGCCGCCCTTGGTATCGCTTGTGCCGATAAAATAAATAACATAGAGAGAACGGTTATTGCTGTCGTTGGAGATGCTGCAATGGGTGCCGGAATGTCACTTGAGGCACTCAACCATGCAGGACATTTAAAACGAAATCTAATAGTGATCCTCAATGATAATAAAATGGCGATCTCTAACACAGTCGGCGCAATTGCAAAGCATATAAACAAAATCCGAACCACTCCACTTTATGCAGATTTTAAGAAAGAAGTACACCATGTATTACAATCATTACCTATTGTTGGAAAACGGATGGAACATACCCTGGAACATATCACAGAAGCATTAAAGCGGGAAGTTACTCCGGGGCAGATTTTTGTTGACCTGGATTTCGACTACTTTGGGCCTATTGACGGCCATAACATTCAGACGCTAACTGAAACTTTACAAAATATTAAAAATGTAGAAGGGCCTGTATTACTGCACGTAATTACTGAAAAGGGCAAAGGTTTCGAACCTGCATCAACAAATCCTGAACGTTATCACAGTGCTGGCAATTTTAAAATGCATAACGGGAAAGTAAAAGAGACGCCAAAGGATCCAAAACAGGTCAGTTATACAAAAGTTTTCGGTAAAACGATTGTTGAGCTCGCTGAGGCCAATAAAGATATAGTGGCAATCACAGCCGCAATGCCGGATGGAACCGGGCTTGATGCATTCAGCAAAGAATTTCCGGATAGATATTTTGATGTGGGAATTTGTGAGCAGCACGGCATTGGATTGGCAAATGGAATGGTAGCCGCAGGGCTTAAACCTATCGCCGCAATATACTCAACTTTTTTACAACGTGCATATGACCAGGTGTTTCATGACGTTTGCCTGCAAAATAATGGTATCCTGCTTGCGCTGGATAGAGCTGGAATAGTCGGAAATGATGGTCCCACTCACAATGGCGTCTTTGACATAGCCTACTTGAGACATTTACCCGGGATAACCTTAATGGCGCCGAAAGACGGAGCTGAATTAAAGGCAATGTTACATAAGGCAGTACAGCTCAATACACCGGCAGCAATACGCTATCCAAGAGCAAACATACCGGAAGGCAGCCTGGATTATGATTGTAATCCGGTTGAAATAGGCAAAGGTGAAATATTAAGAGAAGGGCGGGATGGGGTAATCATTGCATATGGTGCAATGGTACATCCATCCATGGAATGTGCTGATATGCTTGACGAGAAAGGTATTGATGTCACAGTCGTGAATGCCCGTTTTGCTAAACCACTGGATGAGGATCTCATAATGAAAGTTGTCGGAAAACACCAAAGAGTCCTTACTGTGGAAGACCATACTGAGATAGGGGGATTTGGTTCGGCAATTCTGGAATTGCTGGTTGAAAAAGGCATTAATACTCAGAATGTACACAAAATGGGTATCCCCGACAGATTCACGGTACAAGGCTCTCGTGATATTATTTTAAAAACACTCGACCTGGATGCGGAAGGTATATACAAAAACTTTATCTCCACCTGGAACTTGACAGAACATGTTAGTATCAAAAAGAAGGATGTGCAAAAACAAACCTCTAATTTGATATGAAGAAAATCATAATCCTGGGTGATAAAAGTAAAAAAAAAATAAGAGAAACGATAAAAGAGCTTGAGCCCTTGTTTCGCAAGAAATCTCATCTCTCAATAATTGATATTTCTGATGAAGACGAACTGGAAAAAGTATCTGCCGATCTTGCCTTTGTTTTTGGTGGAGACGGTACAATCCTGTCAGCAAGTAGAAGATTAAATGGCAAGCAAATTCCCCTAATCGGCGTACACTTAGGAAGATTTGGATTTCTGGCTGATCTTACTACACGAGAAATCAGTGATTCCCTGGAAAAGATTTTCGCTGGTGAATACGTTATCTCGCAAAGAATGTTGTTAACTTGCAAGGTAATTCGTTCTAAACAGGTTATTAATGAAACTCTCGGATTGAACGATGCCGTAATTTCCAGAACTTCTTTATCAAGACTGATTTCAATTAAATTATATGTAAATGAAAAAACCGTTACGACATACAGCAGTGACGGGCTGATCGTATCTACTCCGTCAGGGTCTACTGCACATTCTCTATCTGCCGGAGGTCCTATCGTTACGCCTGATATGGAAGCTTTTCTCATAACTCCGATTTGCCCACACACTTTGTCAAACCGCCCGCTTGTGGTATCTGGAGATTCAAAGATTGAGATGGAACAGATTTCTGAATCTAAAGGAGTAGGCTTAACCGTGGATGGCCAGATATACTTTGATGTTAAGGTTGGAGATAGAATCGTTATTGAAAAAGCCGATAACAAGCTGCAGTTAATTGACATACAAACAAGGACTTTTTACGATGTCTTGCGGGAAAAATTAAACTGGAGGGGACAGCCCACTTATGACGTTAACTGAAAAAAACAAAAAATATCTTTTAACCGGCAATGAAGCGTGTGCAGAAGCTGCAATACAGGCTGGTTGTAGATTTTATTATGGATATCCTATTACACCGCAAAACGAGATATTAACGCATATGACTACCAGAATGCCTCAAGTTGGCGGGACAGCCATCCAGGTAGAAAGCGAACTTGCCGCTATAAACATGGTATACGGAAGTGCCGCTGCGGGCGCCAGGGCAATGACATCATCCTCAAGCCCCGGCATTAGTTTAAAACAAGAAGGTATTTCTTACCTGGCCGGAAGCGAACTTCCCTGTGTTATAGTAAATATACAACGAGGGGGTCCCGGCTTGGGAGACATTTCACCTTCCCAGGCTGACTACTTTCAAGCTGTTAAAGGCGGCGGACATGGAGATTATCACACAATTGTGCTTGCCCCAAGTTCAGTACAGGAAATGGCTGATCTTGTCTTCGATGCATTTGATTTGGCCGATTGTTATAGAAATCCGGTAATGATTCTGGCTGATGCCCAATTAGGCCAGATGATGGAACCTGTTGTATTTAATAAAGAATATACACCCGTTTTATCAAAAAAAGATTGGGCGCTGACCGGTGCTGACGGGAGAGAAAGGAACATCGTCAAGTCCTTTTATTCAGTAAAAGGAGAACTCGAGGAGTTTAACGCTAAACTGCAGAAAAAGTATCGCCGGATTAAGGCCGAAGAAGTACGTTACGAAGAAACAAATACTGAAGATGCAGATATTGTTCTTGTTGCCTATGGTACATGTGCCAGAATATGTAAAGAATTCCTGAATAAAAACCAATCTTTAGGTGTAAAAGTAGGACTAATAATGCCCATTACCCTATGGCCATTTCCTTCAGACGTTATACAAAAGATTTCAGAAAGAGCACAAGCTATACTTACAGTAGAAATGAGTGCAGGCCAGATGGTGGAAGACGTAAGATTAAGTGTTTCCGGCCGATGTCCGGTGCATTTTTACGGAAGAACCGGCGGAGGCATACCGACACCCAAAGAAATTCTTAATAAAATTTCAGAAATAGTTTCTGTTAAAGAAAAAGAAACCTGCACCACATAATAAAAAATATCCATCTATAAATTTAACTAATTACAAACAGGAAGTACGCTATACAATTATGGAAGCAACATATAAGGCGCCAAAGACATTAATTGATATTCCAACTCACTATTGCCCCGGATGTGGGCATGGTATTGTCCACAGATTAATTGCAGAGATAATTGATGAAATGGATATCAGGGGGAAGACCATCGGGTTGGCCCCTGTAGGGTGTGCTGTCCTGGCATATAACTACCTTGATATAGATATGTGTGAAGCAGCTCATGGCCGTACACCCTCTGTTGCAACAGGTATCAAGCGGGTTCACCCGGACAAAGTTGTTTTCTCTTACCAGGGAGATGGAGATCTGGCTGCAATTGGTACGGCAGAAATAATTCATACTGCCAATCGAAGTGAAAACATTACCGTAATCTTTGTAAATAATGCAGTTTACGGTATGACAAACGGACAGATGGCTCCAACTACTTTGATCAATCAAAAAACATTAACAACTCCTCACGGGCGTAGTGAAGAAAACGATGGATATCCTCTGCCTGTTTGCGAACTCCTGTCCGTAATAGAAGGAAGCCGATTTATCGCCAGGACATCTATGACTTCACCAAAAAACATAATCAAAACAAAACAATTATTAGAAAAAGGATTTCAGACCCAAATACAGGGAAAAGGGTTTTCTTTGATAGAGATTCTTTCTCCATGCCCGGTGTATTGGCGCATGAATTCTGTTGATTCTTTAAAATTCATAGATGAACAAATGTCCAAGACCTTTCCTCTAGGTATTTTTAAAGATTGGGATAGTCAGAATTAGAAAGGTTCATTGGGAATGTTAGAAAAAGTTATTTTAGCCGGTTTGGGTGGACAGGGGATGATGCTTCTTGGCAGATTGATAGCACAAGCCCTTATGCTCGAGGGAAAAAATGTAACCTTCTTCCCCTCCTATGGCACGGAAGTACGAGGAGGTACCGCTTATTACCATTTAACTGCTTCAGAAGAAGAAATCTTCTCCCCTGTAATAGAAGAAGCAGACGCACTTATTATGATGAACCTGCCTTCTTATATAAAGTTTAAGGATTTCCTCAAACCGGACAGTAAGCTCTTTTTAAACTCATCCATGATTGATAAAATAGACAACGAAATGAACGTAGATATTTTTAGAATTCCTGCTACAAAAATAGCAAATGATATCGGAAACGTCGTAGCGTCGAATATGGTTATGCTTGGAGCGTACAATGAAGTGAAAAACCTCGTTTCTATTCCCGTCTTTCTCTCATGTCTCAAAAACGTCTTAAGCGGAAGAAAAGAGCCCTTTTACGATGTTAATAAATTAGCTATAGAACGAGGCGCTGAATTCGTAAGAAATATTAAATGTTGACCTATCTTAACATTCAATACCTTTCACGTGCTAATCTTTTCAAAGGCTATTTCTCCATCTTGAAGGATTGCCTTGATCTTGTCTCCTGATTGAAACTGCCTGTTTACTATACTCAAAGATAATCTGTTTTCTATTTCACGTTCAATAGCTCTTTTAAGCGGACGTGCACCAAACTTTGGATCATACCCATCGGTTGCCAGTTTCTCTTTAATCTCAGGGCCTATTTCAAGAGACAAACCCTCTTCCTCCAGCCTCTTCAGAAGTCTATTTAAAAGAATGTCCAATATATGAGAAATATGCTCCCTTGTTAATGAGTGAAAAACTATCATATCATCCAGCCTGTTCAGAAACTCAGGTTTAAAATGTTTATTGACCTCGGATAAGACCATCTCCTTCGCTTCATCATGGCTCATAATACCCGGTCCGGGCTTGAATCCGATCTCATGTTGTTCGGCCAGTTTCTCACTCCCTATATTTGATGTTCCTATAATAATAGTATTTCGAAAGCTTATGACGTGGCCTTGTGCATCGGTCAGCCTTCCCTCGTCCAGTACCTGAAGGAGCATATTAAAGACATCTTGATGAGCTTTTTCTATCTCATCAAGCAGTACCACCGAATAAGGCATGCGTTTTATCTTTTCAGTGAGCTGCCCCCCTTCTCCATAACCTACATAACCCGGAGGAGCTCCTATCAGCTTTGCTACTTCGTGACGTTCCATATATTCTGACATGTCCAGCCTGACGATGCGGGCCTCATCATCAAACAGAAATTCCGCAAGAGTTTTTGCTAATTCCGTTTTCCCAACGCCTGTTGGGCCAAGAAAGAGAAATGCGCTTATAGGCCTGGAAACCTCTCTCAGTCCCGCCCTGTTCCTCCTGATCGCATCAGCAATTGCCTTTACGGCGGCCTCCTGTGCCACGATACGCTCATGTATCTTTTCTTCCATATGTGCCAGTTTATCTGCCTCAGCCTCAAGCATCTTTGATGCCGGTATACCGGTCCAATTCGATACGATAGCGGCTATATCCTCAGGTGTTACTGAGGTATCTTTTTCCATTAATTCTTTTTGCCACTTTACTTTTTCACTGGCAAGGCGTTCTTCTATTATCTGTAATTCTGAATGATGTTTCGTTGATTCTTCAAAATCCTGTCTTTCAAAAGCCTCCATCTTCAGCGCAGTATGTGCCCTCTTTTCATTTTCTAATTTTTTAAGATCAGGAGGTGTGTAATGCATTTCAAGATGTTTTTTTGATCCTGCTTCATCCAGAAGGTCTATCGCCTTATCAGGCTGCGCCCTGTCAGTAATGTAACGGTCAGAAAGGCGTGCCGCAGCATCTAATGATTCGGGAGTATAATCTATATTATGATGTTTTTCGTAATAGAGTTTAAGTCCCTCAAGGATACATATTGTCTCATCGATCCCCGGTTCGCTTATTGATACTGTCTGAAATCGCCGTGCAAGTGCTCCATCCGGCTCTATATGTTTGCGATAATCATCATAAGTGGTAGCACCAATCATTTGCAGCTGGCCTCTTGCCAGCGCCGGCTTTAATATGTCAGGCGCTCCCATACCGCCTGCGGCACCGCCACCAACACCAACGACAGTATGTAATTCATCTATAAAAAGTATAATTCTGCCTCCGGCATCTATTATCGAATCCCTGATGGACTTAAGCCTGCCCTCAAATTCTCCTCTCACACCTGCCCCTGCAATAAGGGCTGCCATATCAAGCGAAAGTATTTTTTTTGACAGTAATGATTGCGGAACATCTGACGCAACAATTTGTTGTGCAAGGCCCTCCACGATCACGGTCTTTCCCACTCCCGCCTCACCTACCAAAACAGGATTATTCTTTTTACGCCGTGACAGTATTTGTATAACCCTTTCTATCTCTTTTTCTCTTCCGATAACAGGATCCAGTTCTCCCTTCCTGGCAAGCTCTATCAGGTCGACGGTATATTCCTTTAAGACATCCAGTTTACTTTCGTCATCCTGGTTTACAACCTTCCTGCCACCTCTAATTTCTTTAATGGCAGTTTGAACCCTTTCCAATTCAAGTCCGGCTCCTCTGATAATCTCACCGGTATTCCCCGCCTGTGGATTAAAAAGTGCAAGAAAAAGAGCTTCGGTGCTGATGAATTTGTCTCCCATCTTTTTTGATTCCTGCAAAGCAATCTCAAATACTTTCTCAACCTCACTCGATATTACCAGTTGAATATTACCGGCCGATGGAATATTTGATGCCTGATTATCTATAGATGCAAAGATCCCATCCATAAGACGTTTTTTTGTCCCCTCAGTATCCATCTTAAGCTGTTCTGCAATTGCTATAATAGAAGAATCATCCTGAAATAATAATCCCAAAAGCACAAATTCAGTTGTAAATACATTGTGCTTCATATTTACCATTTCCATAGTCCCGATGTTAATCGCATCTAGTACTTTTTTCGTACAATATCTTATATGTTTTTGCAGCATTTAATACCTCCTCATCGATAAAGCGTTATCGAATTGTATTAAATATTTTACACACAACTGTTGTTTAAATCAATATCACAATATATTGTAATATCTTTAGTTATTTTTATTTTTCGGCACAGTAAACGAATGCCGGAGGGAAGTTTAACCATATGGTTTTCGTTTTTGTCACACTGTTAAATCTTGTGGACAATTTTTTCTTGAACCTCATACCGGCGGGCAGAAGCAAACCCTGCAGATAGGCGAAAGTCAGAAACTTTCCACCTGGTTTCAGAACATCAATAATCGTGTCGAGTAACTCATTTTGTAATTCCTCACTAAATGCAGCCCAGGGAAGTCCACATATTATACAATCACACTCATTGATACCAAGTTCGTTAAGGTACTTTTTCGCATTTGCTGCACAATCTTGATAAACTACTGCTTCCGGACATCTTTTTCTGGTAGCCTTAGCAAAATCAGGATTTATCTCTAACGCAAAAAAGCTGGTTTCATCAGGTATCTTTTGAAGAATTTTCTCTGTAAAAACACCTGTCCCCGTTCCAAATTCTATTACGGCAGAAGCACTTTGTAAACCGGCAGTCTCCGTGATTAAATCTGCAAGGCCTTCTGAACTGGGCGCAACCGCTCCCGTCTTGGCCGTATGCAAAACAAACTGTTTCAGGAATTGGGTTAAATTCACACGATGCTTCCTATAGATAAATAACCTGAGAGCGAACTTCGTCCGTCCTGTTCGTTCCGCCAATTAATACCAACGGTCGTATCAGCGCATTGTCCTGCCGCCGTCAACTGTCAAACAGTTGCCGGTCACAAAGTCAGACAAGTCGGAGGCATAAAAGAGGGCGGCCTTTGCAATGTCTATGGGCTGAGCAAGACGCTTAAGCGGTGTCTCTGCAGCTATTGCCTTCTGCACACGAGGAGGAGCGTGAGGTGTTTTCTTTGCTAATGTGAATCCCGCGCTTATCAAGTTAACGGTTATTCCAAAACCTCCAAGGTCAATTGCAAGGCTCCTTGTAAACCCTACCAATGCTGATTGGGCTGTCATGTAACTGCTATATCCTTTTACCGGATCATTAACTATATTATCCATTATGTTTATGATCCGTCCCCACTTATCCTTTTTCATCTCACCAATGACAGCCTGAGAGCAATTGTATGCCCCTTTTATTGTGCCGTTCAGTTCTTCTTCATATTCATTCCATTTTGTTCCTTCAAAGGATTTCCTCTTTATAGTACTATGTGCATTGTTCACAAGGATGTCTATACGGCCAAATTTCTTGACCGTTTCCCTAACCATTTTATTTACATTTGCCTTTGAGGTCACATCAGCCTGCCATGTCATGGCCTTCCCGCCACTGCTTTCTATCCTTTTCAAGACTGACAATGCATTCTTCCTGTTTTTTAAATAGTTGATAGTTACCGATGCACCTTCAGATGCCAGAAGTTCAGCAATTGCGCTCCCTCTATCACTGCTTGCTCCCGTTACGATTGCAACCTTGCCTTTTAGTTTCAAAGTAATAACCTCATTTTTTTCAGATAGGACAACCGGGATAAACAAGGATTCTCTGCCTCCTGTAAATCCTGTCAAAACAAATCTACAAAGATACTTTTTCTTTTACTGCATACCCTTTCTCCGTCTTTTCTACCTTAACGGCTTCTGTTGCCGGGTCGTGTTCAAAGAACAGGATCCAATCGCCATTACAGGCTCTTGTCAGTAGCTTCTCTTTTTCTTCTATTGTTGTTAATGGATCAATATCATAGCTAGGTATATATGGTATCTTGATGTGAGACGTAAAAGATATTAAATCGCTACAATAAATAAGTGTGTTTATACCATCTGATATTTTTACGAGTTGCAGTCCTATAGTATGGCCGTCTGAGATGATGACATCAATGTTTGGTAATATCTTGGCGTATCCATCCACAAGCCGAAGCTTTCCTTGATCTTCTATAGCCTTAAAGTCTTCCCTGATAAAACTGCCTTTGTCTTTTTTACTCGGCTTCACCGCCCACTCGTGATGTTTTTTCTGGACATAATGTGCTGCATTTGGAAACGTAAGCCTATGCTTGTTGCCCTCTTTATAGGTGACACCTCCGGCATGATCCAGATGCAGGTGCGTCAGGATCACGTCAGTTATATCCTTTGTTTCCAGATTGTATTTTTCCAGGGATGAAGCAATATTATATTTGCTTTGATCGATCTTATAGATTTCCTTATATTTTTCGGAAAATTTAGTACCGATACCGGTATCAACAAGAATTTTGTGCTTATCATCCATGATCAGTAATGACCTGAGGGCCATCTCTATCCTGTTTTCATCATCTGCAGGATTAAGCTTG
>CAZPAM010000024.1:0-20889 GCA_964584595.1 uncultured Candidatus Scalindua sp. | reverse complement strand
CCGCCATCAAGGGCAAACCTCCCGGTCTCAATCGAGTGTAGCTCATATTGTCCGATCCGCATAAATCAGTCCCTTCCAGCCGCTCCACAAAAACCTTTCCAGACAATAACTATATGGTGTTATTGTTTATGTGACTATGTTATCATAATATATAGAGTAGAATTGAGCATTACAAGTAGGAAAATATTATGATCGAGATATGCGAAAAACTATATAAGAATTTAGAAGGAAAACTCGGGAGAGCAAGAGATGTATTAGGAAGGAGTTTGACCCTTACAGAGAAAACTCTTTATTCTCATATGAAACCGGAGAACATAAAAGCATATACCCGCAAGGAATCTAACGTAGACCTTTATCCGGATAGGGTTGCAATGCAGGATGCAACCGCCCAAATGGCAATCCTGCAATTTATGTCTTCAGGTGTTCAGAATGTACAGGTACCTACTACCGTCCATTGCGACCATCTGATTCTGGCGCATAAGGGCGTGGAAGATGATTTACCGACATCAAAGATAACCAATAAGGAAGTCTTCGATTTTTTGTCATCCTCTGCAAAAAAATACGGTATGGGCTTCTGGAACCCCGGAGCAGGTATTATACATCAGGTCGTTTTAGAGAATTACGCTTTTCCCGGCGGCCTGCTTATCGGCACAGACTCACACACTCCCAATGGAGGAGGTCTGGGCATGCTGGCAATCGGTGTGGGTGGAGCAGACGCGGTGGATGTTATGGTAGGACTGCCCTTCGGCCTGAAGTGGCCGGGTATTATCGGTATAAAATTAACCGGGGAATTATCCGGCTGGGCATCTCCAAAGGATGTCATCTTAAGAGTAATGAAAGAGCTTACGGTTAAAGGAGGAACAGGCTCTGTAGTTGAATACTTTGGAGACGGAGCTGATTCCATTTCATGCACGGGCAAAGCAACAATATGTAATATGGGTGCGGAACACGGCGCCACAACTTCAACATTTCCTTTTGATTTGCGGATGTCAGATTATCTGAGAACAACCGACAGGTCTGACATAGCAGACCTTGCAGAAGAATACTCAGGATTCTTCAGGGCTGATGACGAGGTATATGCAGAACCTGAAAAATATTATGATACGATTATAGAAATCAATTTATCGGAACTTGAACCACTGGTCTGCGGACCCCATACTCCCGATAAGGTACGCTCTATTTCGGATTTCCATGACGAGGTCGACAGGGAGGATTATCCTGATAACATCAAATTTGCCCTTATCGGTTCCTGTACGAACTCTTCATATGAAGACATGGGACGCGCGGCCGCTGTGGCAAAGGATGCAGTTGCCAAAGGCTTGAAGCTGGCAATCCCGTTACTGGTGACTCCGGGATCAAACCTGATAGAAGATACCATTAAGCGTGATGGCCAGATGAAGGCCCTGACAGATGCCGGGGCGACCGTATTGGCCAATGCCTGCGGGCCATGCATTGGACAGTGGAAACGAACCGATATCAAAAAGGGTGAGAGAAATACCATCCTTACCTCATACAATAGAAATTTTCGTGCGCGTAACGATGGCAATGTAGAGACTCTTTCATTTATTGGCTCTCCTGAAATTGTTACGGCACTTGCCTTTTCCGGCCACCTCTCCTTTAACCCGTTAAAAGACAAATTAAAAACACCATCCGGTGAGGATGTAACACTGGCAGAACCGTCAGCAGAAGAGCTGCCATCTGCCGGATTTGCCGGCCATAGTAAGGGCTATGTCCCTCCTGTGGAAGATGGTTCTGGAGTAGAGGTTGTTATTCATTCTGAATCAGAACGCCTTCAGATGTTGACTCCGTTTGCCCCATGGGATGGTAATGATTATGTCGACATTCCTTTATTGTTGAAAGCATCAGGAAAATGTACAACCGATCATATCTCCCCGGCCGGTCACTGGCTGAAGTACAGGGGGCATCTGGACAGAATATCTGATAACACTTTTTCTGGTGCTGTGAATGCATTTGATGGTTCGGCGGGTACAGGCAAAAACCTGTTTACCGGCGAAAGCGGTATAAACTATTCTGATATTGCCCGTGATTACAAGAAACGCGGAGTTTCATGGATAGTTGTGGGTGATGAAAACTACGGGGAGGGTTCTTCCCGTGAGCATGCCGCCATGTCTCCCAGGTTTCTTGGAGCCGCAGCCGTTATCGTCCGTTCATTCGCCCGAATCCATGAAACTAATTTAAAGAAGCAGGGAATCATCCCCCTGACATTCACCAATCCGTCTGACTATGAAAAGTTTCGTGAGGATGATAAGATTTCGATTACGGGATTGGACAAACTGGCCCCGGATAGAAATATTAGTGTAACGATCAGGCACAGTGATGGCACAGAAGAGGAGATAGAAACAAGACATACAATGTCCGAACAGCAGATAGAATGGTTCCGTGCAGGCTCTGCCTTAAATAAGATTGCTGCAGACTTGAATGGATAATAGCCGGGTAAGTTAAAAGGAAACAGAAGCTCTTGACTTATGATTTGGATTATAGTAATTTTGTGTGAAATAAAGTCTGCAAACTTCAACTGCCGTTACCGCCATTTTGGTTATTAAGATATAACTCAGTAATTTTCCGTCCTTAATGCAAAACAGTGCAAACATTTTTATCAAAAAAGTTTGTTTTCCCTTTAATCCTTGTAGTAGTTGTCTTAGCATCAGGCACTGCGGGTTACACTTTTATTGAGGGATGGAACCCATTTGATTCCCTGTACATGACGGTTATCACCCTTTCTACGGTAGGGTTTCAAGAAGTAGTACCGCTTTCAGAAGAGGGAAAGGCATTTACGATAGGCCTTATATTTTTTGGACTGGGTGTGGTTGCATATGCAGTAAATAATGGTGTCAGGGCTATATTTGAAGGTGAAATTCAGGAAGTATTCGGGAGGAGAAAATTGAAAAAAGCATTAGATTCGTTGGAAAATCATTATATTGTCTGCGGCTATGGCCGCATGGGTAAGGTCATCTGTAATGAATTAATGGCAAAGGGAATGCCTTTTGTTGTCGTGGAAAGAGAATCTCAGGAACTCGAGGTGGATGACGATGTCACAATTGTATACGGAGATGCCACAAGAGATGAACTCCTTAAGAGGTTGGGCATAGAGAGAGCGAAAGGCCTGATATCGGTCCTTGATTCAGATGCCCAGAATCTTTACGTTGTACTCAGCGCAAAGGGGTTAAACCAGAACCTCTTTATAATAGCAAGGGCAAACGAAGAAGGAGCAGATTATAAGCTGACAAGAGCAGGTGCCAACAAGGTTGTTTCCCCATATCATATCGGAGGTCTCAGGATAGCCCATTCCATTCTTAAGCCTACAGTTGTAGACTTCCTGGAGTTAACAGCAAAAACCGGAAACATGGAGATCCAGATTGAGGAAGTTGTAGTGGAAGCAGGCTCAGCGTTGGCGAATAAAACCATCAAAGATGCAGATATTATAGAAAAAAATGGGGTACTAATAGTGGCCCTTAAAAAGAAGAATGGAAAGATACTGTTCAACCCTCCTGATAATAACCTAATAGAAGTGGGAGACAAGCTGGCGGTAATAGGAGAACCCGAACACTTTAATGAACTGGAGCAGATGGCCAAGGGAAAAAGAGGAAAAGCTTCAGGCCTGTCAGATGAGCTTCACACCAGCCCTTCCTGACATTTTTCAATTTCAACGTAGGTGGAATTATAAGTAGCGTTTCCGCCAAAGTCCTGAACAACATCCGGAGTCAGGGTGTTTGCACCTTTACCATCACATAGTTTCGACCAGAGTCCTCCATAGGCTAATACAACTCCCCGCTTTATGTCTGTAGTAGGACGAGCCTTCATCCTGAGCGTGTCCTGGTCATTTTTCAGCCTAACCCAATCACCTTCCTCTATATCTTTCTCTTTTGCATCTTCTTCGTTAATCAGGACGATTGGTTCTATCTCTTCCTTCCATACGTTGTGAAACTGAGAGCGTGTTATCTGTTTATGATTAACCGTTAAGAACTGGAAAGGGTATTCGCCTTTATCCTCTTCATAATAACCGGGCAATGGTGGAATATTAGCTTTTTCCGCCAGCCGGGAATACATTTCAATCTTCCCTGAAGGCGTGAGGTATTCATCCTGCGGCCTCGGTTTCATCTTACAGAAACCATTCTGTTCCAGATCTTGCAGCGTGAAATCTACTGCCTTGCTCCTGCTCAAAAACTCTTCCGCAACTTCACGTTCCGGAGGAAACAGCTCTCCGGTGTTCAGACCAAGTGCTTCAGAAAGTTCCCTGAATACCTGATAGTTGGGTTTTGATTCATAGAGGGGCTCAATTGCCTTCTGGTTTATGGACATATGATTGTGGTAATAACATACATGGATATCAAATGATTCCAGGAAACTCGGGGCAGGCAGAACGATATCCGCATAACTGCAGGTATCATTTAAAAAAAGGTCATGCACAACAGTAAAAACATCCTCACTCTCCATGCCCTTTTTCACAAGCTGCTGATTGGGCAGATTGACCAGAGGATTGGTATTGAAAACAAAAAGGAATTTTACCTCTCCGGCCTCCAGTATGCGTCCGAGCTGTGCCATGTTGTGCATCTTTTGATTTTCCGTTTGGGCTTGATTTGCAAGATGTTTACCTTGAAGAAACCCGAGGTCTATCTCTCTGTTAGTATTGCTGTAATGTACTCTGAACCCACCCACCAGAGGAGGCAGGAGCGCAATAGTCCTGACGGCCTCACCGCCGTAAAGATGTTTCTGAATACCAAACCCCAAGTGTATAAAATTTGGCCTTATTCGATACAGGTCTTCGGCCAACTCTCGAATATCTTCAACGGATAAGTTTGTTATCCTTGAAACCCTTTCAATGTCAAAGTCCTTTGCTACTTCCCTGAACTGTTCAAAACCGTGTGTATGTTTCTCTACATGTTCTTTATCATATAGATTATTTGTTATCAGATAATTTGCGATACCCAGAGCAAGAACGCCGTCAGTGTTTGGCTTGATGGCAAGATGCTTGCCAAGCCGGCCGGTCTTCAAAGGATCGATGACATAGAATTTTGCTCCGTTACGCACAGCTTTCTTAACCATATTGTAGCCATGCAGGTTACTCCATGGCCCGTTCAGTCCCCAGAATATGATGAGCTTGGAGGACTGGATCTCTTCAGGATCAATCCCCCAGAAACCACCATATACATACTGCAGGGCGGTTCGTCCGGCATTCGAACATACTGTTGGTGAGCAGTTGCTGGTTCCCAGGGTAGTGAAGATTCGCTGCGATAATTGTTTGTTCAGAAGCCCCATGTGGCCGTAATAGTGAAATGGAAGGATTGCACCCGCTCCATGTTTGACCTGTACGTCCTCCATCTGGTGAGCAATCTCTTTATAAGCCTCTTCCCATGTAATCTCCCGGAAATTGTCCGTTCCCTTTTTCCCAACCCTCTTCAGAGGGCGCTTCAGACGTTCGGGTGAATACACGAACTTTAATGCGTTCTGTATCTTCCAGCAGAGGAAACCCTGCGTTATGGGATGCTTTGGATTACCTCGGAGTTTGATAGCCTTTCCATTCTCAACCGTTGTGATCATGGCACAGGTATCGTAACAATCTCTGGGGCATGTATTGAAAAACTTTTCCATTGATCAATTATCTTTAATGTAAATAGTGAAATAAAAACTATTCTAGCATATTCACAGGCCTAATAAAAATGTTTTGGACAGTACCGGCAAAGCCGGGCTTAGCCCTGCACAAAATAACCGTTATTTGGACATGGTGATCAAACATAATTCCAATTCTTCTAAACTGTACTCAATATCACTGCTATCATAATACCTTAACAGGCTTGGCTCCAGCTTATACCTCTTGGGGATTATATCTCTAAAGCAGGAATTACATACTCTGTAATTAGCCTTTCTCTCTACAAGGGCCTTATCCACAAGTTCTTCCTCGTTATTGTGGCGGGAACAAAGAAATGCAAGGTCGTGATACATCCTCAGCTTTACTATCCTCAGAAAATGACAATCCTTTCTATGCAGGATGCCCGTAATCGGTTCAATTATCCAGCCATAGTATTTACAACACTTTGCCGTACAGGGATCATTGTCTACAAACTTCAAGTTGCAACTTTCACATTTTACAAACCCTTTACTAAATGCCAGTTCGAGATCAGAGCAGAACATATAATCATGAGAATCAGAATTTTCTAATAACTCACAGGTTCGGGAATGCAGTATTCTCTCGTCCTCTTTCCCCTCATGTTTTATTACAATACCAATTGCCTTTATAAACATAGTGCAGCAATGGTTCCGGCATTTGGTCACCTCACCCATAGGAAATTCAGAGTACCCTGTTTCCGGCAGAAAAAAAGCGCCAACTATAATTAATATTTTAATTATATTACGCCAGCTTTGTATTCTGAAAATATTTATATATTTCTTCATATCGTTTTTAAAGATACCACCCTTTATACACATATTATATACGAAAGAATAAACATTAACAGAAGGTTTCATTGAAGGAGTATGGTGAGTGGATAAGGTCAGAAGCAGGAAAATTTTCTCACAAAGGTGCAAAGGAAAGACACAAGTTTTTTTATTCCGCAGTGAGGTGAAAATGTAAATATGCCACGTCTTGTAACCCGGGACCCCTGGTTAATAACGTATAGTCCTTAATCCCCTCCCTGTTGATTACGGCTACGACTGTGGAATAGAGGTCGATAATATATTCCTTATCTTCGTCAGTCAGTTCTCCAATATTTTTAATATCCTTTTTAGGCACAAACATATAATGAATTCTATGTCCTGGCCTGGGATGTTTAAACACTATCGTTTTATCAGTTTCCAAGATCACATTCGGAATAACTCCCGGTATTTTTTGAACAACCACAGATGCAAAGAGACCTGCCACTTCGTTAGAATGTAAGCGACGGCTACACTCATGCATACTTAATAGTGATCCCGGTCTTGAACCTCTTAAAAGGAGACCGCCTACAAACAATCCCGCCATGAATGTAAAAAAGGCTATAATGTAGATCATTTTCCTGTTTATATTAGCATATTCGGGGGAGTATGAAAAAAATAATTTAGACGGGATAACGAGATGATGTTGGATAGGAAGAGAAGTAAGAGGTTACTCAGCCGTATCCAGGCCGAACTCTTTCTTGGCATCTATCTTGGCCTTGATAAAGTCCTTGTGTGATAAATGGAAGAGGCCTGATATTTTCCTGATTGTTTCCATTTCATTATGGTCCAGTTCTTCATCACAGCAGGCAACATGAAAGAGGGTTTCGATAATCGATTTTCTCATCTCATAAGACAGGTCCTTACTTACCTCACGTGTAAAACGGTGCAGGTCTATCCTCTCCCTTGCCGCTTCCTTGATGGAGGCTAATACAGTTTCTATATCTTCCTCTGAGATCTGACAGTGTGAAGTAGTAAGGATCTCCCTGATTTTCTCATCCTCTTTTGCCAGAAACTTATCATCGGCCTCTGCCACAACCCACAGCAATACACCGAGGGCGATCTTGTCATCTATATCAATTGCCTTAGGCACATCTTTTTTGTCCTTCCATACAGATGAAACCACATTGCCTCTAAACTTATCTAAGAAACCGGCCATACAAACACCTTCCTTTAAATTTTTCCAGAGTGCTAAAGAAGGAATCATTTTAGCATATTCGGGATAGTATTAAAGAATATTTTGGACGGAAAAAAAATATTGAATATTAACGACCCTGAGTTTATTAAGAATTATTATATGTGGGAACCTATTAGAAAGAATAATTTGTTTAAATAAGAAGGGGAAGAATGTAAACTTTGCACTACAAAAGAATAATCTTTAAGGGTAGTATAAGCAAAATATAGGAGAATAAAACCCTTCATGCTGAGTGTAATTTTTGGAGAATTTTGCGTGGCATCAATGCGTATGTCTGGAGCATTATCGATTTGAATGTCAATCCAAAGGGGGGAATCTGTAAATCACGAATAATCACATTTGTATACACATTATCTTTTCAACCAGAATCTGAAAGGAGTTCTGTATGAGATAACCAAAACAATTAATCATTTATATCTCAGTAATTTATATTTTTTTTTGGTACATTTTATAGAAAGGGGAAACTCTGAATGAGAAATATTAGTCAAGTATTTATAGCCGCTTTTTGTGCGTTTGTTGTAACCACCGGAGTAATTACTTACGGTTGGAATGATAGTAAGGTGTTTGGACAAGATACTGGGACTCACCATATCAGTAAATCCTCACCTACACGCGCTGTGATGCGATTAATCAGTGAGCATACTTCCAAGATACTGAATGCGTTAATGGTTGGTGATTTCCATGCAGTTGCCAGAGAGGCCAATGCGGTTGCTGAAAACAGTGAAATCGTTATGGAGATGTTCTTTTCAGCGGATGGAGAGGCCGGGGAGTGGCATCAAGAAACGGGTGGTGATGCAAAAGCTACCGCGGAAATGAAGGCTGAATTTGAAAAATACCTGAAACTTACTATCGATTCCTCAAATAATATTGCTGAAACTGCCGGAAAGAAGAATATCGTGGAAACCTATAAAAGCCTGGATGAAATGCTGCAAAAGGCATGTTTTGCTTGCCATGCGGTTGCTCGAGAGCCATGGCCAGACTGGCCGGACTTTATGAGGGCGGCCGGAGGTTAGTTTGGGTATGATAACGCATGTACCTTACCACGGTGCATGCGTTATTATCATTATTATAATTAACATATATAAAGCTAAACCGCTTACAATGAATACTGATGCAGACGTTGATTTTGTGCCGGTAATGACAAAACCCGTTCAGGAATTGTAAATGACAAGAATTGGTAAGGTATTGGGAATATCTGGCAGTCCCAGGATGGACGGAAACACTGAACTGCTTTTAAAAGAGTTTTTACGAGGTGCCAGTGCCGGCGGCCATGAGACTGAATTATTTATTCTCAGTAAATTTGATATATCGCCATGTACATCCTGTGGTTCTTGCCAAAAGAACGGTCAATGTATAATCGATGACGATATGCAATCGATGTATAACAAATTATTGGAAGCAGATTATATAGTGTTTGCCTCTCCAATTTATTTTGGAGGAGTTAGTGCCCAATTGAAATCATTTATTGACCGTTGTCAGACCTTGTGGTCCAGAAAATACATCCTTAAGGAAACATTGATAAGTCCTGAAAAAGAAAACCGTTCAGGATATTTCATTTCCACTGCGGGAGCAACAAATGCCGGAAAATTTTTTGAAGGAGCAATTATTGTAATAAAGACTGTATTTCACGTACTTGATATAAAATACAAAGGCGAATTATTATATCCATGTATGGAAAAGAAAGGAGACATTGTTAAACATCCTGACGCACTGCAGACGGCCTTTAAAACAGGGAGGTCTTTATGAAAAGCATATTCATCACTTGATGGAATATATATCTGTGTGATATGAAATCTTGTAGATTGTTGAGATACTGAGGTTAATAATAGTTATGCTGTTTACTAATATCACAATAGGTTTCCGGGAGGTTACGTCTTCTGTGCAAATCTATATAAATCCCTGATTATCCTGTAATCCCGGCCGATGCATTCTTTTCTTTTCGCCTTCTTGTCCTCGGCGCTGTTTGTCCGGAGAATGGTAAATGTTGTTTTTTCCTTCATCCTTTTCCAGAGAAATTATATCTATGACCTTGCCTGAAACGCCCCTCCAGAATCCAATAATTCTATCCGGCTCTACTTCCTTAACTTTGGTTATCTTTTGAATCTTTATGTGATCCGGTCTTGGCGGCCTCCAGAGCATTGCGATATAATCGCCAACGCTCCCAACATTTTCTGAAGAAGCTACGGTAATCTTCTCCTTTTGAAACCCATATGCCACAAGGGAGGTCTCGGCCCTTTCCTGAAGGTCTGCCCTTCCGTGAAGGAAGAGATAGACCTCTTTCTGTGAATCAATTTTAGCATCATCCTGTTCCAACATAGCTGCAATAACGACTGCAATCATAGCTATAATAATGATCCCCAGAGCCATAATCCCCCCGGGTTTTATATTCTCTAAGTCACGGCGGATACGTCCTTTTTCATCTGTCATAGTCGTTCCTCCATTTACAGTAGCACTTTGCGGAGAGGGTGATTCTGAGATTAATAATAGTGATGTCGTTTACCAAAATCAACAGGAAAAATGATGACGAACCTCAACTCTTCTTCATTCCTCAGACTTTGGCTTTTCCAGAAGCCCGGGGCATTTTCCCTTTATCTGTTCCATAAGATCAGGGTCTAACCTTGACTTATACAATGTCTTTACCTCGGAGAGCTGTTCAATGGTTAAGCCCTGTGCACCACTCAGTCTGGCTTTGGCCAGGTTGGCACCGCTCAAGTTGGCATCACTCAGGTTGGCACCCTTCTGCTTTATACCCCTCAGGTTGGCATCACTCAGTCTGGCCCCGGTCAGGTTGGAATTGAACAGGTTGGCTTTGGTCAGATCGGTTTTACTCAGGTCGGCATCTCTCAGGTCAGCACCATTCCACAGGTAGGCACTCCTCATGTCAGCACCGCTCAAGTTGGCACCCTTCAGCTTTACTTCAGACAGGTTGGCACTCCTCAAGTCGGCACCACTCAGGTCGGCATGATTCAGGTTGACATTATAAAGTTTTATACCACTCAGGTTTGTTTCACTCAGGTTTGCACAGCGTCCTTCACTCCCACCACTGCTTACCCATTTATCATGCTCTTCCTGTATCTCGCGAAGTTCAGCTAAAGTTATTTTCCGGCCCATCTTATAATCTCCCCATATTCAATATTCATTCCTTCTTCCCTTCTGTTGTAGATTTAAGGGCGGCTTCCATTGCTTTAAAGAGCACGGGATTCTGGCTGATCTGCTTTATGCCGTTCAGCCACATTTCTGTTTCGGGAACAGAAAGCTCGGACCTGCTGATTGCCTGTTCAAAATTTTTAAGAAAATTGATTCCGATACTGACCGGTGTCTTGTCTCCCCCGGTAACTGCACTTTCGCCGGAGCCGGAAGAGATGACAGCGTCCATTTTGGCAATACCCTTTTTTGTTATCCATGCAGTGTACGAATCAGAATCAACAAGCTCCGCCTTGATAAGTCTTTTCAGGGGTTTTCTAATATTTTCTTCCTGAACGCCGTATTCTTCAATGAGTGCCTGTAAGGATTTTACTTTAGAGGGGCCGTGTTCTTTCCAGAGGTTATAAAGATTTTCAAGTATGAATTGTTCGAAGGGAGTTTTTTCCATCATTATAATTGCTTAGTCACAGAACAATTTCTTACAAATAAAACAGCCGGGCCCGTCATTTTATCTGACGGGCCCGCTGCTGATATAAACTAACTTTACTTTTCAGTTGTTTCGGTAAATACCGCTTTTATATTAGCCTGGAGTTCAGCTCTTCGTCCCTTGTCTACCCCGGCGGCCTTATGTTCTTCAATCATGGCGTCAACCAGAAGGTCGGCCACTTTATCCAATTTCTCCCCTGCCTTTTTCTCAAGATTCGCCTTAATCTTTTCTTTAAGCAATTCCTTTTTTGCACAGCGTGTGAGTTTCATCAAAGTAGAAATACAGTTGCTTCCTCCCTTATCACATTTACTTTTGTCTTTGCAGCATGAAGAATAACTGCCTTTGCCCGAGGCGCATTGCTTTGCTTTGGATGAACAAGGATGACTGCCTTTGTCATGGGAGTATCCCTTTGTTTTGGATGCGCAAGCATCACATGCATAAAGAGGTGAAGTTGTTCCCACTATATTCAGCGCAAAACAGAAAATACTTACTACCACAACAAACATAACTACCGACTTAAACTTTCCAGCCATTTTTCATCTCCATTCTAAATTATTAAAAAAGTAATGTGTCAGTTAATATAGCATATTTTCCAACAAAAAGTTTCACAACCTGCACTTTATATTCTATGCGTCGTCATCAGGCAGTTCCAATATTTTAATAGTTGGCAGTGAGGTCCCTGCGATCTCATGAAGATCTCCGTGCATACCTGCTGCATTGGAGATTACTCTTTCTATCTGTTTCTCCCGTTTAGCCCATATTTTCAGCATTGCACGTCTTTCGGCTTCCAAATCCACTTTCATCGCAGTAAAAGATTCTACAATTGCTTCCACCCTATTTCTAAATTCCTGTCCGGTCAGATAATTGTAAGCGACTTCCATTTTCCCTTTTTTGCCGACTTGGACTTCCCGCTCTCTGGCAACCTGAATCAATACTACCCTCAAGGCTAACGCAAGGCTCACGACTGAATGGATGTCTGTTACCCATACGCCGGATATTTGTCTAAAATGATGAAATCCCTTTGGCAAGGTTTCAGATGCCAGGATAGCTATATCGGCTTTTGCTTCACGCTGGTCATCCTTAAGTTTCTGGATCCAAGAATCACTCCAATTTTTGGTTCGTTTTGTTTCCCATAATATCTTTCCACAGATACGTCCGGATTGTGTTTTTACTGTTTGTATAATGTCACCACCTTTTACTCCCTTGGCAACCGGTTCGATATAATCAAATAGGAATTCTTCCTTCAACGATTCCTCCAGTTCCAACTCAAGTACCTCGCCCTGCGCTTGCTGAGAACCCTGTTCGGCTTTTCTCTTGAGTTCATCTATCTGTGTTTTCATGTCGTCAAGTTGTTTGTCTTTCTCAGCCTCCTTCAATCGGTGAGTCTCTTCAAATTCCTTCGTAGTTTTTTCAATTATTTTCTGGCGTTCAGCATCAATTTTACGGCTAAGCTCCAACTCTAATTTTTCTTCCTTTTCCTCAAGTTCCCGCTGTCTCTTTCGAAGTTCAAGTTCCTGTTTTTGAGCTTCCTTCAGGTTTTTAGTTTTCTCATCCAGCTGTTCATTTAAATCGGAGATCTTAAGGTTTAATGACTCCTGAACCTCTTTCTTTGTTTTATCTTCAATAGATTTTTTAGCCTTTCCTATCTCGTTTTCGTATTGTTGCTTCAGCCTTATTTCAATATCATGTGAGATGGCCTCTGATAATTCAATTACTGCACCACAATCCGGACACTTAATAGTTTCTTTTGTCACAAAATCCCCTTTTTGAATAGCTACATTAACTTTTTTCTGCTCTCAGTAGTACGTGTATCATTGTAGTTTTGCCTGCTTCGTTTGGACCAAAGAAAAGATTAAACCCGGGTTCAAAAATAAAGTTCAGGTTGTGAAACTTTCCGTATCCATCTATGTACGCTTTTATAAATCGCATTTATAATCTCGTCAGGAGTAAGAGAAATTTTTCTGATTTCTCCTGGTGGAAAGTGCGGGGACCCCTTTGGTTTTAATCTGCCCTCTCAACCTCAAACACCAGTAATACATCCGGGTCCGGACAGGCAAATAATCCTTTATTATTACATTCACCCCACGGCAAAGTGCCTCCATATCTTAGAATATCAACTACCGGAAACAGGACGTGCATTGCCATAGGACATATCTCGCCTCGCTCTGTATCAAAATCATAAGAATCTCCAATCTTATGTCCCCTATGGCAATTCTTCTCTCCTTTTCTCTCCTTTACGGTTATTTTTATCTTTGGTCTGGCCATTTACAAAATCTACCTCATTTATTTAAGTCAAAATTATAACTCTGGCAACTCTCTAACTTACCTATTCACTTTAGAATCACTTTTCTCATATTCCATAGCCATTGTCAATATTTATTAAAATTGCATGGTATTCGGCAAAAACAGCAATCTTTGAAATTGGATATATTTAGCATATCTCTAAAGAAAGCATTTTGGGGTTAAATGTAATCAAAAATCAGGCTGAAATATGCCACTTTTCTGATCAGGGCCTTTCGTTAATATTCAGACACTTCTAAATTGTAAGATTTACATAATAAATGATAGTAAATACTCATGCTGACACATAAGATGCTTATTAACAAATACTTACAAATAAGAATTCATATTACAACAACCATAAATTTTCAACTTATAATGGTAAAATCATGCTCGATTGGCGTATATTTGACGATTAATTGCTTCTATATTTTGTTTTTTTGAATATTAATTTTAATATTTTCCTGATGTAGTTTTACATAAAAAGTAGATGGGGAACTTTTGAGATGATTCTGTGGAAGCCCTTAAATTAGCATATCTTACGTATGGCTTAAGGATCTTAAAAACATATAATGTTTAATCTATATAGTATAAAGTTACATTTTTTATGCCTGTCTTTAAACATTTTGGTCCTGATATTGCTCTATTAGCGTGGACTTGCGGTTAAACGTTAGATAAATAATTCCAATTCAAGGCAATCGGCAAGGCTTTAAAAATTTTATGCGTCCTGGCTATAACTTTAAGACAGTACATTTGGGTACTCGCTTGATCTCCCTATAGCTTGGACCTTTAGAATGATAAATCATTTTTAAAGCCCATTCTTCCCCTCCGGAAGTCTGTTGAAGACAAGCCGATGCCTTGGATTGATTTTTTTCTTGACTTTATTTATTATTATGCTTATATAGACCACTTTACTGAGAAGGTAAGTTGCTGAAAGTTGCCATTGAAGTAAGGTATTTAGAAGTGTATAGTCAGGAAGTTCCTGATAGATAGAAACATGTTTGTATGTTAGATAGAAGATTCTAAAACACGTTTAGTTAAGAGTTTTCGTGATTGGAAAGTTGTAAGCTTATTCTAAGAAAACAATTTTTTTATTTTTTTACGGGGAGGTTAGAAATATGGGTAAATGGAAAATTTATTTGTTGCTGCCGATGTTTGCTGTATTGGCATTTGGCAGTGTGTCTTTTGCGCAGGAAATTGATAAAGAAGCGCTAAAGGCCGAGCTAAGAGCGGAATTAAAAGCTGAACTTAAAAAAGAGTTGCTTAGCGAAATGAAAGAGGAGATGAAGGCTGAAATATTAAGCGAAACCAAGGCTGACGTTCAAGAGGCAACACTTGGTTTAAGAGATGTGCTGAAGACTGATTTCGCAGATGAAATAAGATCTGAAATAATGCAGGAAGATATTTCTGGAGCAGTAGAAGAGGCGCTGGCAGGTTCTGCAATCATGGGCGGTATGTTCAAAGGTTTAACTGTAGGTGGTTATGTAGACACCATGTTCAGCTATAACTTGAGGCAGGCCGGTGAGGATGCGACTGAGAATGCCGGTGATATAGGTGGTTGGAACTTCATAGGCGAAAATGACGATAATACATTTACCCTTGAAAGTTTTGCAATGTTTTTAGACAAGGAAGCTACTGATGAGCACCCCATAGGCTGGCAGGCACATTTATACTTTGGTGAAAAGGCAAAGAGGATCACTTTCTTGGGTGAAGTTAATACAGCTGATACGGATGATGTTAACAGAGTTGCTACCATAGCTGTTGGAAATCTTACCTGGAATGCACCTGTGTTAGGGAAAAGCGTTCCAATTACCATGGGTAAACAATACACTTGGATTGGCTATGAACTTGTAGAAAATATAGGCAACCCGAATTATTCACACGGAGTAGTTTACAATAATGCAATACCATTTACACACAACGGTGTGAGCATTGATGTATCTGAATTCCTACCAAGTGACAAGTTGGGTTTACAGCTCAAGTATGTTAACGGATGGGATTCTTTCGTTGATAACAACGAAGCAAAATCATTTGGATTCTACCTGACTTATACTCCAAACGATGACTTCTTTATTTCATTGGCAGCTATAATCGGTGCCGAAGGTTGGTCCAAACGCTCAGGCGGCTCAACCGCTGACAATTTTGTTAGTGATAACAACGGTGGAAACACTATGATGTATGACATTGTCGCCACATATTCATTACCACAGGTAGACAAACTAAGTCTTGGCTTTAACTGGGATCATGGTTATGTTGAAGATTTTATCGCACATGATATTGATGGAAATGGGGTTATAGACACTATAGACGTTGCTACTGGTAACTCACATCCTGATGGCTTAAGTGGTGCTCACTGGTGGGCTGGTGTTGGATATGCCATGTATGATTGGACAGATAATCAACAGGGAGCTTTCAGATACGAGCATATGAATGACTCTGACGGTGCCAGAGCCTTTGGCTATTCAATATCGACATTTACCTACACACACAACATAACGGTAGCTGAAAATCTCATGCTCAGACCGGAAATAAGGCACAATATACATCATGTATCTAAAGATAGAGAACCTGGTCATGGAGAAGCTAGCGACTCCTTTAATAATGATGATGAAACCATTCTGACTTTTGGTGCTGAATACGTATTTTAGTATGTAAATAAGTAGTTTTACCCCTCGGCAAACATGCCGAGGGATTACGTTTTTTTAAATGATTGTATGCTGCGCAAACTGAAATTTGTGTAGAGACCCGGGTCAAAACAACCCCTCCCCGTTTTGATCCGGGTTTTTGTATTTATAGATTCCCCCCCTTAGCCCTCTCTTCAAAGAGGAATAATACTATCCCTTTATATTGCCGACAGGTTTTAGTTTTACAACCTTTTTTGATATGCCTAAGGTGTCCATAGTCTCAACGACTTCTGATATGTCTTTATATGCAATACCAGCTTCTTCTGCCAGGCCGGGCATTGAAGCGGCCTTAACAAGTATACCATCCTTCGCCATAGTCCTCATGAGTTGATCGCCCCTTACCATCTTTTTGGCAGCACTTCTTGACATGGTTCTGCCTGCACCATGCATTGTAGAGCCAAATGTTTCCTCCATTGCTTTTTCAGTACCTGTCAGCAGGAAAGAACCCGTTTGCATTGAACCGCCAACAATAACAGGTTGTCCTACCTCTCTGTAGATTTCCGGGAGCTCCCTCCTGCCCGGACCAAATGATCTCGTCGAGCCTTTTCTATGAACTAAGACCTCTTTCTCTTTGCCGTCTATCTTATATCTTTCTACCCTCGCTATATTGTGTGCCACATCATACACTATCTCTATCCCGAGTTTTTCAGCATTGGTATCAAATACTTTTGAGAAACTCTCCCTGATCCTGTGGGTGATTATCTGCCGGTTAGCAAAGGCACTGTTTGCGGCGCAAAGCATGGCCTTGTAATAGTCTGAACCTTCCGGTGATTTAAAGGGCGCACAGGCAAGCTCCCTGTCCCTGACAGTCATACCATATTTCTTCATTGCTTTATCGAACACTCTTAGATAATCCGTAGCAACCTGATGGCCAAAACCTCTTGAGCCGCAATGCACCATGATAACTATCTGATCTTTCTCCTTAATACCAAAAACCTTTGCAATCATCTCATCAAAGATATTTTCTGTTGTCACCAACTGAATTTCTAAATAGTGATTCCCGGAACCAAGAGTGCCTAGCTGATTTATACCTCTCGATATAGCCTTTTCACTAACCTTTGGTGGATCGGCACCGGGTAGATGTCCACCTTCCTCTATCCTTTGCAGGTCTTGAGGCCAGCCATATCCGTTTTCAATGCACCATTCAGCCCCTCTCTCCATTATGTCTTTAAGCTGTGATACTGAAGCCCTAATGGCCCCTTTTGAACCTACACCTGCCGGGACGGCCCGGAAGAGTTCGTTAATGAGTTCCGGTAGCCGTGGCTTGACCTCATTTACCTTCAAATCAGTAGTAATTAATCTCATACCGCAGTTTATGTCAAAACCGATTCCTCCGGGAGAGATAATGCCATTTTCAGTATCGAAAGCGGCTACACCACCAATAGGAAATCCATACCCCCAATGACCGTCAGGCATACAGAGTGCATATTTCTGGATACCGGGCAGACATGCAACATTTGTAATCTGCTCAAAGACACCTTTGTCCATATTCTCAAATAACACATCACTGGCATATATTCGTGCCGGCACCCGCATACCTTCCTTCTCAGTCTTCGGGATCTCCCATACCCAGTCAGAAATCTTATTTACCTTCATACCCGTATTCATTTTATTACCCATTAAAATCTATATATCTAAAATAAATCTGGCTATCCATTTTCCTTCTTTTTCATACACTTCGAACAGGTGGAAAGTTATCGCCTTTACATCGCATCTGAGTTCGTGCCTGGATTGATTAATCTCTTCGCCGTAGATTTCGGCATCAAGACAATAATCCTTATCCTTCTTTATTTTTATTTCAAAATTAGAAAATACCATAGCTTCTGAATCTTTCAGGAATATTATTTCGGCAAGCCAGTCAAAAAGCAATCCATCTATCTCAGAATTCTCCAGGTGTATGACCTTCTTTGTCTCAGGTTGTATATCACCGGTATCAACCATAACTTCAAAAGTTGCCCTTGCAGACGCGGAAAACAATTCCTCAGGAGTATCTCCACGTGACTCTATCGCTACATCGGCAGTCGCTATATCATCAAGAAAAACAAATTCTTCCATTTTTAAATTATATCAGACCGCATAATGTTTTGTAATTGACATTTTTGTGAGTTGACGGTTATAATTTAGGCAATTGGCGTTTATTAGTTGATAAATAATTTTAAATTTACACTTAATTTTTCGTAATATTTATAAATAACGCCATCCATTTCCCATACCGGGTGATATTCTTGGAAGACAACCTATATATACTGTTAACATACCTGCCTCAAATCCTGTTTATGCTGCTCCTGCTCTGTTTTTCCGCTTTTTTTTCTGCTACAGAGACCGCTTTTTTTTCATTAACCAGAGAAGAGATTAGCCGGTTTGGCAAAAGCAACAGCAAATCAGAAAGATTAGTTTATACACTCCTGAAAACACCTAAGAACTTATTAACAACCATTCTGCTTGGAAATATGCTGGCAAACATTGGTTTCTTTTGTATTTCCTATGGTATCTCCCGGAAAATAACTGTCACCAGCCCCAACGGTGGTGTCTGGACGGCAGGGATAGTGTGTGTGTTCAGCTTGCTTGCGATTATTATTATGGGAGAAGTAATACCCAAAAATATAGCAGTAAAAGTTCCGGATCAGTATTCCAGGTGGGTGGCAATGCCTATTTATATTTTTGATAGGGTCTTTTTGCCATTTCGTATACCCCTTGCTTCGTTTATCAATGTAATAAGTAAAATTTTTGGCAAGAGTGAGGACGTGGAGAAATGTGTAACCATCGATGAATTAAAGATGATTGTAGAGTTTAGTGAAAAACAGGGTATTGTCGATAGAGAGGAGCGTTCGATGATACATGGTATTTTAGATTTTAAAAGAGTACAGGTAAAAGAGATAATGCTTCCAAGGGTCGATATGAATTTGCACGATATCGCCGACCCGGTAGAGGAGCTTATTGAACTTGCACGTGAAACAAAACATACTAAGTTTCCCATTTATGAAGAAACGACAGATAACATTTTAGGCATAATACATGCAAAGGATGTTTTTCTTGATCCGAATGTAGAATTAAAAAGCATTTTGAAGCCAATTCAATTTGTTCCTGAAACGAAGAGTATTGAAGGGTTGCTGCGGCAGTTCAGGCGCGAAGGCAGCCAGATGGCCATTGTTGTAGATGAGTATGGCGGTACTGCAGGGCTGATTACACTTGAAGATATTATAGAAGAAATTGTTGGTGAAATTCAGGATGAACATGAGAAGCCCAGAGAAACACTCGAAAAGATTGATGAAAATAAATACCTGATTTCCGGTAATTTGAGTATACGCGATTGGTCTGATACTTTTGGTGTGGAAATAGAACCAATGGGAGTTGATACTATAGGCGGGTTTGTCATTACTTTGCTTGAGCATATTCCAAAAAAAGGTGATTCTGTGGTATACGAGGATTTCGTTTTTACAATTGAGGGCGTCAGGAAGAGGCGCATTACTTCGATATTACAAGAAATGAAAACAAAAGAAGAGGCGGACGAAGATAAAGATGACTGAATATTATCTGTTAATTCTGTTTATTTTATTCTCTGCATATTTTTCAGGTATTGAGATTGCCATTTACTGTATCAACCGTGTCAGGCTGCAGTATAAGGTAGACAGGGGAATACGAAGCGCAAAAATTATTAAAAGGTTATTAGAAGACCCGCAAGCTTTGATATGCACAATATTAATCGGTAATAATATTATGAATTACCTGGCCGCGGCAATGTTTACAAGTATCACGTCAAAAAATATTTCTCAAGCTAATCCGGAACTGGTTGCAACTCTGATCATGGCGCCAATCATGCTGGTTTTCGCGGAGGTTATGCCGAAGAATGTTTGCCAGAGAAGGGCAGACACATTTCTTTATACCGCATCGACAAGTGTCAAGTTCTTTTCACAACTATTCCTTCCTTTAGTGTACATTTTGAAAGGTGCGAATAAAATTCCACAACTATTTCTAAAAAATGTGGGTAAAAGGACAACAATTTTTACACCGTACAGATTGGGATTTTTCATAAGGGAAGGGGTTGAAGAGGGAATCATTTCCGGCTATCAGGATATGATGACAAGAAATATTATGAAGCTTGGAAGTATCCCGATAAATAAAATTATGATACCGCTCAAAAGGACAGCCCTGGTCTCACACGATGCAAGTGCCGAGCAAATAAAAGTTTTTGCAAAAAATGTAAGGTTCTCCAGGATTCCTGTTTTTAAAGGTTCGAAAAGTAATATTGTTGGAGTAATAAACTTATTCGATTTTTTGAGTGTTGGTACGGAAAAGTCAACAATCAGCGATTTCTTGAAAGATACCGAATGTCTTAACGAAGAAACACTTATAGATGATGCACTGGTAAGAATGCAAAAGACGAAACAGCGAATGGCAGTTGTTACCAATAAAGATAATGAATCAATAGGAATAGTAACGATAAAAGACCTCGTGGAAGAGATTGTCGGAGAGCTAATGGCATGGTAAAAATAAGTATTACAAAAAAATTACATTGACAAATCTTTCTTTTACTACCATATATAAATTTCTTCATCTATTCTTGACTAACTTTGCAACAAAGTAATGTAATTATTTTAACGGGAAAATAAATGGATTCTGTTCATACAAAAAATAACTACAGATTTATTATCTTGTCAGTTGCCTCGTTT
>CAZPAM010000023.1:0-34003 GCA_964584595.1 uncultured Candidatus Scalindua sp. | reverse complement strand
GGAAAAAAGTATGTGGGCGAGTGGAAGAATGGCATGCGGCATGGAAGAGGAACATTTACATGGCCAAGCAGAAAAGAGTATGTGGGCTGGTGGAAGGATGGGAAACAGCATGGAGAAGGAACACAGACATGGCCTAGTGGAAAGAAGTATGTAGGTGAGTGGAGAAATGAAAAGATGCATGGAGGAGGAATACAAACCTGGCCTGATGGAAGAGAGTATGTAGGTGAGTGGAGGAATGGCAAGATGCATGGAGGAGGAACACTTACATGGCCTGATGGAAAGAAGTATGTGGGTGAATGGAAAGAAGGCGAGCCGTATGAAAAAGCAAAAAGTGTCAAGAAACCAGAGAAAAATTTATAACTACTGTAATGATATGGATTTAGATCATATTCATGCCTTCAATAAAATACGCTAATTGCAGTCATTTAAGAAAATATGCCGGACATTAACGTAATATTGGTACTCATTGTGGTCGTGGCTGCAATGTTCTTCTTTATTTCAGGAAAGCTCCGGTTCGACCTGACGGCCCTGTGCGTGTTGGTTGTGCTTATTGTGTTGGGACTAATCAATACAAATCAGGCACTCTACGGGTTTGCAAGTTCTGCAACGGCAATTATTACTGCTATGTTTGTATTAAGCGCTGGACTGGTACGGACCGGCCTTGTGGAATGGCTTGCACGCCATATAGACAGATTGGCAGGGAAAACCGAACCACGGCTTATTGTCGTACTCTGTATTACGATCGCCCTTCTGTCCGCATTCATCATAAATACCGCTACGGTTGCAATATTTATTCCTGTTGCAATTATGCTTGCAAAGTCCCGTAAATTATCATCTTCCCGGGTACTGATGCCACTTTCATTCGCAAGCCAGTTTGGAGGTGTTTGTACGCTAATCGGCAGCTCTACCAATATCCTGATTAACTCAATTGCAACAGACAATGGGATGGAGGCTTTTGAATTCTTTGAGTTTGGGCCTTTAGGTCTGGCAATGACCATTGCCGGTATATCCTACCTGACAATTGCCCGATGGTTTTTACCAAAGCGTGCGGGAGAGGACCAGAAGGTGGATCGATATCATCTTGCTGACTACCTGGCTGAATTACAGGTTACAGAGAATTCCTCATTAATTGCATCAACCTGGGAAGAGAGCAAGGTAAAAAAAGACGAGAAAGTAGACCTTATCAAGTTTATAAGAAATAACAAAGAAACTTCAAAGCCACCTAGTACCAAAATAAAAGAAGGAGATATTCTCCTGCTCCACGGTAATGTGGATACGCTTATTGCCATGCAGGAAAAATATGGCCTTGAAATTCATGCAAAGACTAAAATGGACGACAAGAAAATCAGCTCAAATGATATTAAGTTGGTTGAAGTGCTTATCCCGCCACGGTCAAGGTTAGCCAGCAGTACGTTACAAAGCTTTGGTTTTTTCCGAAGATATAAATGTGTTGTCCTTGCTGTACAGCGTCGGGGTAAGATTATACGTGACCGTGTAGCTGAAGTCTTTCTTGAGAATGGGGATACGTTACTTCTGCAAGCGGACAAGGGTGATATACCGCGCTTGCTTAAATCCTCTGATCTGATTGTAACAAACGAGTTAACCGAACTATATGTTCGTAAGGATAAGGTCATCATCGCATTGTTTCTGTTTCTTGCTGTAATAACTTTAACAGTGTTAAATATTATCCCGATACTGACTGCGGCTCTGATCGGCGCTGTTGGCATGGTTGTCAGCCGGTGCCTTACAATAGAAGAAGCATACGAAGCAATTGACTGGAAGATTATCTTCCTGCTTGGTGGTATTCTGCCTTTAGGTCTTGCTATGCAACAAAGCGGTACAGCTCTCTGGCTGGTAAACACTATAATGGATCCTTTTGCAGGTTGTGGACCCATTGTTATTCTGGCAATATTATATTTAATCACTGCGATACTAACAGAGCTTATGTCAAATAATGCTGCTGCCGTGATCATTGCTCCTATTGGGTTATCCATAGCAGCATCCATGGATGTGGATCCCAGGCCGTTTCTGGTAGCAATTACATTTGCCGCATCTACAAGTTTTGCAACACCGATAGGGTATCAAACAAATACGATGATCCATGCTCCGGGCGGATATCGGTTCTTTGACTATACGCGTGTTGGTGGGCCACTGAACCTGATATTCTGGGGATTAGCAGTATTTCTCATACCAATTCTCTGGCCTTTCTGATACAGACTAATATAATATTTTTCAACGCCATTACCTGTAAACTCGATTGATTTGGTCAGACCTTATGAATATTCGCAGAAACCTTACAAAAGTATTACAAATATCATTTTATTGGCCATTTCTGTTTTTGTTTAGAATTTTTCTTAATTTTAAGGTCGAAAGAACTGACAATCTGGAAAAGGCAGGCACTTCATTTATTCTTGCAGTAAATCACGTCTCATATCTGGACCCCATATCTGTTTTTATTGCCCTGCCGTTTCGTTTGAAATATATTCCGCTATTTTACATGGCAAGTGATTACTTTTATAAATTACTGTTTTTTTATCGCTTTGTTGGAGCAATTCGCGCTAGAAAGGGTAAGGATCTGGAATTATCCAGCAGGCCGTTAATAGAAAAACTAGGCCAGGGTGAAAGGATTGTCATATTCCCTGAAGGCGGTTTAAACAGAGACGTACCCATAACGAGAAGAGCACGCAGGGGAATCTCATATGTGGCCGCTAAAAGCAATAAATTGATTGTACCGCTTAAAATTGAGTCTAATCTTGACGGCGCTGTTAGCGTCCTTGGAGGGTCTGTAATCGACCTTCTGACAGGAAGGCATTGGATAAAGATGGTTTTCGGCAAACCTTTTAAGATTGATGAAACAATCGGAAAGATTCCTGAAAGCCTTTCTGAATTGCGAAAAGCATCTGATGGTGTATTAAAAAGAATAGAAATGGCGAAATAACGGCTGGAGAAATCCGAGTTTTTATTGTATAAATAACCCATGAGAAGAAAAAAGCTGAATTCCAGGCCTAAGAGATTTATAAGAGATATCGCAACTCACACGCCATTTGGAAAAATGATTTTTCTTCTGATTGTACTGTGGTTTGCTTTCTCAACCGGATTGTATTATACCGAAAGAGGCGCTGAAGGGACAAACATAACCTCTTATGGTGATGCCCTGTATTGGGGTATAGCCGCATTTTCTACAGCCGGCATAGCTGATACTCCTAAATCTGATATTGCTCAGTTGATTGGAGCTATATGGATAGTAATAGGCTCCGTAATCTTTTTTGGAACTATAGTAGCAACTATTACAACTTATTTTATGCGTCCAATGCAGCGTCCGGCCAAAAAGATAGTCGACACGATTGAGTACAATCTTGAACAATTAAACGATTTAACAATTGACGAACTCGATCTACTGAAGGAGACAGTTGATACGCTTATTATTCACGTAGAGCGCTTGAAGAAGAAACAGGAAAAGTTGAAAGGAAAGAACGAGCAGGAGTATGTGATATGAATGATTGCGAAGAAAATAATGAAGTAATTATATTTTAAAATAAATATTGACAACTCACAAAACAGTAAATATTATAATATCACTATGTATCCCTACAGTTCAAAAAAATTATTTAAAACGCTGACCATACTCGTATTAGTTCCTTATGTCGTCCTGTGCATAACGGCAGGCGGATTTCATGCATTCGACGAGTCTGCTTATCATGGACATGCTGCTGATGAATACCATTCAGATACTGTCGCTGTTGTCAATGACTGTGGCAGCAGTGCTCCTATCCTATGCGGCAATGATCACAACGAAGATAATTGTATTATCTGTGAATGGCTCAAGAGTTCACCAAAGAAAATACAATTATCCTTTAATGCGTCATGCTTCATACCGGACACATCCGGATTATGTTTAAACGATCAACAGGCGTATACATTTCTCAATTACGGAAAATACTCCTCACGTAGTCCTCCATTAATCATTTCATAGTTCAATTCATAATAAAGTACTTAATTATCAGATCAGATTTAGATAAAGAAGTAGATTTGTAGTTATCCTTGACCGACGGGTAATCTACCCCTACATCTTGTCATACATTCATATTAGTGATGAGAGTTCGTATCTACAATGATTTATGAATAAATCTGGTTAAATTTCAGAAATTGAATATGGAGGGTTAGTATGCGAAGGATACTTATACACATATACTGTATATCATTCTTTTTCATTATCCCTGCAGTTGCCTTCGCAAGCAACGACACATCAGACAAGGATGCTCTGAGCAGGCAGATCCAGGAGTTAACGTCCATGGTTATCGAAATGAAGAATGACTATGAGGCCAGGATCAATGAAATGCAGGATAAGATAGCAAGACTAGAAGGGGGAAATCCCGAAACAGTTGATGATGTTTCACTGAAAAGAGAGTTGGCGCAACTCTTAGACGAAGAAGAGAATCAACCGGCACCACCTTATACACCCGGATATTCTCGTGGCGGTAAATGGCAAAATCTCATGCTGGATATAGGGATTATTGGCGACTCCCTTGCCAATGTTACATGGCCTGAGAGAAGTATTGATGAGGGACGCGCAGGAAGTCCATTTGCTGAAAACGAATTTGCAGACAGGATAAGCCTGAGGGAAATAGAACTTGGCTTAACGGGAGTCTTAGACCCGTATGCACGTGCAGATTTCTTTCTCACCAGTGAAGATGGAGGTGATGTAAGTATAGAAGAAGGATATATGACATGGCTTACGCTTCCATGGGATCTACAGGCAAAGACCGGTATCTTCAGAACCAGTTTTGGAAAGATGAATAAGGTACACAGGCCTGAAATCAATCAAATTGATTATCCAGATCCTATAAAGAATTTCCTTGGTACGGAAGGCCAGAAAGAACCTGGAATTTCTATCAGTAAGATTATACCAAATCCATGGGACATTTATTCCGAACTAACCGGTGAAATCCTTACACCTTCAGATGAAGGGATAAAAGGTAAGGACCAGATATATCTGGCACATCTAAGAAATTATTTTGATATTACCGATAGTTCTTCACTTGAAATTGGTTTGAGTTTTCAGACACGTGACATCAGCGACACCGATGATGCAACAATAACAAAAAGAAACTTCAGGCAAACTATGGAAGGAATTGATATTACATTCAGATGGGATCCACCCGGACAGAAGCTTTATAAATCGTTTATCTGGCAAACTGAATTCTTTGCGAGTCAGAGAGAAACAGGGAGTTTTGATGAGGCAGGATTTACTGTAGATGTTAAAGACATAAATAGTCTTGGTTTTTATACATTTGGTGAATATCAGCTTACACAAAGGCTTTCTGCCGGAACGAGATTTGATTATTCACAGTTTCCAACGAACGATAAAGACAGTGAATGGTCAGTATCTCCGTATCTAACCTTCTGGCAGAGCGAATTTACACGCTTGAGGCTGGAGTATACCCATTCGGAAAAAAACTCTGTTACTATGCCTGTAGAAGAAGGAGATAACGCATTAACGTTGCAGGCAACATTTACACTTGGCGCACATAAACCACATCCATTTTAAAAAAGTATTATCTGGAGAAAGAGAATGACAAAAGAGAAATTTCTGAGACCAACAGTTATAATTTATTCATTAATGATACTGTCGGTCATCTTTCTTAATTATAGTTATGCATTTGCTAAAAAAATAAATGTCGTAACTACATCAACGGATTTGAAGTCTATTGCCAAATTTATAGGTGGCGACATAATCAAAGTGGAAAACATTACAAAGGGATATCAAAATCCTCATATTGTTGATGCAAAACCGAGTTATATGTTGAAACTCAACAAGGCAGATCTTTTTGTAAAAGTAGGCTTGGATTTAGAAACATGGTCACAACTGCTTGAAGACGGTGCAAGAAATCCACAGATTAGATTTGGCTCATCGGGATATGTAGATGCTTCTATAGGAGTTGAGCTTCTGGATATTCCTACGACAAAAATTGACAGGTCTCTGGGAGATATACATGTTTTTGGCAATCCGCATTACTGGCTGGATCCACTTAACAGTAAAACAATTGCCCAAAATATCCTTAATGGATTAAGAAGAGTTTCACCTGAGAATGCTGATTATTTTAAGGAGAATAAGAAATGTTTTGATAATGAAATTGATACACATCTGGTTAAGTGGCTGAGAAAAATGAAGCCTTATTCCGGCACAAAAGTAATCGCATATCACAAGACATGGTCAAACTTGGCAAAGAGGTTCAAAATCAAGGTGGCAGATTACATAGAACCAAAACCGGGGATTCCGGCCTCACCTGCACACATTTCAAATCTTATTAAAAAGATGAAGGCGGAAGACATAAAGGTAATAATCAAGGAACCATATTATGAGAGCAAAGTACCAGATTTTATTGCATCAAAGACAGGTGCCAGTGTTTTAACGCTGCCTACTTCAGTTGAAGGGATAAATGGAGTTAAAGATTATTTTGCACTCTTTGATTATATTATTGATGAACTGATAAGCATATTCGTAGAGCGAGGAATAAATTCTAATGATTGAATTTAACAATGTACAACTTGGTTATGGAAAAAATCCTGTTCTTACGTCTCTTAATTTCAATATACAAAAAGGAGATTTTCTTGGAATAGTGGGTCCAAACGGTGCAGGGAAGACTACGCTACTGAAGTCGATACTGGGACTATTAAAACCAATAAAAGGGGAAATTACGTTTCCAGATCATGGAAAGGGATATAGAAGAATGATAGGCTATGTCCCTCAGCATGCTTCAGTTGACGAGATTTTTCCTATTACTGTATTGGAAATGGTCCTCATGGGAAGATATGAAAAGATAGGTATTATTAAAAGGCCTAAAGAAAAGGATTATGCAATAGTAAAGAAAATGTTAAAAAATGTTGGTATAGAAAACCTGGCAGATGAAAACTACAGGGAACTTTCCGGAGGTCAGAAACAGCGTACTTTAATAGCAAGAGCCATGGTAGGTGAACCAAATACTCTAATACTTGATGAACCTGTAGAAGGCATGGACATCCAGGGTGAGATAGCCATAATGGAACTTATCAAGTCATTACATGCCGAATACATGCTTACTGTAATACTGGTCAGCCACAACCTTAATATCGTAGCAAATTACGTGAAGACACTGTCTATTATTGATAAAAATACCCTGAAACTGGGACCGGTTGATTCAATGCTTAGCGAAGAAACTTTGGATAAAGTCTATGGAATCAAAGTTAAGATTGCTGATATTTCCGGACAGAAGGCGATTATTTCAAAAATTAAATGAATGACTTTCTTAACAATCTAGAATTCTTTAAATATTCAATTATATGTTCTCTGCTCGTAGCCCTGGTATGTTCATACCTGAGTGTTTATATCATCTTAAAGAGAATTGTCTTTGTTAGCGTAGCAGTTACGCAAGTCTCATCTGCAGGAATTGCACTAGCCTTTATAACAGGACTTAACCCAACTCTTACGTCTTTAATATTTACTTTCCTTGGAGTTGCCATATTTTCTACTAGATTTGCAGAAAGAAGACTATCAAGCGAAAGCATAATCGGCATGGGATTTGTCGTAGCAAGTGCAATTACAATCCTTCTTGTATCCAAAAGTGCTAAAGGAATACACGAAATTGATGACTTGCTTTTTGGGAATGTGCTTGTGGCAACGCCTCATCAGATATACTTAATGGCTATCATTATTGTATGTATTTTTATTGCACATTTTCTGTTTTACAAAAAATTCACATCGATCACGCTTGATTTTGAAATGGCAAGGACATCTGGTATGAATGCACGGTTTTGGGAACTTATGCTTTATCTTACTATTGGAGCTGCTATCTCCATTGGAATACGTACTGCTGGCAATCTACTTATTACGTCGTTCTTAATAATTCCTGCCGCAAATGGATTACTCATTTCAAACAAGATTAGGACTGTTTTTATAATAGCCGTGTCCGTCAGTATGATATCAGCATGTATTGGGTTCTTTCTTTCATATATTTTTGATCTTCCAACATCACCTTGTATAGTCGCAACTCTGTTTATTATTTTATGTTTAACATTACCTTTCAGATTTCTCCATAAAAAGTCATAGAACTTGGATTAATAACTACTTACTTGAGTTGATTTTCTTTCATCTCAACTGAACGTTTCTTTAAATTACGTTATTGTATCTACACTATGTTGATCGGAAATCTATTCTCTGATCAAAGGTTGACTTCAATTCAAAGTTTCATTAAGATTTAGATATAACCATAACTTTGTCAGGAGTGACAGTATGATTCTGGTAACAGGCGGCACAGGATTTGTCGGAAGAAACATTGTACGATTGCTTGTGGAAAAAGGACAACAGGTAAGATGCCTTGTTCGTGAGTCCTCTCCCAGGGATGTACTCGATGGCCTGGAAGTGGAGTTTTGTACCGGTGATATTCTTGTGCCGGACACACTTAAAGAAGCGTTTAATGGCATTGACACTGTTATTCATCTGGTGGGGATTATAAAGGAAATTAAGGGTGCAACATTTGAGAGAATTCATGCTGAAGGGACAAAGAATGTCTTAGAAGCATCCAACAATGCAGACATTAAGAAGTACATACATATGAGCGCACTGGGGACAAGGCCCGATGGAATAAGCCGATATCATAAAACAAAGTGGCAGGCCGAAGAGGCTGTGAGAAACAGCGGCTTAAAATACGTAATCCTCAGGCCTCCAATCATCTGCGGAGCGGATGATGAATTTGTAAATATGTTTGCAAAAATGATTAGGCAGACATTCATAACCCGCATAGTACCCGTGATAGGAAAAGGCAAATCCAGGATGCAGCCTATATATGTTGGAGATGTTGCACACTGTTTCTATGAGGCAGCAGTCAATGACAACATTTCAGATAAGACATACGAAATCGGCGGCCCGGATGCAATCTCGTTTAACGAAATACTTGATACGATCATGAAGGTTTTGCAAAAGAACAGATTCAAGATACACCTGCCGGTTTCAATGTTTAAGCCTCTCGCCTTCTTAATGGAAAAAACATCGTCAAACCCTCCATTGAACAGAGATCAACTAATTATGCTTAGAGAAGACAACGTCTGTGACATTACTGAGATGAAGAGAGATTTTAAGATACATCCAAAACCATTTGAAGATACCATCAGGACTTATTTGTAAATCAAATTAGGTAGGAATAGAAATGGTTTTCTTACTGCAGACTGGATACAAGGTCTTTTAATATTTTCTTTAGTTCCGGGTCATACTGCTCTGACAGGCCCAATCTTTTTGCCTGTGACTCTAATGCAATCTTGAGTATCATCTTTTCCTTCGTCTTAACGGCCAGTTCTCTCAGTAGCTCATCATTTCGGCTTTGCAGCACACTCAATTGCAATTCTTCTTCACTGGCCTCTTCATCACCTATTAAGGGATCAGTTCCGTTCGCTCCGACCATCTTAAATGCTTCCTGTAAGATATTAACATCCCTCTCCAAAGTCTTTATTGTCTTCCCAAGGGAGACATATTTATCTTTAATAGTTGAGTAATCTTCGGCTATTCCCCTTTTCTCCAGGCTCAGATCATACCGCATGGCCTCCAACTCCTTTGTCTTGATATCCAGCTTTTTAATATCCTGTTCAAAATCATACAGCTTATGCTTTAATGATGCTGTCTCAGCAGCCTTGTCCCTGTATTTGTCCTTAAATCTTATAGAGGCTAATATGCATACAACGCATATAACGATTAATACAACGCAAGCAACAAGGATCCTTTTGATTTTTTCATCCTGCCCTGATTTTATAACATCCATAATTATTCCTTTTGATATTTTCGCTCAAGTTTAATATATTAATACGACATAAACATTACAAGAAAATTTTGAGAAAAGAACCTTTCTGCCACGAAGACACTAAGTCACAAATTAACAGAATATTATCAAAGATGGTATTAAACAAATCATTCTTTAATGTCTGCTTTTGTGTCTTTGTGCCTTGGTGGCTATATAGTTAAGAAAAGAGGAGTCCGAGTTGACCGATAACAACAAGAAAACACCCTTATATGACGTACATGTTGATCTCCGGGCAAAGATTGTAGATTACCATGGTTTCCTCATGCCTCTGGAATATAGCCGCATAATAAGCGAACACAGGAGCGTAAGAAACCGTGCCGGACTCTTTGATGTATCACACATGGGTGAAATAATTATTGAAGGGAAAGGGGCGACAGAATTAGTTCAGAAAATTATAACAAATGATATTAGTAACCTTCCGGACCATAAAGCTGCATACTCTCCTATCTGTGATGAAGAAGGAGGCATTCTTGACGATATCATTGTTTTTAAGTACAACCTTGAAAAATATATGCTCGTAGTAAATTGCGGCAATACCAAAAAAGACAATAAATGGATAAACAGATTTAAGTCAGATAATGTAAATATAAACGATGCAAGTGATCAAATATCCCTTTTGGCCGTGCAGGGACCAAAGTCCAATGAAGTCATACGTCTGGCATTAGGAGATGAATGTTCCGTACTCTCTCATTTTCATTTTATGGAAGTAACAGTGGGAGAAATGCAATTAACAGTATCCAGAACAGGATACACGGGCGAGGATGGATTTGAGATCTTTGTTGACAATTCACACTGCGTAGAGTTATGGAAAATGTTACTTGAAAAAGGCAAGGACATGGACCTTAAACCCGCAGGCCTTGGTGCAAGAGATACCTTGAGATTAGAGGCCGGTTACCTGCTCTACGGTAACGATATCGATGAATACATAACACCACTGGAAGCCGGCATAGGCTGGACTGTAAAGTTTGAGAAGACAGACTTTATTGGCAAGACCTCATTATTAAAACTGAAGAAATATGGATTAAAACGAATGTTTGTCGCATTTAAGATGCGCGATAAGGGTATACCAAGGACAGACAATGAAATAACACATAACAACAATGTCGTAGGAAAGGTAACTAGCGGGACGTTCAGTCCTTCCCTTGATATAGGCATAGGTTTTGGATATGTTCTTAAGCGCTTCGCAGAACACAAAAGCCTGGTTAATATAAGGATCAGGGGCACAGATTATCCTGCCCAGATTGTAGACACACCATTTATTACTCTAAACAAGAAAGGTAGCTAAATGGATTTTCTGGAAGACCTGTTCTATACAAAAACCCATGAGTGGGTAAAGAAAGAGGGTGATAATAGGGTCAGAGTTGGCATAACATCACATGCGCAAAGTGAGCTTGGTGATGTTGTATATGTGGAATTACCGGACTTGGACAGAGTTGTTAAAGCCGGTACGGCATGTACTGTTGTCGAATCAGTTAAGGCAGCATATGATATCTATGCACCGGTATCCGGTAAGGTTATAGAAACAAACAACGATCTTGAGAACAATCCACAGTTAGTAAACGAAGACCCTTATGGCAAAGGATGGTTTTCTATTATAGAAATGGAAGACCCTCAGGAATTAACCAAACTACTGTCAAACAAGGATTATGAAGAACTGTGCCAGTCAAAATAAACTATACCCCCAACACTGAGTCTGACATTAAATTAATGCTTGAAGAAATCGGCGTTAATTCAACTGAGGACCTTTTAGAAGACATACCTGAAGAATTACTCTGCAAGCAGATAAACATTCCCACCGGTATGTCCGAAATGGAGTTAAAACATTCCCTTAAATCACTGAGTGATAAAAACTCAAACCTGAATAAATACACTTCCTATCTTGGTGCAGGTGCATACGAACACTTTGTCCCAAGTGTAGTTGATCATCTAAGCAGTAGAGGAGAATTTTACACCTGCTACACCCCCTACCAACCTGAAGTAAGCCAGGGAACTTTGCAGGGAATTTATGAATTTCAGAGTATGATGTGTGAGTTGCTGGCACTGGATATAGCCAACGCCTCAATGTATGACGGAGCTTCGGCCCTGGCGGAAGCTGCAGTACTGGCCATAAGGCACAAACAGAAGAAGAACGTCCTGGTCTCAAAAACCGTTCATCCTGAATACAGAGAGGTATTATCAACTTACCTGCAGGAGCTGGATGTCAATCTCATTGAGGTTGAAATAGAAGACGGCATTACATCTGTCTCAGACCTTGAGTCCAGAATTGACAATAATACAGCATGTGTCTTAGTCCAGACACCAAACTTTTTTGGCTGTCTTGAAGATACTGATGAACTTGTCGGATTAGCCCACAAAAATGAAGCTCTTTTTGTTGCATGTGTCAATCCCATCTCATTAGGCGTAATCAAACCACCGGGGGAATATGACGCTGACATCGCAGTTGGTGATATTCAGGCATTGGGTAATTACATTAATTACGGTGGCCCGCATGCCGGTTTTTTCGCAGTCAGCAGAGAGTTTATGAGAAAGATACCGGGAAGGCTTGCGGGTGCTACCACAGACACAAAAGGCAGGCGCGCTTTTACGCTGACACTCCAGACAAGAGAGCAACATATCCGGCGTGCAAAGGCAACATCTAATATCTGCACAAATCAGCAGCTCCTGGCGCTCAGGACATGCATCTATCTTTCGACACTAGGCAAAACCGGGATGATAGATATTGGCAATTTGAACATTCATAAAAGTCATTATGCAATAAACAGATTATGCCAGCTTGACGGAATAGATCCTCTATTCGACAAACCATTCTTTAACGAGTTTGCCATAAAGATTTCTGATAAATACAAAATAGAAGAGATAAACAGGCGCCTCTTTGAATCAGGCATTATAGGAGGCCTTGATTTATCACACTTTTATCCGGATATTAATAACGCCATGCTTCTGTGTGTAACCGAAACGAAAACAAAAGAAGATATAGACGATCTTGTTACTGCCGTCTCAAAAATTATTTAGTGCAAAAAGGAAACGTACAATCATGCTTGAGAAACTAATATTTGAAAAATCATCACCGGGACGCACGGCATACTCATTGCCTGTGTGTGACGTACCTGTAGAGGCTAATAACACTACTCCCCTACCTGAACGTTTTCTACGAAAAAACAGAGCCGAACTACCTGAAGTAGCCGAGATTGACGTTGTAAGACATTTCACGAGGTTAAGTCAATTAAACTTCAGTGTCGATACGAATTTCTATCCACTCGGCTCATGTACAATGAAATATAACCCGAAGGTTAATGAAGACGTCAGCAGGTATGAGGGTTTCTTGAATCTTCATCCATATCAAAATCAGGAACAATGCCAGGGTATCCTCCAAATCCTGTACGAATTAGAGGAAACTCTTATTGAAATATGTGGTATGGATGCATTTTCCCTTCAGCCGGCTGCAGGTGCTCACGGTGAATTTATCGGGATGCTGATATCTCACGCTTATCACGTTAAAAACGGCAAAAGAAGGAGTAAAATAATTATACCTGATTCTGCCCACGGCACAAATCCCGCGTCAGCTTCAATGTGCGGTTTCGATATTGTAGAGATAAAATCAAATAATCAAGGTCTTATCGACTTAGAAACGTTGAAGAGAAACATGGATAACGATATTGCCGCCTTAATGCTTACAAATCCTAACACACTCGGGTTGTTTGAAAAAGATATAATTAAGATTGCCGAGATTGTACATGATGTTGACGCCCTGTTATACCTTGATGGTGCAAACATGGATGCAATGCTGGGAATTGCAAGGCCGGGAGATATGGGAATAGATATGCTGCATCTGAACCTTCACAAAACCTTTTCTACTCCGCATGGCGGCGGTGGTCCCGGTGCCGGCCCATTGGGAGTAACAAAAAAACTTATACCATTTCTCCCTGCTCCCAGAATCATAAAAGATGATGATTCATATAGATGGCAATATGACTTCCCTGAATCCATCGGACGTGTAAAGCCTTTTTACGGCAATACCGGAGTACTTATAAGAGCATACGCTTACTTACTATCCGTTGGCTGCGAAGGGCTCGGAAAGATTGCAGAAAGCGCCCTTGTAAACGCTAATTATCTTAGCAGAAAACTTTCAGATTATATTGAAATTCCATACGGTAAAAGGTGCATGCATGAATTCGTAGCATCAACAAGAAAGCTCAAAGTAAACGGCATCACAACACTTGACATAGCAAAGAGACTTCTGGACTATGGATTTCATTCACCGACAATATATTTCCCATTGATTGTTGAGGACGCACTCATGATTGAGCCAACTGATACAGAAACAAGAGAAACACTGGACGAGTTTGCTGAGGCTTTAATTAAAATCCTGGAAGAAGCCAAAACCAATCCGGAGATATTAAAGAATGCACCTCATAACACTCCAGTCTCAAGGCTCGATGAAGTACAAGCCGCCAGAAAACCGGACCTGAGATGGCAGAAGAAATTATAGTAAGTACTCACCATATGAAAACAGAGACCAATAATGACTGGCGATTGTTATTTACCCCTGACGTCGACCCATATATGAATATGGCAATTGATGAGACACTGACCAGGAAATGTATCGATTCCGGTGACAGTTCTGCAGTAATACGCTTTTACACATGGAAAGAAACCTCCTGCTCCATTGGTTATTTCCAAAAGATGAAAGACGTCTTAAAGGCTCAAAATGACAACAGAATCCCGGTTGTACGCAGACCCACTGGCGGTGGTATAGTCTATCATGGCAATGATATCACATTCTCAATAGTTAAGAATGGGATGCAAACCAACAGGCAGGAAAATATCACATCTTTTTACAAACTTATTGGCGAATCATTACTAAGGGGTTTAGAAAGACTCGGTTTTGCAGGTACTTCCTATTATCCGGAAGATGAATCACAACGCTCAGCACAAGAAAGAAAACCTTTGAATAATCGCCTCTCTCAACCGTCATTTTGCTCTGTAACACCTGCGAAATATGACATCATGATTGCCGGCAGCAAAGTGGCAGGTTATGCGGCAAGAAAGTCTAAAGGGGCAGTTCTTTGCCAGGGATATTTAGACGTTCATAAGAGATGGAAAAAAGAACATGAGGGTTCACGTGAGAAGGCAATTGACCAGCTATTTGATAATCTGTCAGATAGTTTCAAAGATGTTTTCGGTATCACACTTACTCCCTCGCAGCTGACAGAAGAAGAAATGAGATCAGCAAATGAAATAAGAGACAAGAAATATGCCTGTGATGAATGGAATTACAGGAAATAAGTCTATTATGAATTTACTGTAGTCAGTTTGAGTGCTGACTGGTATAATTTTATCCTTGATCTACGGCAAAATAGATTATTTTGTGTTTACACATCACCAGGTAAATATCCATTATGAGCAGTAAAGAATACAATTTCAGTGAAATAGAGAAGAAATGGCAGGATTTCTGGGAAAGTAACGGCTTGTTCAGGGTTGATAATGAGTGTGACAAAGACAAGTTTTACTGCCTCGTAATGTTTCCATATCCATCCGGCACACTCCACGTTGGACACGGACGCAACTATATAATCGGAGACGTTGTTTCCCGCTACAAAATCATGAAGGGTTTCAAGGTCCTCTCGCCAATCGGATGGGATGCCTTTGGACTTCCGGCAGAAAATGCGGCAATTGCCAATAGTATCCACCCCTCCATTCACACAAGGAACAATATAAACAAGATGAAGGTACAGCTCGAAAGATGGGGAGTGGGTTACGATTGGGAGAGAGAAGTTACATCCTGCGAACCGGATTATTATAAATGGACACAATGGATATTCCTTAAGCTATTCGAGAGTAACTTGGCATACAAGAAGAAGGCTGCCGTAAACTGGTGCCCTTCCTGTGCAACTGTACTGGCGAACGAGCAGGTCGTTGATGACCTTTGTGAAAGATGTGATACCAGGGTAGAGCAGAAAGATCTTGAGCAGTGGTTTTTCAGGATTAGTGATTATGCTCAGAAATTGCTTGATGATCTCGAAACACTCGATGGATGGCCGGAAAAAGTCAAGACAATGCAGGCAAACTGGATTGGCAGAAGTGAAGGCGCAAAGATTAATTTCAAATTAGATGGAACCGACGAGATAATCCCATGCTTCACAACAAGGCCGGATACTATCTTCGGTGTTACGTTTATGTCATTAGCCCCCGAACACCCTATAATTAACGAATTAATAAAAGGTACTGAATATGAAAAACCTGTATCTGAATTTGTAAACAGGGTCAGAGGACAGAGCACCATTGAAAGGACGTCTGAAGGGACTGTGAAGGAAGGAATCTTCACGGGCAGATATGTCATTAATCCTGTTAACGACGAGAAGGTGCCTTTATGGGTCTCTAATTACGCACTGATGGAATACGGAACCGGCGCCGTAATGGCCGTACCAGCACATGACCAAAGAGACTTTGAATTTGCAAGGAAATACGATCTGCCAATCAAAATAGTCATTCAGCCTTCAGACAACGATACTACGCTGAAACCTGAAGAGATGAAAGAAGCCTATGTTGAGGATGGAGTACAGCTTAATTCCGGTCAGTTTGATGGAATACCTAACAGGGAAGCTATCCCAAAGATCATAAACTTCTTTGAAGAAAAAGGCATTGGTGAACGAAATATTAACTACAGATTGAGAGACTGGTTAATCTCAAGACAGAGATACTGGGGCGCTCCGATACCAATCATATACTGCGAAAGCTGCGGCGCTGTGCCCGTACCGGAGGAAAACCTCCCGGTACTTCTGCCGGATCATGTTGAATTTAAACCTCATGGCCGCAGTCCGCTTGACGACGTAGATGAATTCGTTAACGCAACATGCCCGAAGTGTGGAAGCAGTGCAAAGCGTGAAACGGATACAATGGATACCTTCGTTGATTCCAGCTGGTATTACCTGAGATATCTCTCCTCTAAAGATAACAGACAGGCATTTGATTCGGATGATGTAAATAAATGGCTACCTGTTGACCAATATATTGGCGGTATCGAACATGCGATCCTGCACCTTCTCTATTCAAGATTTATAACAAAGGTATTCTTTGATCTCGAGTTCACAAACTTCAACGAACCGTTCAGAAACCTTTTCACACAAGGCATGATCATCAAGAATGGAGCCAAGATGTCCAAATCAAAGGGCAACGTCGTTAATCCTGACCTGATCACAGAAAAATACGGCGCAGATACACAACGACTTTATACACTATTTATTGCCCCGCCACAGAGAGATGCTGAATGGAATGATCGTGGTGTCATAGGTTCGTATCGCTTCCTTAACAGGCTATGGAATAATATCACGGAATTTGAAGAACATTTCAAACAAGTTACTGATACAGAAATTAGACATGACTTGTTCACAAAAGAGACAAAAGAGCTTTACAGGCACATAAATATAACTATAAAGAAGGTCACCGAAGATATTGAGAAATCATGGAGCTTTAACACTGCAATAGCCGCAGTGATGGAACTGCTCAATATGGTCGTGGATTTCAGTGCAGGACTTAGAGACAAGGAGCTTAATGACGAGGTAAGCGTTAATGACATTAATGTACTGAGGCTCTCTCTTGAATCTATCGTAAAGGTTCTGGCACCATTCGTCCCTCATATATGCGAGGAACTCTGGGAGATACTGGGACACAATCCGGGCATATTCTCAGTACCCTGGCCAGCATATGATGAGAGTGCCATTGCCGCAGATCAGGTAGAGCTGGTGATCCAGATAAACGGCAAAGTCCGAAGCAAGCTGGTCGTACCCGCAGAGATAGACGAAGATGACCTGAAATCACGCGTCATGGAAGATCAGAAGATAATTGAAAATCTGGATGGCAAGAAGATAGTAAAGACAATAGTAATTCCAAAGAAGCTTGTTAACCTCGTAGTCAGGTAAGATATCCACTTAAACATTGCCTTAAAGCTATGTGGAAACAAATTTTATTTATAATATTGTTGTCAATGTTTTTGGTACTCAATATATGGCAGCATTCATGGTGGATACTCTCTATAGGTCTATCAGTTTCAGGAGTACTGGGTTATATCGGAAGAGTTTCTAATTTTGGCTGGACAACTACAGCACAAATAATTTTCTTAGCTGGATTTCTTGTTCTTTCAGTTACACAAATAATGATTACCAAATTAGATAAGAATTATTTAAATCTGCAACTCCAGGCTGAGAAACAAAAGATAATTGAACTTGAAAACATGCGTGATGGAAGGCAAGATGATAATTGAGAATCTGGACGGCAAAAAGAGAGTAAAGACGATATTAATCTTTAACAGGAAGGCCTAATTGTTTTGAAATACCCTCAATCCATTCATCTGTTCTTTTGTTGTCAGAACCCAATTCTTTACTTTTTAACAGATATTTTAAAGCCTCTTCCGGTTCACCTATATGATATAACGTCGTACCATAATTATGATTGATAGCAGGATTCGTTGGTTCCAGTTCCAGGGCTATCTTATAAATCTTAACTGATTCATCATAATTTTTTTTAACTTTATAAGCTAATGCTAAACTATTGAAGAAAGGGCTGCATTTATTTTCCGAGTCACTCTTATTTGGTTCTAACAGGCTTATAACCGCATCAGGATTTTCAACTGCATTAATCTTTTCTGCCTGCCTGGCCAACTCTTCATAAAGATCATTGACTTTGCCCCCCTCAGCTTCCTCACCGTAAGTTGGGCTTACTGAGATTATGAGAATTATTATAAACAGAATTATTGAATAGTTTTTACGCATCTATTTACGTGGATGAGATTTCTCGTATACGCTTTTCAGGCGTTCTGTCGTTACGTGTGTGTATACCTGCGTTGTGGAGAGATTGGAGTGGCCAAGCAGCTCCTGGACGGATCGCAGGTCTGCTCCCTTATCCAGCAAATGTGTTGCAAAGCTGTGCCTGAATGTGTGTGGAGACGTAAGCAGATTAATACCTGACATCTTTAAATACTTATCCAGCGTTCTCGCAACACTCCTCGCCGTAAGGCGATTACCGTATTTATTAAGAAAAAGAGGCTTGTTCCCACTTGTCTTACTTATCTTGCTTGCCTTCTTTTTCTCATCTTTTTTACGTTTAGATTTGGAATCAAGATATTCCTTTATCGCCTTTGTCGCATGAATCCCGATTGGAACTATTCTCTCTTTCTTACCTTTACCTGTTACCTTTATCATCCCGCCAAAGAAATCAATATCTTCCTCTCCTAAGCTGACCAGTTCGCTTACCCTTATTCCCGTACTGTAAAGCGTTTCCAGCATAGCCAGATCTCTCAGTCCCATTGTATTTGAACAATCAGGTGTCTTCAGCAGGACATCCACATCGCTTATGCTTAGGAAATGAGGCAGTTTCTTCTCCTGTTTAGGAGTACGCAAGGCCTCAAAAGGATTTGATACAAGCTCACCTTCCTGAATTAAATATTTGAAGAAAGATCGTATGGATGCCAATTTTCGGGCTATGGTGGTTTTTGAGTAATTATTAGTTCTCAAAACGGCAAGAAACTTTCTCAACAGAAGATGATTAACGCTTTTTAAACTACTGCATTTCTCGTCTCTAAGGAACGTATTAAACTGGGACAGGTCTTTATGATACGCCCTCAAAGTGTGCTCGGAGTAACCCTTTTCATGCTCCAGCTTTGCTATAAATTCTATAGTCAATTTCTCAATCATCAGACACCTTTCCTGACTTATTCGAAAACACCTTTAACCAGTATTCAGCCTCTTTCTTAGTGGGGCCTAAGTACTTGCTTGCAGGCTCGTCACCCTCCTCCTTGCTAAATACCCCCCCTTCTTCCTCAGAAGCCTGTAAACGCGCAACGTTCTTCTTCATATCTCTATAAAACGAAAGTGGTTCCACAACCTTGCAGCCGTATTTCTTTACATACTGTTCGATATCTCTGTCAGCAGTAATTACAGTAATATGCCTGGGGTTTTCGCTATTACTCACCATCCTCTTGATTTCCTCATCTGCATCAAGATCCTGTCTGGAAAAGACTACATCTATGCCCGCCGCCCTTGCCTCGGATGAATTACCATGTCCTTTACCATCAAACACTACTATTAATTTGTGTTTTCGCTTTTCTTTGTACTGCTCAAGTAGAGAAAGAAATCTATTACGTAAAACCTCTATATCACATTTTTCGGTACTGTACCCCAGTTCGGGAACTTTGAATATAACGTTATAACCATCTACTATAATGTCCATAGAATTTAATCCTTTTCAACCCGCCTGAATGACCCGGCTTGATGCTTCATTTCCTCTTCTTTCTACTTTTGTTTATCTTTGCTAGTTTCGCACTTCCCGACTGAGTCGTGCCTTGAATTTGCTCCGATGGGCGCCTCGGGCGGCCTGCCTGTCGGGTAGTTTGGTGGGAGTGATGAACATTTATCAACGGACACTCTTCACACTGCATTTTGGGTTTACAATAATGCTTCCCAACCATTACTATGAGTGCATGATACTCATTGTAAAGAGGCACTTTTGGCGGAAGGTTGTCTTCAAAGACGGCCTTTATAGCCTCATAGTCGTAATCATCAGTTATTAATCCATGTCGAACCAGGACACGTTTCGTGTATGCATCAACGACAAATGTGGGTTTTTCGGCAGCATACAAGATTATAGAATCTGCAGTTTCTCTACCGATACCGTTTACAGAGAGTAACTCCTCACGTAATGTGGCGAAATCCTGCTTAAACAACCTTGATAAACTACCATTATAATTAAGAAAAAGCCAATCTATAAAGTGTTTGAGCCTCTTGGCTTTGACATTGAAATATCCTGAGGGCTTGATAAGTTCGGCAAGCTTCCCCATATCGATTTCGTACAATTTCTTTGGTGTGAATACCTTTGCGGCTTTCAAATTCTTAATAGCCTTTTCAACATTAGTCCAATTTGTATTTTGGGTAAGTATGGCTCCAATTACCACCTCAAAATCGGTATCTCCCGGCCACCAATATTGCTTTCCAAATGATTTAAACAAACTATCATAAATTTCAGTAAGGGCCTTTGTCTTATTCATAGTTTATCATTTTAACAAACCTCATAGCGTAAAAGCAAAAATTTAATAATGGATACCATTTTATAAGATGATAAGAATTTGACAATCTTAGTATATATTAGATAATATGATGTAGTAGAATTGTGTATTACCATTTGGAGAACCAAAACCATGAGTAACGTAGATTTTACTTATCTGTCACAGGAAGATGTAGTAAAAAGCGGCGGCCTGGACATGTTGAAGGCCATCAGCGATGTTGAGGAAGTCCTGATTATGCGTCACAGAGGTGAAAGCATAGTGCCTCATAAGGTTGTACTGAGAAAAGGAACCCAGGAGGAAGAAAGTGTTACAGGCAGAATCAATGCCCTGCCCGGTTACCTGGGAAAGGACAAGGACGTAGGTGGAATCAAATGGGTGGCAAGCTTCGTCAATAACCCGCGCGAACACAAGCTGCCTCGTTCAAGCTCACTGATTATCCTCAATTCCTTCAAGACAGGAATACCGTTGGCTATCATGGACGGAACCATTATTTCCGCAATGAGGACCGGAGCCATTGCCGGTATTGCATGCAAACATCTGGCAAAAGAAGGCTCTACAAGATTGGGAATGATAGGTGCAGGTGTAATTGGACGTACTGTATTGATGGCCATAAAGGCAACGGTAGATATCAGAGAAGTAGACGTCTATGACATATACAGTGAACAAGGAATAAAGTTCGCAAAAAAGATGCTGGAAGAGCTCGGAGTAACCATCAGAGTAGTAGATTCTGCTGAACAGGCCCTATCTGGCAAAGATATTATTATAACGGCCACACCTGCCAAGCAGCCATATGTAAAAGCACCGTGGATTGAAGAGGGATCCCTGTATATACATATGTCCGGTTACGAGTGTGAATTTGATGTGGTTACCCAATCTGATAAAATAGTAGTTGACAACTGGGAAGACGTCAAGAGCCGCAACTCCCAGACGCCTGCCATTATGTTCCATGAAGGTAAATTGTCAGATGACGATATACATGCCGAAATAGCGGAGATACTGGTGGGAGATAAACCCGGACGTGAAAGTCAGGAAGAGCGTATATTCTTTAATCCTGTTGGTATGGGCATACAAGACCTCATCGTAGCACATCGGATATATAAAACCGCCAGCACAAACAATATTGGGCAGAAATTGGCGTTATGGGAACAGCCCCTGTGGGTCTAGACAGATAAAACCAGAAGTAGATGCACCCATCCAATAGACACGCTTTTATTAGGTATAATCCTGGAATATCCTCCTCAAGGTTGTATACCATAGACTTCCTTCCAATCATCAGAATTCAGAGGTGTAATTTAGTTGCGATTAAAATAAGAAGTAGTTATTATTACAAATTCAATAGAAATGGGATACCTATACAACCCCACCTAACCTTGGAATAAGACTATCATTCTGCAATTACTGAAGGAGAATTAATTGAAAATAGGATTTACCGGTATTGATCTACCGGAAGGAAAGACAAAATACAAGGACGAAACACTTATTGCTCTTGAGGAGAAAGACAAAGCCAAAAAGGTTGCTCCTTTCTTTGCTGAATTTATAAAAGACGAGTTTGTGCAGTCAGAAGCTATTGTAGTTCCAAAAAGCAATATTCTGGATATCCTGATACTTGATATCGAGAAGATTGAGACCCGGTTATCGAAACTGGAAGATGGCAGCGAGAAGATATTAATGGAAAAGTGTATAGAGCAGTTGGAACAGGAAACGCCTCTTTGCGACGTTGAATTCAATGAGGAGGAAATTGAAATAATGATCGCTACTGCACCTATCAGCTTCAAGCCTGTAGTCCAGATAGAAGGCAGCGAGGACATTAACACTATCATTGCACTGGCACTCGAAAAAGCAAATTATATGTTCTTTTACACCTCAGGCCCCAAGGAGTCACATGCCTGGCTCGTAGAAAAGGGTTCTGAGATTATTACATGTGCAGAGAAGATACATTCTGACCTTGCGCGAGGATTCATTAAGGGTGACGTTGTCAGTTTTGAGGATTACATGAATTGCCATAACTTCAATGACTGTAAATCAAAAGGGGTGGCAAAACTGGTTGACCGTGATTATATTGTCCAACCAAATGAAATAATCGAGATCAGGTTTAATGTATAGAAACGGATTTTACAAGAAGGTCGAGGAAGCGTGCCGGCTGGACACTGCCGAATCCTTTAATCTTCAGAGCCGTATCCATAGATTGCATTGGTTTGGCCGTTCGGACATATGGGTAAAGCGGGATGATGAACTCAGCTTTGGCGTCTCCGGGACCAAGCTGCGCAAACATGCATCAATAATTCCTGTATTAAAACAAGAAGAGATTGATGAGGTAGTCGTAATTGGCGGAGCAAATTCTAACAATGTTCTCTCTGCCGCTCAGACCCTGACTGAAAATGAAATTAAGATAACGCCTTTTTTACTCGGTCCCCCATCTCAAAAACAGGGTAACTCAAGACTGCTTTCACTGTTTGTTGACAATGAGGATATACACTGGATTTCCCGCCAACAATGGACGGAGCGTGAAACCCAAATCAATAGTTACATAGATGAAAAAAAAGGCCAGGGAATTAAGATATTTGTCCTTCCTGAGGGAGGCCATCATAGACTTGCATTACCGGGTTCTTTAAGCATTCTCTTTGATATCCTTCGCAATGAAAAAGAATCCGAAGTCATTTTCGATCATATTTTTATAGACTCCGGCACGGGTATGGTAGCACAGTCTCTGTTGGCAGGCTCCGCAGTTATAGGAAAGAAGACAATATTTCATAACGTAATTCTGGCAGATTCATTTGAGGATTTTGAGAAAGGGTTAAGGCAGGTAATACAATATACAGAAGATTTTCTTCAGGTTTCAATCAAATCAGTTCCTGAATATAAACTTTACTACCCTGTGGTTGCCAGATCTTTTGGCAGTACTAATAGCACAATCTTCAAGGAGATAAAATGTATTGCCAGAGAGGATGGGATTCTCACTGATCCTGTTTATTCTGCCAAACTTTTTATTACAGCAAAACATACTATTCAAGACCAGTCATTAGATGGAAATATACTCCTGATCCATTCCGGAGGAGCATTGGCCTTGAGTGGTTTTTTGGATAATCCTGTTTTTGATAATGAGGAGTAAGAAATATGGCTGATCAAAATGTGGTTATATTGGGAGGAAGCGGAAATGTTGGAAGGGAATTCTTATCCCAGGTTATTCAACATGATACAGCTTACTCCAATAAACATCTTAATCCTACTAACATAATAGCGCTGACAAACAGTAAGGGTTTCTGGTTTAACAAACAAGGATTGGAAATCCAGAAGAATCCTGAGAATGTTAATAAATGGAAACCTTCAAAAGAGGCATTCAATACATATATGCAAGATTTAGAGCAATTTCGCGAATATGGAAACTTAGCAGAATTATTAGAATTGATTGAAGCCGAGGGAATGTCCGGTAAAATTGTTTTTGTCGACGTCACCTCAGGAAAGGACGATTTAAGAAATTTTCATCTAAAGGTAATCAATGGCTCTGATGAAAGCATGGTAACCGCAAACAAAAACCCGCTATCCATTTATCCAACTGAAGTATTCAGGACCCTTACCAGGCCCAGAGAAAGGTATGGATTCCTGTGTACGGTCATGGCCGGTGCTAATACTGTTTCCAATTTACTCGACTATTATGACACTTCAGAGATTATTAAGAAGATAGAAGCTTGTTTTTCAGGAACCCTGGGTTATTTATGTGCTGAACTGGAGAAGGGAGAGAGGAGTTTTTCAGAAATATTGTGTGATGCAAAAAGCATGGGTTACACTGAACCGCACCCGAGAGACGACCTAAACGGCCTGGACGTTGCCAGAAAGTTGATAATCTGTGCCAGAACATTCGGGCATGAGGTTGAAATGTCAGACATTGAACTTGAAGGATTCATTGGTGAATCTTATTTAAAGATCGATGATGTAAATGAGTTTATGCAATCTGTAAAGAATGCTGACCAGGAGATGAAAGATAAATTTACATCTGCTAAGGGTAAAGGAAAAACACTAAGATATGTTGCCAACTTTAATCTAAAAGAAAATGGTGATTCTACTTTTAAAGTCGGCTTGAGAGAAGTTCTTCCTGACTCTCCACTGGGAAACCTGAAAGGTTCCTCCAATAAAGTCATTGTCGAGACAGAAATATTTAATGGAGATAAGAAATATATCATTGAATCCCCCGGTGCCGGACCGGACGTAACCGCCTGGGGATTGAGGAGAGAACTTCTGTCAATGCTAAGGGGGAGAAAAGGAGGAGATTACAAACTAACTTAGAATGGAGTTTATGAAAGAATATATTTTAACTAATGAAGCACCAATAAGGGCAGCAACTTTCTTAGGTATATTCGTGATTGTTGCTATATGGGAGCTAGTGGGTCCCAGGCGAAAACTGTCAGTATCGAAACTCATACGGTGGATCAACAACCTGGGAATTGTATTCTTTAACACACTGCTATTACGCTTCCTGGCTCCCCTGATGGCTGTTGGCCTCGCTATTATGGCAGAGGAAGAAAATTGGGGTTTGCTGAATAATGTAGCCATAAATAGCTACGTTAAAATGTTTCTCGCCATATTGATATTAGATTTAATCATCTATTTACAGCATGTCATGTTCCATACCGTTCCGTGGTTATGGCGTTTACATCGCATGCACCATACAGATCTGGATATTGACGTTACCACTGGCTCACGCTTTCATCCAATAGAAATCATCCTTTCCATGATTATCAAGATGCTTATTGTTGCCTCCCTTGGAGCGCCACCTGTGGCAGTGGTTATTTTTGAAGTCCTGTTAAATGCAACAGCAATGTTTAACCATGGAAATATTCGTATTCACACAAAAGCTGACCGTATATTGCGACTCCTTGTAGTTACTCCTGATATGCACAGGGTTCATCACTCTGTAAAACCAGAAGAGACCAACAGCAATTACGGATTTAATTTCCCCTGGTGGGACAGGCTTCTTGGTACTTACAAAGCTCAACCGGAAGACAACCATTTGAAAATGACTATTGGCTCCTTATTCAACCTTTTGTCGGCATAGTGGGAGAATATCCAATTAGAAGCAGTAGTAATACGTGATGGGATGACCAGACAGACAAAACTCTACAGTAAAGAGGCGATCATTTCCTCCTTCTACCGCCCAGATCATTTTGTTCTTCGGAGCCAACCTTTACCTCTCGTTTTTTAGGCCTGAAGTAAAACTTTAGAGGTATTTCACTAAATGGAAGATTATCTCGTAATTGGTTTGACAGGTAACGCTCATAATCTGAATCAAAAAGTCTTTTGTCGTTGACGAACAATACGAAGGTCGGCGGACAAACCGATACCTGTGTAGCATAGTAGACCTTTGATATTTTGGATTTCCTCCTTGTTGGGCGATGACGTGTAAAAGCGTGTTCGAGGACACTGTTAAGTTCTGCAGTAGAAACTCGCGTATTAGCCTGCTTATATAATTCCTGTGCTAGCTCAATAGTCTCGATTATATTCTCACCGCTGAATGAGCTTATAAATGACAAAGGGGCAAAGTGCAGACCGGGCAAACGGGCATGGACATATTTAATAAATTTCTCGATCTCAACTTCTTCTGCAAGGTCCCATTTGCTTACAACCAGCAAACATGGCTTAAATTGGGTTTTGATATAATCACCGATCTTCTTATCGACCTGAGAAATCTCCCTGGGCGCATCAATCAGTAATATCACAATATCGGCACGACGGATAGATCTCTCAACTCTGGCCATGCCATAAAATTCTATAGAACCCTGAATCTGCTTCTTCTTTCTTATTCCAGCAGTATCAATTGCAATAAATTCCTTGCCTTCTATTTCAAACTTTACATCAACAGAATCTCTTGTGGTGCCTGGAATTTCACTGACGATAACCCTTTCCTCTTGAGCAAGTGTATTTATTAATGTAGATTTTCCCGCATTCCGCTTCCCAACGATAGCAATCTTCATTAACGAATCTGTTTTCGCAGGCTTTGTATCTATTTCAGGAAAAGTAGAAACAATCCTGTCCAGAAGATCCACCCTGCCGTATCTTTGCAATGCAGAGACAGGCAATGGTTCTCCCAGCCCCAGCCTGAAGAACTCTGCTGTCTGAAGATCAAATTTCGCATCGTCACACTTCTGCAACCTCAACATCTAGCGGAGTGATCCCTTCACGAACATCAACAACGAAAAGAATCAGGCTTGCCTTTTGAAGTGCTATTTCTATCTGAACCTCTACCTCTTGAGCAATATCTTCAATATCAGTTATACCTATGCCGCCTGTATCAATAAGCTCAAACAGGTTTTCTTCGTGCTCTATCTCTATGGACACTCTGTCTCTGGTTACGCCGCTCATTGAATCAACAATTGAAATGCGCTTCTTGGCTAAGCAATTCAGGAGAGAAGACTTACCAACATTAGGCCTTCCTACGATGGTTACTATGGGGAGAAACATTACCTGGGCCTGAACATTATTATGATAAATCTAATAGATTTGATAAACATCTTGTGGAATACTGGATAATTTCTGAAGAAGATCAACTATCTATATACGTAGATTATTGACCTTCTTCACACTTATTATGATACATAAAGGGCGCCAAAGAGCACATCATTAATATTAATCAAGACAGGCTGTTTTATTCAGGCCTTTCAGACGATGATCCATTACCACCGGATGATTCATCTGGCGGTTTATTTTCATCAGCCTTTGGCGGTTCCGGCTCTGGCGTAGGCGCAGCAGGAGGTGCCTTTACTTCTGCTGCCTTCTCTTCCGTACCAGGGGCCTCACTATTTTCATTTGTTTCTGGCACCGCTTCCTCTTCTTCTGTATATACATCAAACAATTCTGTGCCATCAACATCCTTTCTCAAGACTAAATAAGCAATAGTGCTTGCGGATCCTGCAAATGCAACTACTATACCCCCAACAAGCACCTTAACCAAAATTATATATAACATCATCATTAAAGCAGCAAACTTCATAGTTACACCACCAAGTGCAGCTGATGTACCCCCATCGCCTACTACGGCTAAAAAGCCTCTTATAGTTTCAAATTTAGCGCCCATACCAAATCCAACGGTATAGTAAGTAGTCTGCATAACTGCACAAGCGACAATGCTTGTAATGTAAGCCAGGATAGCACCACATACTAGAATACAGATCAATAATGATAGAAAATGTGCGGGTCTTGAAAGTACATAACTATATGCACGGCTCATTGCATCAAAAGTATCAGAACCCTCAGTACTTATGGTAGGATACATCAGGAAGAATCCTATAAAGCCAATAACACCGATGAAAACAATTAGAAATCCCGAAAGAATTGCCAACGGAAAACCGATTGCAACAGCAAGCTCACCTGCAATCTGAATTTTACCTAAAAGGCCACCAATAACATTGCATGCGATAAAGAATAACACCCCCAGAACAGGAGTAAGAGGACACCAGAAATATGACCAGAATCTTTTTGTAGAAAAAGCAATAGAATCTTGAGTTCCAAGTTTCTCACCTTTAGCAAATTCAACAGTCGCCAGGCGAGTAATAGAACCGGCAAAGACTGACCAAATTGCTAATAATCCCAGGACCAAAATAACAAGGACAGCATACCCTCCCAAACTAACAGCTTGTATTGATGAAAGAGCGACTTGAAAAAAACTGCATAAGCCAAGTTTTGGTGAGATCAGAACGGAGACCAATTCGAATGGGCTGGCATCAATAAACTTGTAAGCAGAAGCAAAGATAATAATCACTAATACCCAGACTACACTGAGAATAATACCCAAAACCGCAGAAAACAGTTTGTTAAAATCTAGCGTCATTTTAAAACCACGCAGAACATCCTGTAAATCCTGTAAAATTGGCGGCATTTGTCACCCCTTTCTTGAGATTAATTGTAAGAAACGGAAATCATTGAACTTATTATATATAATTCTCTAATATTTCAAGGAAAAAATGCATAATGTATGACCAAAAGGATAAGCTTACTCATTTTACTAAATATGAACAAGGAATAAAGTCATAAATAGTGTGTCTGTAGCAAGTTACAATATAGTGAAAATTAAAGAGGTGTTTAGGGAAATATTTGGGTCAGTTCTGTTTCTTACGAATCATCGTTCTCAGGCTGATCACTCGTAGTGGGTTCCTCTATACGCCTTTCTTCATCAAACCATAGCCCCAAATCTACAAGCTTGCAGCGTTCACTGCAAAAAGGAAATGTAGGTATGTCACTTATAACATTATATATAAGTTCTTTGTCACAATTACGGCATTTAATCTTTGACATCTTTCTTTGTCGCTTTTTTCTCTTTCTTCCCTTTTTTCTTATCTTTGTTATCTGAGGAGGAAGATGATTTTTCAGCTTTCTGGCGTGATTTATATTCTTCGCTTCTATAATCAGTCTGATAAAATCCAGACCCTTTAAAAATTATTGTACTGCCAGTTCCAATCAGGCGTTTTACTTTTCGTTCTCCGCATTCAGGACATTTTCTTATATGCCCTGCAGTAATAGACTGAAACAATTCAAATTTATGATTACAGGCATTACACTCATAATCGTAAGTAGGCATGCGTCCCCTTCCTTCTAACTAAATTTAAGACGTAAAGCTTTAGTCACTATCATTCTCTATATTCTCTGTTTCTTCTGTTTCCTTTACATCATTTTCTTCTATAGTTCTCCTTGAAACCTTGACTTTCGATGGCCTGATCACACGTTCATTCAAGAGAAAACCTCCCTGGAATTCATCAATAATAGTATGATGAGGCAACTCATTATTCTCTTCCTCCATCACAGCCTCATGAAGATTTGGATCAAAGGTTTTTCCAACTGTCTCAATAGGCTTTACACCGTACTTAGCCAAAACCTTAAATAATTGGCCTTCTATCAACTTTATACCTTCCACAAACTTATCAAAATCTTTTGAACTATCTGCCAGCTTCAAAGCTCTGTCAAAATTATCAAGCTCTGGAAAGAGATCAAGAATAAGATTTTGAATTGCATATTGGGAGGTTGATTCATTTTCTTTACGTACCCTCTTTTGATAATTCATAAACTCTGCCCTGGTCCTTAACAATTGATCGAGGTAAGAATCACGCTCTCCTGCCTTTTTAATTAAAGCGGCAATCTCTTCTTCTGTTTTTTCGTCACTCTCGGCTTTACTGTTTGTGTCTGCCTCGGTTTCCGGTTTTGAATTTTCTTCTGAACTTTCGAAGCTATCTTTCTCTTCAGCGTTATTTACGGCTTCGTCGTGTTCCTCTTTCACGCTTTCATCTTCCTGATTGTTTCGCACTTCAGACATAACAACAAATCCCCCATATGGTTTCACAAGAATGAACTATCTAAAAAAGCTTCTTAACCTTCTGGAAAAAGCTCTTTTGCTTGGGTGTTACATTCTTATGTTCTGATTCCGCAAATTCTCTTAATAATTCTTCCTGTCTTGGAGTCAATTTACTAGGAGTTTCAACTACAATATGTACCAACAAATTCCCTTTACCATAACCACGAACATGTGGAATGCCTTCACCCCTAACCGGTATAACCTCATCACTTTGCGTCCCGGGAGGTATCCTTACTTTCCTTAGTTTACCCAGAATAGTAGGCACCTCAATTTCACACCCTAATGCCGCCTGAGTAAACGTAATTGGAAACTCACAAATTATATCATAATCCTGCCGCTGGAAGATCGGGTGTGGTTGTACGTGTATGTCGCAATATAGATCTCCAGGCTGTGCTCCATTTGCCCCTGATTCACCCTGGCCGGTAACACGCAATCTCGCACCATCTTCAATACCGGCAGGTACCTGAACCTTAATACTTGATTTTCTTGGATACACACCGTGGCCACTACATTTCTTACAGGGAGTTTCAATAAGCTTTCCACTACCCTGGCATTTAGGACATCCAGTTCTTAGCGTAAAAAAGCCCTGTTTCTGATGGATTTCACCATGACCCTTACAATAAGGACAGGAAACCGGAGATGTGCCTTTGCGAGCACCTGTTCCCCGGCACTCTTCGCAAAGATCTCTCTTGTTAACCTCTATTGTTTTTTCTATTCCAGTGGCAACATCTTTGAACTCCATGGAGATATCACATCGTAAACTAGCCCCTCGTTTTGACGTCTGCCTTGTCCTGCCGCCAAAAAACTCCTCAAAAATACTGCCTCCACCGCCAAAGATATCACCAAACGCATCGAATATATCTTCAAAGTTACCGAATCCTCTTGTGTCGCCCCCCCTTAATCCTTCATGACCAAATTGATCATATCTTTTTCTCTTCTCGGGATCACTGAGTACTTCGTATGCCTCTGCCGCTGCTTTGAATTTCGCCTCTGCCTGCTTATCTCCAGGATTTTTATCAGGGTGATACTTCAATGCCATTTTCCTGTAAGTCCGCTTTATATCATCCTGACTTGCATCCTTTCCAACCTCCAGAACCTTGTAATAATCTTCTTTTATCATATTTAAATCAGGCATATAAACCTAAAATACATAACAACTTAACACTTACATTGATTTCTCAATTTATATGATACAGGTGATAAATAAAATGTCAAGCTGGTTTTGCAGCCAACAGAATCCCTCGAATCTTAAAGCAAAAAGGCCACATAAATGTGGCCTTTTCTCAAAATAGCTATATCATCTTTTTTCAGTCATTAAACTAGATCACGCTACCCTCAATCGGAGATTCATCTTCTTCGTCTTCCTTTAACTCTGTGATCATTACTTCGGTTGTCAACATTAGTCCAGCTATGCTGGCTGCATTTTGCAATGCTGTACGTGAAACCTTCGTTGGGTCAATTATTCCCCTTTCAAACATATCTACAAATTCAGATGTGTTGGCATCAAATCCTGTATTGGTACTTTTCTCTTTTACTTCTTCAACAACTACAGAGCCTTCACCACCTGTATTGGAAACAATCTGTCTCAAAGGAGCCTCAATTGCTTTTGCAATTATATCGGAGCCTATCTTTTCATCACCCTTTAACTTCTTACGCAACTCCTCAACCTTTGGTATTGTCCTGATAAAGGCAGTTCCGCCTCCAGGAACAATGCCTTCTTCCACGGCAGCCCTTGTTGCATTAAGTGCATCCTCTACACGCGCCTTTCTCTCATTCACTTCAGCCTCCGTAGCACCACCCACATTTATTACGGCAATACCACCGGTAAGCTTTGCAAGTCTCTCCTGAAGTTTTTCCTTATCATAATCAGATGTAGTCTGATCAATTTGATTTCGAATCTGAGAAATTCTACCCTGTATATCTGATTTCTTCCCGGCGCCTTCTATTATCGTAGTATTTTCCTTATCAATTATAACACGTTTTGCAGTCCCAAGATCGCTAAGTTCCAGAGTCTCTAACTTTATACCAAGGTCCTCTGATATCAAACGCCCATCCGTAAGAATGGCTATGTCTTCCAGCATTGCCTTCCTTCTGTCGCCAAAACCAGGCGCTTTAATCGCAGCACAGTTTAAGACCCCTCGTATTTTGTTAACAACTAACATAGCCAGGGCCTCGCCCTCAACCTCCTCAGCAATGATTAAAAGAGGTTTGCCAACACTCGCCAGCTTCTCCAAGAGTGGCAACATTTCCTTCATATTGGAAATCTTCTTCTCATGAATTAAAATATATGGGTCTTCAAAGATAACTTCCATCGTTTGAGCCTTCGTTACAAAATAAGGGGAAATGAATCCCTTATCAAACTGCATTCCCTCGACGACTTCTAATGTAGTCCCCATACTTTTAGCTTCTTCAACAGTAATAACACCATCTTTACCCACCTTATCCATTGCATCTGCCAATAAATCACCAACTGTCGAATCATTATTTGCTGAAATCGTCCCGACCTGTGCAATCTGTGATCTATCTTTGACTTTTTTGCATATGTTATTCAATTCCTCGACTACCACTTTTACGGCCTTATCTATGCCCCTTTTCAGCGCCATTGTATTCGCACCTGCCGTAACGTACTTTACACCTTCATTAAAAATTGCTTCAGCCAGAATAGTCGCAGTAGTAGTACCGTCACCAGCAACATCACTGGTTTTAGATGCTACTTCACAAACCATCTTAGCTCCCATATTTTCAAATGGTTCACCCAGCTCTACCTCTTTTGCCACAGTGACACCATCCTTTGTAACAGTAGGTGAACCGAAACTCTTTTCCAGTATCAGGTTTCTACCGGTTGGACCCATAGTCACCCTGACAGCGTCTGCCAGTTTCTTTATACCATTTTTGATATTACGTCTTGCCTCTTCATCAAACAAAAGCTGTTTTGCAGCCATAATATACCTCCTGAACTTGATTAATCAATTTTAGCCAAGATATCGTTTTCTTTTAAAATAAGATAATCCTTACCACCTACTGTGATCTCTGTCCCTGCATACTTTCCGTATAGAACCTGATCACCTTTTTTTACTAAAAGATCGGCTCTTTTACCGCTGTCCAGGAGTTTCCCCTCACCAACAGAAATAACCTTCCCTTTTGTTGGTTTCTCTTTTGCTGAGTCCGGTAAAACAATTCCACCTTGTGTCTTTTCTTCTGCTTCAAGTGGTTCAACTACAACTCTGTCATCCAAAGGCCTTATCGCCATAACAAATTCCTCCTTTTATTTTTATAATCACTTAATATCAAGTTAATTCACATTACCAGAAAGAAATTCTCTAACTGGTTGGAGACTGGTTAGCCGTTACATCATGCCCGGCATACCACCCATTCCCGGCATACCGCCCATTCCGCCCATACCACCCATTCCACCCATACCACCACCAGGAGGCATGCCGCCACCGGGAGGCATCATGGCTTCATCTTTCGATGGAATCTCTGTAATGAGACAATCACTTGTAAGGAGTATACTTGCAATGCTCAAGGCATTTTGCAATGCACTCCTTGTAACTTTCGTAGGATCTATCACGCCGGATTCAATCAGATTGCCGTATTCTTCCTTTTCTGCATCATAACCAAAGGCCTTGTCCTTTGATGCCAGAATCTTTCTTACCACTACCGCACCTTCCAACCCTGTGTTTTTGACTATCTGTTTAATTGGCCCGCTAAGTGAATTTCTTATAATGTCAACACCATAGTTTTCATCACCTTTTAATTTGAGATCATTTAATGCCTCGGAAGCTC
>CAZPAM010000022.1:0-34735 GCA_964584595.1 uncultured Candidatus Scalindua sp. | reverse complement strand
TATATCACCATCACAAATAAGACGTTTTGGGATAAGAACTGGCGCAACTGTTTCCGGACAGATACGTCCTCCTAAGGAGAACGAAAGATACTTCGCCCTCCTCAGGGTAGAGGCCATAAACTATGAGAATCCGGACCGTTTGAATGAAATGACTGTCTTTGATGATCTGACACCACTGCACCCTGACGAGCGTCTTATGCTGGAAGCTAAGAAGGATGAGATAGAGATGCGAATAATGGATCTGGTTACTCCAATAGGTAAAGGACAACGTGGCTTGATCGTTGCACCTCCTCGTACTGGTAAGACCGTACTCATACAGGAAATCGCAAACAGCATTACAAAGAATCATCCCGAGGTATACCTGATAATTCTTTTAATAGATGAACGTCCTGAAGAGGTGACAGAGATGGCAAGAGCTGTCGAGGCTGAAGTAATTGGATCAACATTTGATGAACCGGCAAGTCGTCACGTTCAGGTCGCTGAAATGGTAGTCGAAAAGGCCAAGCGCATGGTAGAGTACAAAAAAGATGTAGTTATATTGCTTGACTCCATCACACGACTGGCAAGAGCATATAATACTGAAATCCCACACAGCGGAAAGATTCTCTCCGGTGGTGTTGACGCTAATGCACTGCAAAAGCCTAAACGTTTCTTTGGTGCCGCAAGAAATATAGAAGAGGGAGGAAGTTTAACAATTATTGCTACAGCTCTCATAGACACTGGCAGCAGAATGGACGAAGTTATCTTCGAAGAGTTTAAAGGTACAGGTAACATGGAACTGCATTTAGACAGAAGATTAGCAGATAAGAGGCTATTCCCTGCAATAGACATAAATAGGTCCGGAACAAGGAAGGAAGAGTTAATACTTGATCCTGAAGAGTTAAAAAGAGTATGGGTACTGCGAAGGGTTCTAAACGAAATGAATCCAACAGAAGTATTGGAATTGCTCAGCAGTAGACTATCTAAAACTCAAACTAATGCCGAATTCTTGATGAGCATGAACATGAAAAGATAGATAACTTGAAGCCCTCATCCAGATCAGTTTAAACAAATCTTTTTGTTTTCTGCGTGTTATCCTCTCAAGTAACTGCTGATTGAGATTCTTTCTTACTCTTACTCATCAAATATACCATCAGTATTGAAATATCAGCAGGCGACACTCCGGAAATACGTGAGGCCTGCCCCAATGAAACAGGGCGAAATATGTCCAGCTTCTGCTGGGCTTCCTTCCTTAATCCCGGTATACTGTCATAATGAAAATGTGGAGGAAGCGTAAGTTTTTCCATTCTTTTAAGCTTTTCGATTTGTTGTTTTTGTCTATTGATGTATCCTTCATATTTTGCCTCAATCTCCACCTGCTCCTGTACGGGAACAGGAATATTTCTTTTCCTTAAACCATTATCGATTGCCAGCAAATCGTTAAAACACATGTTGGGGCGCTTTAATAACTTTAACAGTGAATCTTCCCCCCTTTTGTTGTACTCAAGGTAGTCGACAGTTTCAGAAATACTTTTCTCTCTCTCCAGCAACTCAGCCATTCGCTTCTTATTAATCAAGCCATACCTATGGCCATATTTCATCAGTCTCCTATCGGCGTTATCATGCCGCAGGACAAGTCTATACTCAGCTCTAGAAGTAAACATTCTATATGGTTCTTGTGTACCTTTTGTAACTAAGTCATCAATCAAAACACCGATATAAGCTTCAGAACGGCCCAGGATAAATGGTTCGCATCCCTTGATCTTCAACACGGCATTTATTCCTGCCATTATTCCCTGTGCAGCGGCCTCTTCATAACCCGAAGTGCCGTTTATCTGCCCAGCCAGGAAAACATTTTCAACACTCTTTGCTTCAAGTGAAAGCTTAATTTGAGTCGGTGGTACATAATCATATTCTATTGCATATCCATAACGTGTAATATCTGCATTTTCTAGTCCTTTTATCGAATGAATCATTTCCTCCTGCACATCAAAAGGAGTACTTGTAGATATACCATTGCAATATACCTCTGAAGTGTCCAATCCTTCAGGTTCGAGGAAAATTTGATGATGATCCTTATCTGGAAACCTGGTTACCTTGTCCTCAATAGAAGGACAATATCTTGGCCCTACTGCCTTAATCTGCCCGGTGAAATTTGGAGAACGATCTAGATTTGACCTGATAATTTCGTGTGTCAGGCTATTCGAATAAGTTATATAGCATTTGATTTGAGGTCTGTGTATCTTCTCAGTAGAGAAAGAAAATGCCGTAGGATACTCATCACCAACTTGTTCCTGCAAAACGCCATAATCAATACTGTTGCCATTGAGACGCGGTGGTGTTCCCGTCTTAAGCCTATCCAGTTCAAACCCTAAATTCTGTAAACTATTTGACAGTTTATCAGCCGATGGTTCACTGGATCTGCCACCCTTTGATTGACAGCTGCCAATATGGATTAATCCATTCAGGAAAGTACCAGTTGTGATAACTACAGCCTTTGCCCTGTAGCTTGTACCACTTTTACCGGCTAAAGCCAGTATTCCTTTATCATGAACTACTATATCTTCTATGCTATCCTGTCTTAATGAAAGATTGGTTTGCTCTTCCAATTTTCCTTTCATCATAAACTGATACAGTTTCTTATCTGCCTGTGCACGGGGTGATCGTACTGCATGTCCTTTACTCGCATTGAGAAGTTTGAACTGAATACCTGTCGCATCAATCACCTTCCCCATTTCACCACCAAGGGCGTCCACCTCACGTACTAATTGACCCTTTGCAAGTCCGCCAATCGCAGGGTTGCATGACATTTGAGCAATAGTATCAAGATTCATTGTCAGCAGCGCTGTCTGCATGCCCATTCTTGCAGAAACTAATGCGGCTTCACATCCGGCATGACCACCACCTACTACAATAACATCATAACTAATTTGCATCATTTTGCCTTCTGCACTACCCGTTTCTCTCTAATCACTGTAACAGTTACTTCTCCAGGATATTCAAGCTCTTCTTCTACTTCTTTTGCTATGTCATAGCATATTTTTGATGCTGATTTATCACTAACTTTGTCTGGATGAACTATCACCCTTACTTCTCTGCCAGCTTGAATTGCGTATGCACTTTCAACACCGCCAAATGACATTGCAACACTCTCCAGCTTCTCCAGACGTTTAACATATTTCTCAAGAGTTTCTCTCCTGGCCCCCGGCCTGCTGGCAGAAATTGCATCTGCAGCATTTATCAACACTGAATATACTGACTCAGAAGGAACCTCTTCGTGGTGAGAAGCAATTGCATTCACTACCTCAGGCTTTTCCTCAAACCTTTTTGCGAAATCTGCCCCTACAATAGCGTGAGTACCTTCTATCTCAGAGCTGACTGCCTTGCCAATATCATGCAGGAGTCCACATCTTCTTGCCGTTTGAGCATCTAGTTTCAACTCACCGGCCAGTATACCTGCTAAATTAGACACCTCTATAGAATGCTGAAGCTGATTCTGTCCATAGCTTGTACGATACCTTAAACGTCCTATTAAATTGATAATTTCTGAATGCAGATCATGTATTCCCAGCTCAAAACTAGTCTGCTTACCGGTTTCCTGAATAATCTGTTGAATATCTTTCTCTGTTTCCTGCACTACTTCCTCAATACGCGCAGGGTGAATTCTGCCATCCAGGATTAATTTCTTCATTGCCAGTCTGGCAACCTCCCTGCGCACACCATCAAAACCAGACAACACAATGATCCCAGGAGTATCATCAACAATTACATCTATACCTGTCGCCTTTTCAAACGCACGAATATTTCTACCTTCACGGCCAATGATCCTCCCCTTCATCTCATCGCCAGGCAACTCAATCGTACTTACAACATTATCGACTGCATTACTTGCTGCACACCGCTGTATTGCAGTACATACAATTGAAGCCGCAACTTTCTCGGCTTCATCTTTGGCCTTTTTTGTTTGTTTCTCTATTAAGTTAGCACACTCCTTGTCGAGTTCTTTCTCCAGACGGCTCAACAACAACTTTTCAGCTTCTTCTCCGGACAACCCTGAAACTTTATAAAGATTATTTTTTTCCTCCTGTATCAGCTCATCAAGCTGTGTTTTTTTCTGGCCAAGCTCTCTCTCCTTGTTTGACAGGTTTGAAGCCATGCTTTCAATGTATTTCTCCTTCTTTGTAAGTATATCAATCTTTCTCTCCAGATTGTCTTCTCTTTTGCTTAAACGCTTTTCCAGCTGACGTAATTCATGCCTTGCCTCTTGTGACTCTTTCTCTATGCGCTCTTTTCTTTTGTACAAATCTTCTCTGGCTGTAATGTCGGCACTTTTTAATATTCTCTCTGCCTCTAATTTTGCATCTTTAATCACGTTCTTGGAAGCCCTCTCCCTGCTAACTTGACGCAATTTCAAAAACAAATAGCATATTAAAAAACCGAAAATTATACAAATCGGCAATACAAATACATAAAACATCCTTGGAACGTTTTCAAATATATCCGATACTGCCAATACATAAAACATTGTTGGAATGTTTTCAAATATATCGTTAATAGGTCATCACCGCCTTTTTTATATACAAAAATTAAAAAAATTCGTGGAGATGCTACTGAAAATTCTAAAGACTCGAAGATTAAGAGGATTGAGGTTCGGAAGAAAACAAAAAGACTGTACTTATTTTCGTCTCTTGTGCTTTATCGAAAAGATTTCGACTTGATATGGCATTAAAATTCCAATGAAATGATTCGGTTTAAAGAAAATACACAATACTAATTGGTATATACGGGACAGCTTTACATTTAACTTTTATTAACTTATACAAAACGTAATATAAAGTTCCCTTTTTTATTATAAACATTCAAGACAAAAATTTAATCAATATACCAACATACAGGATTTAAATCTTTTCATCTTTAATGGAATTCTTCTAGTAATCAATTAAAACACAATAAAAGACTGTTTCCTAATAATAGTAAGAAAAGCTTCCTTACTCAATCTTCTTTCGTATAAGACCAATCTATATAACTACTTAGCTAGTACCGCCTTCATGCTTTAATGAAATTGTAGCAAAAATAACTGTTTCAGAAATTGCAATATACATGCACACAATTGCAGCACTAGATATTTTCCTTACGATGCTTGTGATTCTATATTACAAATTAACGGAAGTCAAGTAATTAAAAACAGTTAAATCAAATAAATTTTAGGGTATGCCTCAAATTTTCCCAGAAAGCGATTTTCTCTTTTTGACTGCCACACTATTCTCATGTATTTAGCTTGCATATAAAAATTCAATGAAAGCCAAAAAAAATTGTAAATACTTTCACAAATGTTATTATAAGCAAGGTTACAATTTTAGACAGCTATCATTTTGTAATATGCAAGACTTCGCTACTGGCAGCAAAATGGCACTATGAACACAATACAAACTGAACAAAACATGCTCACAAGATTCTACACCATCCTGAAACTAATAAAGTTTTCACATACTATTTTCTCTTTACCATTCGCTGTAATGAGTGCCTTTATTGCTGCAAATGGTTTACCTGCAACAAGACAGCTTTTATTAATACTAGGCGCACTGGTAATGGCACGCAGTTGTGCAATGACTTTCAACAGGCTTGTGGATGCCAGATATGACATTCACAACCCCAGAACATCCTATCGAATTCAGCTCCAGGGCCTGATAGGCAAGACAAATCTCTGGTTTTTTACAATCTCCTGCTCGCTTTTGTTTGTTGTTTTTGCTGGAATGTTAAATCGCCTCTGTTTGTTCATTTCTCCGCTAGCCCTCCTGATAATTTTTGGATACTCATACACAAAGAGATTTACCAATTTGTCACATATTGTTCTAGGACTATCACTAGCTTTGTCTCCAATTGGCGCATGGATAGGGATAACAGGAGAAATTGCAATTGCACCATTTATACTGGCACTTGCCGTACTACTATGGACCGCAGGGTTCGATATTATTTATGCGTGTCAGGATTTACAGCATGACATAAAGACAGGACTTTATTCTATCCCCAGTAAAATGGGTATTAAGAATTCTCTTAGATTATCATCAGTACTGCATTTTCTTATGATTATCGCATTGCTTATTTTTATGTACTTTGCGAAACTCAATTTTGTTTATTTTGGAGGAGTTTGCTTTGTTGGTATAATGCTGATCTACGAACATTCACTGATAAAACCACATGATTTGTCAAAGATTAGCCTGGCTTTCTTTACAGTTAATGGCACTATAAGTATGATTTTGATGGCTGTAACACTTGTAGATATATTTATCTTTTATTGAAAAACCATAAAATAAAAGACAATATTATACTGATAACAATACATGTTGTAACGGGGAAGTAGAAACTGTAATTCTTTCTCTCGATTGCTATGTCGCCAGGTAGCTTGCCAATGAATGGCAGCTTGTTTCCCACCATACAAACAAATCCTATCACAACCAGCAAGAGGCCAATGAAAATAATTATCTTACCAATATCGCCTGCCATCATAATAACTCAAGACTTATTTAAACTTTCCTTCTGACTGCCCTCTTTTTTTGCCTTATTTTCGTAAGTACTAAAGGAATTCTTGGTTCTTATATCACCACCTAAAAACTTTTCTCCGAAATATGATTTTCTTGCCAGTGGATCATCAAGCAACTTCTCCGTCGTCCCACTGGTTATAATATTTCCGGCACTCATGATATAAGAATGATCAGTTATACTTAATGCTTCCCTCACATTGTGATCTGTCAATAATATCCCAATACCGGTTTCTTTCAGGCTTAAGACTATGTCCTGAATCTCTGCAACAGCGATTGGATCAATAAATGAAAATGGCTCATCCAGAAGGATTAGTGATGGTGAAGTTGCCATTGCCCTTGCAATCTCAAGTCGCCTCCTTTCACCGCCCGAGAGTGTAAATGCCATTTTCTTTGATAAATGCGTTAACCCCAATTCTCCTAAAACCTGGTTCAATTTTTTAATTCTTTCTCTATAATTAAATTTAATAGTCTCTAACACAGCCAAAACATTTTCCTCAACAGATAAACGCTGAAATATTGATGGATTCTGAGAAAGATATCCCATCCCCAGCCTTGCACGCATGTATATTGGCAATTCTGTAATATCCTCACCACGAAAGAAAACCTTCCCATGATCCGGCTTAATCAAACCGATTACCATTGAAAATGCCGTACTTTTCCCAGCACCATTTTGCCCAAGAAGACCTGCAATCTCCCCGGAATGCACCTCAAAATTGACACGGTTTACAGCGACTTTTTTACCGTAATTCTTAGTTATTTCAACAGCCTGTATGAGTTTCATCTTTCAACTCTATAGTGTACTACCTGACATATTTAATTGTACTTGGCGGCCAGAATACCATAAAAGCTTTCCCCACCATATTACTCTCAGGAACTATTTTCCAGAACCTGCTATCATTGCTATTTCTACTATTATCACCAAGAAAGAAATATTCATTATTACCAATCTCAATCGCATTACGTGTTCCCCATTCTCCGGCGTCGGTGTAGTAAACATCTCGAAAGATTGAGATATTCTTAAATACTGCATCTGTATTCTCCCCACCAAACTTCAACTCACTGAATTTAGTATAATCTTTAAGCGATGATAAGTCAGTATCATATGTATGAGAGAAAACCACGGCATCATTAAGTTTCAAGATAACTTTATTATCAACATTTGCAACCCTTATATTATAATCTTTTCCGGGCTCAAAAAAGACTTTAGCATCGCTTTTAACAATCGAACCGGATACTTTCAAATACGATATTTTCTTCCCTGCCCCTGTACTGACAAAGACCTCAATTTCTATTTCATTCTCCTGCAGTATGACAGAAATGCCTCCATTGTCCCCGGAGACGGAAACATCACAATCTATCATAATATCTCCGTTTACTGCATCGGGCACCTCGTTGTTATATACATTGTAATCAGTAATTATTCTTTTAAATGTTATATACGATTTCTGTTCTGCTCCCTCTGGTAATTGTAGATGTAACTGCTTTGCACTAACATCCCAGAATTCATCTTTCATCTCCCAATTCTGAACTATATCCTGCTTTGCCGGATAATTACTATTAAAAACCTGTACCCAAAGTGCATCCTGAACTTTTTCCGGCTTTCTCTCTATTTTATCGTTAATATAAATATCACCATTCACAACCTGTAGTTTTTCGTCCGGCAAGCCAATCAAGCGCTTTATATAATTCTTGCGAACAACATGAACATTTGTAGCGCCGCAGGAACTACAAAGAATAGCATCGACTTCATCACATGACTCACATACTATCTTGTGGTATTGATCAACACCAAAAGAGCCTTTTATACTATTAACCTTAGCCTTAAAGTAATTTTCCTTCTTTGTAGCATTAGAACATTTTTTGCAAATCATTGATTGGCTTGAAGAGAGGCCACATGACATGCATGTAACCTCATTAAATGGGTATTTAAATACTGTAACATCCCATCTTTCAGGTTCGCCAAAATCATAAATAAATTTATTTACGAGAATCCTGTTTCCTCCCCTTTTTCTGTAATCGGATATGCGTATCTTATAGAAACAGTTCGAGCATTTTACATGATTTAGACTGTAATTGGTTTTAAACTTCCATGCACAGTTTGGGCACTTAACAGACTTGTGCTGTCCCAACAGTGTTGGCGCCATTGATCCTGTTGGAATTTTAAACGCCTCTACCACAAAAATCCTCAATATAAAAGCCAATGCTACAGCAATAAGAATCGATTCGATATTTTCACGAAAAAACCCCTTTTTCTTTTTATTAATATTTTTCTGGTCTGCTTTACTCATATTCTTTATTTATCTGTTGATAATACTGATAAAAATGCACTTTGTGGAATCTCAACGCTTCCAACATTTTTCATTCTCTTTTTTCCTTCTTTCTGTTTCTCAAGAAGTTTTCGTTTTCTGGTCACATCACCTCCATAACATTTCGCTGTGACATTCTTTGACATCTGCCGTATTGTTTCTCTTGCAATAACTCTACCCCCAATAGCTGCCTGGAGTGGAATCTCAAACATATGCCGGGAAATGTCTTTCTTCAAATTCTGTACCAGCTTCCTACCCTTGGCCTCAGCCTTCTTTCGGTGAACGATACACGAAAGAGCATCTACTTTTTTTTCTGCAACCAATATATCCAATTTCACAAGGTTCTCAGGCTTGTATCCAATGAACTCATAGTCCAGCGTAGCAAACCCTCTCGTCATGGATTTTAATTTATCATAAAAATCAAAGATAATTTCTCCCAGAGGAATCTCATACGTAAGTATGGCTCGCTTATCACTCAGATATTCCGTACTTTTGTATGTAGCCCTTCTATCATCAACCAATTGCATAATTGCCCCGATATACTCTGACGGAAGGATAATCTTGGCTTCAACTACCGGCTCACGAAATTCCTCTATTGTGCCCACTGAAGGCAATTTCTCAGGATTGTCAATATTTATTACATTGCCATCGTGAGTTAGTATTTCGTATGTCACGGTTGGCGCTGTTTGCACTATACCAACCTTACTCTCCCTCTCTAAACGTTCCTGAACAATTTCCATATGCAAAAGACCAAGAAAACCACATCTGAAGCCAAACCCAAGTGCCTGAGATGTTTCTGCCTCAAACGAAAACGAGGAATCATTTATCCATAATCTTTCAATCGCATCCCTCAAAGGCATGAAGCCTTTATTATCTGTAGGATAGAGGCCACAGAAAACCATAGGGAGAGGCTTACGATACCCTTGCAAAGCAACCGCAGATTTCCTTTTTAACAGAGTTAAAGTATCACCTATGTGGACATCATGTATAGATTTGATACTGGCAGTACAATAACCAACAGTTCCAGCACTTAATTCGTCTACCCGGGTCATCTCAGGCCTGAACACTCCCAGCTCAGTAACCTCAAACTTCATGCCTGTTTTCATCATAAAAATACTATCACCAACCTTGACTGAACCATCAAAAACCCTTATATAAACAATCACACCACGGTAGTCATCATAAACTGAATCAAAAATTAGAGCCCGTAACGGAGCCTTAGCATCACCTTCAGGCGACGGCATCTTTGTTATTATAGCGTCAAAGATACCTTCGATCCCCTGGCCGGTTTTTGCACTCACACTCAGAACCTCTTCGTCCTTTACCCCAAGAATGCGAACTATCTCTTCACTTACCTCTTCCGGCCTGGCAGACTTAATATCAATCTTGCTGAGAACCGGTATGATCTCAAGCTCCTTCTCCATTGCCATATACATGTTAGTTAATGTCTGCGCCTCTATTCCCTGTGCCGCATCTACCAGAAGCAAGGCTCCCTCACAGGCACTGAGACTCCGTGACACTTCATAACTAAAATCAACATGCCCGGGAGTATCTATCAGGTTCAAAGAGTAAGTAACTCCATCCTTAACATAATCCAAGGAAACAGCACTTGCCTTTATTGTAATGCCCCGCTCTCTTTCCAGATCCATGCTGTCTAGCATCTGGTCACGGAATTTTCTGGGACTAACCGCCTTTGCCTTTTTAAGCAGGCAGTCGGCAAGCGTAGACTTGCCATGATCGATATGAGCTATTATACAAAAGTTACGTATCAGCTTGATATTCAAATGAAACCTCTATTGCCTCCTGTTAACAGTTATTTGCCCTGAAAGACTCCCAGGCGGAAGTATGTGGGAAAATAAAGCAAGATAACTACTATTAGTTTTCGCACAGGGTGTTAAACCCTGTACGAAACACTTAAAACAGTTTACTGAGCGAATGCCCTGACAACAGGAACCATCGCCTTAATCTCTTCTTCTGACAACATATCACCAAATGGTAAGTAATTAGAGTTGTCAGGATTACCGTTTGTGATTGAGTTTACAAAGTCGTCATCAGTACGTGTACCCTGCCACTCTGCATCAGTGAAATCTTTAACTCCAAAATCTATACCTGTCGGCGTACCTTTACCATCTTCACCATGGCACAATGCACACTTTTCAGCATATATCGTAACTGTGTCAATGTCATCAGCCAATGTGTTTGTAAGACCTACACAAAAAATCAAACCTGAAAAAATAAAACATACCATTGCCTTGCTTCTCAATGTACTTCTCCTTTTCTAAGTAATTTAAATTATAAAAGAATAAAACCTGTACATTTAAGTGTACAGCACTTACCAGGTCAGCTCTTTTAGCCTTTCATTGAAAAGCCGTAAGGCCAATGCCCTGTGGCTGATCCGGTTCTTCATTTCAGATCCTAATTCTGCCATAGTGAGTTTGTGTTCAGGAACATAAAATATAGGATCATATCCAAAACCATTGTCTCCTTTAGGTTCACTATTAATAATACCTTCACAGCTTGCGTTTACAACAAATTGCAGCTGGCCAGGTTCCGCAAGAGCAATTGCACAACGAAACCTTGCCGTCCTCTTTTCAAAAGGAACTCCTTTTAATTCTTCAAGCAACCTTAAACACTTTTCCTCATAGCCGGCATCTTTGCCACAATAACGGGATGATAGAACACCGGGGCGCTTATCCAATGCATCAATCTCTAATCCCGAATCATCCGCCATAACACACATTTGACAGAACTCTGCCAGTTCGAGCGCCTTCTTTGTAGCATTATCTTCGAAAGTAACACCATCTTCAACAACATCAGGAGGATTCTTAAAATCATCCAAATCCAGCAATCTTATGGGCATTCCGTTTAAAATATTCCTGATCTCTGTTTTTTTATTATTATTGTAAGTTCCAATTACGATTTCCTTTAATTTCAACATAATCTGTGGTGCTATTTTTCCAATGCCTCTTTTTGCATTCGGGTTAATTCGTTTATGCCCTTCTTAGCCTGCCCGATCATAAGGGCAAGCTCTTCCTCTGAGAACGTCTGTTTTTCCGCAGTACCCTGTAATTCTATATACTCACCAGCTCCCGTTAATACTATATTCATATCAACACTTGCCGAAACATCTTCTTCATAGCACAGATCCAGCAACCCCACACCATCTACTACACCAACACTTATAGCCGCCACGCTCCCCAGAAGAGGCTCGCCAGTAAGTTCATCATTCATTCTCAGCCAGTTGATAGCATCAACTAATGCAACGTATGCACCCGTGATAGATGCCACTCGTGTACCACCGTCAGCCTGAATCACATCACAATCTATCCATATTGTCCTTTCTCCAATTGCAGACAAATCTACTACGGCACGCATAGAGCGTCCTATCAACCTTTGGATCTCATGCGTACGCCCACCTACCTTGCCACGTGAGGATTCTCTTGAAACTCTTTTTGGCGTAGAACCGGGCAATAATGAATATTCCGCCGTAACCCATCCCTGACCCGTATTCCTTTTATGAGGCGGCACACCTTCGTCCACTGAAGCCGTACATATCACTCTGGTATCACCAACTTGTATAAGCACAGAACCGTGTGCGAATTTCGTATAATTTCTTTCTATCAGTACCGGCCGCATCTCATCCGGTTTTCTTCCGTCTTTTCGCATTATTGACCTCTATGGAAAATCTCTGTATCCCTACTTACAAATAAGGAGCTTCAACAGCGCCTTCTGGACGTGCAATCTATTTTCAGCCTGATCGTAAACTATGGAATTCTGACTATCAATAACATCATCAGTAATTTCTTCACCACGATGAGCCGGCAGACAATGCATCACAAGTGTGTCGCTCTTTGTATGAGACATCAAATCACTATTAACCTGAAAACCTTTAAAATGATTACGCTTTATTTCGGCTTCTCCCTCTTCTCCCATACTGATCCATGTATCAGTATAGACAACGTCCGCATCTTTAACCGCCTCTTTTGGATCGCTAATCAGTTCAATATATTTGTTGCTGTCCTCTGTTGTCTCAGCAACCTTTTTCAAAAACTCTGCTGTCAATTCATAATTTTCAGGTGATGCAGCAGTATATGAAACCTTGAGTTTTGCACATAAAAAGGCCAATGATCTGGCAACGTTATTTCCATCACCAACATATGCTATTTTAATATTGTCAAAGCCCCCTTTTTTCTCCCTTATAGTGTACAAATCCGTAAGAGCCTGACATGGGTGTGTATAGTCAGAGAGTGCATTGACTACAGGCACAGAGGAGCAATCAGCAAGCTCAACAACTGTTTCATGGTCATAAGTTCTAATGGTAATACAATCTACATATCTGGACAAAACTTTAGCAACGTCCTTTATAGATTCACGCTCACCAAGGTTTATGTCATGCTTGGTCAGATATATTGCATGTCCCCCCATCTGCGTCATCGCAACTTCAAAGGAAACCCTTGTCCGCATCGAACTCTTCTCAAAAATCATAGCCAGTGTTTTACCTGCAAGACAATGATCAGCTTCACCTTTTTGAAGAGAAGCCTTCATCTCGGCCGTCAACGTAAATATATTATTAACGTCTTCAAACTTCAGATCAGAGATTGAAACCAGATTTTCACACTGCATAATTTTTCCTGTAATTACTTAGTTATTAATTAAACGGAGTTCAAGATACCTTTTAAGATGCCCAAGCCCTCATCAATATGTTCCTTTTTCACATTGAGTTGAGGCATGATCCTTATTACTGTATCATGAGTACAGTTCAACAGCAGCCCGGCATCCATGCACTTTTTAACAGTCTCGGCTGCAGGGATATTAAGCTCTATGCCTATCATCAATCCTATGCCTCTTACTTCTTTAATAACATCAAGTTCTTTAGCCATGTTTCCCAATTGATCAAAAATATAGTCACCCATCTTAGCCGCTTTGTCCAATAAACCCTCTGCCTCGATTGTTTCAAATACTGCAGCCGATGCGGCACATGCAAGGGGATTACCTCCGAATGTAGAAGCATGACTGCCCGGCACAAGGCTTTTAGCTATTTCTTTAGTCGCTTCCATAGCACCCACGGCTGTACCATTTCCAAGTGCTTTAGCAAGCGTCATAATATCGGGCGATATATCATAATGTTGATAAGCGAAATACTTACCTGTCCTTCCCATCCCGCACTGAACTTCATCAAGAATCAGGAGAATATCATTGTCATCGCAAATCTTTCTCAATCCTTTCATGTAATCTTTATCAGCTACATTAATCCCACCCTCTCCCTGAACAGTTTCAAGCATTATGCCACAGGTCTTGTCGTCCACGGCATCTTCCACTTCACCAAGATTATTAAATGAAACATACGAAAAGCCCTCTACAAGTGGGGCAAAACCTTTATGATACTTTGGTTGTGCTGTAGCAGTGACGGTCGCCATGGTTCTTCCATGAAAGGAATCCTTCATTGTAATAATCTTATATTTCCCTTTCGGAAAACTGTGAATCCTTGCCAGTTTTATGGCCGCCTCATTCGCTTCCGCCCCGCTGTTACAAAAAAAACATTGACCGTTAAATGAGTTTTCAGATATATACTTTGCAAGACGTCCCTGCGGTTCGGAATAGAAAATATTAGGCACGTGCACCAGTGTTGCCGCCTGTTCCTGTGTCGCCTTCGTCACATCAGGATTACAATGTCCCAGCGAACTGACTGCCCATCCGGAGAAAAGGTCCAGGTATCGTTTTCCGTCTTCATCCCACACATACACTCCTTCACCCTTAACAAGCACAATGGGGAGACGAGGGTAATTTGGGATTACATAATTATCATAGTCTTCAATTATTTTGCTTTTCTTCATATCTAAATTCCCATATGCGGATTTCCTGCGATGTGAGGAAACTGAGAAAAATGGAAGGGTTTAATTTTGTATGCTCTTTTTGAAGTGGGTTGATATCAAAAAGACCAACTCTTAAAACACCTAATGATCTAAACTATGATCTGCGTCCCAATTCCCTTGTCTGTAAATATCTCAAGCAATAAGGAATGGGGTATATGACCGTCAATAATATGGGCTTTCTTTACGCCCTCCCTCAATGCTGAAATACAAGCTTTAGCTTTCGGGAGCATGCCGCCTCTTATTATTTCACTCTCTATCAGCTTATTTACCTCATCCTCGTGTAACGTAGACGTAAACGACTCTGGATCGGACGGGTCAGTTGATATCCCATGAGTATTAGAAATAAATACTAATTTCTCTGCCTTTAAGGAACCTGCAACAAAGGAGGCTACGTTATCCGCATTTACATTGAAATTCACCTCTCCAGCCCCTTCGGCAATCGGTGGTACAATTGGGATATTATCGCCTTCACATAAATTATTAAATCTTTCATGCTCTATCCCCGTAAGCTCTCCCACATAACCAAGATCATTTGCCTCTGTCTTATCCTCACCTTCACATACAAATTTTCTGGCTTTGATCGGACTTTTTTCCCTGTCCCACACACAGACGCCTTTTGCTCCCATTTCGTCTATTTGATTAATAATTAATTTGCCAATCTGATTTACGAGTACATCAATAGCGATCTTCAGCGTCTCTTCGTCAGTCACACGATATCCATGTATAAAAAGAGGCTTTTTCCCCCTCTTCTCCATCTCACTGCTTATATGCGGACCGCCACCATATACTATCACTGGCATCATACCGATAGTCTTCATAAAAACCACATCCTGAAGGATGCTTTGAAAGGTTTTCATATTGACCATAGCACTACCACCAAACTTCACTACAACCACTTTACCCTTGAAAGATTGTATATATGGTAATGCCTCTATCAATGCCCTGGATTTTCGAATTGCTTCTTCCATTGATATATCCTTCGCATATCCTCTTTTCAATTTTTCAGCATTAACTTCAGAGGAAAAAACACCTTCATATAAAATATCTGAAGTCTCACTTTTTTTCGTCTTTTTGCTTGTTACCTGCAAACTCATATTTCTCTTAATAGCTTAATATATAATAAATTACAACAAACTAAAAATTATAACTTCTAGTATATATCTGTCAAGACTAAATCACCTATTTGCCTCTATGACAATGACATATTGCGATTGCGAGAGCGTCCGAAGCATCATACTTCTCCGGTACCTCGGATAAGGCCAGTATAACCTTAACCATTTCACCTACCTGTCTCTTTTGGGCACTACCCACGCCAACAACCGCCCTCTTGACTACGGTAGGTGCGTATTCTGACATCGGGATATTTGCTGAGGCCGAACACAGGATTGCGATGCCTCTGGCCTCACCTATCTTGATTGCAGATTTTACACTTTTTCCATAAAACACTTCTTCTAATGCGATATAGTCTGGTTTATACGCTTCTATAACTTTATTTAATCCCTCGAAAATTAATTTAAGCCTATACGGGAATGAATCCTTCCTCTTGCCTTCAATCGTACCATGAGCTACGTGAGACAACTTTCCCTTGATATCATCAACGACACCATAACCGGTTACCATCGTACCGGGATCTATTCCTAAAACTCGCATAATAACAGTAAACAAAGAACCATATTTTTAAAATAAATACTTCCCGGCGCCCATTAAAAACAGACCTAACATCAGACTGGCCAGATTGTAATATTTTCTTGGATTGTGCTGATGAACAAATGGCAGGAGGTCACTGATGGCAATATATAGAAAAGTTCCTGCTGATATCCCTATTGCCCAGGCCAGGATGTTTTCATGCAGATTATTCAAGACAAAGAAAGCAATAACCGCTCCTATAGGTGTGGTTAACGCAAAGATTATGACAAGCTTAATAATCTTTGCTTTTTTATAACCCCCTTGAATAAGAATACCGGTAAGGGAGAGAGCAGAAGGAAACTTGTGAACTATGATTGCAAGAAATATCATTAAACCAATATCTTTTACTATGAATCCGGCTCCCATTGACAGGCCATCTAATAAACTGTGAAATGAGATTCCAAGAAATGCTGATACCCCTATTGTATGAAAGTCACAAACATCTTCTTCACAGGAATGCACCATTATGAATTTTTCCATTATGTAAATAATAAAAAAACCAATTATTATGGGTATTCCAACATTACCGCCCAGAGACGGTGTGATTGCCGGCAGCATGTGAAAAAAGCAAGTCCCAAACAATACACCTGCACCAAAACTGATTATCAACCTGAAACTATCCTTGGACCAGCTTTTTACCAATGGAAGCAGGCCGCCTATAGTGGAAATTGCAAATATAAGTAACAGGTACCATAAAAACGTTGTCATACTATTCTCCACTTGAAACAAAGACTGGCATAGACGGCTGTCTGTTCAATTCTGGAAAAGGTTGAAATATCATTTTTACAATTACTAAATAAAAAACACATTTTCCATCAAAAGTCAATATTTTAAGAACAATCAAAAATATACCTTCAACAAACCCTGACCTTTTGGTATACTCCGAAAACCTTATTTACAAGATTTGTAGTTTCTTTGTCTTATCCTGTAAATCCTGTCTAAAATAATATGACTACACCAAACCTCACCATTGACCTGTGCGGGATCAAATTATCAAACCCAACCGTTCTTCCATCCGGATTTTTAGGTACCTCTAAATCACTGCTGAAACGGGTTGCCGACAGTGGCGCCGGTGCGGCTACCATAAAGTCGGTCAGTTTTGAAGCAAGAGAAGGGCACAAAAACCCAACCGTTATCCCGTTTGAAGCAGGATTGTTGAATGCAGTCGGGTACTCAAACCCCGGTGCGGAGGAGACAGCCAGGGAGTTCGCAAACTTAGAAGACGTCTCTATACCTGTAATAGCAAGCATTATAGGTACAGAGGCGGGAGACTTCGTACGCGTTGTGGATAAGTTGTCAGCAAGCGGTTTCTCTGCTATAGAACTCCCACTCTCATGCCCTCACACACCCGGATTCGGCCTACTGGCCGGGCAGGGAACACCGGAAAGCACGAAGAATATAGTCTCTGCGGTCAGGAAGGCTTCCAAACTCCCTATATTCGTTAAATTATCGCCTAACATACCTGAAATAGGGAACTTAGCAAGGGCAGCCGAGGATGCAGGCGCCAATGCCATAACGGCCGTCAATACACTGGGCCCGGGGATGATTATAAATATAGAGGCACGTAACCCTGTACTGTCCTACAGGGTTGGAGGGGTCTCAGGACAAGCCCTGAGGCCGATTGCAACCCGATGTGTATATGATATCTACGAAGCTGTTAAAATACCTATAATAGGCACCGGTGGGATATCTACAGGCAGGCACGCTATAGAGATGATTATGGCCGGAGCAACCGCTATCGGGATTGGTACCGGAATATACGAAAGAGGAATCGACATCTTCCAAAAGATATGCCGTGAAATGGAGACATGGATGTCTGAAAACAATTTTAACAGTATCGATGAAATGACAGGAATTGCCCATGAGTGAAAGATTCGAACAACCGGTAATGATGAAGATTGACAAGATCATCAACGAATCTGATGACGCAAAGTCATTTATGTTCAGGCACAATATTGATTACAAACCCGGACAATTCATAATGGTCTGGCTACCCGGTATAGATGAGAAGCCGTTTGCCGTATCATATTCCGGTGACGACTTCTTCGGAATAACTGTGCTTGAGAGAGGTAAATCTACAAAGCACATGCACAGCATGAGTGTGGGAGAACAACTGGGCATAAGAGGACCGTTTGGACATGGATTCAGTATTCCAAATAGTATTAAGGATGGCAGTGGAAACGCATGCGTAATCGGAGGCGGGTGTGGAATGGCGTCACTGTCCGTACTTATTGAAAGCTTACGTGACAATAATACCACAATACTCACGGGAGCAACAACAAAGTCAACACTGTTATTTACAAACCGTTATAAAGACATCACGGTCTTTACTGACGATGGGAGTGAAGGCATAAAGGGATATCCAACAGACTCCCTGGAAGACCTGCACAAAGAAAACAATTACAATATTATATACACCTGCGGCCCTGAGATAATGATGTCTAAAGTATACGAATTCTGCAAGAAACATAATATACAATGTGAAGCGTCACTGGAGAGATACATGAAATGCGGTATAGGTATTTGCGGGCAGTGCGTCTGCGACGGACAGATGGTGTGCAAGGACGGACCGGTGTTTGACTCACAGGCGCTTGATAATATGAGTGACTTTGGTTCATACTCACTGCTCAAGAGTGGAAAAAGAGTTTCGCTCAAGGAGTACGGTGAGTGGAGAGGTTGTTAAAGATAAATCTCAGAGAACGAGAGATAGAATCGAATAATCCAGGAGGAAATAATGTCTATTGCAGTAGTGGTTAAGAAAGACAACAAAGTCGTTATCGGTGCTGACTCATTACAAAGCTTTGACACTAATATGGCTGCCAGCGATAACCTGAATGAATCAAAGCTGAGACGTATTGGTTCCGCCATACTTGCAAGTACCGGCTGGGGCCTGTATGACAATATCCTTGATGATTATTTGAAAAGTAAGAAATCTGTAAGATTATCAAAGAAACAGGAAGTTTTTATGTTTTTCGAGAAGTTGTGGCCGGTTTTGCACAAAAAATACTCATTTGTTAATAATCAAAGCGGTAACGGTGACTCCCCATTTGGTGAGCTTGATTCTTCTTTTTTGATAGCCACTAAAAAACGTATCTTTTATGTTTCATCAGATATGTGCGTAACAGAATTCATGAAGTTTTACGCTATCGGAGTCGGTCGTGATTATGCAATTGGAGCAATGCATGTACTGTATGATCAGAAAAAGAGTGCTGAAGAAATAGCTCGGCTGGCTATAGAGGCCGCTATTGAAAATAACGTATACTGCGGCGGAAACATTGAAATAATGAAACCGTGAAAAAAACAAAGAGGATTATTTAATATGGAAACTCCAAAGTTTTCTACAGTTTTAATTATTACCATTATCTCCCTTGCGCTACTGATCCCCGGTGTCACCCAGCCCATGCTTACCCTGACCGGGACGATTGATAAAGCAAAGATGACTGAGACTGGGGTAGACATTATTGTCGACACCATGGTTGAGAAGTCAATGAGGAGAGGTACAGATAAGTCAGAAGAAGACGAAAGAGGTAAAGCCAAGCGAATGATTGGCATGATTACCGGAATGTTAGGGCTTAATAATATCGAAGGAGAAATTGAGGCCTACAGTAAGACAAGGAGTATAAAGGGGACAGTCAAAGAGCTTTTCCGCTCCGGCAACGGTGTTGTTGGCTTCTTGGTGATGCTGTTCAGTATAGTAATCCCAATTACAAAGATCCTTCTGATGTTATTGGGTGCTTATTTTCGCGACTCGAAGCATAACAGGAAAGCATTCCTGATAAGCAGTGTAATTAGCAAGTGGTCAATGGCTGACGTATTCGTAATAGCCATTATCGTTGCATTCATGGCGGCCAATGCCTCCAATATGGGAGGCTTATTGAGTCTTGGTGCCCGATTTGAACCTGGCTTCTATTTCTTCCTGGGATACTGTGCTTTCTCAGTTCTATCTATACAGGTACTTACAAGAAAGAGTAAGACCTTGAAGGATATATAAGGCGGTTCAGGACATGCAATTTAATTTTTGTAAAATTGACAGAATCTAGTATGTCAATAAGATTAGGACTAACCTTTTGGTCAGGGGCCTGGCCATAGGCCAGGAATAATTCTACCTCCCCCTCCCCTGACCGTAGGAATCCTCTTACTGAAAATCAGCTCTAACCGAAGGTTGGATAGAATCATTTGATCAGACACAATCATTACAGGACAACTTTTAGCAAACTAATGTTTTGTTTTAATAATGTAGTGACGAGATACGTTTTCCTACAAATTCCATTATCCACTGTGGCCCTCTCAGTAAACTTCTGGTTATTTCCAAAGGCTTCTTGAGCAATAATTCTTCTCTCTTCTCAGCAAATAAGAATTCATAAACGTATCCTGCGACAACACCACCTAAAATAGGTCCGATCCACCATACATAATGATTAGCAAAATGTCCCGAAGCAAGTGCTGGCCCAAACACACGTGCCGGGTTTAAGGAACCACCGCTTATTGGCCCTCCAACCATTACTCCAAATAAAACAACAAATCCTATCGCAAACCCTGCTAATCTAGGATTCGCTCTCTTGTCAATTACGGTAGCATAAACAACAAATACCAGCAAAAACGTTATTACTGCCTCCATTAAAATAGCCTGCGTTACTGTGACACCGGCACCTAATACACATGTCCCCAATAATGCGCCAGACAGAGCCTCGGGAAATAAAACTCTTAACAAAAATCCAGCGAATGATGCCCCTGCGAGTTGAGAGAAAATATACTTTAGACCACAGTTCACATTCATCCTTCTTGTCATGACCATGGATATAGTAACTGCAGGATTTATGTGTGCACCTGAGATATAACCTAATGAATATGCGACGGCACAAACAACAACGCCAAATGCAATAGCAATACCTAAAAGCCCGAATCCCTGTGAACCAGACTTCACCAAATAACTGTCTGCACAAACGCAACCGGCCCCAATAAATACAAGTGTAAAAGTCCCTAAAAACTCAGCAATATATTTTTTTTTATCCATGGCTCTTTCGTCCTATAAGTTATAAATATAAAGTTTATATATAAGCCTGAGTACTGCCGCAATATACATACCGTTAGTATATAATAATGATTACAACTTATACTAATTCATAAACCATTACATAATATAACCTTACTGCTTAGCGAGAAACTAGGTACGAAAACCAAAAATTTTCTATTTCTGAAAATATCGAAATATTTTCTAAATTCCGGTTCTTCTTGAGAATATAGCGAAATTCTTGCGAGGATGGTATTTAGAATGAAGCGGAGTGATTTGCCAGTCATGCCTGTGGCAGACTCGTTGTGGCGAGCCCGCCGGTCTAATTGGCAGTGTTTGGTAGGTGGTATTTAGTAGGTGGGGATGCAGATTTACACTGGTAAAAAGAGAGAACAAAGAAAGCCATACTATTTTGTGGCATCTTCTACTTCAAACTGTTGTTCGCATTTGGGACATTTAATTTCCACAATCCCCTTTTATCCTCCTCTGCTTCCTGATATGCTTCCAACAACCTATCCTTATATTTAACATTAGGCGGTATACTCATAATCATAGCATAACCTGCCTTTACAATCTCCTCATTTAACATCTTACCATTTGATAGATAAACATAGCCTAACAGTCTTCCATACTTATCCCACTTCTGTACGTCAACCTCTATCGTTATCGAGTCTCCACGTTTAATCAGACCATTTACATATGATTTAGCCTTTTCACCCATTTCGATAATCGTCTTTAAATCATGTTCGCTCATGTTTTCATCTTTTTTTGTCTTCCTGCTTACTCTACTCCCAGGCGTATCTATACCTATAAGCCTGATCCTTTTTTCCACTCCCCCGTAGAGAGCTTGTATTGTATCTCCATCTATTACCCTTGTAACTACGGATTTTTGTTGTGCATAAGTAATAGTAGATAAAAAAAGAGATAAAATAACAAATAGGATTGATAGCTTTCTTGTTGTGGTATACATATCTATACTAATGCCTGCTTCTTCTAATTTACAGTATCAATCTCCGCGTGTGCTTTATTCAGCATATCTGAATACGTTTCAAATTTCATGGCAACATCTTTATCCGTCCCTCTTATATCATCAGCCTTTAATCGACAGATCCTGCTTAAACATGCAACCACTTCAGGTATATAGTATTCGTCAACAAGAAATTCAAGTTTTTCCAGGTCGGTATCATTCATTTTTCCGCTCCCCATAAAAAGGCTAGAATTTCGCTCTTGTCGTGCTCTTCGATAACAACCATATTATACCACTTCAAGATTCAAAAAACCCTACTCAAATAAACTCATAAACACAGATTTTACCAATATTTTAGTTTTTCTCTGCGTGCTCTGCGTTAAATGTCTCTTTTGCCTTAAGCTTCATTGCTTATCAGGATTCACAAGAAGGTCAGCCCCTTTACGGCCGTAAACACCACCAGGCCGTGCATGATGATAAGGATGACAAGCGGGCACAGGATCCAAAGACGGGCTGTAACTACATGTTCGGACGGGCTTGAACCATTGTAGTTGGCGGTGCGGTCCGGCATATAAAAATATCCGGGAAAGAGAATAACAACCAAGCCAGTGATCAGGAACAGGCCGCTCCAGACCAGTAGCCAACCGGGATAACTACCTTCAAACGTCCCGTTTGCTTTGACATCAAAAAGAGATATGCACATTAAGGCTGCTCCCGCAGTTCCAATGAGTGTAATTCCCAGAGCCTTCTTGTATTGTTTCAGGCATCCAATCCAGGTCCAGCCGCCTGCCGGAGTCGTTCTAAGGCCGATGAGAGTAAGGACTCCAATAACGGTTGCGGCAGAGTTCATGATCATACCCCGCCAACCATAAAATCGCCCGGGTAACATCCCCTGTATCAATTCATCAACAACACCCAGTGATGCGCCGCATATAAAAACAAGTAAGAATACCCCTCTGCCCTTGTAATCTAGTGAAAGGGCCTCAAACAGAACCCATGACATGACCACATATTCGGGTATGTGGATATATTTGTTCGGGTTGGGTTCCAAAGAAATCAGGACCCAGGCGATGATCGCACAGGGAATTAACAGTATCAGGGTCTTTATATTCTTCTTAAGAGACAGGACCACGATAGAAAAAACAACCCCTAGAACGATGATGATGGTAATGGGAACTTTTCCGGCAATTGCAGTTGAGAAGTGCTTCACAATAGCATTATAAACTACAATTAAATATGGGAGCACGAAAGTATAGACTGCCACTAAAGTCCACAACAAGACTCGTAGCATAGAACTGTTTTCTTTATGACTCGTTTGAGGGGGCATATGTGTGATATGGTATCTTATAGATAAAAGCGCCTTAGATGAAGTGAGCTAAAGTTGTTTTGTTGAATAAGTAGCGTTATCACTGGTATCTGCAGGATCATGTTTGCAGACATCACCGGTTTCAACCAGTTTACTCAGTATTCCCTTAACTTGGACAGGTTCTTTATCAAAGAAATGTGCTATTTCTGAAACAGCTACATTTGCGTGTTTTTCAACATATGCAAATATAACTTTTCTTATATTTGTTTCATAGTCTGTTGCTTTAAAATCGGTCTCTTGGATTATATCTGTGTCTTGATCCTCCTTTGAAGTGTCTGCACGGGATCTTCGTAATTTAGAGGCTTTCAAATCAGGATTTTTAGAAAATATGATTCTGCCTCCAATATTATATTTAAAAATGAGGCCAGCGTTAATAAGGGTATTCAGGACTCCCTTAACATCAATATTATACATGTTATATGCTGTTGTTATGTTTCTGTATGCTGTACTTTCTTTTGATTTGACAAATGTATATATTTCAATAATAAGCTTTGTATCATTCCGCTTTGGTTTGAAATCGTTAATTTCACCATCAACATTCGTGGTACTTGTCTGTGTTAATTTAACATCATCGACATTTGAAGTCTTGCTTATAGAAGAATAAAATTCATGAACTGAAGTCTGATCAGGTTTAGTATCAACATCTTGAGTAGGAGACTCTGCTGGTTCTTCAATATCAATTTCTTCAGCTGAGGTCTTTTGCAATTCATCTTGATCAGGTTTGGCATCAACATCTTGAATAGTAGACTTTACTGGTTCCTTGATGTCAATTCCTTCCGTTGAGATCTCTTTTAATTCATCTTGATCAGGTTTAACATCTGGAATTTCCCTGGAAGGACCTGTCTCAGACTTATGCTTTTCATCAATGTGTTCTACAGAATATACAACTTTACCTCCAGAATCATTTTTGGAAATAAAGTCAGCCTTAATTAAGCGGCTCAAGAACACTTCAAGATCAGGGAGGTTTTTCTGAAAAGACTCTTTTATTTCTTCAAAAGTTACACCCTCATTAATTTTAATAAATCTATATATATTAGTAGTTTCGTTGGTGATTTTACTGGTATTCACTAACCTTGACACATTAATCCTAACTTTACTGTAAATATTTTTAAATCCGGATTTTGAAGATTCATCATTAATTGCAAAATCCTCAAGGCAGCACTTGCATTCTCTTGCATCAGCTGGTATTGTTTCTCCACACATAGGACATGCTTTAGTTTCAGTATTCATAAGCTAATATTGGTACAGGCAAAAATAAGGATTGTCATCAAAATGATGGTTTTGAAAGGAACCAGACACGATCGTCGCTTCTGCGGAATCCAACAATGCCATATGTTCGGGCTATATCATATTCGTACTTCCAGCTTTCTACGTCCTCACTGTCTTGAATAGCAGTTGGGTCTCCCAGGATACTTGTCACCTCTTCCTTCGTCATATCTTTATCTACCTGTGACCACATGTACTTAACCTGTTTCTTTGTCGGTGTTGTCGAGGTGCCGGGATCCCGAGCCTCCGTCAAATAACATCCGGTGATAGACAATATTATTACAAACAATAGTATACTTTTCATAGGTTTAATAATGGGAACCCGCCAAAAAGCACGTCGAGCAATCGTAAATCCCAAACCTTCCGTTCTTTTTTAGCTACATTATAGTTTTTCTCTCTTGTCCTCGGCGCTTTTTGTCCGGGGAGCGATCTCCGCGGTGAATTCTGTAAAATTCTTTTTGTTACCATCCTTATACATCAGGAGACTTCTCCCCTTGACTAAGCTGAATTTCTCCTTCAACAATCTCAGCCTTGACCGGTCCGTCGGTCTCTTTCTCCACCATAAACACTTCATCGCCAAGAGAAATGGTCGTCTTTGGAAAGAGTGAAACCCCCACATTCACAAGCCTTTTGCCATTGCTCAGGATTTGAGCCTTGATATCCTTCACTTCATCATTCGCGGCCTTCAGCTCCTGCTCCAATCCTGAGATCTTAACTAGTGTGTTTGATTGTTGGTCATAACTGGCAGTAAAGTCCTTCTTTTCGTCGGCAATTTGAGCATTTGCAAAATTTCTAAGTTGTGTCAGCTCCGTTTCGAGCCTCTCTATCTTTGTCTTTCTCATCTTTATTTTGTACCTGACACTGTAGTCATCACCCGCAACAAGCATTGTAGGGACATAAGTCTCACTGCCTGTATGTCCGGCATATATTCCCTTAAGGGCAATTATTTCTCCACCTACTATAGTGCCTCTGGGTATTATTACTGCTCCAAGTGTCTTGATATTGCAATTAATAATCTCTTTCTCAATTACTACATCATTTTTTGCCTGAATATCTCCGCCATCTACAAACTTAGCCTGAACACCACCCTCTGCCACAACCTTGTGACCCTCTGCCTGCCTTATACCGCCATGAGCAATAAGATCACCCTTTGTCCGTATCTCTGCATTTTCTATGGTACCATGGACTTCAATGTTGCCGTCAGCTTCAATCTTTGCACCACTGAGTACGTCCCTGTTGACTACAACCGTACCCGTATGTGTAATATTCCCTGTTGTCATATCAACATCTTCATCAACAATGTACTTCTCATTTACAGAAAGAACATTGTTAAACAGAATAACGCGTCCGTTTATCTGAGCGTAGTAGGCATTTTTAGTAGTATCAAGATGCACATTATCCCCGGCCACCGGGAATTTCGCTGCCGGTTTTGCGGCAAGGAGTGTATCCCCGAAGACATTCTTACCGTTTTTTCCTTCCACGGGAGGTATCTGACGACCCAGCAGTGTATCCTTTACAACAGAGTCATGAGCCCCTCTTTCTCGATGGTCTATCTTGCCCGTAGTCGGGTCCTTGACAAAACTAACCTTGAACAAATCTCCCTCCCATTCAACCTTTCCATCCTGAGGTGGTACAAGCGGCTCACCCTGGATTAGAACAAAGTCCACTAGATGGGGATCTTTCTTTGCGGCAGAAATAAGTAGCTCATTTATTTGTTTCTTATCCGGCGGATCCTTCTTAATACCAAGCTCTTGAAGTCCTTCACTTATGGAAGTCACTAACGCATCAAGTTTACCGGCGGTTACATCACAGTTCAATAAGACTTCTTTTCCACCCTCCGTTATACGCAGAAGTTGGACAGGTGGTTTCTCTTCGATGAGAATATAATTCACCAGATGAGGATCTTTCTCTGCAGCAGAATTCAGTTGTTCTTTTAATTGATCCTGATCAGGCGGATCCTCAACACCAAGAGCTTCGAGTTCTTTGCCTATGTCAGCCACTAACTCTTCAAGCTCATCTGTAGATATATCACAGTCCAACAGAACTGTCTTATCATCTTCTGCGACTCGCAGATTAAATTTTTTTTGAGTTTCCCCCATGGTAAAACCCTAAAATGCAAAATGATTTATAGAGTATTAAAATTGTGTTTATTGTGAAGAATACACAGAATTACTGGTAGAATGGGTTGCGCGTCCCCGCTAGAATGCAGTCGCACGCCTGAATGGCTTGGTCGGACGGGAGCTGGCGACCGGAGACATCCGGGCGACAGCAAACAAACCCATCATTTTTATGTTTGTGGATGATAGAAGGTAGATACACCCTTTAGCTACATTACACAGTTACAGACCTTCAGACAGCATGCAGCTCAGGTTTGTGAGTCAATTCTTTATTTTAAAATCAAGAATTCCTATTATTTTTTCGTTTTTGCTTTACTGGCAGTCTTCCTGGACTTTGTTGTTTTTGGAGCTGCCTTCTTCACAGTTGTTTTCTTGGATGCTATAACCTGATCAAGTTTCCTTGAAATCTCAGCTTGTTTCCTTTCGAGCTTATCTATAGAAGTTTGCATCTGTCTTCTTTTGCCTGCTTCTGAGAGTTCAGGACTTCTTACTGGTTCTACATTGTTTTTATCCTTTTCAGCCCGAATACGCCATGCGATTATTACAACACCTAAAACACCTAACATTAATATGATTGCGAGAAAATCGTGACTCATTTTTCTCCTCCCTAAAAAAGGTTCCAGATTACATCAAAATAAGTATAAATAATTGTAGAATCTCTGGACGATACCTGTGACAATAACGTTGAAAACCTCCAACATTTGCCAGTAATCTTGTAATCTTATACAACAATAATCTTAAATGTCAAGTATTAAGTATATGAAGCAAGACAGTTTATGCGATTATATTCTATAAACTGACTATTCCGGCTCAATATTGTCTGTCTGTATGATAAAAAGGTACATGCTGGCGAACCTGAACCATCATTTAAGGAATTTTTTCCTCGCGTCGCTCAATGACAAGCTCTGGGTCGGTTGACGTGATATTTTATGTTCGGCTGACATGCAAAATGCCTACTGAACACTATATTTTCCTGATTACTGATCCTGTATAACAAAGTTGGCACCGTCATCTGTTGCCGGCAAGTAGGAACCTATAGGGCATAGCACTTTACTATCCTTGTCACAGCGTATAACAAGCTTCCACAATGCATCAAGACTTTCTTTCTCATGTTCGGATTCCGGAACCAACTTGATCCTTGATTCGCTTTCAATTGAAATTTTCATTAATAGCTCCTTTCAGCTTCTGTTCAGTACATTAAAGTTAATATAGCGGCTATTGGCAACTTATACATTTTACTGCAGATAACAATGATTTCAATTAAAATAATTGTACATGCAGATTTCCGTGATGAGAAAAATAAATCCTACCGATATTATGTTGAAATATTTAATAATGAATGCTACTATCCAATATCAGTTCTATACTACCAACAATAATATAAATGCCATAAATCATGTTTGGAAAAAAGAAAGATAAAGAAACGGCTCCATCTGTTCCAAAAAGCCCGGAGGTTCCCAAATCAGCAAATGATATCCAAAGAGAACTCAGAGAAAAGAATAAATTAGTAAAGGAGGCAAATATGGCATATCAAACACCTGACTGCAAGATTACAGGTACAATCAGATTTAATGGGCCAATGAGGATTGATGGAAAGGTTGACGGAGAAATAATAACTGACAACGGAGAACTTATAGTTGGTGAAACATGCACTGCCAATGCGACCATTAATACAAAAAGCGCCGTTATTGAGGGCCGGGTTAAAGGGAAGATCACAGCATCCGACAAAGTAGTACTTAAGAAAAAAGCACACCTTATCGGTGATCTACAGGCAAAAACATTAGTTATTGAAGAGGGAGTTGTTTTTGTCGGACAATGTAATGTTAAACCGTGAATGAATTGCACATCAGCCTTTTCTCCCCCTGATAAGATAGAATATTCCACCACCCAGCATACACACACTTACAATCAACGGCACAATACATATTCCCAGAAACAGTTCATTAAAAACCTGTAATGATACCCCTACCCCTGAAACCCAAATCGCCGTGGCAAAATAGGGTATTGCAAATACGAAGGCTGCAATACCAATAAAAATAGCCCCTGTCGCCCTATTAGACATAATTATCTCCTAACTTTTATAATGAAAAGAATTAAATATATTCTTTGCGTCTTTAGCAGCAATACCTTTAACTTTATTCAACTCGCTTAATGAGGCATCCCTTACCTTCTGTGTGTTTCCAAAATGCTTTAGCAGGTTTTTCTTCTTAACCTTCCCTATTCCAGTAATCTTATCAATGGGTGATTCGTAATACTGTTCTTTCCTCAATTTCTTGTGAAATGCCAAGGCAAATCTATGAGCCTCATCACGAATATTTACCAAAAGTCTTAGTTCAGGAGATTGCTGATTTAAGATAATCGGATTGGCCCTGTCACATATAAAAACACGTTCATTCAGTTTCTTCTTAGAGCCATCATTTCCTGTACCCTTCGTTTTGCCTTTTGCAAGTGCTATAACATCTACCCTGTCAACACCAAGTTCATCAAATACCCTCCTGGCTATACGCAAGTGTCCCTTCCCGCCGTCAATTACCGCAAGATCAGGAAAGTCATCTTCCCTGAATGCCCTTGAATACCTTCTCGTTAAAACTTCATACATCATTGCGTAATCATCGGATTTAGAAACCGTCTTAACCTTATACCTCTTATATTTACTCTTTACAGGCTTGCCGTTTTCAAACGTAACCATTGAGCCGACTGCCTGCTTTCCCCTGATATTGGATATATCAAAACACTCCATCCTCTTCGGTATGTTTGTCAGTACCAGCTGTTTCTTTAAAGAAGCCATAACCGCTTCTATATCGTCAGCAGTCCCCTGATGAATTTCAAATGCATTCTTAGCATTATTTAGAGCCATCTCCAACAGCTTAAGTTTCTCTCCTCTCTTTGGACATAGCACCTTTGCCTTTTGCCCTTTTTTCTCACTCAGCAGTTCTTCTAATATCCCCTTGTCTTCACTTTCAACAGGCATCACAACCTCATCTGGAATAAATCTTGTATGGCCGTAAAACTGATTAATAAAGGAGCGGAAGACATTGTCTAACGAATTATTCATGGTTGAGAATCTGTACGATGCTATATCCTCAAGATTGCCGTTTCTTATAAACATTGCCTGAATCTGTATACGATTCCCCACTCCGAAATATCCAAAAACATCCCTGTCCACAAATTTCATCGTGCTAATCTTCTGTTTCTCCACAGTCTTCTCTATTGCCTCTATGCGATCCCTGAACTTTGCCGCCTTTTCATATTTCATCATCTTTGATGCCTCATCCATTTTTTCTCTCAATATCTTCAACAACTCCGCATTTTTACCTTTGAGAACAAGAACAATCTCATTGACTAGTCCCTTATATGTCTTCTCATCAATCATATCACAGCACGGCGCCACGCATTTACCTATCTGATAATACAGGCAAGGCCTCACCCTGCTTTTAAAAACATTGTTCGAACATTTCCTAATAGGAAAGATACTATTTATATACCTCAAAGTATCGCGCACTGCCCTTGCAGAAGAGTAAGGCCCGAAGTAAAGAATACCGTTTCCTTTCCTCGGCCCCTTACCTTTACCGGAAGACGGTTCAACCTGTCTGACAGTAACCGGAAAAGGAAACTTCTGGTTCATATCCAGCTTGATGGAGACAAATGTTTTGTCATCACGCAGATTAATGTTGAATCGAGGCTTGAATTGCTTAATCAGGTTATTTTCGAGAATGAGAGCCTCTTTCTCTGTGTCCGTCAAAACAAAGTCAATATCAGTAATCCTTTTTACAAGGAATTTAATAAACAACCTGTCATCCCCTGAACTCTGGAAGTAGCTACGAACACGGTTTTTAAGGTTCTTTGCCTTGCCGACATAAATAACCTCATTCCTGGAATCCTTCATCATATACACACCCGTGCCGGTTGGAATAATCTCCAGCTTCTTTAGTAGTTTCTTATTTTCGATCTTTATCATTTCTACATTTCGTGACTATACAAGATGTAACAATGCAATTTAAGCGTATTTAATAATACCAGAATACTTTCCAACTACAAATCAGTTTTAATTCATTAGACAGGTATAACAGGACTTATAGGATTTTTATTCTTTTTTTAATTAATTAATTAATTTATAATTTACATATCTATTTATGTTAATTAACCTTATCCTGTAATACGCTCTTAATGAAGGATCGTTCAAAACTCATCACCGAACAAAGGAATTCCAAGACACTCGACATTGATAGTAAATCAACGTCAGAAATTATAGATATAATCAATACAGAGGATTCAATCGTAATCGATGCCATTAATAAGGAGCGTCAGAGTATCACAAAGGCCGTAGACTTAATTGTTGCATCATTCCAGAGAGGAGGACGTCTGTTTTATGTGGGAGCCGGTACAAGTGGAAGGTTGGGTGTACTCGATGCCTCTGAATGCCCCCCTACTTTCGGAACGGACCCTGAATTGGTCAAGGGTATAATTGCCGGGGGGAATGATGCACTTACAAGGTCAATTGAAGGGGCAGAGGACAGACATGAGGATGGTGAGCAGGCTATCGAGGGATATGGTATAAGACCTGAAGATACCGTAGTCGGTATTGCTACAGGCGGTACTACACCGTTCGTCCACGGTGCTTTAGTCCGGGCAAACAGCATCGGTGCAACTACCATATTCTTGTGTTGTAATCCTGACACCGATCCCGCCGAGGAGGTTGATGTCATCATCAGGCCAATAACCGGACCGGAGGTAATAACGGGTTCCACACGCATGAAGGCTGGCACTGCAACCAAGCTCATACTGAATACGCTTACAACTGCATCTATGATAAAGATGGGGAAAGTATATGAAAATCTCATGATTGACCTTCAGGCAAAAAACGTTAAGCTCAAAGACCGTGCAGAGAGGATCATAATGACTCTTACAGATCTTGACAGAGACTCTGCCGAGAAACTCTTGACGAATGCAAACGGCAACGTGAAAACCGCCATCGTTATGCATAAACTACAAACCGGATATGAAGAAGCCAGTAGAAAACTTGAGGAACATAACGGTTTTGTTAGAAAGGTACTAAAAGGTTAAGAATGCGTAATTTCAAAACAATATTAATTACCAGCATAATTTCGGTCTCAGCAATTGCCGGAATCACTGTTTTCTTCTTAACCGGCAGAGGGAGTGATTCCGGAAAGAATACAGTGAAATTCAAAGAGGTAATTGTCCAGAGAGGCACATTTCAGATTATTGTTATGGCCAACGGCGTTGTAAAGTCTATAGATCGAATTGAAATCAAATCAAAAGCAAGTGGAGAAATAGTAGAGTTGCCTGTAGAAGAAGGTGATTTTATTAGTCAGGGAGATCTAATCGCACGTCTGGACCAGAAAGACGAGCGTGCTGAAGTAGCCCAGGCGCAGGCAGATTTTGATATAGCAAAGGCAGAACTCAAACAAGCCCAGAGTACGTTCGAACGCCGTAATCAGTTGTTCCAGGACAACCTGATTTCAGAGGAAGAGCAAGGTCAAATCGCACTTGATTTAGCAGTGGCAAAGGGAAAGGTTATTCAAGCATCTACTACCCTGGAGCGTGCACAAGAGAGGCTGAGCGAAGCAGTAGTTCGCGCCCCAATCGATGGAGTAATTCTGCAGAAATACGTTGAAGAAGGGCAGATTATAGCTTCCGGAGTGAGCAACGTCAGCGGAGGAACTCCAATTGTCGATATTGCAGACATGAGTTCCGTATACATAGAAACCGGAATTGATGAAATTGATATTGGCAAGGTTCAAATTGGACATTCTGCTAAGGTGGTCGCAGACGCTTATCCGGAGCTCGAATTTTACGGAAAAATTGTGCGTATCGCTCCGGAAGCCAGGGTTGAACAGAACGTAACCCTTTTCGACCTGGTAGTGGAAGTGAAGAATAATGAGGGTAAACTAAAGTCCGGTATGAATACCAGAGTAGAAATAGAAATCGTTAAGAAAGAAAATGTACTTTTAGCTCCTGCCATTACCATGCAAATTCCTGATGCTAAAGATTTGGAAAACTACCAGGAAAAAGATGTTAACATACGAAAGGTTCTATTAAAACAGGGAGATAAGTTTGTACCTCAGATGGTAGAAATAGGACTTTACAATTTTAAGCAAGTGATCATCCTGGCCGGTGTTGAGGACGGCAATATTCTGGGCATACCAATGACTTCACGATTGAAAGATGAAAGCGAACGACTTCAGGAGCGTATAAAGCGTATAAGAAGCAGTCGCAGTTTTGGATCTAAAAAACGTCCATCCTCATCGAAATAGAGAAGTAGTCTTTAATGGCGTAATAAATACAGCGCAATAAATCTAAGGTTAGAATATATTTCCATACATAAATATCGTTCTAATACCAGAGATGTTGTCAGTTGTTTTTCCATCCCGGTTAACTATGAATCGAACATACTCACTTAATCCGGATTAATCATGATCATTCTTGAGAATATTCAAATGGCATTGCAAAGCCTCAAGACGAATCCCCTGCGATCAGTATTAACACTCACCGGCATTGCAGTGGGAATTGGTGCAGTACTCCACGTCGTCATTCTCGGGGAAATTACTCAACAAAGAATCAACGAACGTTTGGAATCTTTAGGATCAAACGTCTTGTTAATACGTCCCGGCTATTCCCGTATGAGGGGAGTTCGCACCGCTCAAAATGTTATCAATCTGAAATGGAATGAGGCAAATGAGATTAAAACGACCTCAAATGTTATTACTCTCGCCGTACCAACATACACTGGACAGGGAGTTGTTGAATTCAAAGACCAGAATTGGACCACCCGCATAACAGGAACAACCGCAGAATATGAAACAGTAAATAACGATCATCCCATTGAAGGAAGGTTTTTTTCTGAAGACGAACTGAATAGAAGAGCACGCGTATGTCTGCTGGGTGCCACGGTACACGAAGAACTGTTTAGAAACAACTCTCCAATAGGTGAGTCAATCTTAATCAACTCAAAGAGATTCACTGTAATAGGATTGTTGGGTTCTAAAGGTGAAAGTTGGCACAATCCGGATAACCAGGTTTTTGTTCCCCTTACCACAGCACAAGAACGCCTGTATGGAGTCGACTATCTTTCCAGTATCCTTGCACAAATGCGCTCTGCCGACGATTACGACGAAGCCCTTTTTGACATTGAATCTATCCTGAGACGAAACCACCGCTTACGTCCTGATGATGACAATGACTTTCGTGTTCGGAGACAGGATTTATTTCTTTCAGCAGTTCAGGAAACCAATCAGGAAATAGCTAACTTTATCATTATTATTGCACTTGTGTCTCTGATAGTCGGCGGCATAGGCATTGCCAACGTGATGCTGGTAACTGTAACAGAGCGTACTCGTGAGATAGGCCTCAGGAGAGCAATCGGGGCAAAAAAGTTTCATGTTCTTACTCAATTTCTTGTCGAAGCAGTGATTCTTGGAATTATTGGCGGTATATTTGGAACTGTCGGATGTATGGGATTTAATTATTTCATTACAGGTAACGGTTTGAGCATTCCATTAAACTGGGTTGGTTATAGTTTTATCATTTGTTCCGGAATAGGTAGTATCGCAGGCCTGTATCCTGCTGTTCAGGCTGCCAATAAGAATGTAATCGACGCCCTC
>CAZPAM010000021.1:0-35318 GCA_964584595.1 uncultured Candidatus Scalindua sp. | reverse complement strand
GAAAAGGTTCCAAAATAGGCTGAGTATTAGTTTAAATGTAAACGTTCAGATTGATCTTTTTATTGGTGGATTCGTTCTTCCTGCCGGACTGACAGGAAGGCGAATCCACATTTGTTCTATTCATCAGTCGCCAGCTTACGAACATAGGTGTGATATTCACCATCATCAACTTCATCTATTTTCAGCAATTCATTTCCTGTCTTTTCACACCACGCCTTTATGTCAGACTTTATTCCGTCATCGGTTGCAATAATCTCCAATACCTGCCCGGTCTCCAACTCCTTTATTTTTTGAGATGCCTTAAATATGGGCATCGGGCAAAGCAATCCATAACAATCCAATGTAAAATCAGCTTCCATAATTTAAGAAAGCTCCTTTCTTTTGAAAGTTAATTGAAATACAGCAATTTGCATAACTCACTAATAATAGACAGGTTATAAGTCGTAATCGCTTGCCGGAACTTATGCTGCGAAAACTGAAATAATTATTCTTATCCTGATTGATTCTGCATATTTAGGCGATATTATATATTTTTTTGTGGCTAATGTAAAACAAGTTGTGTAAATTTTACCAGAATTGTAAATATAAGAATATCCTGATCTTGGAGAAATCATGAACATACTTGCCATTGGCGCCCATCCGGATGATATTGAATTTGGATGTGGTGGTACTTTACTGAAATATAGTGAGAATGGGCATAAAGTATACATGCTGGTGTTGTCAAAAGGTGACAAGGGAGGAGACCCTGAGGTCAGGCAAAAGGAGCAGGAAAACTCAGCACGTATATTAAAGGTAGAAAAGTTATTCTTTAGTGATTACATAGATACAGAAATTGAACAGAACCAGAAACTTATAACTGAAATAGAGGGTTTTTTAAAAGATGTAAAACCCGATTTCATTTTTGTGCATTATTTTGATGATACTCATCAAGATCACAGGAACTTGTCCGAATCCACTATATCTGCGACAAGATATATTCAAAATGTACTCTTTTACGAAGGGCCAACTACACAGAATTTTGCCCCTAATGTGTTTGTAAATACTACGAAGGTTCTTGATAGAAAGCTTGAGTGCCTGAACGCGCATGTCTCCCAGATTTCAAAGACAAACATTGAAGGCCTGTCAATTATTGAAGCAGCTAAATCTGTAGCACACTTCAGGGGTATTCAGGGAAGGGTAAGTCTCGCCGAAGCGTTTCATTCATTACGACTATTCATAAATATTTGATGGTACAAAAAATTGTGATTCCTCATTCAAGGCCTACATTAGATGGAGGCGATGTGTCTTCGGTATCTGAGGTAATACGTTCTGGACAAATCGCCCAGGGTGAAGTGGTGGGGAAATTTGAGAAGAAGGTGGCAAAATACATCGGAGTAAATGGTGCAGTAGCAACGAGTACGGGAACATCTGCGCTTCATCTTTCTCTTCTTGCGATGGGAATAAAAAATGGTGATCACATAGCTATACCAGGTTTTGTGTGCTCGGCTTTACTAAACGTAGTAAAATACGTTGGCGCACATCCGATCCTGGTAGACGTAAATCCGGAAACATATAATATAGATATTCGTGATCTTAAAAAAAGAATAAAGAAGTCTACAAAGGCAATAATCCTTCCGCATCAATTTGGCCTGCCTGCAGATATCGATGAAGTCATGTCTCTTGGAGTTCCCGTTATTGAGGATTGCGCACAGGCGATTGGCGCTGTTTATAAAGGGAAGAAGGTCGGAAGCTATGGCAGTCTCTCTTGTTTCTCGTTTTATGCAACTAAAGTTCTGTCTACAGGTGAAGGTGGAATGGTAACCTCTAATTCTAAGAGTCTGTTAAAGAAAATAAGAGACCTCAGAGAATATGATAATAAAAGAAACTATTCGGTTCGTTATAATTACAAGATGACTGATATCCAGGCGGCAATGGGTATATCACAACTTAAGAAGTTGAACTCTTTCTTGGTGAGAAGAGCCAGGATTGCAAAGAGATATTTCTCTGAACTACAGGGTTTATGCGATCTCCCTGCGGTTAGTTATAAAGATAGGAAGCACATCTTTTTCCGATTCCTTATTCAAATACATGGAAGTGTTTCAAAGGCTCTTGAGTTCTTTTCCGAAAGAGGTATAACCTGCATGCGGCCTGTTTATAAACCGCTTCATAAGTATCTTCACACCCATGGGTTTCCAAATTCTGATGCAGTCTGGAGCAAAACTATTTCTATCCCGATATATCCGTCTTTAACAGATAAAGAGATCTGTAGAATTCTGGATGTTTTAAAGCAATACCTGAAAGGGAAGGCTTAAGTTGAAGAGTTTAATTGCTATTTTTAGTGAAAAAGACATTGTTCCATGGAAACATATCATAGGAATATTCCTCTTATCATTTATCTTCCTTGTGTTTCCGGGAACAAGAGCCTGGTTTCTTTCTCATCAAATAGGATGGATATACATATTCTTATTTGCATTTCTGGTTTCATATTTATGTGTCCCTGTGGTCAGGAAAATTGCCTTGAAATTTAGTATCATTGATAATCCGGATGAAAGAAAAGTGCATAGAACCTCTACTCCCCTTCTTGGAGGTGTGGCGGTATATGCAGCATTTGCAGGTACGATTATTTATAATGATGTTTTTTCATTAGAATTAAAAGGTGTGGCGATCGGCGCCACTATAGTATTTCTTATAGGACTGATTGATGATGCAAGGCGTCTCTCTGCAAAGCTGAAGCTGTTTGTTCAGGTGATAGCAGTAGCTATTATGATTTATTATGGTGTAGTGGCAAACTTTCTACCGGATGTCTGGTGGGGTAAGCTGTTTGAAATCTTAATTACTTTATTGTGGATGCTCGGAATAACAAACTCTGTAAACTTCTTTGACGGAATGGATGGCCTTGCCACCGGCCTTACTATTATATGTTCGGTCTTTTTGGGTATTCTTGCTATTAAGACAATGCAGCCTTATTTGGCGCTCCTTTCAATTACGTTAGCTGGTAGCTGCCTCGGGTTTTTACCTTATAATTTGAAATACAAAAAACCTGCCGTTATTTTCCTTGGAGATGCAGGGAGTACTTTCATGGGATTTATGTTAGCCGGTATGATCCTGATGGGAGGTTGGGGTGGTGAAGACCCTATCAAAGCGTATGCCATGCCCATGCTCATAATGGGTATATTTATTTTTGATATGGTTTATACGACAGCTTCCAGGATTGCCTCTAAAAAAGTTATCAATTTAAATCAGTGGCTGGAATTTACAGGGAAAGACCACCTTCATCATAGACTTATGGTTTTGGGTTTAACCGCCAAACAGACAGTTTTCTTTATTTACTTTCTTACTGCATCATTGGGTTTGAGTGCTCTTGTATTGAAAAATGGAAGTGTACTTGATGCCTTATTGCTTCTTCTTCAAGCGGTAACCATATATCTCATAATCGTCATATTGATGATAAGGGGACGATCAAGAAACGGTGGGGAAGGAAATCATATGAAAGAAGAAGAACAAATGTAGAATGTTATTACTATTTTACATTCCTAAAAGTCCTTTTTGGGCATTTAAAATTTCCCAGCCGTGAAAGTTCAATTCAAACTGCCTCTTTTCAACATGACAATCCAGGCATTTCTTGTTGCCTGTTTCTGACCATTCCTGTAGCATCATGGCTGTCTTTGCCATCTTCCCCTCATGAGTAAGAATATCTTTTCCTGCATGGCAATGTTTACATTCTATATCCATCATTTCTGACAGTTCAAACATTCTTGCAGCTACTTCTAATTTGTCTGTAAACTGCTTTTTCCCTGCATGGCAATAGTTACACTTTACACCAATTGCTATTGCAGATCTCATCATAAATTTTGCTTTATTTCCTTTTTCTGTAAAATCAGTTACATCCTCGTTATGGCAGAAAGAACATTCTCTTCCTAATGCTGATGCCACCTCTTTACTGCACTGTTGGTTCCTTTCCTCTCTACTACCCTGCAGGTAAGATTCCTGCAACATTTCAGGTTCCGGAATGTCTGATTGCCCTGCATTTAATAATAATCCGGATGAGAAAACTATTAGAATGACGATACCAGAGATACTAATGTTTTTCATATTTCTTGTCATTTTGTGATATCCTTATTTAATTCTATTTGCAAAATTAAAATTAAAAGATTTAGGTCGTACTACTTTGCCCGCTTTCGGCTTGCCTTGTAAGATGCCAGCCGTTCTTTAATCTCTTTGTCAAAACCATTTTCTGTAGGCTTATAATATTCTTTACCCTGAAGCTCTTCTGGTAAATAGGATTGTTCTATATGGCCGCCATGATTGTGTGGATATTTATATCCTTTTCCATAACCAAGATCCTTCATCAGTGGTGTTGGTGCATTTCTGATATGAAGCGGTACTCCCAGCGCGCCTTTTTCTTTGACATCCTCTAATGCACTTAAATATGCCTTATAAGAGGCGTTGCTCTTTGGCGCAGAGGCAAGATAGGTTACACCATGTGAGAGAGGTATCCATCCCTCCGGCATGCCGACAAAATGAAATGCATCTTTTACTGCCACTGCCACCTGGACAGCCGATGGATCGGCATTGCCAATATCCTCAGAGGCAAAAATAACCATACGCCGCGCAATAAAGAGAGGGTCTTCTCCCGCCTCCAGCATACGTGCCAGCCAATATACAGCTGCATCAGGATCACTGCCCCGCATGGATTTGATAAAGGCGGAAATCACGTTGTAATGTTCATCCCCTCCTTTATCATAAAGAAGCGCCTTTCGCTGCATGGCTTCCTGGGCAATCTTTAAAGTAACTTTCCTCTGCTTTCCCTTATCGGGTTTCATCAGCATTAATGCCGACTCAAGAGTATTTAAGGCTACCCTTGCCTCTCCGTGAGAAAGTTCTACGATAAAATTGAAGGCGTCATCGTCTATCGCTATTTTTAAATTGCCAAGCCCCCGTTCCTTATTTGACAAGGTATTGGTTATTATGGTTTTGATGTTGTCAGCAGAGAGTTGTTCCAGTACCAGCACCTTACAGCGTGAGAGAAGGGGAGCATTGACTTCAAATGAAGGGTTCTCAGTAGTGGCTCCAATCAATGTAATAGTGCCGTCCTCCACATGATGTAGAAAGGCGTCCTGCTGGGACTTATTGAATCTGTGGATCTCGTCGACAAACAGGACAGTGCTTTTGCCGTAGTATTTAAGCTGCTGTTTGGCCTCTTCGATGACGGCACGGATGTCCTTGACGCCTGACAGTACGGCAGAGAAAGAGACAAAGTGAGCGCCAATTGTCCTTGCGATAATTAAAGCTAGTGTAGTTTTTCCTACACCGGGAGGGCCCCAGAGAATCATTGATACTAGTTCTTTTCTCTCCATAAATCCCCTGAGGATTTTATCTGGCCCAACGAGGTGTTCCTGCCCGACAAATTCAGCCAGGTTCTGCGGCCTCATCCGATCGGCCAGCGGGGATTTCTTTGCAGCCTTCGCTCTTGCATCAAATAAATCAGCCATTTTTATCATTTACTTTTAAAAATAAAAACTTTGCGGTGAACCCTATTGTGTAAATTTACATCCTGCCAACTGATTAGTCAATCATTTATACTATACACTCTCTGTCTAAATTCTCATTCAGATAAAAAAGTTGAATTTAAATGATTGTTTTAATAGTATTGCTGTGACTTAAGAAGCAATATTTATTCAACGTGAAATTTGTACAACACTTATAGAAAGGCATAGATCCATGATTAAGATTGTTGAGGGTTTTGAGAATAGCGAACAGATATGTAAGATGATAGAAGACGTTGCCGGAGAGCTGTGTATAAATCAAAAACTGGAAGGAATATCTATTAAACAACCCCCCGACACTCCCATAGATATGAACTATCTCAGTTCAGACAATAAATCACTGGAGTTGGAGATAGTGGATTCATTAGATAATCTTGAGGGCCGGGTCAGGCACGAACTCATGCATGTGGCAGACCAGTTAGACGGGAAGTTTAAGTACAAAGACAGCCTTATCCCACCCGAAGGTACCGGTGCATTCAGGAGGTACAAATACCTCTGGAACGTGTATATTGACAGCCGTCTTGTAAAGAGTGGGAAGCCCTCCTACGACACTCAGGAAGCCAGGGAAAAGGAGATAGAGGAGTGTTACCCGGAATTGAGCGCAAGTCTCAGGAAAAGATGCTTTACCTTTCTCTGGGGGATGGGACTCCTTGACTTCGAACAGATTTCTGCAATGAGTTACGACCTGTTTTCTACATTTGAAGAACTCAAGTCTCTTGCCCTGTCACACGGGGAAGAACAGATTACGTTTGATACAATTGAAGAGCTGAAAAACCACGGGAAGTAGAGAGATAAAGAAAATTCCTCAAGTAATTCCTCAAGCAACACACTTGACATGCTATTCTCGTATTTATAAATTACAATTCAAATGTACTATAAAATCCGTTACTAAACAGAGACTGTAGGAGAACTTGTTATCCACTTAAAACAAAAGAGAGTGGGAAATGAGGATAATTATTGTTGTAATCTTACAATGAATCAAAAGCAACCACTCAACTTCAACCTGATACCAGATGTAATAACGACGAGAATATTCTGGTGTTTACTGGGATTTGAACTCTTCATTGTTTTTCTGGACGTCTTTGTTAGTCACTATAAATGGATTCCCATTGGTTCTATCAGGAGAATGGTAAATATTACCCGTGAAGACAGTCTTTCTAACTGGTTTTCCAGCCTTCAGGCAATTGCAGTGGGATCTGTAATCTGGTTAACTGCCATTGGCGTGAGAAAACAGATGCAGGATAATCATTATAAAAGGAAATTTTATTGTTGGGCGGGTATTGGGACTTTTTTCATTTACCTGGGCATTGATGATGCTATAAAGTTTCATGAACGTATGGGAACGGCTTTTAAAGTGCTTCTTACTAGAGATGATGCTGCCTCCGGTACAGGGGTATTGGGTTCTCTTTATGACGTCTTTCCGAGTTATTTATGGCAAATGATTTTTGGACCTTTTTTTGTATCTATATGTATTTTTATGCTCTGGTTCCTGTGGAAGGAACTTTCATCAAGAAAACTCTGGGATTGGTTTTTGGTTGGTATTGGTCTGTACGTTGTCGCGGTAGGGTTAGATTTTATAGAAGGTTTGGATGGTGCACCATATGAGGAAATGGGTATAGCCGATTTCTTCTCTACTCTTAATGACCGCATAAAACATATGTCAAAAGCCCTTGAAGAGTTCCTTGAGATGCTTGGAACAACGATTTTTCTGATTGTCTTTTTAAAAAATATATTCGGGATGTCACGAGAGTGGAAAATAACTATATCTGAAAAGTCTTAAAAATTTACTGCTTCCTCAGAATATATTATTGACTTATTCGTAAATAAGACCAATAATCGCAAGAAAAAGGCTATTCAATTTGATATTTTGTAACGAAATAATAAAGTTGAGTTAAGCCATCATGTGGAAACAAAAATACAAAAGTAGAAGCAGGGGATTCACACTTATCGAGCTACTCGTTACGATAGGCATAATCGCAACACTCGCCGGTATTGGAACTATAGCCTTCAGCAAGATAAGGGGTACAAACCAGCAGACGACGTGCGTTTGCAACCTGAGAAATATATCTCAGGGCCTGCAATTGTACTATAATGATTATATGTCCTTCCCTGATGATGGTTATCCTGACGATGGCGATGATCTCTTTCCGCTTTCTACCGACCTTGCCGGCTACATAAATAATAAATCTACGTTTGTATGCCCTGAAGATAAAGATCCAACCAGTATCGGCAACTTCGCAAGTTATGATCCATACTATGTGGCAAGAAACGGTCCTTATGACACTGATGAACTCGCCATAGGCTGTCCCCGTCACAGAGAAGGAAATAATTCAACAAGCGCATTTTCCACAGGCTCTACAGAGATTACCAAGGTTGGTACTGTACAAGATAAAAACTCACAGGAGATACCACCTGATGGAACCACTGCACAGAGAACTATTAGCAGCGTAAACGATGAAATGAACTTCGCTGATGGGAGCAAGGTTACAGTAACAAATGCTTCAGGGAGCTATGGCTGTATTCTCGTACAATCTGTTCAGCTTGCTGATGGTACCCTGTACAGCATAATAAAGGTACAGGACAATGGTACTATAAATGTTAATGTTACGGCAGGGTCTAAATTCGAGGTTGTTACACCGAGTGCAATCGTAGGTGTAAGAGGTACACAGTTTACGGTGTCTACCAGTAGTAATGGTTCCAAAGTAGGTTACCAGACAGATGTAGTCCTTACTTCCGGAATTGTTGTTGTAAAGGATCGTGAAACGGGTAGGCCGACTACATTGAAGAGCGGCGGTACAACATCTACGACTACTGGAGATACTCCAATGCATTTACACTGGCATACTCATGCAGATGGTACAAGGCACAAACACAGCCATCCACCCATAAATCAGGCACATCACGGCAAACCCAAAGCTGGTGAAGATGATGAGAGCAGTGGATCTGTTGAAGATGCTGATATGGATGGGTACACAGTGGCCCAAGGGGATTGTAATGACAACGATCCAAACATTAATCCCGGTGTCACAGAGATATCATACAATGGCAAAGACGATGATTGTAATCCTGCAACCCCTGACATTCCTGACGATGATAGTAGCGATGACAGTTCTGGTTAGTTCAGATTTGATTTGACTCCATTATATTTTTAAGCATCTCAGATCACATCTTACCAAAGCTCATTTTCCTTGACTTCAATAATTTTAGATTTACCATAAAGATATGTACTGCCAATCACAAAAACTATACTACAGTTTGTAAAGTGGATAAAACTTCTTGCCAAATACAGTTGTGAGATATGACCTTTATATTCTAATAAGAAAGGAGTGAGCCATGAAGAACATAATATTGAAGAGTACTCTGTTGGTGTCATTGTTTGCAATGACGCTGATGGTTCTCAGCGTGGTACACGCGGGGGAGATGGGCAAGCAGGAATCCAGTTATGCACCCGTAATGGTAACTGAAACATTCGCGTCAGTCAGGGAACGGGATATCGGGGAGAAGCCGGACGTAATCAGCAAACATATGGCCCTGCTGAATGAGCGGTATGATTTGTCCGGCCGGACTGATCCGGACGCCAGGATGTCAGGTGGCAAACCGCTTCCCATAGGTCCGACAGCAAAGTTAAGGAGCGGTCTGACGTGGGATAGTCTGGGTACAATGCCGCCTGATGAGATCAAGAATCTGGGCATGTTCCCGTATCCTCCACTGCCGCATGTCAAGCATGCTACCGGTGGAATGGTGGTGCCTCAGATGCAACTCGAAACACATCCGGAACTTGTCCGCTTTGACGTAGACTTTGACCTTCCGGATGCATATCTGCCGGAATTTCCGCCTCCGTTGTTCCTGGTTTCACGGCCGGATCTGGGAGATGTATCAGGTGGAGAAGAGATCACGATCAATAATTACTACGAGAAGCTGAACGGTATACTCACTCCGTTTCAGCTGGAAGGCATGCGCCTGCTGGTCACGCCGGTTGCCCAGCAGCAGTTCAACGTAACGGAGGACCGCAAAGCAGACAAGGCACAGGATGCAGTTTCATGCCTTACGTGTCATGTCAACGGCCATACCAGTGGAGTCTTTCACCTCAATCCTGACAACAGGCCACAGGATACGCGTTTCCGTATAGATACTGTCAGCCTGAGGGGTGTAAATATTCAGCACTTTTTCGGTTCCAAGCGTGCCTTGAGGACACTCGAGGATTTCAGCGAAGTTGAGGCAAAGACCGCTTATTTTGACGGTGATCCTGTCATAGCTTTGAAAAAAGGTGCACGTCGTTTCACGCGTGAGGAGATTGCGGCAATGGCTGCTACGCAGAATATGATTGCCTTTCCTCCGGCACCAAAGCTGGATATTCAGGGTCGCCTGAATCCGGCGAAAGCCACAGAATCCGAGTTGCGTGGTGAAAAGATCTTTGCAATGTCGTGTTCACAATGTCATCCAGCCCCATACTACACTGACAACCTTGCTCACGACCTGCAGGTAGAGCGCTTCTACGATGGACGTGCCGAGGGCCTGATAAAGACCTTTGCTCTGCGCGGGATCAAGGACTCCCCTCCGTACATGCACGACGGGCGATGTTTGACGCTGGAAGATACGGTGGAATTTTTCAATCTGATCCAGGGACTTAAACTGACAGCTCAACAGAAAAAAGACCTGGTGGCATTCATGCGGGCATTATAGGCAGAAGTGTGGCTGAGGAAATAATAGGACACAGGTGTACACACAGATAAAAGTCTAATCACAACAAACAAGGCAGACACTTATTAAATAAATAGTATGACGCAAGGAGATGATACAAAAACAGAGGAAACAAAAATGACTACAAAAGGCAGTTCAGATTTTGGTCAATGGGGCATATTTGTCTGGAAATTATTAAGGGCATCAGCACTTGTTGCTGCAGGTGTAACTTTAATGTATTTTATCTGCAGGTGGTTGATATATTAGAAAATAAATAGGACACAGATTTCCCCGGACAAAAAACGCCGAGGACTTTGCGCAGATAAAAGTAGATAAGAGGCGAGAAGAAAAGGAATACTATTTTGACTGGACAGTTGATTAATTTACAGGATTACACAATAACGCAATTGGTGTTTTTCTTCCTCTGCTTACTCTTCTGGTTATACACCTATGTCTTTGTTGTTAAAGACACAATAAAATATAAATTTGTCCAGATACCGCTTTTTGCAATATTCCTGAATTTTGGATGGGAAATCACAACAACATTCTGGGCTCAACCGGATATGGGAGATATTGTATATATCGGTTATATCGGTTGGGCGGTAGTTGACGCTGTCATAGTGATATTAGCTTTTATGTACGGGAGGTCACAGTTAAACCACAAAATAATAAAAGATAATTTCTATCTGATGATGGCGCTTGGTTTAACAGGCGGTTTTATATCAATGTTCTTCTTTATAAGGCAATATGATCTGCCCGGAGCGCCTTTAACAGGCTTTATCTTAAATATTGAAATGTCTATCTTGTTTGTATTGATGGCACTGAATCATGATATTAAGCTCTTGTCCAGACACGTTGCCTGGGGAAAATTTCTCGGTACTTCCGGGGCAAGTGTAACATTCTTCCTCAAGTACCCGGAAAATAATTTTCTTATAACATTATATATATTGATATTTGTTTTTGATGCTTTCTACATATTTCTCCTCTACAATCCCAACGTCGTAAAAAGCAAGTCGTTAGCTTAAACATCAAAATCTACATTGACAACATTTCGTTAAAGAATTAGTATTGGTACGAGTGCATTTCTTTTTAGAAAAACTCCCGGTACATCATTAATTAATAAAACATCAAAGGAGAGATTATGATAAGTGTTGATAAAGCGTTGCAGATCGTTCTAAAGAATGGGAAAAGACTGTTACCCAAAAAGGTGAAGCTGGAGAATGCAGCCGGGCTTTGTCTGGCGGAGGATATCAAGTCAGATCTGAATATGCCGCCATTTAACAGGTCTGCAATGGATGGTTATGCTGTGATTGCGAATGATATAAATCCGCCGGTGGATCTTGACGTCATAGAAAATATACGTGCCGGATACAACCCGAAGAAAAGAGTTGGCAGGGGACAGGCGGCTAAGATCATGACGGGTTCCGTAGTCCCCAAAGGTGCTGATGCGGTTATAAAGGTAGAGGAAACAAAGCCGTTAGACAATGACAGCAAGGTGCGTATTCTTAAAGGAACAAAAAAGGGTGCGAATATTGCCAGGAAGGGAGAGGACGTCCGTGTTGGTAACGTGGTCCTTCGCAGGGGAACGAGAATAAGGGCACAGGAGGCAGGCATCCTTGCCTCAGTTGGATCCGGTAACGTTAAAGCGTATTCAACTCCAAGTATAGGCATTATCTCTACGGGTGATGAGCTGGTAGAGATTACGCGCAAGCCTAAGCCCTGGCAGATACGCAATAGCAACAGCTATTCTCTGGCGGCGCAGGCCAGGCAGATCGTTCCGGATGTTGAGATTCTTGGCAGGGTCAATGATAACGAGAAAGAGATAATGAAATTGATTAAAAGGGGTTTGAGGAAGGATATATTGATTTTGTCCGGAGGGGTATCAATGGGGGAGTTTGATCTTGTAGGTGGTGTATTGCAGGATGTTGGCGTTAAGATATTCTTTGAGAAAGTAGCCCTCAGGCCGGGCAAACCTACGGTGTTTGGCAAGAAGGGTGATAAGCTGGTTTTTGCACTCCCAGGTAATCCCGTGTCAACCTTTGTTACCTTTGAGCTGTTTGTAAAACCATGTATCAAGAAGATGATGGGGTTCACCTCTTATGGGCATCCAATAATGCATGCGGAACTGGAGAGGGAGATTAAGATCAAGAAAAAGCGCCGCGAATATCGGCCTGCATTATTGAGTCAGGCAGGTACCGGGTGGAAGGTTTCTCTCGTAGACTGGCACGGTTCCGGAGATCTGTTTTCAACCACAAAGGCTAATTGTCTGCTTATTGTCAGGGAATCGGTTGAGAAGCTGAACGCCGGTGATATGGTAGAAGTAATGTTGATAGATGGCTTAAATGTATTTTAATCTTAATTGTATCAAGGGAGTGCAATTCTGGATTCCCTGCGAAAGCAGGGTTATGCCTCCCTTTCGGGAGGATTCCAGAAATCCAAATATATTAACCATTGGTTATTTACCGGGAAAATTATATTGTATAAGAAACCTTTTTATTTAAACCTCCTCCTCTCTTTTTTTACAATCACCCTTCTTTCATTCTCATTTCCATCCCCGGGTATAAGTTACTTAGCCTGGATTGCCCTCGTTCCCTGGTTCATAATAATTTCGTCCGGATACAGGGTAGGGCTGTTTTCGTATTTAATTGGTTTCCTATTTTTTGTCTTCAACTTGTCATGGCTCTGGTTTGTCACAGGTATTGGCTGGATATTGTTAAGTCTTTTCCTGGCTTTTTACTTCTTTGCCTTTGGTATTGTTCTACATTATTTGCGTAAGAGGCTAAGGCTTCCATACGTCTTTATTGCTCCGTTTGTCTGGGTGACTTTCGAGTATCTGAGATCATGTCCATATTTCGGCTTCCCATGGTTTTTTACAGGCCACAGTCAATATTTAAATCTGCCTTTAATACAGATTGCGGATATTACGGGTGTTTATGGTATATCGTTTCTGGTTGTTGTCTTTAATGCGGCTATTGCAGATTTGATAGAACGACTATTGCTTAAACGTAGTTTTATATCAGGAATGGATACGGTTGTTCCTTCTGATAAGAAGGGGAAAACATTCTGGTCCATAATAATTATTCCATCTCTTCTGCTGTCTCTAGTCCTGGCCTATGGTTATCTTGATTTAAGAGGCCGTAGAGTTCTGCAGGACGGCCCTGATGTTTGTGTTGTACAGGGAAATGTTCCACAGGGTGTCAAGATTGAGGCCGATGATGAACAGAAGGAAGAGATATTGACGAAATACACAAACTTAACATTAGATGCTGTCGGGGAGGAGGCTGACCTGATTGTCTGGCCGGAGACTATGGTACCCGGCATCCTTAATATTGATCCTGAAATTCTTAACAGGAAGGTTGACAGGCTGTCTAAAGAGTCGGTTCGTATGTTGACGGATGCAACCTCTGCTAATTTGATGTTAGGAGGTACGGCAATTGATGTAAAGGAATCCTCCGCCTTGTATTTTAATACGGCTTTCTTTTATGACAGGGAAGGAATACTTGTAGACCGTTATGACAAGATACATCTCGTCCCTTTTGGAGAATTCATTCCATTTGAAGACTGGATCCCCTTCTTTGCCAAGATAGTGCCATATAGTGTAAGCTTAAGTGGGGGAGACAGGAGAACTATATTTGAACTTGATTCAAAGAAGAACGATAAAAACTATAAGTTTGGAGTGATAATCTGTTACGAAGATACAATTGCGCCTTTTGTGAGAAAGTTTCGGAAAGATGGAGCTGACTTTCTGTTAAATATTACCAATGATGCCTGGTTTCATGATAGTTCTGAACTGGACCAGCATCTGGCAGTGATGGTTTTCAGGGCAGTTGAGAATCGGATCACTATTACACGTGCTGCTAACAGCGGAATTTCTTCCTTTGTTGCGCCGGACGGTGAGATATATGATTACCTGTCTGAATATGGAAGATATAAAGAGGTAGAGGGTATATTGTGTAACAAAATCAGGTTTGAGGATTCGGCAACTTCATGGTACACAAACTATGGTGATGTGTTTGCGTTTTTATGTATATTAGTAACCGCTATACTCTGTTTGGTTGCATTAACAAGGAGAGTTTTCGCTTGACATTTATATGGGTGAACGTATAATCTTTCACGTAAGCCTATGTAAAATTTTAGCTTATATCCAAAATTCAGAAAGAGTAAGACAATAATATGCATCCTTTAGATTATTTTTTAGGGCTGGCTTCTACAGATATGGGCATCGACCTTGGAACGGCGAATACTCTGGTATGTATTCCCGGTGAAGGCATCGTATTGTTTGAACCATCTGTGGTAGCAGTGAAACCGGGAACAAATAAGGTTTTGTTAAACGGAAAGGCCGTAGGGCAATCTGCAAAGGCTATGCTGGAGAAAGCCCCAAATAGTATTTCTGTTATCAGGCCAATGAAGAATGGAGTTATTGCTGATTTTGACATTACAGAGGCGATGCTTAAGTATTTTATATTAAAGGTGCATAAAAGAAAATGGGGGATACGGCCAAGGGTCGTGGTTGCCATTCCATCCGGAATCACTGCTGTGGAAAAACGTGCTGTTGTGAATTCTGCAGAAAGAGCAGGCGCCAGAGAAGTTTATTTAATATCTGAGCCCAAAGCTGCTGCGATTGGAGCCGGGCTTCCCGTTGGAGAACCTGTGGCAAGTATGATAGTTGACATCGGAGGCGGTACCACAGAGGTAGCTGTTATTTCATTAGGAGACATATTTGCGCATGAGAGTTTAAGGGTTGCCGGTGATGCGATGGATGAGGCAATCGTTCAGTTTATACGTCGTAATTATAGCCTGGATATTGGATATAGAACTGCCGAAAGCATTAAGGTCGAGATTGGATCGGCTTTCAAATTAGACGAAGAAATTACAGCGGAAGTTAGAGGCCGTGATGCCATAGCCGGATTGCCGAGGGCAATAAAGGTCACTTCGGAAGAGATAAGGGAAGCGCTTCTTCCCACAACAGATGCTATTATAGACGCTATAAGGAAGACGCTGGAAAAGTCGTCACCGGAATTATCTTCTGACCTGTTGACTACAGGTATGGTTCTGATTGGCGGCGGTGTAATGCTGAGAGGTTTAGATAAATTAGCTGCAGAGGAAACAGGGCTTCCTGTAAGGATGGCAGATGATCCAATTACGGCGGTAGCAAGAGGAACAGGCATACTTCTGGAAGATCTAGATTTATATAAGGATGTTTTGTGGGATAAGGAACTTGAGGCGTAATCGTGACAGATCTACAAAAAGATTTATAATATTTGTTTTTGTCATAGTATCCATCTCTCTTTTATTCATACCGGAAAGTATTACAAATAACATCAAAGTAACCGTTGCTTCACCCCTTGCACCAGTACAAAATATAATTTCTCATACATCAAATTTCTTCAAGAATGGGTTCAAGAAGCTGGCCTCATTATCTACGGCAGTTGATGAAAAAAATGAACTGGAGAAAGAGGTCTTCCTCCTTAAGAATAAGATAATCGAGCAGCAAGATATTATAAACGTATCTAAGAAAAAGCTGGAAATTGTATCGGAATATAAAAAGGATATCGATGATAAAGAAGAACCGGTAGTTGCAGATATCATCGGCTTCGACGTTTCGAACTTTAGAAAAAGTATTATTGTTGATGTTGGAAAGAAACAGGGTGTTTCAGTCGGAGATATTGTAGTCTTTGGTAATGCACTTGTCGGCAGAATCTCTACTACAGGGAGTTCATCCGGCAGGGTTATGTTGATTACCGATCCCGCATCGAATGTTCCGTCACGATTTCTCAATTCAAGAACACAGGGAATGGTTCAGGGAACCGCCGATGGCAAATGTATGATGAAGTATGTGCCACGGCAGGTAAAGGTGGATAAGCCTGAGAAGATTATATCTTCCGGTATGGGCGGGGTATTTCCAAAATCTCTATATGTAGGTAATGTTATTGAGGTCAAACAGAAAAGCGCAAGCCTTTTTAAAGATATTAAGATTATGCCAAGGATTGACATCTCAAAGATTGAAAATGTATTGGTAATCAAGAGGAAAAAAGAAGAAAATACTCCCGAGTAAGTATACCCGGGTTTGAGAAATTATTTTAGGAAATATAAAAGGCATTCCCATGCCGTGGATTACAATAATAAGTGTTACTGTATGCATATCATTAATCCAGACAACCTTATTGCGCCATATAAGTTTTCTGGGTATTCAACCTGACCTCTTTATAATCTTCCTGGTTTTTCACTCATTGAACGCTAACCGCGAACGATCGTTTCATGCAAGCTGGGTAGTTGGCCTTACTAAAGATATTTTTTCTGAAGGGCCTTTTGGCCTGAATACTGTTTTGTTCATTGTCGCAGGATACATTGTTTCAATAATCAGAGGTAATATTTATGGCAGGCATTTGGCAACACAAATTTCAGTTACGTTTATAATTTCAATAATTTATAATCTACTCTACCTTTGTTTGTTGTCAATGTTAATAACCTCTACAGGCATATTTTCCATGACGTGGAAATGCCCCCTGATTGCAATCTATAATTCTATAATTGTTCTTCCTGTGTTCTGGGTGTTCAGCAGATTCTACTCCTCGTTTGGATTTCCATCTTCAAAAAGAAAATTTTAGATAATGTATAAGAGCCGTTTTAAGATATTTCTTGGGATAATATTGGTTTTGTTCTTTGTGATTCTCTGCAAACTGTTTTACGTTCAGATAATCGAAGGTGGAAAGTTCAGCGGTATGTCTGATAGCAGAAGGATAAGGACTGTCAGTATCGACACACTGAGAGGAACTATATATGATAGAAGCGGTTCGGTCCTGGCTATAGATAAACACTCCTTCGAGCTTACTGTAACTTATGCAAAGTTATTTAATGCCTTCCTGTGTATTAAACAAAACATTCTGCCTGAAGTATCCGTGGGTAAGGATAAAGAAATAACTCGTAATCTGTGCAGGAAATGCCATTCAGCTAATGTGTCCTGGATAGAGAGAGTGGCTGCATCTCTTGAAATACCATATGCAGATATATTAAAGAAGACTACAAATATTGTAGAAAGGGTAGAAAAGATTAAGCGTGTCGTAGAGACGAAAAGTGAAAGGAAGATACGCATCAAGGAGGAGACTGTACCACATTCATTATTATCAGATCTGTCATGGGAAAAGGCCGCAAAGTTTCAGGCGGGAATGATGGAATTGCCCGGCATACAGATTGATGGAAAACCTGTTAGATGGTATCCAAAGGGCGATTCGGCATCTCACATAATAGGCTATGTCGGCAAGTTGGATGAGAAAGAGATACGCGACTATAATTTTAAGAAAAGATGGTTTGAAAGCCTGAATGAAAGTGAAGAACCGGAATCAGAATATTTTGTTCAAAAGGCAATTTCTATGAATTCCCTGTTTGGAAAAACCGGAATTGAAAAGACATATAATTCAAGCTTGATGGGTGTACCGGGAGAGAGATTTGAAGAGATAACCCTTGATACAATGAGAGCCGATAAGCTTATTCTTGAGAGGCCGTCAATACCCGGAAATAATATTATTTTAACGATAGATGACAGGATACAGGGCATTGCAGAAAAGGCTCTGGGGAAGAGGAAGGGTTCGGTTGTAGTAATGGACCCGTGGAGCGGTGAAGTGCTGGCAATGGCGGCATTTCCCAGATATAATCTGAATACCCTGAATAGAGATTATTCCACCCTTAGCAAAAACCCACAGAAACCATTCCTCAACAGGCCCATTCAAAGTGCTTTGCCTCCGGGGTCAGTCTTTAAAATCGTTACGGCGATTGCAGCGCTGGAAGAGGATAAAATAGATGAAGATACACAGTTTGCATGTTACGGGTCATTGAAGGTTGGAGGAAGCCGCTTCCGATGCTTTTCAGAGTATGGACATGGTTTGTTGAATGTTGAAGAGGCCATGCAATATTCATGTAATGTTTTCTTCTTTGAAGCGGCAAAAGTGTTGGGAGGTTCCTTATTAAAAAAGTGGGCGGATAAATTTGGCCTGGGAAATGCTACAGAGATTGATCTTGCCTATGAAAAAAAGGGGAATATGCCGGAATCGAAGTCTATGTCCCAGACTGTGAACTTATCAATTGGCCAGGGAGCGATGCTGGTTACACCGATACAGGTTACGAAGATGATAGCCATGATTGCAAACGATGGCTGGTATATCAATCCATACATTCTTCAAAAGATAACAGGTTATAGCGGTAATATGATCCTGGACAATGAGCCTCCACCTGCAGAGAGAATAGATGTATCAGAGGAAAATATAGATATTATTAAAAGATCGTTACGAAAAGTGGTGACCGCCGGTACGGCAAAGAAAACCGGTTTGGGGGAACTGCGTGTAGCAGGGAAGACGGGGACAACACAGACAGCACATGACGATATAAACCATGCATGGTTTGTAGGGTATGCGCCTTATAAAAAACCAAAGTATTGCTTTACTGTTGTAATAGAGCATACGGCAGGTCATGGTGCTGAAGTGGCGGGTCCGGTGGTTAAAAGCCTTTTGACACAGCTTGGTCTTTAGTCACTTTACACTTTAGTTCACTTCCCGCCTAACAGACTGGCGGGCAGGTAGTCACTTTTAACTTTTTACAGGATTACAGTATATGATAGTTAGTTTGCGAAATTTTGATTGGCTGCTGTTTCTGGTAGTTAGTATATTCCTGGTTATAAGTTTTTTCTTTGTGTGGAGCGCTTCATCAGAGGCGTATGCTTATAAACAACTGGTCTGGATAGGCATTGGGGTAGGTGTTTTTTCCGGTTTGCTGATGTTTGATTACTTTTCTGTCGGCAAGATTTCGTATATATTTTATTTTATAATCCTCTTATGTTTGTTTTTAGTTTTGTTTTTTGGTAAAACTGTATACGGGGCGCAGAGGTGGTTAATGGTAGGGTCTATCTCCATACAGCCTTCTGAGATTATGAAGATAGTCCTTGTTCTGACACTTTCAAGGCTCTTTATGGACAAAAGGAGTGTTTCCGGATTCGGTGGCGTTATCATCCCACTGGCCTTGACACTTTTGCCAATGGCGTTGATTATTAAACAGCCGGATCTGGGTACCAGTTTAATACTGTTGCCCATCTTTTTTGCAATTATGTTTGTGGCCGGCACCAGGATTAAATATATCTTTACACTCATAGCTTTCTTCCTGGCCTCAATACCCCTTTTCTGGTTTTTTATGCTTAAAGGTTATCAGAAGGCGAGAGTAGTAAGCTTCCTCTGGCCTGATATGGTGAGCAGTTGGGGGGAAGGTTATCACAGGATGCAGTCATTAATAGCGGTTGGTTCCGGCGGCAGCTTCGGAAGCGGGTGGGGCAGCGGCATACAAAGCCAGCTCAATTTCCTTCCGCAGGGACATACAGATTTTATTTTCTCTGTCATAGCCGAAGAGTGGGGGTTCTATAGAGGCTGTGCAATCCTGCTCCTGTATGTGGTTTTTCTTGCATGCAGCATCGGTATTGCCGTAAATACCAGGGATGCTTATGGCAGGTTGATTGTAGCGGGCTTTACGGCAATGTTTGCCTCTCAGATTCTTATAAATGTTGCCATGACAATAGGGCTTGCTCCCATTACCGGTTTGACATTACCCTTTATCAGTTATGGAGGATCATCTCTGATATCATCCTTTATAGCATTATCGTTTATGTTTAACGTAAGAATGAGAAGTAGAATAGCTTTAGCGAATGAGGAGTTTTATGAATAATTTCCGCCGTTATGTTGAAGACAAGATTCTGCCTTTTGTAGAAACACCGGGACAATATATAGGCGGTGAATGGAATTCTATCAAAAAGGAAGATAGCGGTATAGATGTTACAGTTGCACTTGCCTTCCCGGATACCTATGCAATCGGGATGTCTCATCAGGGCATGCAGATCCTATACGGCCTGTTGAACGAACGCAAAGACACGGCTTGTGAAAGAGTATTCGCACCATGGTCTGACATGGAAGCCGCTTTGAGGAAACACGATGTACCATTATATTCCCTGGAGTCATTCAAGCCTTTGGGGGAGTTCGATATTATCGGTTTTTCGCTTCAATACGAGATGTCATATACAAATGTGCTTAATATGCTGGACCTTGCAAAGATACCGCTCAAAAGGGAGGAAAGGACGGGGGACGACCCGTTGGTCATTGCAGGCGGGCCTCTGGCTCTCACTCCAGAACCAGTCTCTGATTTTATTGATATATTTTTTCTGGGTGATGGAGAGGAGAAACTGCCTCAATTTATAGAATGTTTTAAAGCCCTTAAACATTCGGGAAATCTCTCGAGAGAAGAGAAGATCCTTTCACTTGTTAAAGAGATGAATAATCTTTATGCTCCTTCCCTTTATGAAGTGTCTTACGAGTCTGAGGGTGTTATAAACAAGATGGTACCGAAACAGCCCGGCGTTCCGCCTGTTGTGCGTGGTGCATCAGTCAGCAATCTTGGGAAGGCGTATTTTCCGGAAAGCCCTATTGTGCCGTATGTGAAGACAGTCTTTGAGCGCATATCCATTGAAGTCATGCGGGGCTGCACACAAGGGTGCAGATTCTGCCAGGCAGGGATGACAAAACGGCCAAACAGGATACGTTCTGTAGATAAGATCCTGAATATGTCCGGGGATTGTTACCGTAATACAGGGCATGACGAAATATCACTCGGGGCATTGTCAATAAGTGACTATCCGCATCTCAAAGACCTGATGGCACGCATGGGTGAGGCCTTTAACCCGAAAGATGTAAACATATCATTTCCCTCCCTGAGGGTTTCAGAAGAGTTAACTGAACTGCCTTCTTATCTCAATACCGTACGCAAATCCGGCTTGACGTTTGCGCCTGAGGCTGCAACGACAAGGCTCAGAAAGGTAATCAACAAGAACATAACAAACGAAGATCTTTTTGCGGGTGTCAGGGAGGCTTATAAAGAGGGATGGAATCTGGTCAAATTGTACTTTATGGTTGGGCTTCCCACAGAGACAGATGAGGACGTTGAAGAGATTGCGAAACTGGCTTACAGGGTTTCAAGTCTCAGGAGAGAGGTTAAGGGTTCAGTTGGAAATGTGAATATAACAGTATCTCCTTTCGTTCCCAAGGCACATACCCCTTTTCAATGGGAACCAATGGTTTCATTGGAAAGACTAAAAGATATAAGGCGCATGATAATGAGCAAGATCAGGCATAAGCGAATCCGCATCAAATTCAGCAAACCTGAGAGGAGTATACTGGAGGGAGTATTTGCACGCGGTAACAGGGAACTGGGAAAAGTGATCCATCAGGCCTGGCAGGATGGCTGCAGGTTCGACGCATGGGATGACTTCTTTGACTATGATAAATGGGTAAGTGCATTTGAAAAGGCAGGAGTTGATGAAAAACCTTACCTGTACAGGGAAAGAGGTGAAGATGAGATACTTCCATGGGATCATCTCAGCAGTGGTCTTATAAAGGAGTTCCTGGTAAGCGAGAGAAAGAAATCTTTTGAGCAGGAATTTACTCCCGATTGTTTTGTTGATGGCTGCCCTGATTGCGGCGCCTGTGCAAGATCAGAGCATTATGTAAAGGTTTAAAGGTCCTTTCTCACATCAAAAACTACCATCCGAAACAGTAATAATGTGTTATAATTAGTTAGGAGGACGATAAAATGCCAACTAAAGGAAAATTCTCTGATAGAAGATGTAGCCAGAGAAGGCATGATCGAAGATCTGACCCTGCATTAGCAACACAAATGCCTGATCAGAACAGAAGGCATGATGCCAGAAGGTGCGATACGAGAAGGCACGATGCGAGAAGGCAAAGTGAAAGACAAAATATTTCATTCGAAGTATTGTTTGACGATCAAAGCGGTAAGTCAATAAACGTTAGTGCGAGTGGCGTTTATTTCGAAGTGGCAACAAACGACATAGAAGCTTTTTCTCCGGGGACAACAATCCCTATTCAGATAAATACAGTTACTGCTGTCACACCTTATTCTAGAGAAAGAAAGCTTAAGCTTACGGGAGAAGGATTAATTATCAGGAATTACATAATTGAAAATCCGGGTCACGAAAACAGCCTGGGCATAGCTGTGAAATTCGTGGATAAGCTTAATATTAGAGTGGATAGCGATTAATTATCCGGAGTATCACGCTTCCGAAGCACATACTTCTTCTTTCAGGACATTTCAGGTATATAAGTTATTGAAATACAATTAAAAGGATAATCACCGGATGGAGATAAAAGGAAGTATACTTGTTGTTGATGATAACCGTTCTTTCACTGATAACATTATGAAGCTTCTGAAGGAACGTGACTATCTTGTTGGATGCGCAGCTAATGGCAAAGAGGCGATTGAACTGGCAGAAAATAATGAATATGACATAGCCATTATTGATATCAAACTGCCTGATATTTCAGGTAATGAAGTTGTAGACAAAATTGCAGAGATTTCTCCTTCAACGGATTTCATCTATATTACCGGTGATGCCACGATCAATAGTGCCATAGAAGCTGTTAAACAGAAGCGCGTAGTATCCTATGAAACCAAACCATTAAGTCTTGAACATCTTCTGAACTTTATTAATCAAGTCGCCGAGCGTAAGGGGGCAGAGGAGGAGATAAAGAGGCTGGCAAAATTTCCAAGTGAGAACCCAAATCCTGTACTACGGGTATATAAAGATGGCAGCATACTCTATCACAACAAGGCAAGCACATTCTTATTAGATACCTGGGGTTGCCAAACAACCAGAATATTGCCTGATAATTATATTAAAATAGTTTCTGATGTTCTTCATTCCGGTTTAAGTAGCGTTGCCGAAACTAAGTGTAAGAGAGACCGCGTAATTTCATTAACGTTTGCACCTGTAATTGAAGAGAGTTACGTTAATATTTATGGAATGGACATCACCGAGCGTAAACAAGCAGAAAATGCACTTAAAGAGAGCGAGAGGAAAACTCTCCTTCTGTTGAACTCGACCGGTGAAGCCATCTACGGCTTGGATTTGGAAGGTAACTGCACCTTCTGCAATCCTTCTTGCCTGCGTCTACTAGGCTATGAAGACGAAAGCCAGTTGCTCACCCGGAACATGCATGCCCTGATCCACCATACCAGAAAAGACGGCACTCCTTACCCTGAGGAGGAATGTTATATTTACCAGGCTTTTAAAAAAGGCAAAGGCACTCATATAGACGACGAGGTGCTCTGGCGTGCCGACGGTACCAGCTTTGCCGCTGAATACCGGTCTTTCCCGGTCTTTCATGAGGGTGAGACCGTGGGGGCGGTTGTAAGCTTCGTCGATATCACTGAGCGTAAGAGGGCAGAGGAGGAGATAAAGGGGCTGGCAAAATTTCCAAGTGAGAATCCAAATCCCGTAATGAAGGTATTTAATGATGGCGACATGCTCTATCACAACAAGGCAAGTACATTCTTATTAGATTTCTGGGGTTGCCGGACAACCAAAATGCTGCCTGATAATTATATTAAAATAGTTTCTGATGTTCTTCGTACCGGTTTAAGTCGCGTTGTCGAAACTGAGTGTAGTAGGGGCCGCGTGATTTCCTTAACGTTTGCACCTGTAATTGAGGAGGGTTACGTTAACATTTATGGAATGGACGTCACCGAGCGTAAGAAGGCAGAAGAAAATATTAAGACGATAAACGAATCTCTCGAAAAACTTGTGTTTGAGCGTACAAAAGAGTTAGAGCAAAAGAATATAGCCCTTAGTGAAATTCTCGGGCAGATCGAGATTGAAAAGAAACAGATAAAGGACAATGTTGTAGCCAATGCGGAAACCCTCCTATTGCCTGTTATACAAAAGCTTAAACTAACAGGAGAATCTCGCAAGTATATACAACTGCTACAGAAGAATTTACAGGAATTGACATCCTCATTTGGTACAAAGCTGACTGGAAAAAGAGCCAAATTAACTTCCAGGGAAATTGAGATTTGCGATATGATAAAAAATGGGCTTACAAATAAAGAGATAGCCAGCCTTTCAAATATTTCCCGTGCAACCATAGAAAGGCATCGTGCAAACATAAGGAAAAAACTTGGTATTATCAAGAAAGATGTTAACCTATCTTCATTCCTGAAAACACTTTAAGTAAATACCCCCCCCGTTTGTACACTATGTAGATATTCTACATAGTATATGCATATTAAAGCCATATTGACTTTTACACAACACCTGATAATTTTAAATTACTCGGAGTGTACAAAAGTTAATGTGTATAGGCTTTAAAAACCATCCCTTATCTTTTAATGTTCACATCGTTTTAATTCTATTTTCCCTGAGAATAATATAGTTTTGGTAGTAGAGAGAGGCAAATTAGGACTTGACTCTGTACATATGTACAGAGTTTATAATGCCTTACAACTTGAAGATGAAAAAATTCACTATCGGTCAATTAGCGAAAGAAACAGGAGTTACGGCTGAAACTATTCGTTTTTATGAGAAATACGGATTAATTGCAAAGCCGGGTAGGAGGAAATCCGGATACAGGGAATTTACACAAAAACACATCGGCCAGATAGCCTTTATAAAACAGGCAAAAGCTATGGGATTTACGCTAAAGGAAATATTAGCACTTCTTGCTTTTGTTGAAAAAAAACATACCAAAACAAAAATCCACAAATTCGTAGAGAACAAGATTCTGGACAGTGAAGCTCGCATCAGTGAACTCAAAAAAACAAAACAGTCTATACAACTTATGCTTAAAAAATGTTTAGCCAGAGAAAGTATTAATGACTGTCCGATCTTTTTACCCCTTAAATTATAAATAGCATTTACCATGTCAAAAATAAAGATACTGGTAGTTGATGATGAGGTGGAGATATGTAATATGCTTGATAGTTTTTTTTCAAGTGAAGGTTATAAAGTCAAGACAGTTGACAACGGTGCTGAAGCTATAGAACTGGTAAAGATTGAAGACTATGACCTTGTTTTGTGTGACCTGGGAATGCCGGGTGTCTATGGATATGATGTAATAAAGATCCTGAATGAGTTAGAGAAAAGGCCAAAGGTGGGATTAATGACAGGTTGGGACGATGAACTTAAGCCTATTGGTGATGAAGATTGCAAAATAGACTTCATTATCAAAAAACCCTTTGATTTCTCAGAACTGACAGGGCATATAAATGAATTGGGGATTTAGGGATTAAAGAATTAAGGGATTTAGGAATTCCCGCCTGCTATTTCTTCCTTTTAAGATGGATGATATTTTCTATAAAATCCAGGGCCTTATTTGTGTCTTCTGTTGTGAAGTGTTTCGTTTCCAGGTCTTCCCTTATAAGTATTAACTCGTTGCCCGGATCGTTACTGTCTGTTTCTTTTGAATCTACTATCTTGATCCGGGGGTAATCATCTTCTCTGTACCCTTCTACAAGCACAATATTCACATCGTCAAGATACTTTGCAATAATTTCACATATCCCGGGCGGGCCTGTCACCTTCTTGATGACGGCGATCTCGTCTTGTGATGTGAGGGCGATGGAATCTGCCCCTGAGTGGTAGTACTTGTATGTATCCTTGCCTTCGTGATCGATCTTAAACTCTTTGATGTTGTATTTGAGGGTTCCTACTCTGTGTCCGCGGTCTTTTAGTTCCGGAATGAGTGTTTTGATGAGTGTTGTCTTGCCTGCGTTCTGCTTTCCTACTATTGATATTATTGTTACTTCTTCAGAATTCATCGGGCATCTTACTTACTTCTTCAGCCGTAAAGACCGGGCCTTCTTTGCAAATATAAGTACATCCAATATTACATCTGCCGCATTTTCCCAGTCCGCATTTCATTCTGTTCTCAAGAGTAGTGTATACTTTATCCTGCTTGAAACCGAGTTTCTCCAGTACCGGCAGTGTGAACTTAATCATTATGGGAGGCCCGCATACTATAGCGATTGTATCATTGCTGTCGGGTGCTGTCTCTTCTACCACAGTCGGTACAAAGCCCACCTTACCTGTCCATTCCGGTGTTTCGCCGCCCGGGTCAACGGCAGTTACCAGGTTAACGTCATCTCTCGCAGTCCATTCCTTAAGTTCTTCCTTGTATACCAGGTCTGCAACGGTTTTCGCCCCGTAGACGATAGTTATATTCTTGTACTTGTCTCGCAGGTCTAAACAGTTCCAGATAACACTCCTTAATGGAGGCAATGCGATACCGCCTGCAATAAACACGAGGTTCTTGCCTTCCCACTCTTCTATGGGAAATACATTTCCATATGGCCCCCTGAATCCAATAGTGTCGCCTATGTTGAGTTCACTAAGCGCATTGGTTACCCTCCCGGCCTGTCGGAAGGTACATTCAACGTAGTCCTTCCTTGTGGGTGATGAAGCGATACAAAAGGTAGATTCACCATAACCAAAAGCGGAATAGAGTGCAAACTGTCCTGTCTGGAATTGAAAGTTCTTGCCTTCGTCTTCATTCTGGAAGTTAAGCCTGAACGTTCTCACACCAGGAGCCTCATCTGTTATATCACTGATATTCATAAGATATGGTGTGTATATATTATCCATATTTATTCCTTGGTTACCGGCTGGCTTTCATCAGCACTTACCGGCTCCGGCTGGCCTTCATCAGTTGAAATTATTTCGAGCATTTCAGAAATATTCATATCTGCAGGGCAGGATCTCGAACACCTTCCACAGCCGACACAGAGAATATTGTCAAATTTTTCTACGTAATATTTAAATTTATGCATGATCCTCTGGCGCCATCGCTGATCTTGTGTGGACCTCGGATTGTGTCCGGATGTATGCAGTGTAAACATCTTGAACTGGCATCCATCCCAGTTCTTGACCCTGTCGCCTTTTGCCATCGTACACTCGTCAACAATATCAAAGCAGTGGCATGTAGGGCAGACAAACGTACATACGCCGCAGCCTATACATTTCTTAGAAAATTCCGCCCATATTTTGTGTACGAAATTTTCATCGAGCCACGGTTTAACCTTATCAATCTCAAACTTCTTTTCGACTGTCGCAACCTGCCGGTCCGGCGTCCCGGATGGAGGTTCGGAAAAGACTGTTTCCAGTTCCTTTATCAGGCCTTCGCCCTTTTCGGTTTCTGACTCTACTAAATACTCATCATCAGAAATCTTTGTAAGCAGCACGTCACTGCCTTTCTTTGAATCGGGAGCCAAACCTACTGAAGTACAAAAGCAATAACTATCGCATTTATCACATGCAATGGTCACTACGGTAATGGCCTCTCTTCTTTCAATCCAGAACTTGTCGGTACAATCCCAATTAAAGACCTTGTCCATGATAGGCAGGCTTGCAGCATCACATGGCCTTGATCCAAAGACAACACTTTTAACCGCAAAACCCTTAGGCTCTTCTATACTGACCTTGGTTTTTTCAATTGTATAAGATAGTATCTTCTCCGTCTTTGGAAGGAAGTATTCTTTAATAGAATTGTTGGTCTGGATGTGATCAAAGTGCATCTCATCCGCACTCTGCACCTCGCAAAGCGTGATAAGGTTATTGTCCTTCTTTGGAGCAATAGTTTTGTAACCCTTATCCTTCAGGCCGGTTATTAAGGAATTAAATTTTTCTCTCTTTATAGTTTTTTCCACAGCAAAATTCCTGAAATCTTATTTAAAAATATCCTCACTGTCATCTTCTTTGTAAGTGGCCATTGCAAGTTCATCGTCTGCATTGTAACCGGACCGGTACTTAAAATTTTTCTCCGTCTCCTTGGCCAGTTTCTTATTCAGAAGATTAAGAGGAATGTCTGCCGGACATACCCTCTGGCACTCTTCACAGTTAATACATCTGCCGGCCAGATGATAAGCCCTTGTAACATTCCATGAAAGATTGCCGCGCGGATGTGCGCTTGGGTCGATCCATTGGGGCTGGTTCTTATCAACAATACATCTATCACAAAAACAGAGAGGGCAGATACTGCTGCAGGCATAGCACTTGATGCATTTTTCAAACTGCTTCTGCCAGAATTCCCACTTTTCTTTTTCTGATAGTTTCTCGTATTCGTCCAGTTCAGCGTATCTTTCATCAAAGGAGTATTCCTTGTTCTCAATCTTCTCACCAATTAACTCATCATAAATCAGAGGAGTGTTGACATCACATGCCTCACATTTAGCTGCCGGAGGATCTCCTATTCCGGTACATGTGACACCAATGATGTATATGTCTTCGCGTTTAATCTGGCTCTCCTTAATGAGAACTGTGATCGTCTTTGCATCACACCCCTTTACTACAATTGCCGGTTTTCCAAGTTGCCTTGCTTCCTGCTTCTTGAGGTATGTTGTAAGGTTATAGACACAATACTTATTCCATGTTAATTTGTTTACGTCTTCCGGTTTAGTGATGAATACCGGCCTTGTTCTTTCCGGTACGCTGCCTTCACCATAACCGTAAACAACGTCAACGGTTTTGTTCTTGAGTAATTCCTCAGCTTTTTTTCTTAGAGCCTCAATCATTTAAATAATCTCCACATAAAATATAAAAGCAGGTTTGGAAACCTGCCATACATTGTTATCAGTTTATAATCAGCTTGTCTCACTGGAATCAGAAGTATCCGAGCCGATTGTATTAAGCTTTTGATAATTTTCAAATGGCCCCAGTGCCCTGACGGTATCAACTACGCCGTTTATCGTTTCAACCCATTTTCCACCTTCTGCGGCAGATATCCATGAGAACTGTATTCGATCGGGATTTATACCACAGAACTCAAGAAGTGGTTTGTAGACATTCCACCTGCGCCTGGCATGGTAATTACCGGAATTGTAGTGGCAGTCTCCGGGATGACATCCGGAAACCAGAATCCCATCTGCACCTCTTTCAAATGCTTTTATCAGGAACAAAGGGTCTATCCCGCCTGTGCATGGGAGTTTGATTACTCGTACGTTTGCCTGGTATTCCTTTCTCCCTGTACCTGCAAGGTCTGCGCCTGCATAGGTACACCAGTTACAGAGAAAAGCGACTATTCTGGGTTCAAATTTGGTTTCTTCTGTCATGGTAATTAAATAAATTAATTAAAATCTAATGCGTTAATCTCTGCATATATTTGTTCATCGTTGAATCCGGCTAACTCAACACTCTTTGACCTGCATGTTGCAGCACACAAACCGCATCCCTGGCAGAGACCCTCATTTACCCTGGCAACGGTCTTTATCAAACTGCCGTCACGTGCCTTGATATCTTCCGACTCAATTGCACTGTACGGACATACTTTCTGACAGTAGAAGCATCCTATACATGTTGAAAATACGGGTGGGGGTGATCTGTCTACCTTGGCGACGACAGGTTCACGTTCCAGTTCATCAGACGAAAGCAGGGCAAGGACCTTGCTTGCCGCCGCGCCTGCCTGTGCAACCGTCTCCGGAATGTCTTTAGGCCCCTGACATGTTCCGGCAAGAAAGATTCCGGCACTGCTGCTTTCTACCGGTTTTAACTTTGGATGTATCTCTGAGAAAAACTTATCTTTATCATATTGTATGCTCAGCTTCTGTGCAACCTTCATCGCATCATCCTGTGCCTTCATTGCTGATGCAAGTACTACCATGTCAGCCTCAATCTCGACTACTGAGCCTGTTAACGTATCAGCACCCAGTACAACCAGCTTCTCACCTTTTTGATAAACCCTTGAGACACGGCCTCTGAGATACGTTGCCCCTTCCTCTTCTATTGCCCTTTGTGAAAATTCTTCATAGCCTTTTCCGGCACATCTGATATCTATATAGAAAACAAATGCGTGTCCGTGATGCACCTTGTGCTTATACAACATGGTGTGCTTGGCCGTATACATACAACATGTCTTGGAACAGTATGAACACCCTTTTGCAGGGTCTCTTGAACCAACACATTGAATAAATACTACTATCTCCGGTTCTTTGCCGTCAGAAGGTCTTTTAATTACGCCTTCAGTGGGGCCGGAAGCGCTGGCAAGACGCTCAAATTGCAGTCCCGTTATTACGTCTTTGTATTTACCGCCGCCATATTCACCATAAAGGCCATCCTCAAGTTCCTTATAGCCTGTGGCAACGATTATTGCGCCGACTTTTTCATCTACGATTTCATCTTCCTGGTTGTAGTCAATTGCCTTGACGGGTGCTATAGGACAAGCGTCAAGACACTTTCTGCAAACCTTGGAGTCATTTGGTTTAATGTTTTTCTTACGTGCGTCTTTATATAATATACAGTTTTCCCTGTCGATTACAGGCTTGCTGGGAATAGCCTGCGGGAATGGAATATAGATGGCAGTCCTGTTTCCCATACCCATATCAAATTCGCTCTTTATTTTCGTGCACGGGCATACCTGCCAGCATGAACTGCATCCGGTACACAAGTCCAGATCAACAGATCTTGCTTTTTTCCGAATCTTAACGTCAAAATTACCAATATAACCGTCAATAGATTCTATCTCTGACCATGTGTACATTGTTATATTGTCATGCTGCGCCGCTTCAACCATCTTTGGCGTCATGATACACTGTGAACAGTCGAGGGTAGGAAAAGTTTCGGACAGCTGAGCCATGTGGCCGCCGATTGACGCCTCCCGCTCAACCATTATAACCTCTTGCCCCCCATCAGCTATATCCAATGCCGCCTGTATTCCAGCGATACCGCCACCGATAACGAGAGCGCGTTTTGTTACCGGCACTTTAATTGGATTCAGAGATTTGTCTTTTCTAGTCTTTTCGGTCATCATTCTTACGAGATCGATAGACTTTTCAGTTCCTGTGGGCTTATCCGGGTGGACCCACGAACACTGCTCCCTGAGGTTAGAAATCTCGACATGATATGGGTTCAGGCCGGTTTTTACAGCGGCGTTACGGAATGTGTGTTCGTGCATCTTTGGAGAGCAGGCGGCAACGACTACCCCGTCCAACCCCTCTTCTTTAATCTTATCTCTTAACAACTTCTGGCCGGGGTCTGAACACATATACTTGTAGGTAGTTGTATATGAAACTCCGGGGTTATTCTTCTTCGCCTCTTCCGCTACTTTCTCAACGTCAACAGTAGCAGAGATATTTGTACCACAATGGCAGACAAATACACCAATTTTCTTACTCACTTACAAACTCCTCAGTGAAAAATTATCAAAAACAGATACGGCACTGCAAGATTGCATTAATTTATGCAAATGCATTAACGACTGATTCCGTATCTATAAAGTGTTTATTCAGGCCAAGGCTTATTGGCCCTAAATCTAAAGCAAGCCCGATAAGTTCTGAGATATACACGATAGGAATATCGAATTTACGATTATACTCTTTTCCTATTTTCTTCTGCCTCATATCCAGGTTTGCATGACACATCGGGCAGGCTACAGCTATTGCATCTGCGCCTGCGTCTGCAGCGCAATCTAGAATGTCATTAGTCAGCTTTAAGACTACGTCTGTCCGGCTGAGTGTGAAACCGCCGCCGCAGCAATTTGTTTTAAGTTCCCAGTCAACTGATGTGGCTCCTGTTGCCTCCACAATTTCCTCCATGGACGTGGGGTTTTCAGGATCATCAAATTTAAGTACCTTTGGAGGCCTTAACAGAAGGCATCCGTAATAGCTGGCAATCTTTAAATCCTTGGGAGTCTTCTTTTTCTTTTCGGCTATCTCATCCATGCAATAATTCTTGATCAGTTCAAGGTAATTTATGATCTTTACACCGCCATTGCATGGCATTTCTATGGCATCCTCAACATCCTTTTTAAGCTCTTCATCTTCCTCAACATCATTTTGAGAAACAATCAATCTTTGAGAACACATAGGGCAGGGTGCAAGTATTTCTTTATAACCGGATTGTTCTGCCAGGCTGATGTTTCTGATAGACAGAGCGGTTGAGAGTTTATGGTTTGTTGCGTGAGCTGAAGATGCGCCGCAGCAGTTCCAATCGTGGATTTCTTCCAGTTCAGGCCCTATTGCTTCGGCCACCCTTAATACGGAGGTGCCGTATTCCTCTGAACTTGAACCCATCGTGATTGCACAGCCCGGATAATAACCGATCTTCGTTTTTTCTTCTATTTGCATTTTTCAAATATTTTTTTAATGGCATTCTTACCTTTAATGTTGTGGGGCAGGAATGACAACTTTCCTTTGCTTAACATTTGAGGGCCTACTAATAAATCCTGCATTGCCGTTTTAGGCCTCTTCATCTTGTATTCTTGTATCATCCCCATTTCAGAGATTCGGCCATGCTTCTTGACGGAGTTAAGGAATGCTTCGTGAAATGTTGTGATATTCTTTTCCAGCGGGTTGGCCAGGCCTTCTTCAAGTGACATTTCTCTTAAGACGTCCATTAATTCCGCAATCTTAACCTCTTTTGGACATCTTGTTGTACATGTTATACAGGAAGCACATAACCATATGGTTCTTGATGTTAATGCTTCCCGTTTGGCACCGATCTGCACAAATCTGATAATTTGATTCGGCATGTAATCCATCTCATAAGCTACCGGGCATCCTGCCGTACATTTACCGCATTGATAGCATTTCTTTACATCTATTCCACTTCTTTTTTTAACCTCTTCAGCAAAATCAGACTTTAATTCTTTTGTTGTAATTTTTATCTTCATATACCTTTAGAACAATTTATAGGGTAGAAAGGTTCCTTTTTTTATAAGCATTAAGTATGTATGAAAAACGAGGGAGGATTATACTATAAAGGATAAATAGAAGTCAAAAGATTAAATTCGGCCTTTTATTGTATAAAAGGATTACACGAACACTATAAAATTAGATTTTCATTGTTCTTTTGTTCGATATTTTTTGTTTTAAAATTCCGTATTTATTCATTATATTATATGGTTGTTAATTAAGGGGTTGGAGAATTTAAGGGATTAGATAATTCCTAAATCCATAATACCCCAATTCTTAAATTTTAATTTCTTATTATGATTCCAAAGGAAATATTAAAGAAGGTAAAACAGATACAGATTCGCTCGAGCCGGCTGGTTAATGATGTACTGGCCGGAGAGTACGTAAGCGCCTTCAAGGGCAGGGGTATGGAATTTGAAGATGTGAGGGAATATCAGGCAGGAGATGATATCCGTACGATTGACTGGAATGTTACCGCACGCCTGGGGCATCCTTATATAAAAAGATTTAAAGAGGAGAGAGAATTAACCATTATGTTCCTGGTAGACCTTAGTTATTCGGGTGAATTTGGAAGCATGAAACAGTTTAAGAATGAGATTGCGACCGAGATCTGCGCCCTGCTTGCCCTTTCTGCGGTAAGGAACAATGACAAGGTTGGCCTTATTCTCTTTACTGATAAGATAGAAAAGTTTGTACCGCCTAAGAAGGGAAAGACTCATGTGCTTCGCGTGATCAGAGAGGTGCTTTACTACAAGCCGGAAAATAAGGGGACCGATATATCTGTAGCACTTGAGTATCTTCTGAAAGTTACCAAGCGAAAGACAGTCTGCTTCCTGGTATCAGACTTTATAACCGAAGGTTTTGAACGCGCATTACGTATTGCAAACAAGCGTCACGATATAACTGCGGTCTCCATAACAGACCCCCGTGAATTAGAGATACCAAATGTTGGTTTTGTTGAGTTGGAAGATGCGGAAACCGGCGGAATTACGCTTGTTGATACATCAGACAGGAAGATGACGGAAAGGTTTAACCGATTTAATACAAAAAATATGCAGGATAGGGCAAATTTGTTTAGAGGTATGGGTGTCGATTTAATTGATGTAAGGACAGACAGCTCGTACGTAGAGCCAATTATGAAATTCTTCAGGACGAGAGAAAAAAGACTTCGACACTGACATCCTGATATTTTTGTACAAATTCATTGGACTACGTTATTTACGGGAACATTAAATGTCCTTTTCGGGTATAACTGGATAGCGGCTGTGCTGTCCAAAAGTATGAAGTGCTTGCCTGACGGTAGGCAGGAATCCGCCTTAATTACCACAGCAAATTGGGAACACTCCTGTTGCTAACTCTAAACTGGTTTTCTAACATGAATAAGATCATAAGATACGGAATATTTATTCTCATAGTCCTTATATTTGCCGAATACACATATGCGGACAGGAAAACTTTAGGGAAAGAAGATTCCAGGCCTCGCGTAAACGCAAATGTTGATAAAGCTAAAGTAACCATTGGAGACAAAATAAATTATAAGATAACTGTCGGTTTTCCTGAAGAAATAGAGGTACTGCCGCCCGAGATAAAGGATGAACTGGGAGGGCTTGCCGTAGAGGATTTTGGCATCGAAGAATCCATGAATGAGGAAGGGGAGATTACGCGGGAAATATGGTGCGTCCTTGAGACATTTAATGTCGGTTCGTACATAATACCGGCTTTTGATATAAAATACAAAACTACGCCTGAAGCAGAGGAGGCGGTAGTAAAAACACCGGAAGTGTTTATTGAGGTTGTAACCATATTGGATGAAAATGCCAGTGATGTAAGAGGTATAAAGCCTCCGGTGGCAATCAGCAAAAGTTATTTTCGTCTCTACATTATTATTGCAATAGTTTTGGGGGTTCTGGCGATTGCGGCTGCTATAATATTTTTATATCGCGGAAAGAAGAAAGAGGTTGAATTTGTGCCCGCACCTCTTCCTGCCCATCAGATTGCATATAATGAGCTTGAAAACTTAAAGGCCTTAAACCTGATATCAGAAGGCCGGATAAAGGAATATTATTATCGTCTGTCAAATATAGTCAGGCATTATATTGAGAGTAGATTCAGACTTATGGCCCCCGAAAGAACGACTGAAGAGTTTCTGGCAGAGATGACGGTTACTGACAGGCTGGCAGGAGTGCATAAGGAACTTATCAGCAATTTCCTTGAACACTGCGACATGGTTAAGTTTGCGGCGTATGGCCCTGATAGCCTGGAAATAGAAAATTCATTTGATTCGGCAACAAAACTGGTTGATGAAACCAGAGAAGTCTCAGAGGAAGAGGCAAGTGTTAATTGAAGGATTTAGGAATTGAAGAATTCAGGAATTCCTCAATATTAGAATCCCGACTCGTTCGGGTTAGATAAATTATGGTAACTTTAAAAGATCCATTAGTACTGAGTTTAATAATAATCCTGATTCCACTTATACTTGCAAATTACATCTTCAGAAAAAGTAGTGGGAATTTGAGATTTTCTACTCTCAACTATTTCAAAAAGATAGAGCAGGGAAGTTTTGTTAAATATAGACATGTCCTGATCACATTAAGGGTGCTGATAATCGTACTG
>CAZPAM010000020.1:17857-35457 GCA_964584595.1 uncultured Candidatus Scalindua sp. | reverse complement strand
TTACTAGGCTTCGCACCCAACTATGTGCTAAATTGTTTACCATCATTTCTGCAATTATGAGAAGATTCAGTTTCATGATCTAACATTCTGTGTGGTGCGTGTGTGTGCTCATTTGCACTCACGCGGTGTGCTCCGTGCACTTCGCACACACGCACCACAGTATTTATAATAAGTACTCTATGTTCATCTTGCATACCTTCACACTTTGCTTCGTACAAAACACTCAGCAAAGAGAGAAGGAGTAACACTCATTTCTTAGTCCATTACTTTATTTGCTCCCAGGGCATAAACTCCTTTAAATTTCTACAAAACAGAAAATAAAAGAAGTTTGTGTTATTTTGTCTGGATCAATTGTGAAAATTACTGTTTACACTATTCACAAATTAATCCTTATAATAAAAAAAGGCCACAGTGCTTTCACACTGCGGCCTATAGTATTGAATCTAATTTAATATATCCAGGACATGAAAGATTTATTTCATGTCCGAGTCTTCTTAATTGTTATGAGTTTTTCAAGATCGAACAAAACATTAGCATTTTTTAATCTGTCTATATACTTTCTAAATGTTTCAATATCTTCTTGTATCGTTAACCCGCTTGCCTCTAGTAACCCAACGAGTTCTTTTATTTCTAATCTACAAAATCCAATTGGCCAGAATTTAACCAATATTAATAGTAACTTATGTACCTCTTTTAACTTTTCATGTACCCCTTTTAACGGTATAGGAGGTTTTATTATTTCCTTCCCTAAATTCTTTAAAAATGAAGAATCCCCTGAATAAAACGCCTTTCTTATGCGCTCTCGTACCCAATCCTCATCAAATAGAGTTTTATCAATATGTATTGCCTTACATAATGATTTATCATCGTTTCGTGCTTCCTCAAGCAGTTTTCCCAGAGACTTTTTGTATGTCATTATTGAAATGGCATTATATATTTGTTGCATTTCTGTATTGATAAGATTCAATTTATTGATTCTTTTATCATTGTAACTTTCACTGTGCAAACCCCAATAACCTTTAGTTCCTGTTTGATGCATTAAACAAAAAATGTCCTTTAGCATCTCAATAGAAACTTTTATTTTCTTTTGAGCTTTTCCTTTGACAAATGGTTTAGCTTCTTCAGGTGATAAATCAATCCCAAGGCGTTTTTTGTAAAAATTCCTGCTATCTTCTCGGGGCAATCCTTTAATCATACTAATAATGTTTAATTTTAAAGCATCTGCATATTTGTTTTTATTTGCTCTCTTTGACTTTTTCTCCTCATTTATATTCAATAATATTACCATATACTCAATACATTTCGATATGAGCTTAGAATCTGAGCTTGCGCCTGTGATAATTGCATCATTCATTAACCCTTTCAGATTTTTTAGGTTTGGACTAAATTCTCTTAGGAGAGGCGGGTATCCTTTGCTCTTTAGGACTATTAGCGATTCATCATCAAGAGACAAGTATCTTTTGCGTTTATCAATGCTACAAAGATGTGTACGTTTTATATAATCCAGGTGTACTTTAATGAGGTCATCAAAGGCAGGGTCTATCTTCTCTTTCCAGCTATTGCTTTTGTCAACTTTCATGCGTTCTTGCTAATACGGGTATTTGTACCCTCTTGGTTTTGCTCTCAGGTTTTATGTCTATAAGATATGGAAATTTGTAGATTGTAGAAATTCTATGGTTATAATAAATAGATTACTTACTTATAGCAATCGGAAAGATGATAAATAACCCCGAATGGAAAAGAACTGAAATCAACCCGTACATCCATCAATTCTCACTGTATTGCATAGAGGAATTAGCTGAATGCATGGAAGATATTGATATAAAGGAGATGGGTTGTGATTCTTTCTTTGAAACACAGAAGCAAATACTCATTGATGAAATCGGGGATCATGAGTTACTTGAATTTGTCATAGAGAATTTAGATGAATTACTTTCTTATATTGCTACTGGAAATTTAAACATCAGGATTCACAGGGATATAACAGGTGAGATGTGGTTTGGAGTGAGTAAGAATTGATTTTACTTAATTTAATCTCCTTGTCCTAATATGAAATCTGCTCCCAGATATTAACACTGTTATTTCAAACGAATCTTTTTTGCTCTTTCTGTCAAACTTCCTGCTTCCTCTTTCTTTCCAATCTCTATATAAAGCTCTGCCATATTCTCCAATACAGCCGCAACGTCAGGATGGTCTGAACCAAGTGCATTTTCTCTTATTTTCAATGCCCGTTCATAAAGAGGCTCAACCTCAGAGTATTTACCCTGGTCAACAAAAAGTGTTGCCAAACTGTTCAGGGACGTTGCAACATCAGGATGGTCTGGGCCAGAGGCTTTTTCTAATATTTCCAAAGAACGTTTGTGGAGTGGTACTGCCTCGGTATATTTACCCTGGATATGATAAAGTTCTGCCAGATTATTCAGGAATGTAGCCACACTGGGATGGTCTGGACCAAAGGCTTTTTTACCTATTTCCAGTGCCTGCTTATAAAGGGGCTCAGCCTCAGCATATTTACCTTGTTCATTATAAAGCAATGCCAGATTGTTCAAGGTTGTAGCCACATTAGCATGGCCAGAACCAAATGTATTCTCTGCAACCTTTAATGCTTCTTTACCTACGCGTATTGCTTCCGAAAATTGACCTTGTTGATAAAGTGTAGTTGCTTTATCATTTAGTTCCTCCCATTCGACGTCTTCCAATCTTGCGTCCCCGTTTGCATCTTTTCTTAAGTTATGAATTACTTTCTGAATATGTGTTCATGATTAAAACATTTTTTATTATTTACGATACGGTATGAGTCTTAGTTTGTAACAATAACCTTAGTTCAATAATGAAGTGCTACCGAACTGCCAATATTATATCTGGTAGAGTATGCATGTAAATAGACAATTATTCTAATATGCCTTCTGATATAATTGTTTGTCATTGTCTTAAGTGGTAATACAACCGCAAGTTGACTCTTTTTAATCACCCTGACAAACGGTGTAACCAATTTAGTCTGTTTCTTTAATCTTGCAATTTTCATCATAAAAGGTTATTGTTTTGCTTTAAGTTCACAAAGTACTTTCATTCAGCAGCTTTACACCTCAAGATTTTGTAGAGAAGTCGCTAGCCATTTCAAAACAAAATCATTCTTGCAAGAAACCAGAAGTATACCATTGTTTCCATTACGGAGCCCACGTATGTACTATACTGATAACAAAGAAAATATATCTACAGCTTTGTTACTTGCAGCAGGCACAGGTAGCCGCTTACAACCCTTAACCAATGACATTCCCAAATGCCTGGCAAGAGTCAATGAAGCTCCCATTTTGGAGCACCTTGTTCAGCGTCTTCATCAATATGGGTTTAAACGCTTAGTTGTGGTTGTAGGGTATTTAGAGCAAAGTATTCGGAATTTACTTGATGAAATTGCGGGAAGCCTTACTGTTGAGTATATTGTCAGTCCGCAATACGAAACTACAAATAACATCTATTCACTCTGGTTGGCACGAGAAATAATTCAAGAACCTTTTATGCTGATTGAAAGTGATCTGATTTTCACCCCTCCGCTACTGGAAGACATGCTTTTGCCTGATAGAATAGCTATTTCGCATATATTACCCTGGATGAAAGGGTCAACAGTGACAATTAGCTCACATTCACCCCACTACGTAACAGATCTTCATATTAATCCCAACCAAAATACAAACGAAACAACTTATAAAACAGTGAATATATACAGTCTGTCACAACAGTCGTGGTATCGTATTATCAGACGATTGGACTTCTATATTTCCGCGGGCAGGGTAAATGCCTATTATGAGTCAGTGTTTGCAGAAATGATAGCCTACGGCAGCCTGGACCTTGAGTGCGTTTTCTTTGATAAGGCCTTTTGGTACGAGATCGACACACTGCATGATTTGCGTGAGAGTGCGAGGATATTTCAATAAACAGAAAATAGATTTAAAAACCGATAGCTGAAAATATTTGTCGAATAATAACAATAAATCGCAGACGGTTGCCCGGTTAGATTATGCAGGGGTCAATCAATATTGGAACAACGCTCAACCTTCCATTCTTGGACCATACATGATGGAGGGATTTGGTTTCCCCGCAAGTGCAGGACAGTTTCGTTTTCAGGCCGAACGGCAGATTGTCGAACGATTGATTGAGGGGATAGATTCTCACTGCATACTGGACTTGGGATGCGGCATTGGTAGTTGGGCCGAATATTTCGCACAGCGTTTCTCAAAGGTTGTTGCGGTAGAAGCAAGCAAGTCGCTCTTTAATGTTATGGCACAGCAGTGTGCCTCGCTCACAAACGTTACGCCTATCCATGGAGATGTCCTTTCATTCGAACCTGAGGAGCCGTATTCAATGGCTTTTTTAGGTGGAATGCTTATGTATCTCAATGAAAATGACGTTATCGCACTATTACGCAAACTCATTCCCTTTATCGAACCAGGTGGAGTTATCTTATGTCGGGAAACTACTGTTCGGCAGGGAACTGTCATACGAGACGGAACCTATCAGGTTGCATACCGCTCTGTACAAAAGTACACTGAAATTTTTGAGCAATGTGGTATTTCGTCCGTTAAAGTTGAAGCGAACCAGCCTTATATTCTTATGCAGATGGGATGTGAATCAATTAAGAAATGGAAGGAAATTATACCCGTACCGTTACAGGCTATTCCTGTTGCCGGGAGGCTGACGTACTGGGGATTACGCCTGTGCAACCCCTGGATTACCGGTGTTCCTGCCCTTTTTGGCCGTACCTTTCCTGAGTTAACGAATCATTTCTTTTTACTTCGACCAGCCATATCAGAAGACTCGTAGAAACGAGAAATTTTATCATTCATTATGCCCATGAAAACCATTGGAAAAACTATCTATAAGAATATACCGAATATTGTCACGATACTTGGCGTACTTCCGTTAGCATTGCTCTTTTCTGAACAGGGCTATCAATATTTAATTCCATTGATTGTCTATAATAATATTATGGATGATTTGGACGGTATATTGGCGCGCAAACTTAATCTTAAGAGTGATTTTGGCGCTAAACTGGATAATGTTTGTGATGCAGTTTCACATACGCTTTTTGTTATGGTTATTGGAATGTATTATGGTTTGGCATGTGGCCTCATTAGTACTGTTGCTATTGCCGCAATTCTGATACGTGTTGTTTCAAGGCTTGATCCCTCTAACGAAAAAGGAACCGGATCACCTACAAACGAACTGATTCGCCACGTGTTTTTTGCTCTTTTACTGGCAGACATGTTTAGTTTCCACCCCGCATGGCCTTTGGTAGCGATATTTCTACTAAACACTGTTTCCATGCATATACCATATCCAATGCCATATATGATTCGAAGTTTGGCCAAGACAGTAATTGCGGTTGGCGTAGTCAATATTTTGTTAATTTCAGCCTGGTTGTTTCCTTATGCTTTACCGATTATTGCCGGGTGTTTCTTTTCTGCCTATTTATATTCTTTCATCAAGATTTTCTTAGATATGGCGCGACATAAGACATTCTCGTAAGCCAGTTACAAGGCAAAGTGCAGTGATTGTATTTTACATTCAGAAATTTATGTTAACTTAATTGAAACAGTATAGTATTGTCATATCCCCTGGATAAGTTGTTTGCCACAATTTATACAATACTTGTTTCTATCTTTCCGTTCTTTTGCATGTTTCTCTTCGCTGCAATTTTTGATAGGTATATTTCTATTCACCACATCACCACACATCGGGCAAAAGTGCACCGGGGCATTAGCACGGCTATGATTATAGTTTGGACAACTATTTCTCTGTATCATTTTGTGTATGTTTATCAATGAACTTTACGGCATCACCAACGGTTTGCATCTTTTGTGCTTCTTCGTCTGGTATATTCACGCCAAATTCGTCCTCAAGTTCCATAACAAGCTCTACTATATCAAGTGAGTCTGCTCCCAAATCATTTACAAAAGATGATTCAAGCGTAACCGTGTTCTCGCCTTTCCCAAATTGTTTAATAATTATCTCTTTTAATCTTTCTTCTGTTGACATGTTACTCCTTATCAAGGTTTGTCTTAAGGTGAAATTACGAATGAAATTCTGAATATTTTTGTTGACCACCGAAGCAAATATGATTAAGTAGTATATCCGACAAAGTAAGCTTGTAAATAGTATTCTTCAGTTTTTCATAAAGAAATGAGTGGAAAATATCTCGATAAGTATAAAACAACTGTAATAATCACAGTTAAAATCTAACTGTCTGCATTGAACAAAGGGAAACAAAAAAAAGGAGGATTAAAAATGTTTAAGAGATGTTCAATTCGAACAGTTGTCAGTTTGTTTATTCTTACAATGATTTATACCGTAAGTACCGCACAAGAAAAGAAGGAAAAGTTAGTTTTCGTTACTGGCATAGTAAAAGTAATTGACTATGAAGATGGAACAATTACGATTGTAAGGAAGAAAAGGGATGGTGGCACTATAGAGGATACTATAAAGGTTAGTAATCAAACAAAGTACCTTTTTGTAAAGAATATCAAAGGATTGGAATCAGGTGATGGTGTAATCACAGAGTGTAGAGGTATAAAAGGTGAGTATGAGGCTGTTAAAGTAAAAAGGATATCGAAATCTAAAAAGTAGGTTAAGTACTATTATATGCGTCCTTATATATGCAAATTATGCAAATGGTTTAATGTTGTCTTTTATCTTCACTCCACTGTAGTCAAAACGTAGTCAACTCCACCGTAACAGGTAGGACTTCACAGGAATCAACAGGAAAGAAACAAAATCATATGTTGTTATTGAATAAAGTGATAGCGACATAACAGACACTGAATCAGGCTGTTATGTAAATTGTTAAAAATGGTCTTTTAGCGTCTCCCAATCAAACGCCATTCCATCGAAGCTAATCTATCACTATGATTGTATAATTATGCTTATCTACCTCTTACGTAATTATTTATTAGCATAGCATAGTACATATATCAAACATTATTACCAACTGTAGTCAAATTGTAGTCAAAACGTAGTCAACTCCAGCGAAACAAGCAGAACTCCACAGGAATCAACAGGAAAGAAATGAAATCATAAATCATTGTTGAATATAATGATAGCAACATAACAGACACTAAATCAGGCAGTTGTGGTTAGTTAAAAAAACACCCTTTTTATTTTAACCGTAAAGGGCACACAGTCAACTAAGTAAAAAGAAGTATAAATTTTCAACACACGTTTCTTAATTTCATCGCTATGTATAGGATGAGTTCTTATTGTCAATTTATAAGTTGTCTAAACAAAATGACTTATAAATTACTTAAAACTGTATAACGATTAAATGTGCTATGGGCACACTAATTGCGAATTACTCTGATGAGTTTATAAAACTATTTGAAAAGATAGGAGGATGGCTATGTTGGAAAGATTACAATACGATTTGGAAAATGATATGGATGTACAAGACTCAGCTGAAGTTATCAGCCTTAATGGTAAAAATAAAGAAAGCTTAAATAGTAATGCAGCATTACGACACAATCCACAGTATACAATTATGGATTTAGTTGCGATATTTACAGATGAAGCGGACAAGGTTTGTACGAACAAAGACATTGCTAACTTAATTGCCTTAGAATCGCTAAATGATTACGTAGAAGGCAAGGTAAACAACATAAAGTTTGTTCTATAGCATATATGTAATTACTAAATCCTTATTCAGGCAAGTTAGTGGTAATTTCTGCGCTTTCGGTAAGGTTTAAAAGCCATGGACTTATTCTTGTCTGCACTTTCTGTGCGGTAACAAGTTTGACAAGATCTTCTTTTACCTCACTAAATTTCTTCATACTTCTTGGTATTCGTTTTTCAATCTTTATTATATGGTATCCGCTATCCGTCTTTATTATTCCGCTTACTTCCCCATTCTTTAGATTTGCAACTTGTTTTCCTATAGTTCCTTTTGGTCCAAAAGGACGCATTTTACCTCCACGTGCGGCAGAGTTTCTATCGACGGACTCTTTCTTTGCCAGTGCCTCAAAATCTGCACCGGTTTTAATCCTCTCAAGGTTTCTTTCTGCATCTCTCGAAGTACGCAATACAATCTGCCTGGCGAGGATTTTTTCTCCGAGTTGTTCCTCATAAGCTTCTCGCAGTTCTTCATCTGTGATCTTAATTGTTTGTTTTATAATTTTCTCAGCTAAGAGTTCAGCTTCTACCTGGCCATTAGAGAGTTTAAACTTTTTCTGTATATTTTTTTTATATTGATCTAGTGTTATTTTGGCTTTTTCGAGTTCACGTTTAAGGGCCTCATCGTCCTTTAAACCACCTTTTTTCATCTGCTGCCTGATTTGGCCATCAACAAGAGCGCCAATCCTCTCGGCTATCTCTTCTTCTGTTACAGTAACATTGCGTTTGACTGATTCCTGTTTTACTAACGTTCTTCTGATCAACAAGCCAAGCCCTTCGTTCCCATACATATCTATAAGCAGATCGGCAAGTTTGTCACGCTTTACTTCTTCTCCGTTTACCACTGCAACCACATTTTTGTCCGCCTTAACATCTTCACCAAGAATCACATTATTGCCTATCATGCCAAGTGTAAAAACTATTGCACCAAATGTAAAAGCTATGTTTTTCATAACACTATGGCTCCTTTAAAAAATTGCCTGTACATATAAATTAAATAGTGACAAATTATTGTAGAATGTTTTTAGATCAGAAGCAGGCTATAAGCCGAGTTCTGTTTTCGATGACCATTAATCTAGTTCCGATGTTACCATCGGAATCAAGCGGCTTACCCGGAGGTTTAAAAGGCGGATCGCCTTATTCCTCCCTATTTAGCCTTTCTCCCAGTGGGGTTTACCATGCCTCTCCAATTACTCAGAGAGCGGTGGGCTCTTACATTAATCCTCCTTAATCGGTGGACCCACCTTTTCACCCTTACCCACCTAAGGCGGGCGGTATATTTTCTGTGGCACTTTCCTTGGGATTACTCCCACTCCGTGTTACGGAGCACTGTATCCTATGGGGCTCGGACTTTCCTCTTCATAGACTGCACATATGTGTATTCTATGAAGCGGCCATCTTGCCTGCTTCTGAATCCTTATTTTTCTTCAAGATAAAGTATACGGCTGCAGCTCTGGCAGAATACCAACTCGTTACCACCCATAAGTGAATTTAATGTTTGTGCCGTTATCTTCATAGAACAGCCACCACACATATTATCTATTACAGCAACTACAGCTTTTCCACCTTTTATGTTTGATAGACGGTTATAATGTTTTAAGGAATCTTCATCCAGGGCGTCTGTGTACTTCTTTTGATCATTCTGAATCTCTTCAATCTCAATATCAGTTTTCTTTACATCTGCATCCACACTTTCTATGAGATCTTTCAAACTCTCTTCTTCACGCCTTAAATCTTCTTGTAACTTATTGTATTCTTCGTTAACTGACTCCAAGCTTGACATGGTGCTTAAAATCTCATCCTCTAGAATAGACATGTCTGCCTTCTTGCTGCCTATTTCAGCACACAAAGCAGTATATTCTTTATTTGTTTTGATAGAGTTCAGTTGAACATTATATTTAGTTATTTCACCTTCATCAGTCTTGAGGTCCAGCTCTTTTCTGTCAATTTCTTTTTGCCTTAATAACTTCTCTTCGTGTTTCTCTTCAGTAAGAGTTCTTTTCTCTTCAATCTGAGTTTTTTTCTTCTGGACGTCCTGTTTTCTGAGTTCTTGAGATTCTTTCAGTTCATTTATCTTGCTTGTCAATGACTGCAGTCTCTTTAGCACTTCAATACTCTCAATCATTACAGTTTTCCTGTTTCCATGAAATATATTGTTTTCATTATATTTGTTTATTATTTACTTTCTCCGACGCTATCTAAGAACCCTTCCAGCTTTCTACTTCTGACAGGATGCTGCAGCTTCCTCACTGCCTTTGCTTCTATTTGCCTCACTCTTTCTCTGGTTACCATGAATTTTTTACCAACTTCTTCAAGCGTATATGTATAACCATCTCCTATGCCATAACGAAGCTTAATAATTTCGCGCTCACGATATGTAAGCGTGTCCAGTACGCTTTCTATCTTTTCCTTAAGCATTTCTTGAGCAGCAGCGGAAACAGGAGATTCCGCCTTGTCATCTTCTATGAAATCTCCAAATGCACTGTCAGCGCTTTCTCCCACAGTTCTATCAAGAGAAATTTGATGTCTTGAAATCTTTAATACCCTCCTGGCTTCAGACACAGGTATCTTTACTTCCTTTGCAATCTCTTCGATACCTGGTTCTCTGCCTTTCTCTTGTAATAATTTTTTTGATACATTCCTAATTTTGCTCATTGTCTCAATCATATGTACGGGGATTCTGATAGTTCTGGCCTGGTCTGCAATTGAGCGGGTTATGGCCTGTCTGATCCACCAGGTAGCATATGTACTGAATTTGTAACCTCTTCTATATTCATACTTATCAACGGCCCTCATAAGTCCTGTGTTTCCTTCTTGTATAAGGTCTAGAAAGCTCAGGCCACGATTTCTGTATTTTTTTGCAATACTCACTACCAATCTGAGATTTGCACTGGAAAGTTTACGCTTGGCAATTTCATGTTCTTTGTAAACCTTTTCGATAGTTGCAACACGTTGTTTCAACCTTTCCGGAGTCTCATGAGCCATATCCTCAAACTCGCTCAGCCTGGATTTTAAGTCTCGCAGTTTACCATTCGTCTTGTCACGCTTCTTATGTAATACAATCTGTTTTTTGATATTATTCATTTCAGAAGAGATTTCCTGTAAGCGCTTCACTATTGGTTGTAGTTTTTTAGTACGAATGTTTAAATTTTCAATAATTTCAGAGCCTTTTCTCTGACGGCTTCTAATGTTTTTGAAGAGCCTGTACCTGTCTTTTGCAGAAGTCCTTTTCAGCCTTAAATGGCCATAGTCTTCGTTGTTTTTCTTTAAGATTGTTTTTAATGCTTTTGCGTGTACCGGAAATTGCCTAAGAAGTCTTTCTTTGTAATTTTCGTGTTCAACATTAACTGCCAAAGTACGATCAAAAGGTAACTCACCATTAGTGATATCCTCTAAAATCTTTAAACAAACTTCCTGCGAATAGTCTGATTTAAGAATTTTTCTATGAAAGACCTTCCTGGTCATCTCTATTTTCTTGGCTAACGATATCTCTTCCTCCCGTGATAATAGAGGAATCACTCCCATCTGTGTTAAATACATCCTTATTGGGTCATCAATCTTCTCTGATGTACCTGTCGCCGCGGATGCCTTTGCTTCCGGCTTTAATTCTTCGCCTTCTTCTGTATCTGCCGCGTCGCGAGTCTCTATCTCTGCTTCCTCAATAAGATCGATACCCAGCTCGTCCAGCATCATCAATATTTCATCAATCTTTTCAGGTCTGACCAGGGTGTCATCCGGCAAGATATTATTTAACTCTTCGTAAGTTAAAAATCCCTTTTCCTTACCCTTTAGTACAAGTGTCTTAATCTTTTGACTCGTTTTTTCCATTAAAGAGTCTCCTATTTAATAAAAAACTAAAAGTTTTTCTATCAAGATTTCTTTAAAGCATGAAAAGCAATATTTTCTTTGTGATATCCTGTAAGCAATTGATCAACTTCCTGTTCGGATCTTTGTGACCCATCCAGGCCCAACATTTTCTTTCTTGCTTGTTCCCTGCTCTTTTTGCTTTCCCTCTTTTTAATAAACTGAATACATTCTCTAAGCGTCTTTTCACTACTGTCAGTTTGGTCAGATACGGGATCACTTTCTATAGATTCCTGTTTAGAGATTATATCAACTAAATCCCTGCTTATTTCAGAGGTATTCAGCATCGGGGAGATATCGTTTAATGTTACTTGTCCTTTTTGAGAATATATTTCAGATACTCTTTTCACAATACTCTGGATTTCTTTATTTCTGAAACTATCCAAACTTATATCTGTTTCAACTTCTTTTATTAAATCATTCCTGTTAATCATGATATGCAAGATAGTCATTTCTACCTGATAATCGCCTGATTTTGATTTGTTTAAATTGGTAGCTTCCTGATCATGCAATTTGTCTCTATTGATTTGGTTACTTTTTATAGCTTTGAATTTTGCCAGGTGATCACGTAGGATATTTTCCTCTATAGACATCTCTTCAGCAACTTTCTTAATAGCTAATTCACGCTTTACAAAATTAGGTATTTTCATGGCGGTTGATAGAATATCGTCAATTGCTGATGTTCTACCGGAAACTGAAGCCATATCCCATTTTGTTTCCGAAAGTTTTATTTTAAAGCTGAAGAAATCGTAAGCATTTTCTACCTGTTCCAGAAAACTCTGCTTACCATTCTTAACGAGAAAGTCATATGGATCATAATTCTTGGGCAAGAGAACAACGTTTACATCAAAATCTTCTTCTATAAAGATGTTCAGATTTCTTTCAGAAGATTTCTGCCCTGCTGTATCTGCATCAAAAACAAGAATGGCTTTGTCGCAATAACGTCTTAGAAACCTTACATGTTCACGTGTTAATGCAGTGCCGAGTGCCGCAACTGACCAATCTATTCCATGTTGATGCGCCATTATAACGTCTGTGTAACCCTCCATAAGTAACACCTTACGATTCCTGTTCATAGACTCCTTCGCCAGATTAATTCCGTAAAGCGTCTTGCTTTTGTTAAAAACCGGTGTTTCAGGAGAATTAAGGTATTTAGGTAAAGATTCGTCCAGAGCCCTTGCTCCAAACCCTACAGGCCTGTTTTGTGAATCAAAGATTGGAAACATTAATCTATTGCGGAAGCGGTCGTAATAAGCCTTATTCTGCTTACTTATAACGAGTCCTGCTTTTTCAAGTATCTGCGTATTAACACCCCACTCTTTTGATTTGTTTACTATCGAATCCCATCGATTAGGAGCATATCCTAACTTGAATTTCCTTATCGAGTCATCATTTATCAATCTACTTGAAACGTAATCCCTTGACCGTTTACCCTCTTTAGTTTTCAACAGTATCTCGGTGAAGAAGCGTGTTGCTTTTTCATTCACTTCATACAATGTACTTGTTCCCTGAGACTTTTCTTTTGTATTGAAAGTATCAATCCTGATATTCGCCTTTTCAGCAAGCGTTTTAACTGCTTCTGGAAAAGTCAATGCCTCTTGTTTCATCAAGAAGTTGAAGACAGTACCTCCCTCTCCGCACCCAAAACACTTATATATCTGCTTTTCAACATTAACGGTAAAAGACGGAGTTTTCTCGTGATGAAAAGGGCACAAACCAAGAAAATTTCTTCCCGTTTGCTTAAGTGAAATATAGTCAGAAACAATATCTATTATGTTTAAGGATCTTTGAATCTCAGATATTTTTTCTGGTGGAATAAAAGAAGTCATAATTTATACGGATTGAACAAAATTTATTAAATATATCATGTACTATATAAAAGTCAAGACTTTCTTAAACCTATTAGTTCAAAGTATTTATATTTCCATTTATACTCCAAAAAAGATGTCTATTATTTTGCCGAAAAGAAGTTTTAATATATTTTGCACGATTATACAATATATATGATGTGGGTCAAGTCTACAGTACTATATTTTGATTCTAACATATTAACAATTCTGCGCCAATTTGCGTAACATTATATTAGCAAATGAGTTAGCAGGATTAAGAAGGAAAATAAGTAGATTTGTTTTTATGGTAGTGAGTTGTTGGTGCACAAACGTAATAGTTACGCAAGGTTGTTATTGTTGTTATAATCCTATAATTTTAAGAATTCTTTACTGTTGTATACATTTTCCTTGGTATTTTTGTTCCGATATTGCAGACTATTTCATATGGTATGGTACCTATTGATTCTGCAGCCGATTCGATCGAAATTGTTTCATTGTCCTGGTTTCCATACAATATAACTTCACTTCCAATTTCTACATCACGAAGATTGGTTACATCTATAAAGCACCTGTCCATGCATACGCGTCCTATAATTGATGCGCGTTTTCCATTTATGAGTACATTTCCAAGATTTGAAAAACACCTGTTAAAACCATCTTTGTACCCGACAGGTATTGTGGCAACGGTCGTTTGTTTCAATATTTCAAATGTTCTGCCATAGCCAATAGTGCTTCCAGCATCCAGGTGTTTAAGATTTATTATTTTTGTCTTAACGCTCATCGCCGGCTTTAAGTCAATAATTCTCGAAACATAATTCGAGGGAAAGATTCCGTAAAGGATTAGTCCGGGCCTTATCATATTAAAATATGAATCAGGCATGTCTAATATGGCGGCACTGTTAGCGGCATGTATTAGAGGGATTCTGATCTTTTCATTTTCTAGCTGTTTGATAACGTCTTTAAAAATATTGTTTTGTTTATGTGCAAAAGATTTATCCTTTTCTTCAGATGAGTTGAAATGTGTAAATATCCCTTCAATTTCCAGATTTTCGATTAACTGCAGTGCTTTTATGAAAGATAGTGTTTTGCCGGGAGATAATCCTGCTCCCCCCATGCCAGTGTCGACTTCTACGTGAATCCTGATATTACGGGAATGTCTTTTTGCAGTTTTAGACAATTCACTTGCTATATCAAGGTTGCAAACTGTTGCTCCCATCGAATACTTTAAGACATCTTCTGTTTGTTCTGACAAAACAGGGTTTAAGACCAGTATAGGTACATTGATGTTATTTTCCCGGAGCTCTATACCCTCCTCTGGGAAAGCCACACCAAGCATATCTACTCCATTATCAATCAGTGTCTGACTGATCCTTACAGCACCATGTCCATAAGCATCAGCCTTGACAATGGCAAGGATTTTTGTATCGTTTCCCACTTTTTTCTTAACGACTTTCAGGTTGTGTTCAATGGCATCGAGATCAACCTCAATCGATGTAATTCCACTCATTAGTAACGATCCTTATGGTATGTATGTTGATTCGGTCTCTAGGCTTTCCTGCCGGACGGGCAGGCATACGAAATCCATTTTTTTATAAATAACAGAAACTAAAAAAGTAGTTTGCGGTCATTTTAATCCCCTTATATAAAAAAACAATGTTTTTTAAAAATTAGTTGACGCATTCTAGATACAGGCTAGAATCTAATCATATAATAGAAAGGAAACAATTATGGGGTTGGCCGTAACATTAAAGATTGTAGAAATAGACGAAAACAGAATGGTCATGAAACGTTCCAGTTTTCCCAAGACAATGGGAATCATGATGCTGTGTGTAAGCTTCGTTTTCCTTGTCATGTACAAAGCCGCAACTGTATACATATGGCTACTGTTTTATTCGAGTTCTATTTTAGACAAGGGCCTCTTCTTTGCTATAATGACTTCTCTTATCGGTTTTCCCTTACTTGGATTCTTTTTACTCTTTTATGATAAGAGTATAATAGCAGATAAGAGACGGGAGGAGGTTTGTGTACGGTTTAAATTTTTGTTCATTCCTATTTGGCGGATCAGAATAAAATTTGCTAAAATAGATGAAATTATTGTAGAAAATGTATGCAATAGTAAGACAGTTGCCATGCATAGGGCAGCGGCAAAGGGGACAGGTCAAGGGATACGGCTTGGATACTGGTTGATGAGTTTGAAGGGTAAGGAACTGGGCAAATTATACTTCGACAGAAATCCCAAAAAAGAAGAAATTGTCTCATACGCAGAAAACCTCTCTCGCCTGATCTCAAAAAAAGTTGTTTTGGTTGAGCATTAACTTAATAATCCTTCCTCGCCAACTAAGGGCGCCCCCCCCTCAATTCTTATAATCCTTAATCATTTATATGTTCTACTTTCTCATTGCTTCCGTATGTCTTTGCAGATATAATGCTTAGCTTTGATTTACAATAAATATTCGAGCAATTGCAACGATTTAGATAGACAGGGTCGCTCTCATGAGAAATTCAATAATATGGCTAAATTAAAGATTGGTGTTGTTCCGTATATGAATGCAAAACCTTTTATATATGGCTTTCAGGAAAAAGCTGATGAAGTAGATATTGTATACGGCGTTCCCTCAACATTGCCGCAAATGGTTGAAAACGACGAATTAGACATTATCTTAATGCCTTCTGTTGGTTATTTCAGAGGTAAAGGTTATAAAATTATCCCCGGTGGTTCTATCGCTTCAAACGGCCTGGTTGAAAGTGTGAGGCTGTTTATCAGAACACCTTCGATTGATCAGATCAAAACTGTTGCCCTGGACAAAGATTCTATGACGTCCTGTGTCCTTACAAAAATAATTCTCTGGAAAAGGTATTCGTTGCGGCCTGAATTCACAACACTCGATGACAAACGGAAGATTTATAACGGATACGCTGATGCATTTCTTGTCATAGGTGACGATGCAATGAAAGTACGGGAAGAGGACTTCACAATCCTGGATTTGGGAGGAGAATGGTATGAGTTAACCGGGTTACCTTTTGTTTACGCGGTCTGGGTAACAAAGGCGGAATCCAAATTAAAAGGACTCGGTGAACTATTAGTTGATGCAAAAGAACATGGTCTGAATTGCTTAAACGAAATTGCTGATATTGAGGCAAAAAGACTTGAAATGGAAAAAGAGCGTTGCTTCCGGTATCTTAAAGAGTCTATTAAATATAATTTAGGAGAGCAGGAAATTCACGGCCTTAAGACTTTTTACGATTACGCCCTGGAAATGGGAGAAGTTAGGGAAGGGGTTAAGATTGAATTCTACAATTAATAGTGTAATTGACAGGGTATGTTCACAGGAAAGGTTGTCTTTCGAAGACGGCGTAAATCTTATTGGATCACATGATTTGATAAGCCTGGGAACTGCTGCCGACAGATTGTGCCGGAAGCTTCACCCGGAGCAATACAGGACGTACATAGTAGACCGTAATATAAACTATACAAACGTTTGTACTTCAGGGTGCACGTTTTGTGCTTTTTACAGAGACAAGGGCAACAAGGATGGTTATGTGTTAGCCAGGGAAGAACTTTTTAATAAAATTGAAGAGACAATTTCACTGGGAGGAACACAAATCTTGATGCAGGGGGGATTGCATCCGGATCTAAAGATTGATTATTATGTTGATCTCTTACGGTCTATCAAAGAAAGATTTAATATACATATTCACTCTTTTTCCCCTCCTGAAATAATTCATTTCTCAACCCTGAACGATTTACCAATAAAGGAGGTCCTGGCCTTATTAAAGGATGCAGGCCTTGATACTATTCCCGGTGGTGGAGCCGAGATACTCACTGATAGATGCCGGGGCATACTGAGCCCTCACAAATGTTCTGTAAACGAATGGTTGCAGGTGATGAGGGAGGCGCATCTTACAGGGATAAAAAGCACTGCAACAATGATGTTTGGTCATATTGAAACCATGGAAGAGAGAATTGTGCATCTGGATAAGATCAGGCAGCTCCAGGATGAGACAGGAGGCTTTACGGCATTTATTCCATGGACATTTCAGCCGAAGAATACGGCCTTGTCAGCATCTGCAGAAAAAAGAACCGGCTTTAAGATTGGCGGATTTGATTATCTCAGAACACTTGCTGTTTCCCGTTTGTTTCTGGATAATGTTCCTAACATCCAGGCGTCATGGGTGACACAGGGTTCTAAGATCGCACAACTTGCATTAAAGTTCGGGGCAAATGATTTGGGAAGCACAATGATTGAGGAG
>CAZPAM010000020.1:6212-17839 GCA_964584595.1 uncultured Candidatus Scalindua sp. | reverse complement strand
TAAGGGCTGCCGGGGTGGATTATCGTTTGAAGAAAGAGGAGATGATATCATTGATAGAAGACCTGGGTTTTGAGGCGATGCAGAGAGATTGTTATTACAATATTCTAAAAGGAAGCCAGATATGAGAGATGAAGATTTTCGCGAAGACGATGACTGGGATGAAGAAGATTGGGAAAGATTTCTGCAAAAAGCTGATGTTCGCAATGCAAAATACATGGAGCTCTTCGAAACTCTACATAATCATCCCGATTGTGATGACCTTATTGCAAAAGAGATGGGATGGGATCATAAATACGAAGATTGCGATGTTGAAAATAAGTCGTGTGATGATTGTGAGAAGAATAACGATTGCCATATATATGAAATAGATCAAATATTTGATAAATCTATTGAATGTCATGAAGCAACAGAAAGGGATATCGAAGATGTTAAAAAGATTATGGCTTATAAAAGAAGTTATGAATTTTGTATAAGACTTAGAGAGTATTTTAAAAGCAATAAAAGAATTGAAGCCGATGAGAATGCCAGGGATGCTATTACCGCATCATCTATAGTTCCTGTTAAAATAGCAGGAGGACATGGCATGGGCTATGAGAAAGATTCGTTGTGCGGAAATATAGCAAATTGTAAACGCTCATTAAAACATGCCAGCAAATGTATTTATTTGCTTGAGATAGTGAGGGCAAGTGCAACATTTCCTGAAAGTGACATTAATATTTTGATCGGTGAAGCAATTAAAGTTGAACGAGAAGTGATCAAGTGGATAGAAGATCTGCGTTCAAGAATATGGTGGCGCTAAGTGGGCTTAACTTAAATACTTTGATATAAATGTCAATGTTTTCATTACTTGACAACTTTCATTGCAGATGATTTAATTACTTTGTGTCGGAATATTTCGTATATATCTACCTTAATTATAAGAGGAGTAAAGAATGAGAAGGGTTTCCTGTTTATTGTTGTTTTTTTTACTGTTATCACAAGCTGCAGTTGCAGATGTTGAATCTGAAGCTGAAGAAAAATTGAAAACCTCAGTTGATAAAGTGTTTACTATACTGTCTGATGAAGAGATGGAAATGGATCAGAAGAAAATCAAGGTCATTGAGATTACCAATACAGTCTTTGGGTATCCATTAATGGCTAAATTATCCCTGGGAAAGAAACACTGGTCAAAGTTTAGTCCTGAGCAGAAAGCCGAGTTTACAAGTCTTTTTATCAAGCTATTTCAGGACTTTTATGTCGACAAATTGGATCTTTTCAGCGATGAAAAAGTTACGTTTCAGCCATCTGTTTTAGTGAATAAAAAGAAAGTGCAGATACCAACAGTTTTGCTGTCCAAGGAGAAGGAATATTCAATGTTATACAAGATGACTAAAACCAAAAATGGGTGGAGGATATATGATATTGAAATTGAAGGTGTTAGTCTGATTCATACATATAGGTCTCAGTACAATCATATCCTTGAAAGTGGTGAGATTGAAGATCTACTAACAAAAATGAGAGAAAAGAAAATAGAAAATGCCAAAGTTCTTGACAGCAATCCTAGTTCATAGTTTCTCATCCTACTTTTAGCTACTCATCTTATGCAATCATTTCTGAATTTTCATTCCAGGTACATTTTAGACAAACCAATTGTTGTCATTATTGTTTTGCTGGGAGTGTTTTCGTATCTTGGGTATAACGCTCAGAACTTCAGGATAGATGCCTCGGCAGATTCTCTGATACTAGAGAATGACAAAGATTTCAAATATTACCGTAAAATAAGTAAAACATACGGCTCACATAGTTATATGTTTATAACATATAAGCCCAGGGGGGATATTTTTTCTCATGAGACGCTTAGTAAACTTGGTTCATTAAGGGATGAACTAAGGGAGATAAAGCGTGTTTCCTCTGTTCTTACCATCCTCGACGTTCCACTTCTAAGGAACCCACCCGTACCCATCAAGGAGTTGATATCCAACATTAAGAACCTGGAGAATCCGGAAGTTGATTTACAGCTTGCACAGGCTGAGTTAGCTGAGAGCCCTATTTATAAGGAACTTCTGGTTAGTACTGATATGAAGATGACTGCACTTATGGTTCATATGGCTGAAGATGCAGAGTATGACAACATTGTTTCCAGAAGGAATGAACTCAGGCAGAAACTGTCAGACAACACAATCACTCCGGCTGAGCGTTCTGAACTTGAACAGCTTAAGATTGCTTATAGAAAATGTAAAATTCGTCTGGATAAAGAAAGGCACAGCGATATAGCAACTGTTCGTAGAATAATGGATGGCTATAGACTGGATGCCGAGTTGTTTCTCGGTGGAATATCGATGATTACGGATGATCTGATTACATTTGTCAAAAAAGATCTTCAGGTATTTGGAATTGGTATTATCATTTTTCTAATTATAGCACTCGGGATTATTTTTAGAAAAGTCCGCTGGGTCGTTCTGCCAATACTCTGCTGCACTCTCTCTGTGCTTTCAATGATAGGTTTTCTCGGTATATTTGGTTGGGAGGTAACGGTAATATCATCAAATTTTATCTCTCTGCAGCTTATTATCACCATGGCGTTGACTATTCACCTGATTGTTCGGTTTAGGGAATTGCAGGTAGACAATCCTGAGTGGTCTCAAAGGGAACTGGTTAGAGAGACAGTCTTTTCAAAGTTTATACCCTGTCTCTATACCACATTGACAACAATAGCCGGTTTTAGTTCATTGCTCATTTGCGATATTTTGCCTGTCATAAACTTTGGTTTGATGATGAGTGTCGGATTGGTAGTATCCCTGGTAGTTACCTTTTTTCTGTTTCCTGCTATTCTTTGTCTGCTTCCAAAAGGTAAAGCAAGGGAGGATAGGCAGTTTTGCAGAGGATTCATTCGCTTTCTGGCGAATGTTACCCAGAATTATACAAAAACTGTATTTATTGTAACCGGACTTCTGATAGTGATGATAGTTGCCGGTATTTCAAGACTGACTGTAGAAAATAGTTTTATCGACTATTTCCGGGAGTCAACCGAGATTTATCAGGGTTTGAAGGTTATTGATCAGAATCTAGGGGGAACAACACCACTTGATATTCTTGTGAATTTCCAGGAGGGAAAGGATGTTCCGTTATCAAATCAAGATACCATTGCAGATACTAAGGTTACTGATCAAGATATAGTAAGCACAACACCTCTTGATGTTGTTGTGGTTTCCCAGGAGAGAAAGGATATTCCATTATTAAACCAAGATACTATTGAAGACATTAAGGTTGTTGATCAGGATTGGAGGAAGTTTTATTACTTCTTTAATATAGTAAGCACAACACCTCTTGATATTGTTGTGGATTCTCAGGATATAGAGGAAATCCAGTTATCAAATCGTGATACCATTACAGAGTCTGATACAGATTTCGATGATGAATTTGACGAGTTTGATGAATTTGACGAGTTTGAAGAGGAGGATAAATCAGACAAATATTGGTTCACTTCTGATAAAATGGCCAAGATTATGAATGTTCATAACTATCTTGAGAGTTTACCAGAAATCGGTAAGGTTTTATCCTTGGGGACGATGTTGAAGGTCGCTGAGGAATTTACGGAAGGAAAACCACTTGATGATTTCCAGCTTGCACTTCTTTATACACAATTGCCTGATAAGTTTAAAGATATGGTTCTTAAACCTTATATATCCATTCCGGATAATCAGGCTCGTCTGACTGTTCGGATAAAAGATTCTTTAGAGGGATTAAAGAGGGACAACTTACTTAAAAAGATTATGTTTGATATGAGGAATGCACTTGGTTTTCAGGAGCATCAATATCACCTGGCCGGTATGATGGTTCTTTATAACAATATGCTTCAAAGCCTCTTCAGCTCTCAGATACTAACAATAGGATTTGTTGTGCTTGCATTATTGGCTATGTTTACGGTGTTATTTCGTTCTATAAAGATAGCCCTTATTGCAATCATACCTAATGTAATTTCTGCTGTTGCTGTACTTGGTATAATGGGACTGTCAGGCCTGCCGCTGGATTTTATAACAATCACTATAGCGGCGATAAGTATTGGTATTGCGGTTGATGATACTATTCATTATATACACAGATTCCAGGAAGAGTATGCAATTGATCAGAATTATATTAGTTCAATGCATCGCTGTCATGGAAGCATAGGAAATGCAATGTACTATACTTCTCTTACAATTATTGCAGGCTTTTCTATCCTGGTTTTTTCATATTTTATCCCTACAATCCTGTTTGGAATTCTCACCGGACTTGCGATGTTTATTGCATTGATAACTGCATTAACATTGCTTCCGCTGCTCATAATTGTATTTAAACCATTCGGAAGATAGAAATTTTGTCATAAAACTTGACCAAGGCGTCAGAAAATACGCATAAATTGTGCTGCAAATTTCTGCTACCTGTACAATACCGCAAATATTGCGTAATATTGTGCAATATTACGCAATATTACGTTTATATTTATAAGAATAAGTCTTCAGAGCTTTTGCTTTAGTACTTATAGTAATATTATAGAGATTGATACTGTAAGGGTTTATACACTATTGAAAGGTATTGCACACTAATGTAGGCTATTGGCATAGGTCTTGCAACTACATATTTAATCGTTATGGTCAGATTTAGCTAAAATTATCGTAGCTAATTTAAAAACATTTTGCTAAAATCCCACATCTTTAGAACTTAAAAAGAGAAAGGGATAAAACCCTTAAAGAATAAATAAATACAATCAATAAAGAAACCTTTAAATGTTTTAACACCTTCACAGGAGGGGAGCAAAGCAGATGAGAAGATTAGTCTTATTAATATCTTTTATTGTACTAACAACGTATGCATTTAATATATCCGTATACGCGGAAGATGTGCCTGATTCAAAGGAACAACCTGCTGTAGCTGCGAGTCAAGATGCATCTGATGAAGATGAAGACATAGATATTGAGATGGAGGCAACTTTTGTTAAAGACTCCATTCAGCCTTTAAACCGTGCAATGTTTACCTTTAATGATAAAGTGTACTATTGGTTCTTCAGGCCTTTATCAAAAGGTTATGAGGCAGTTGTACCAGAAAAGGCACGTATAGGTGTAAGGCATTTCTTTACAAATGTCAGAACGCCTGGTCGTTTTGTCAACTGCGTCCTTCAAGGTAAATTTAAAGGTGCCGGAACGGAATTATTGCGCTTGGTTATTAATTCCACCATAGGTGGAGCTGGATTTTCTGACCCGGCATCGAAATATTTCAAATTAGACTTGTATGACGAAGACTTTGGGCAGACTCTTGGTACATATAATGTTGGAGCAGGAACATTTATTGAAATACCTTTATTTGGCCCTTCTAACGTGCGTGATGGTATTGGACTTTTAGGTGATATAGTTCTGGACCCGATAACATTCCTTTCTTTTGTCAGCCCATTCCTAAGTACAGGAGTTAGTAGCTATAATACCCTAAATGAGGTCTCTATAGACAAAGGGGACACTTACGAGGGTTTGGTGGAACAAGCCATAGATCCGTATATTGTGGTTCAGGATGCTTACACACAAAATCGAGCCAAGAAGATAAGGGAATAAACCTGCTTGAACTAATCCTTTGTACCCGTCAGGTTTTGGATCCTTCCGATAAAGAATCTGCAATTATTTGCTGATTCTTCTTTCTGTTTACTAAATAAATGTAAAGGAAAGTTATACACGTGATTAAGGATCCAAGTATTATAACCCTTTTTTCTACTGTTTTAATGGCTGCAAGCGCCTCTTTTTCATCAATCTCAACCAAAAGCGCCCAGTTAACAAATTTAAGATCTAACGCCGTATACGCACTTAATACAGGAACCCCTCTATAATCTTTTATTATTTTCTGCCCGGCGATTCCGTCTAATGCCTCCATTGTTGCTACTGTATCTACTTCTTTCTGAAGTATTGTTGGATGTTCAGAAAACCTGGAATTCGATCTCATAAAGCCATCGTCACCTACCAGGTACATTTCTCCCGTTTCTCCCAGACCTGCTCTCTCAGTCAGAATAGCGTCTAAATGAGAGAAAGGAATTTCTATTATCAATATGCCCAATAACAGTTGTCCATCGTATACCGGAGCGGCAAAGTAAGAAGTAAATTCTTGTAGCTCTTCGTGCCACGTATAGTCTTCAAACGCAACTCCATCAAAAGCACGCGCGAAAATCTGACCAACACTGAATTGCTTATATCTTCCGGTTAGTAAATTAGTTCCCGTAAACTCCTCTCTTATCGCAGAAAAGAACACATCACCGTCTTTGCCAACAAAATATATATTCGCATAACCATAATCAGTTAAATAGTGTTCCATCAATGGCTGATAAAGATCTGCCATCTTAGTATATTGAGGACCGTCGAGGCCTGAGGCATGAAAAGCCTTTGATAGTCTGGAAAAACCCTGTCCGGTTACAGGGTTTCTTGAAAGGACGTCCACGTCTCCAAATCTCTCCTGAAAATAACCTTCTATCTGGTGTCTTAACAACTCTCTGACAGAGATTAGGTGATTGAAAGCTTCAGCTTCTACTGCATCTTTAAGAAATCTGTAGCTTATAGATGGAAGGGACATTAAAAAGATAGTAAAAGCAATTCCAATTGTAATAAAAATCTTTTTGGTGCTCATTTAATTTTCTATTATATTCAGAAATGTAAATATATTAATGAAAATCACTATTTGTTATCAAATGCGTACGAAATCGCTAAGAATATAGCATTGACGGCATAATTTCTCCAATAAAAAATTACGGTATACGTAGGGACGTATTGCCATGTCACAGGCAGGTCTATCTTTCAGTACTACTATACACCGCTACTTTTTACAATTTTGCTTGCTCAAATTATTGAACATTAATAGAATGTCCGGTATTGGACTTCCATGAAAGTTTAGGCAAGATAAATCAGTAATCATAAGGAGTTGATTTGAGATGAAGGTTTTGGTAATTGGTGGTGGTGGAAGGGAACATAGTCTTGTGTGGAAGATAGCACAGTCCCCGAAAGTAAGTAAGGTATTTTGTGCGCCCGGGAATCCGGGTATTTCAGAACTCGCCGAATGTATAGACATTGCTTCAGATCAAACAAGCCAGCTTTGTGAATTTGCTGTTAAAGAAGATATAGGTCTTACTGTTGTAGGCCCGGAGGCCCCTCTAGTAGATGGGATTGTAGATGCTTTTAGTAAACATAATCTAAAAGTATTTGGGCCTGACAAAAAAGCGGCGATCTTGGAAGATAGCAAGGTGTTCTCAAAACTCCTTTTGAGAAAGCACGGTATCCCAACTGCAGACTTTAAGTGTTTCGATGACCATGGCCAGGCCAGGAATTATGTTCTGTCAAGAGGGGCACCAATAGTGGTAAAGGCGGATGGGTTGAGTAAGGGTAAGGGAGTGTTTGTCTGTAAAACTAATGACGAGGCGTTGCAGGCAGTAGACTCTGTAATGAAGGACCGGGTGTTTGGAAATGCTGGAGATCAGGTTGTAATAGAGGAATGTCTGATAGGAGAAGAGGTTTCTCTGCTGGCCTTTACGGATGGACGGACCATTGTGCCCATGGAAAGCTCCCAGGATCACAAGACGGTTTATGACGGCGATAAAGGCCCAAATACAGGGGGCATGGGAGCTTATTCACCTGTACCAATTATGACATCTGAATTATACCGTGGGGTAGAGAAAGACATTCTTGTGCCTACAGTTCACGCTATGAATAAAGAAGGAAGACCTTATAAGGGGGTTATATACATTGGCTTGATGATAACGTCTGCCGGGCCCATGGTATTGGAATTTAATGTTCGTTTTGGAGACCCGGAGGCTCAGGTAATACTTACTCGAATGAAGAGTGATATCGTTCCAATAATGCTGGCTACAATTTCAGGGGATCTGGATAATGTAGATTTGGAATGGCTTCCACAGGCATCTGTTTGTGTTGTAATGGCTTCGGGTGGCTATCCGGGGCAATATGACAATGGAAAAGAAATTAAGGGACTGGATTCATTAAATAACCAGGAGGGTATATCTGCCTTTCATGCCGGCACTAAATCTGAAAATGGGAAGATTGTAACGAATGGCGGGCGAGTCTTGAATGTTGTTGCCTGTGGCGCGGATATAAAGGAAGCCCAGAAGAAGGTGTATGAGGCTGTAGGTAGAATATCATTTGACGGTGCACATTATCGCAGGGACATTGCTGATAAGGCTATAAAATGAATGATAACATGTCATCTATTAAAGATGTAGCTGAGAAATTGGGCAGGGGTGCAAAGGCTATTTCTGAAGAGATCAGGGAAAGAGTACCTGTTTATCTTGATCTGTTAAAAACACTTGCCAGTCTGGGCAAAAACATATCACTTGATGTTGACAGGGGGGAGATAAAGATCAAAGAGGATCTTATCAATGGATATGTGAAAGAAATATCCATTGGGGATAAGAACTTGCAATCAATTAGAGTTAACTGTATGGATGGGAATGCCTCTTTCTTTATAGAACTGAAGAAACTCTTTTTTGAAGGCGTAATAGAGATGCCGTTTGAGGTTGAAGATTTTATATTCAATAAGGACAAAAGAACAGTTACCTTTAAACTTGGTGAAAAAAAAATAGAAAAAGTGAATAAATACTATTCAAAGATCTTATTCTGGTTTAGCTTGTCAGTGATAAGCATATTTTACAAAAAGAAAGAGGGTGTAAAAAAGAGTGTTTTCCATGAGGACTCACTTACGGTCCATCCTGATGGCATGCATACTATAGACATTAATAAGATTCCTGAGTTAAGAGAATTGTTTAAGAAAGATATGGTGAATATAAAATACTGGGATCTGATCTCAATAGACAAGTTATCATTTGAGAAAGGCCTTGTAATACTCAGGCTTTCACACAAACTCTCAACAATAATAAGAACATGCATTGGGATTGTTGAAGTCTTGCCCAAGGGCCGACTGATCAGGCCATTATTAAACAGGTTTTAGGAAAACGTTCTTGACAAATTAATTCTAATATATATAAGTAATTTTCGTTTATTTGTAGTAGTCAACAGAGTAAGTTAAGAAATTGTAAGAGTAGGGGAGTAGAGCATGGAAGCATACGGTAGACATCTTTTACTTGAGATGTGGGATTGTAACAGGGAGACCCTTGAAGATGCTGAAAAGATAACACAGATTATGTGTGATGCAGCTGGCGATGCAGGGGCAACCGTAATCAAATCAATTCACCACGAGTTTAATCCTCCGGGAATAACCGCTGTAGCTATCTTATCAGAGTCTCATATTTCAGTACATACATGGCCGATCGAGGGCTATGTGGCGGTTGATATATTTACTTGCGGTACCGTAGCTGATCCTCAATTAGCAATTAAGGGTTTACTGGAGGCTTTCGAGCCTAAAGATCACACATCTATGGAGATAAAGAGGGGATCTCCATATAAAAAAGAGACTATGCTGTCTAAAGTCTATTCTGAAACTTAGGGGACATAAACTGAAGAAAGACCTTCCTTCACGATGGATTTATGACTATTTTAGTCCTTTTGAAGTCCACAAGCATGCCATAAAAAGCACCGTATACCACGGGTATTCGGACATCCAGGAGATAGTAGTAGCAGAAACTGAAAACTTCGGCCGATGCCTTATTCTCGATAACGAGTTTCAATCATTTGAACTGGATGAGTTCATCTATCACGAAGCCCTTGTACAGCCAGCCTTAATATTACACCCCAAACCTGAAAAGGTAGCCATCATAGGAGGCGGTGAGGGTGCTACCTTGAGAGAGGTGCTTCGCCACAAGACAGTCAATAAGGCCATGATGGTGGATATTGACGAAAAGGTGGTGGAGTGTGCCGGGAAATACCTGCCAACCTTCCATAACGGCAGCTTTACTGATAAAAGAACGGTACTTACTTTCGGAGACGGCCGCAAATTCATAGAGGACTCTGATGATGTATTTGACGCCGTCATCATGGATATTACATGTCCCCTGGAAGAAGGTCCTTCATATAAACTCTTTACCAGAGAGTTTTACGAAATAGTGAGGCAAAAGCTAACTCCACACGGCTTACTCTCAATACAGGCAAGCACCACTTCTCCCGTAGCCCTCAAAACATACACTGTTCTTAGTAAAACTATGAGGGAGGTATTTACCAATGTTTTTCCTTATGCCGCTTATATTCCGTCTTTTGCTCTGCTTTGGGGATTCTGCCTTGCCACAAATGATCTCGATCCTGCTCAGGTAAGCGGGGAAGAAATAGATAGAAGGATATCTGAAAGGGTTGCTGGAGAATTAAGGTTCTATGATGGTATTACCCATCAGGCGCTCTTTAATCTTCCGAAATATATAAGGGAAGCCCTGAAAGGACAGTCACACATAAACAGAGACAACAAGCCCATTATGGAACAATACCCGGGCTTAGATAAGTAAGAATAATTGTAACTAATTTAGCCAATAAAATTTTACATTTTACAGGAGGATAGAAAAATGCCTTATGAATTACCGTCACAGTTTAAAGATCTTGCAAGGGAATACCCTGATGTGTGCAAAGCGTTTGAGAATCTTGGTACACAATGTCATGAAGCAGGCCCTCTGGATGAAAAGACAAGAAGGCTTGTAAAACTAGGTATATCGATTGGTACCGGTTCCGAGGGTGCAGTGCATTCTGCGGTTAGAAATGCGCTCAAGACAGGTGTATCGAAAGAAGAGATTCTGCACGTCGGTATACTTGCAATTACGACAATCGGTTTACCACATGCATTGGCAGCCATGACATGGATTAATGACTTGTTGGAAAAATCCTGAAAACTTAGATTAAACTTTGGCAATAACTATTTTCCCACGAAAATCACGAGATAATACGGAATGGTATTTTTTGTGTTTACTATTTCGAATGTACATTTTCGTACATTGTAAAGATAAGGTTTTCCTCTCTTTGTATTCTCCAGGTAAGTGCCTCTATAAGCCATTCTGTTTCCATGACAAGCTGGTTTTTTGCTTTTGTGGCGTAATTCTCAAAGAAGTGAATAACGGTGTTTGATACTGCACCTATATTTTCGTCAAACAGATTTGATGTGTCATTCGCCTTTCGTTCGGACTTCACGGCATCTTTAAGTACAGGATATAGTTCCTTGTCTTCTTTTTCCAGATGGCTGAGTATATTAATCTGAATCGAGAAAAGTAAGTCCAGACCCTTTCTTGAATGAACGCCCAGTCTCTTTATTTCCTCAAGATTGTCAATGATTACAGAATGTTCTATTTTTAGTGCCTTAATCAAGTTAAAGACGCCTTCCTGTGAAACAAGGATATTAATAAAAAGGTACTCACGCAATTATCACAAGAATAGTGTTTCGTTGTAGGTATTAGACGCATCCAGTATTTGCGAGGGGCCCTACAAAATGATTTACTTTTGCAATCAGGACATTGCTTTTTGAAGGTTAATTTAGCCATTTCTTAGAATTCACCCAATTCCATTTTCGTTGAAACAGTCGATATGTTTTCTATCAGTTCCCTGGATGTGGCTAACCAGCTAAATCTGTCATCCCACTCAATCAACTTTAATGTGTTTTATGATATAACCGGAAAGGGTTTTCTTGCTTAAGAATTCAAGGTATCGGTCGGTCTTTACCGTAAGTGGTGGGGGTGCCAACCGTCTTTAATATGAATTGGACTA
>CAZPAM010000020.1:0-6112 GCA_964584595.1 uncultured Candidatus Scalindua sp. | reverse complement strand
CGGTCTTTACCGTAAGTGGTGGGGGTGCCAACCGTCTTTAATATGAATTGGACTATTAAAGAACCGAGTACCTTGAATCTTAAGTGACTTTAATCTTACACAAGTAACTACTATCTTTAAATAAGTCTGTAAGATGTGTTACATATTTATGTATTATTATAGGAAGCACAAGAATAATGCGCAATCAGGGGAAACCTGATTTTGCACTTCTAAATACCTTAGATTGTTTATGTATTTGACACTTAGAATTGATGGGTTAGATGTGAGTGTATTTTAACTGCAGTAAGTACCGAAAGCACCGGCTTCAGTGTTTTCGAAGGGGGGTTTAGAGGGAGATTATTCCTTCGCGGATGGCATATTTGATAAGATCCACTACATTGTCAATATCCAGCTTTTTCATAATATTCTGACGGTGAGACTCAATGGTCTTTGTGCTTACACCGAGGGTTGAGGCTGCCTGCTTTGTAGACTCACCCTCTGCCAGCAATTGAAGGACTTCAACTTCTCTTGACGTCAGGACAGAACGAACCTCAGCATCTTTTTCTGTTAAGTGTTCCAGATAGTCTTCTGTTACAACACCGGCTATACTGGGGCTAATATATACATTACTATCGGCTACTATACGAATTGCGTCTACCAGTTCCTTGGAGGCGCTATCCTTCAGCATGTATCCTGATGCACCTGCTTTTAACATTCCTTTGATAAATTGCTTGTCGGAATACATCGATAACGCCAGTATCTTGGCGTCAGGAAACTTACTGATAATCTGACGGGTGGCATCGATACCGTTCAATTCGCGCATACCAATATCCATAATGATAACATTAGGAGATAACTGTTGTACGTGTTTCAAGGCAGTTCGTCCGTTATCCGCCTCGGCAACGACTTCAATATCCGGCTGTTTCTCAAGCAGTGAACGAAGTCCGTCTCTTACAATCATATGATCATCAGCAATAATTACAGTTATCTTCATTTTATTCTGCATCCGCATCTCCTTCCTGTTGCTTTAATGGCATAGTCATTGTGACATATGCTCCCTGGCCGGGTTCTGATTTAATATTAAAGCTGCCACCAGAATGTTCCATTCTCTCACGTATACTGAATAGGCCAAAACCGTTTAGTTTCTCTACTGAAAATTGGGTGTTTGAAAAGTCAAACCCTATCCCGTCATCATCAATATCGATTCTGATTTTATTATCTTCTTTCAGCAATGTGACTTTTATTCTGTGTGCCCGGGCATGTTTGATAGCATTAAATAGTAATTCACGTACAGATTTGTAGAGAAAGAAAATCATATCTTCTTCCACCATTTCGGTCAATCCACAACCCACAAAGTCGATTGCAATGTTGTGTTGTTTCTTAAATTGATCTACCAACCATTCCACTGCCGGCTCAAAACCAAGTTCAAAAAGGACAGGAGGGCTTAACTCAAATGTCAATGTACGTGTATCCTGGATCGCTTGATCAAGAAGCTCGCGGGTATCCTTTAATATACCGTCGGCATCAGTATAGGCTTGTGACTCCTGGATATTTTCTAATTTCATTTTTATAACGGTCAGTGCCTGGCCTATTCTATCATGCAGATCCTCTGAGATATGACGCCGCTCCTTTTCTTCAGCTAAAGATAATGCAGATGAGAGGCGTTTGAGCTGCATTTGATATTTAACAAGTTTCTCTACCGCTTGCTTGCGTTCAGTGATGTCCTCAGCAATACCTTCCACAGCAATTACATTATGATTATTATCAAAGACAGGAACCTCTTGAATCTTCAAAGTCCTAATAGAACCGTCCTTGTGGTAGAGCTCCACATTATAAGGAGGCTGCTTATGACCACTTATGCTGAGATCTGTATATTTTATTACGTCCTTGTTATTTGGACTGTCTGTCATATATTCAGAGTAGTGGGTGAGAAATTCTCCAGGGGTATAACCAAGTAAGTTAGTAATAGAAGGGCTGATGTGCGTGAACATGCCGTCTGTGTTGTGAGAGTAGAAAAAGTGATTTCCCTGAAGGTTTTCGGTTAGCCTGCTATACTTTGCTTCTGACTCACGTAAGCTTTCTTCCTCTCGCTTGCGTTCGGTGATATCTCTGCCAACAGCAAGAAATCTATTCTCTTGTGCAATTGCCAGAACGGCCCATTCTATCCATTTTAATGAACCTTCTTTACATTTATATCTGTTAACTATATAGAGAATTCGCTTTCCTTTTACCGCTTCAGCCAAAGTCTCTTTTGTTTTTTCAACGTCTTCATCATATACAAACTCAATGAATGGTTTTTGAAGAAACTCTTCTTCCTTATAACCAAGTATTCGCTCAAAGGATGGGTTTATTTTTGTGAAATAGCCATCTAAATTACCCGTACCAACCATATCCAGGGAAAGATTGAAAATCCATTCCAATTCCTCTTCAGCCCGTTTACGCTCGGTGATGTCAGTTGATACTCCGCATACCCTGTCCGGAATCCTGCTGGAATTAAATATTGGAAATTTTATAGAAATGTAAGTATGTGGCCCGTCATCATGAGGGGCAATCTCCTCTAATTCCAGAGGCCTTCCGGCATTGATTACCTTGAGGTCATTTGCACGGAATGCTTCAGCCATCTCTTCAGGAAAGATATCCATGTCTGTTTTACCAATAACGTTCTCACATGAAACATGAAAGAGGGCTTCAAATTGACGGTTTATTAAGATGTATCTGCCATCCTTATCTTTAATATAAATAACGGCACTAGTATTATCCAGGATAGATTGTAATTGTTCCTTATTCTTTTGTAGTGACTCTTCAGCCTTTTCGTGCTGAAGGATTTTCTTCTGTAGTTCTTCGTTAGTTTTTGCCAGTGCTGCTGTACGCTCGACAATTTTTTGCTCCAGAGTTTTGTTGAGGATTTTAAGCTCGTCCTCTAAACGTTTGCGTTCAGTGATGTCTCTGGCAGTACCAATAACTCCGGTTATGTTCCCTCTTTCATCACGTAATGGTATGTTATTATATTCACATAATATTCCGGTATCTTTGAAACGTACTTCTTGTTGAGGGCTTTCACCATTTAATGTTCTTGAATATAAATCCATTGCTTTTTTCAGGTCTTCACCGTCAAAAAGCGGTGCAAATGATTTCCCTATGAATTTCTCCGGTTTGTGACCTGAAAATTTTTCAAACACCTTATTTAAAAATAAGACATTTCCTTCAGCATCACAGATATATGCAAGGTCTGTAATATTGTCAAATAACATTCCGTATTTCTCAAGCTTACCTTCCGATAGCATACGTTCAGCATCATATCTCTTCCTTGTCAACAGTGTTATATATATAAAGGCAAAGAACAAGACTGGTAGAACAGTCAGGATAGTTACAATAGTAAAGAATTCGTGGCGTTTGTACTCATTGAGAGAATCCGTTAGATGAACTTGCATCGAGGCTTTAACCTGCTTCATTCCTTGAGCGTAGATTTGCTTCTGTCCTTGATATTCTTCACTAAGCATTATGGCAGAGGCTTCTTCTTTTTGTCCCTGTCGCACCAACTCGAAGGCACGCTTCTCCATTGCAACCAGTTTTGTATTGGCGGTATCCGTTTGAATAGCAGCTTTCAATATGAAAGCTGCCGGCACCAGTCTTTTTGCCTCGCTGATAGCCGCACCCAACTGTGGTTCAAATTTCAGATAACGTTCTTCCCACTTGAAGTCACCGGTTTTTGTTCCCATGCGTGCTGACATTGTTAATACTTCATCCAGATGTATAATGGTACCAATTAACTCTTGAATCCGGAAGTCTTGCTCCTGAAACGTTTTGACGTTCTTGTTTGATCTCCAGGCTTGCCAGCCTAATCCCAGAAAAGTTACCAGCGTGAGACACAAAATAGATATAACGGCAATTTTAGAAAAAGGAGCTTTTGGAGTTATTTTCTCATTAACCATATCAGTTAGTTTTTTTTGCGTGGCAAATTGTGATTTCGTAGAAAAGGGATAAGGATTCAGATCCTTACACAGAAAACAAGATTGAAGGCCAGGGACTGGTAGAAACCTCCTTCTTATTTATTTTTGTTGGAACTGATTGGGTGTGTTTCAGGTAGTTCTTCCGCAATCTTAGCCGCATCCGGTGAACACACAGGGTGGCCCCACCCGCTTGCACTAACACTGTCAGTCATGTCGGAAACAATATTATCATCTTTAGTAGGGCTGACGCCTTTAGGAACATAATCCAAGTTTAGTTTATGTCGAACCTTCCATGCAATATTGTGGTCTGCGCATGAACTGTCACCGCTTACACCTATTGCTCCCAGAAGTTGACCACTGCTGTTGTATAACGGCAAACCGCCTCCAAATACATTTACTCCACCAATCTTATAACCAACCATAGGATCATTTATAGTACCTATATTTTCTGATGGTCCACGATAAGCCACTTCTGTGTTAACTGGATTGCTATGCTGGAGGCCGTATAAGCTGCCGCCCGGCTGAACTGCTGAAAAGAGATTGGCTGTAGACAATGCCAGTTCCGGAAGGCTGAAGGCATTTGCCGTATTTGCTTTTTGTGCTGAAATAATACGGCTTCCCGGCCACTGTTCACCTCTGTTGCTGCCGGAGAAGACTACGGCTTTTACAACTCCATCCCTGTCAACTATCGTAGCCCACATATTAAGTCCAAACCCACCATTCTTCTCTTTAACAATATTTTGCAGGGTCTCTTTGATTTCTGAATGTTTTGGCAGGCTACCGGCAAAAGATTGGAGTGAAAGCATTATTGACAATAACATAAATGTCAAGATGGCAAAAACCGTTTTGTTCTTTTTCATAATAATAACCTCCCTTTTTTAAATCATATAAAGGATGTTTAATTTTTCATACACATATGCCACTAGGATGGAACGAAATAATAAAGATACATTTTGTCTAAGTCAAGTGAAAAGGGAAAGATATGGCATTACAGACTTGCCGGAAAGAATTGATGGCATTTCTAACTATCATTTAGCCCTCCAGATAGTTTAAGTTCCTGATTTGCAGCAAGAAATTGATTAACAATGAAAGGAAGCTGCAGGAAGGTTTTACCACAAATTTGTTGAAGTCTTATACAGATTGATGAATAAGTGAATATGCAAACTAAATGATCTACTGAAATAGCTATACCTAAGTATATACATCACAGTCTGTTATCTGTTAATCTACATATACACTCAAACACAGACCATAGATTTTGCTTTGGCATGAGTTTAGCATTAATAACGCCTAGCTCAATATCCGGTTAAGTACTAATTTCCGATATTCCCTGTATCAGTACGCCATTGCCAGACCAGGTTAGGCCGGTTTCCTGGCCGAGCAGGAAATATCAATGACAAATGATAAGATTTCATTTTAACACAATAATGTAAAAGTTATGTTGGATATATAATGGAAAAAGAAGAGAAACCAGACGACATACAAACTGATGAACCAACAGTGAATGCAACTGAAGCAGTAATTGAAAGTCCTGCTGAATTTGAAAACCCTACAGAGGAAGTGGATGATACTCAAATAGACGGCCAGATAGGTGACGAAAGTGTAGCGGTTATTGAAAACTCTGCTGATACTGAAGTTCTAACTAAAGAGACGGACGATATTCAAACTGACGAACAGGTAGATGAAGTAGCTGAGGCGGCTCCAGAAAGTACTGATGATGTAGAGAATCTTACTGAGGATGCAGTTGATATAGAAGACTCTCAGGCAGGCGACCAAGTGGATGGTGTAACTGATGAAGTAATTGAAAGTCCTGTTGAAGCTGAAACCCCTGTAGAGGAAGTAGACGATACTCAAGAAGACAAGGCAGATGAAGTAACTGATGAAGTTCTCGAAGCAGCCGCTGAAACAGAAAGGACTATGACAGAAGCGGAAGATATCCAGACAGGTGATGCAGCTGAAGCCGTTATTGAAAGCTCTGCTGATACAGAAATCATAACTGAGGAAGCGGATGATATTCAAGCTGATGAGCATGTAGACAGCTTCGTTGAGGCTGATGAAAAGTCAAAAGGTATATTAGCTGAGGCTGATGAAAAGGCAGCAAAGATAGTAGCTGAGGCTAGAGAAGAGTCAAAAAAGATACGAACTGAGGCAAGTGAAGAGTCAAAAAAGATAAGATCTGAGGC
>CAZPAM010000019.1:0-38300 GCA_964584595.1 uncultured Candidatus Scalindua sp. | reverse complement strand
AGAAGGTTATTTTACTGAAGATACGCCCTACAAACCTAATAGTCCTTATGCTTCCTCCAAGGCAGCTTCTGACCACCTGGTGAGGGCATATCATAAGACCTACGCCATGCCAATTACCATATCCAATTGCTCCAACAATTATGGGCCTTATCAGTTTCCTGAAAAGATGATACCCCTCATGATTCTTAACGCTTTCGACGGAATACCTTTGCCCGTTTATGGAGATGGCCTGAATGTCAGGGACTGGCTTTATGTTAGAGACCACTGCACTGCCATCTGGATGATTATGAAGAAAGGTGTTCGTGGTGAAACATACAATATCGGCGGCAGCAATGAACTGGAAAATATAAAGTTGGTGAATATGATATGTAATATATTAGATGAACACAAGAAATTGCCAGGCAATCATCTAAGAAACGAATTGATTTCGTTTGTTACGGACAGACCCGGCCATGACAGAAGATATGCAATTGATTTCAGCAAATTGAAATCTGCACTTGGCTGGTCACCTGAAGAATCCTTTGAGTCAGGTATCAAGAAAACCATTCAATGGTACCTTGATAACTCAGATTGGATAGACCGGGTCAAAAGCGGCGAATACCAGTCCTGGGTAAAGGAGCACTACGGATAAAGTTCTCATTGACACGTAATAAGAATTAATTATATAAGGATAAGGACAGATAAAATGTCTATAAAGTATATCAAAACAGATATTCCCGAGGTATTGCTGCTTGAACCAAAAGTATTTAAAGATTCCCGTGGTTTTTTCATGGAAACATTCCATCAGAATAAATATGCCGAAGCGGGCATAGATCATGCCTTTATACAGGACAACTATTCACATTCAGCACAAGGGACTCTGAGAGGCCTCCACTATCAACTAAAACATCCTCAGGGAAAACTGATTTATGTTATTACAGGAGAAATCTTTGACGTTGCCGTTGATATACGGCAAGGATCCCCTACATTTGGCCGATGTGTGGCAGAATATCTCTCCGATCAAAACAAACGGCAGATTTTCATACCAGAAGGTTTTGCTCATGGCTTCTGTGTTACCAGTGAAACTGCAGATGTATTGTATAAGACTACAGATTTGTATAATCCGGATGATGAATATGGTGTGTTATGGTCTGACCCTGATATTGGAATTGATTGGCCTGTTGAAGTACCTATTGTGTCAGATAAGGACAAACAGTATTCTCGATTAAAAGATGCCATAGAGACACAACTGCCAATTTATGAATAAAGAAGCTGACCTCAGTTGAAACCCTCTCCATCCTGAGCAAAACCTAAGAGGATAATCTCAAGAACACTATTATGTTAAAGTCAAATCGTTACCATCCAGATATTAAAAAGATCATATCATTAAATGACCTTGCGGTTAAATACTACGAAGACAAGAAACTCCAAAAGGCCTATGAAGTCTGCAGAGAAATTTATGAATTAGAACCTGCACCGGATATTCTTAAGCAAAGTATTGATATGGGCACAGAGCACATGCGTTACCACCTGATATTGGGTGAATTCTATTACAAAAAGGGTAAATATGCAGAAGCTAAGAAAATCCTGAATAGCTTGAAAACCCTTGGTAAGCATTTCTCAGACAGATACATCATTTTAGCACAAATACATTTGAGAAACGAAGATTATACAAAGGCACTCCAGGAATACGAAGAAATGACCAATGAATGCCCTCAACGTTTTAAATCAATATTGAACGGATTATTAGATATTATCAGCCAATATCCATTTGTTGAAAGGTCTTACGAGCTACTACTCAATTTATACAGGAAAAGAGGGAAAGAGAGTTCATTAATTCCTGCATTTGAACGTAAAGCCGAAAAAGATAAAAATAACAGGCAATTCCTTCTTGGTACGCTTGAACATCTTTATTACCTTTTGGGGCAAAATATCCAGGCTATCCCACTACTGATACAACACCAGAAGGAATACCCTAAGGATGCTAAGCCCTTCTATCTATTGGGAAACATTTATCTTGAATCCGGCAAATATTCCGAAGCAATAATCCAATATAACCAGGTAATCAAATTAGACCATTCCAGAAAAACAAATATTATATCTTCAATAGAAAAAAGACTTGATAATAAAGAGGCCGATAAGAATATTATTAATTACCAGATAGATCTTTATATAGATGTAGGCAACCTGGAACAGGCAGAAAAAAGGCTTGATCACCTTCTGGATATTGAGCCAAATAACACAAATTACCAAAACAAAATGCAGCAAGTCCTTGCCAGGTTGATTGCAAGTTCCTTTCATGACAACTTACTGGATCTCTGTATATCAAAAATAGAAAATCTAATAAAACTCAGACCGGAAAACACAAAATACAGGGACAAGCTACAGGAAGTCAAGAAACTGAATACACGAAAGAAAATCCCGGAATATGAGAACAAACTAAAGACTGAGAACCTTAATGAAGATGAGACAAGCAGGCTTAATTTTGAACTAGCAATGCTTTATACATATGCTGGCACCAATGAAGAGCGTGCAAACGCACTCTTTCAGAAAGTTGCTAATTCAGACTCCAACAGTAAAGTTGAAGCACTCTTACGGTTAGGCCTGAGTTCTCTTGATAATGGACATAATGATAATGCCTTTAATCATTTCAGTAAAATTTCAGCACTATATGTGCCTACCAAAGAAAAACTGCAGCTTTTCTACCAGATAGCAATTGCCTGCGAAGAAAAGAGTTTACCCGATAAAGCAAAATCTTATTATGACAAAATAATTTCAATCGACACACAGTACAAGGATGTTTCAAAACGACTGGATATGATTACTTCATTAACTAAATTGACAGAAGGCAAAGCCTTAATGGCAAACCTAAACAAACGTTTCGAAAATATAACGAAGATAGGTGAGGATAATGTCTGGGTTTTCTACAAAGCTGTAAACAAATTACTCAAACGTACAGTTGTTATCAATGTAATTAGGGAAGACTTCAGATGTAATCCCGGAGCAATAGAACGTTTTATTAAGGAAATACAATCTATCAGCAAATTTCAACACAAATGTATTGCCAGAGTATACGATGTTAATGTCGATACACTTCTCTATTTAGTTGTAGAGTATATTGATGCTGAAAGCCTTATGTCTATCAAAACGAAAAAACAATTTTCATGGCAAGAGGTAATAAGGATTGTTATAGATATCTGTGGTGCGATTCAATATGCTCATGAACATGGGGTCATTCATAGAGACATAAGTCCGGACAATATAAGGTTGACTGAAGATAACACTGTAAAAATATCAGCTTTTGGGTTTGCACATATCACAAAAGTCCCGGAGTCAGATAACGCAAGCCAGGCCGCCGAAATACCTTTTTATAAGTCACCGGAACAAATCAGAGGAATTGAAGATAAAATAGATGCAAGAAGTGATATTTATTCACTTGGAATCACACTTTATGAATTGCTTACGGGACATTTACCATTTCGTGATGGAGATATTGTATATCAGCACATAAATGAACCACCAGAATCCCTGAGTAAAGTAAATCCGGAAATACCTAGATGGCTAGACACGATAGTACTGAAATGTTTGGAAAAGAGCCCTTCTGACCGTTACCAGGAAATTGGCCATCTACAGAAAGCGCTGGAATCGTATTCAAAGTTTTATATGGATTAATTGCTAACAGATTTTTCTATCTTGTATTTTTTTATACGATATCTTAAATTGTCACGACTAAGCCCTAATAAACGTGCAGCCATACTCTGATTCCATGAACATTCAAGCAGTGTCTTGCAAATCGCATCCTTTTCCATTTCATTAATAGATTTAGTTTTTTCAGGTACTGCAACCTTTTCATCGAAGATACTTTTCTTTCTATCTTGAATTTCATCCGGCAGGTCATCGATACTAAGAACATCATCATCAGCCAAAACTACAGCCCTTTCAATAATATTCTCTAATTCTCTTATATTACCCGGATAGTCATAGCCAAGTATAGCACTCATACACTCTTTATCAAACTTTCGGGTTGGCTTACTCAATTCATTACTGTATCTCTGAAGGAAGAATTCAGCAAATGCCAGTATATCTTCACTTCTCTCTCTTAATGGTGGTAACTGAAAAACAATAACTTTTAACCTGTAATAAAGGTCACTTCTAAACATATTCTGCTCTACGGCCTTCTCTAAATCAGTATTTGTCGCGGCAATTATACGTATATCAGTTGTCAGGGTTTTAGTACTACCTACACGTTCAAAAGCCTTTTCCTGCAGTACTCTTAATAATTTAGTCTGTATTGATTTATCAATCTCTCCGATTTCATCCAGGAAAACAGTACCACCATCAGCAATCTCAAATCTGCCTAATTTCAGCTTATCAGCCCCTGTAAATGACCCCTTTTCATGTCCAAACAATTCACTTTCCAACAGTGTTGGTGACAAGGCTGAGCAATTAACTGTGACAAACGGATTTTCTTTTCGACTGCTCTGCTCGTGAATAGCACGCGCAATGACGCCTTTACCGGTCCCCGATTCTCCGAGAATTAAAACATTACTTTTCGCATCTTTCAGCTTATTAATCGACTGTAATATTTTCTTCATTTTCTTATTCTTACCAATTACCATGTCTGTTGAAAACAACTCGGATTTAAGCGCATTATTTGTTCTCTGTAAGTTGTCATAATGCTTGGCATTTGCAACGGATACGGCAGCAAGATTACTCATTATTGCTGCAACAGCAATATCATCATCGTTAAACGTTGTACCATCACGCTTATTCAACAACTGAACACAACCTATTGCCTTGCCTTTTATACACAATGGTACACACAAAACACTTTCAGTCTTAAAGCCGGAAAGCTTATCAATATCAGCAAAATGGTGCGGACTTTTCTTCGCATCAAAAACAACAATTATTTCTCCTGTACCTATACAGTGTCCGGCAATGCCTTTTGTAGCCGGGAACCTGACATTTGAAATTGCTTCGGAAGCAGGACCTGTTGCGTATCGAATAACCAGATCATTACTGGAATCATGTAATAATATAATGGAAGCGGCAACTGAGTTTGTCAGCTTTGAAGCATGGATTATAACCTGTTCTAATACATGGCTTAATTCCAGCTTGGAATTAATAATAGCACTCGCCTCAAGAATGTTATGTAAATGAGATTCCTTTAGATTCTTGTTTTTGACAATGTCCGCTATATTTAAGCTGGTTGTTCCATCCAATTTACGCATAATCTTCTCCAATTATTTCAGTTAGTTAGTATATACAAATTCAATACCAAATAGTCAGCTATTCAAGCATGTCTTGTAGTGAGTTTCCTTTAGATTCTTGTTTTTGACAATGTCCGCAATATTTAAGCTGGTATCCCCATCCAACTCGCGCAAATTCTAAATAAATAATAATTTTATTAATCTAGTATGTACAAACTTTACGCATAAAAGTCAACTATTTATGGGTAATAAATGGGTAATATTGCCCATTACTCCAATTATGAATAAATCCTATTTTCCCCACAATTACATTAATTTGCTACCTTGTTTAAGGTTTAAGTATGCAGGTATTCACTGTTTGATCCTCTTCACAGTCGATTACTTGATTTACCTCAAATACTATTGAAGTTGACAAGCACTCCAATTTCTGATAAATTTTATTACCTACAATGATATGGTAATTCTGGTAAGTATATATCATGAAGAAACTTATAAATATATTCCTCTCTTTATTTATTACTAACCTCATACTGGCACAACTGGTAACAGCTTACGCCGAGGGCACGATAGATTCTACCGTTCAGAAGGATAATACTCTATCCAGTAAGGTTTCAATCATACCTCTGAGCGGAATGATTGATGGCGGTATTTACAATTCTCTCACAAGAAGGGTTGAAATTGCGAAAGAAAATGGCTCAAACCTCATAATCTTTGAGATAGACACATTTGGTGGTCAGCTAGAACCAGCCTTCGAGATATCAGAACATATCAGCAACATTAAGGATACGAAAACAATAGCATTCATTCCCAAAAAGGCAATTTCGGCAGGTTCTCTGATAGCAATTTCATGCAACGAAATCTACATGGCTCCCCAGGCAGAATTAGGAGATTGTGAACCAATCGTTCCATCCTCTGAAGGTGGTTACAAAACCGTGGGTGAAAAAATACAAACTGTACTGAGAACAAAATTCAGAAAGTTTGCAGAAAAGAACGGTTATCCTGTTCTGCTTGCAGAGGCAATGGTAACAAAAGAAATAGAAGTATACCGTGTAGTTACAGAAGAAAGACCTGATGGGTATTATATTACAGGTAGAGAACTAAAAGAAACAAGCGAAGATGATAAAATGAAATTTAAGTCCAGAAAGTTAATAATCGAAGAGGGAAAACTTCTCACCATGTATGCAAAAGAAGCTCACGAATACCAATTTGCAAAAGAAATTGTAGAAGATCGTAATAGTCTATTAAAATTACTGAATTTAGAAAGTGTCACACCTGATATTTTAGAAACAAACTGGTCTGAGGAAATGGTTAGATTTTTAGGAAGAATAGCACCTGTCTTGCTTGGCATTGGATTAGCCGCCTTATGGATGGAGTTCAAAAGCCCGGGTTTTGGGTTACCCGGAATAGTTGGAATACTTTGCCTTGCAACTGTTTTCTTAAGCAAGCACCTTGTCGGACTGGCAGAGACACCAGAAATTATCATATTTTTTATAGGAATCCTCCTGATAGCCGTAGAAATACTCTTTATACCCGGTTTTGGTATTGCAGGAATACCCGGGATTATTTTATTATTAATAGGCGCAATACTATCATTTCAGGATTTTACAATCCCGAGAACTCCTTATGATGTTGATCTATTAATAATGAATATTTTCACCATAATGTGCAGTCTTATTGGAAGTGGGATTGCTATTTTCTTAATGTTTAAATTTATGCCGGGTATGCCATTATTTAATCGTTTAGTATTAACAGCTTCAGAGACCACTAAAGGCGGTTTTGTTATCCCATCTCAACCGGAAGGTGGAAGCGACTTAACCGGTGCAAAAGGCATGGCATTAACTCCTTTGCATCCTACAGGGAAGATCGAAGTAAACAATAATACACTCGATGTGGTCACTGATGGAGAATTTATTGAAAAAGGACAAACAGTTGAGATAATAGAGATCAGAGGAAATAGAATAGTGGTGAAGGCACTTTAGCTCACTTCAAATTTTAGGCACTTTAAACTTTTTATGAGTATATCAGGAATAATAACATTATATATAATTGGTTTGTGTGCGATAACTTTAGAGTTATTCATACCGGGAGCAATAGTAGGAATCTGCGGTGCCGGATGTGTAATTGCAAGTGTAATATTCGCCTATTTATATGTGTCAAATCTGCTGGGTCATATTTTACTCGGTATAGGCATTTGCTTTATTCCAATATTTTTTATAACATGGTATAAACTACTAACCAGGACATTTGCTGTAAAAGATACGGAAGAGGGTTTCTCCTCTGCCAGTGACAAACTGGACGAATTATTATCAGCAGAAGGTGTTGCCATTACAACACTGAGGCCGTCAGGAACTGCAAATATCAATGGTAGCAAGGTAGATGTTGTTTCAGAGGGTGAAATGATATCTAAGAACACAAAGATTAAGGTAACAGACGTAAAGGGAAATAGAATAGTTGTTAAACCAGTAAAAACATAAAGAGGAGAAAAATATGATAAATATACCCTTACTTGCCGTTTCCAAGGAAGTCTTAACAATTGGAATTGTTATTGGCGCCATTTTCCTGATCCTGTTTCTTCTCTTAATATTTAAATATGGCTGGTTGTATATACAGGCTTTGGCATCCGGCGCAAATGTCGCTCTCTTACAATTGATTGGAATGACTTTCAGACGTGTTAACGCAAGGATTATTGTTGATTCACGCATAATGGCCAAAAAGGCAGGACTGGATTATGATACCCCCCAGCTTGAAGCACATTACCTGGCGAGAGGTAACGTTCCTAACGTTATCAGGGCATTAATTGCTGCTGACAAAGCAAAAATTGAACTGGGTTTCGACAGGGCCTGTGCAATAGATCTGGCAGGAAGGGACGTTCTTGATGCCGTAAGAACAAGCGTTAACCCCAAGGTTATTGATTGCCCTGATCCGACTAAGGGAAGACAAACAATTGATGCAGTCGCAATGGATGGTATCCAGCTCAAGGCAAAAGCACGTGTGACGGTAAGAGCAAACATCGAACGATTAGTCGGTGGTGCGACAGAGGAAACAATAATTGCGCGTGTCGGCGAAGGTATAGTAACCACAATTGGCTCTGCAATAACACACAAAAAGGTACTTGAAAACCCTGACTCAATATCAAAAGGTGTATTAGCAAAAGGGCTTGATTCCGGTACAGCATTTGAGATATTATCTATCGATATAGCCGACATTGATGTAGGTGATAACATAGGGGCCAAACTTCAGGCTGACCAGGCGGAAGCAGACAAGATAGTTGCACAGGCAGAAGCTGAAAAACGAAGGGCAATGGCTGTAGCGAGAGCACAGGAAATGACAGCCTTAGTAGAAGAAAACCGGGCAAAGGTAGTTCTTGCGGAAGCAGAAGTCCCTAAGGCAATTTCTCAGGCATTCAGGGAGGGCAACCTCGGTATAATGGACTATTATCATCTGAAAAATATTCAGGCAGACACAGAAATGAGAACCTCTATCTCTAAAACAAGCGAAGATACTCCGAAGACATAACTTTTTACTAACTCAAGGAAACAGGTATGGAACAATTAGTCTGGGCAATCATAATTATTATCTTTATAATCTTTACAGCCCTTAAGAATAGAGCCAGAAACAGACCTGACACTACTTCTGAAAGGTCACCTGATTCTGATCACGAAGCAAAGGAAGGCCGTGATAAACTTTCCAGATACATGGAAGAATTACTTGGTATAGAAACGCCTGAGTTAAAACCTGAAAGAAGAATAGAAGAAGAAAGGCATGAACTATTAGAAAAAGAAGTCCGGTCAAAACCGGAACCAAAAATTGAGAAAAGGGTTGGCCAGTTCGAATCACCTTTAACTAAGAAATATGAAAAAAAACCGGAGTCAGGAATTGGGAAAAGGATTGACCAGTTCGAATCACCTTTAACTAAAATTTATGAAGAAAAATCAAAACCGCCTGTTCATGAAAAGAAAGATATTTACAGTGCAAAATTTCCTTGGGGTACTTTATCAGGAAAAGACCTTAAGAATGCCATAATCTTTGCAGAGATACTTGGGCCTCCAATTTCTAAAAGAAAGAGTCACAGATTGTTTTAAATAGATTTAAATCGGTAGCCAGAGTGGTGGAATTGGCAGACGCGCCGGACTCAAAATCCGGTCCCCGCAAGGGGGTGTGGGTTCAACTCCCACCTCTGGCACCATAACATAATTTAAGGCCCTCTTCATCTTTATATACCCGTTTCATCATTAAAGAATGGCTTAAATTTATCGTACAGTGTTATAAGCTTTTTCTTATAATATTCTATATTCTCATCCGGTTCTTCCTGGTCCCACTGTGAAGCAAGTTTACAATTGTCAAACACCCTTACCCTGCTCTTATCACCAATTACGTAATAGGAGATCTGGTCACCCGGCTGGTGGTTACGCTCTGACTTAATAGCCAATTCATATGCGGCAGCGGCACTTCTTTTCTTCTTACTTATCTTCTCGGTATAGGTGGCAAGAGACTCCTGTAAGGTTTCTGTCTTGATAAACATCTTCTTGTCCCACTTGTGATTCACAAGCTCATCAGTGTACTTTTCCAGAAGATTATCCACTTTCTTCTCCTCCCCCTTAAGCAGGTGAAAAAACATCTCTTCCATAAATCTACGCTGGAAGAGTTCTAAACCTCTGGAACGCAGTCCCGACCCCTTAATAATCATCTTGTCATCGTAACCAAGGAGTACATAGTTTTTAATCTTATAGCTGAACATAGCCTTGTACCTACCGGCCAGTTCAAGATTTATCCCAGCAGGAAGTGCGTCTGATAATTCACTAATAAGCCCTTCCTCATCCTTCTTCTTTTTAATACCAACCGATGGAACAAAGTAGATGCCGTCAGTATCAATCTCTATCACTTTACAATCTTTACTCTCCAACCATTTAATCATGGACTTTATAATGCTTCTCCCTTTCTTCGTTACTTTATTTGCATTATCAAAATCGCTAAAGTGGCCATAAGCAAAACCCATATATCCGTAAAATGAATTTATAAGTACCTTGAAAGTGGCCTGGAGTGCGTCAAAATACATCTTTTCCGACTTTGACTTTGCAACAGCTACCATCTCCTTAGCCTTCAATCTAAAATCTACCAGGTCCTCTAACAACGAACGAAAGATATTTAGCGCGTCATCCTTCGGAAAATATTTAAAGGCTAACATTATGGATGGATACAACGATTGAACATCACAATACAAAATCTTTTTAATTATCCCCTGGCAAAACATATCTGTATATCCGCCGGAATATTCTCTGGCTTGAGGTGTTTTTGGAATTGAGTGGTTTGAGTTTATGTATTCTCTTATGAAGAGTGAATCTATCTTTGTCGCATTACCTCTTATAATCGCATTCTGAAACGAATATGGAAATATCCTGGTCTGGTAATAAAAACTCTGGCTCAGTATTTCGCTGATAGCCCTTGTTTCTCTGACGTCATCCATCCCATATTTCAGAAGCTCATCCGGCTTGTTATCATAATACCAGTTTATTTTATCCGGCTCTATGTACGTCCTCTCCGGCGCTGCAACATTGAAGTGTTTGGCAATAATCTTCAAGCCGTAGCTTTCCAGATTCCTTGCAGTAACATCATATATCTGTGCCAGTATATACGTGTCTACAATGTGACGGCCATACGCCTCATATTTCCTGTAAGAAATTGTTCGCTCTGCAATGTTTAGACGGGATGGGTGAGACTTGAGATTTTGCCTGTTGCGTCCCACAGTCAGAGGAACTTTATGCCTTCTGGCACGTGCCTCTATGTAGGTCAAATCAAAATTAAATATATTATGCCCCTCTATTACATCAGGATCTCTTAAATTTATCTGCTCAACCATAATCTCCAGCATCTCTTTCTCACTATGTTCCCTTCCCGATATTGCATATTCCCAACCACTGCTGTCTGAAAGTGATATCACAGTAATCCTGTCTTCCTCTCTGTGAGGGTTTGAAAATTCATATCCCTCCGCACAATATGTTTCAATGTCAAGCTGGAGTCTGAGCAAATCACCAAATGACATCTCTTTAAAAAGTGTTCGCCCGGAAACAAGAAGATATTGATGAACCGGATCATTTAAATAAAAGAAAGGTGAGTTAAAACTTGCAGGAGTTGAGCCTGTAGTCTTCTTAAAATACTTCAACAACCTCTGTAAATCCGCCCAATCGTCCAGATATATCAAGTATTTATAAAATGCATCTCCCTTAAGCCTCTTTGCCTCATACTTACCATTCCAGTCATCCATAAATATAGTATCTTGCAGGAAAATAAATGGCTTGAAAGATTCCTTCTTTGACGTAACCTCCTTTCCTTTACGAAAGAATATCTCCACAGCATTTTTGCCGTCAAACTCTACCGCAGTAATAAACGGTGTAGAATCACGTCCAAAAAGAATCTCGTTTTCGTGAAATTTTACCTTTTTGAATTTCATATCCATTTGAAACTTACGTCCTTATCATTGAACCGAAGCACCCCTGTATCATAATTCCCTGTATTTAACCTCTTGTCCGGCGTCTTAACATAATGTTTTAAAATAGTCTCAATAACTCCATAATGAGTCATAAAAAGAACTGACTTACCATCGTACCTGCGTAATACGCTTTCAACAAAATCTATTATTCTTTTACTGAAGGAATCTCCACTTTCCCCATCAGGGTAATGCCTCCAGGTTTCCTTCTTATGAAGCAAAATGATTTCCTTTACGTCTTTAATATTTTTACCCGTAACCTGGCCAAAATCCAGCTCCCTTATTTCCGTACAATAATTTACATCAATATTAATATCTAATTTCTCAAGCAATATTTCAAGGCTTATTCTGGTCCTTTCAAGGTCACTGCAAAAGATGGCATCTAGCATTATACCCTTGAGCATTTTAGCCCTACCCCTTGTAGCAACTATGCCTTCTTGTGTCAAAGGAGAATCATTATGGCTCTGGATAACCCTGCGAACGTTATCTTTAGTCTCCCCATGTCTCATGAGATATAAGGTAGTTGTTTTGCCGTTACCCATAAAAAATACCCCCCCCTGCCTGCCTGCCCGCCGGTCTGTTAGGCGGGAATCCCTGAATAAGTATTTTATGTCTCAGTACATTTTTGTCCAGTAGAAATAAACATATCTTTTCTACGATATAAACCAAGAGTATTTTAACTTGGATATTTACCGTAGAACTTTATAAAATGAAACTATGAATATTGTATCAAAGGAACTATTTCAACACATGGTACGTATACGCCGCCAGATACACAAACATCCGGAACTCGGATACCAGGAAGAGAATACCGCGGCCATCATAACTGAAGAGCTGAAAAGGCTTGGCATAAAGGCAACTGCCGGAGTTGCAAAAACTGGCGTGGTCGCACGAATTGACACAAAACAAACCGGACCTGTAGTAGCCTTGAGGGCAGATATGGATGCAATAGCTATACAGGAAGAAACAGGACTTGAATTTGCATCTGAAGTAAAGGGCGTGATGCATGCCTGCGGACACGATGGACACGTTGCGATGCTCATCGGTGCAGCTGACATACTGAAACAGACACTCAAGACTGGGAACGTAATACTTGTCTTCCAGCCAGCAGAGGAAGGTGAAGGTGGTGCGCTGAAAATCATGGAATCAGGACTCCTTGAGGACGCAAAGGCAATTTATGCCTGCCACCTGGACAGGCACTTTAAGGTTGGGGAATTAGTTGTGCAAGAAGGTGCGATTTCGGCCTTTACCGATAGATTTGAGATCTCAATCAAGGGTAAGGGCGGACATGTCGCCCAGCCACATGACACAATAGACGCCATTGTAGTCGCCAGTCTTATCGTTATGTCCTTGCAGACAATAGTATCAAGAGAAGTAAACCCTATGTACCCCTCAATCGTCTCGGTCGGCCAGATAGAGGGAGGTACAGTGCCGAATGCCGTTGCTGAGAACGCCAGGTTATGCGGCACTATACGAACAACTGAGGAGAATATAAGAAAGCAGATAATAACAGGCATAAAGCGTATCGTCAGTGCAGCCGGGAAGCTTCACAATGCTGACGTGAATGTTGAGATTATTAGAGGGTACCCTGCTGTCACTAATACCGGAGAAGAGTCAGAAATCGCAAGAACGGCAGTAAAAAACATTATTGGGGATGAAGCACTTGTCGATACCCAGTTTGCAAGTATGGGAGGCGAAGATTTCTCATTCTATCTGGAAAAAATACCGGGATGCCTTGCAAGGTTGGGAGCACAGAAAGAAGGATATGCAAACATTCCTGCTCACAGCGCTACCTTCGATTTCGACGAAAATGCATTAAGTGTGGGAGCAGCATTCCTTGCTGAATCAGCAAGATTAACTATTGACCATTTAGAAAAACTATAAACTTAGTGAAACCTGATGTCCAATTCTTATTCAATAAAGAATACAATTTATTCACTTGAATTAAGCAATCAACCTCATTAATATACCCCTAGTAATTCCGCAATCTACAAAATTTCATATCACACAGACATATATACCATCAAGTGATTTATATTGAAGAATTTGGGCAAAAAGAAGGTACTCAAAATGACAGCTACCAGAATAAAAAGTGATTTTGAGCAAAAGCTTGCTCTATTGCCGAAACATGAACACAATCTTAAATTAGACGGTGGTTCCAGTGTAGCCGTAATTGGAAGCGGTCCGGCGGGATCTTTTTTCAGCTTTTTCCTTCTGGAATTGGCTGAAAGAGCTGGATTAAATATCAGCGTGGATATCTATGATAATAAAGACTTTTCCAAGTGCGGTCCTGCAGGCTGCAACCATTGTGGTGGGATTGTTTCTGAGTCATTAGTCCAGCTTCTTGCAACAGAGGGCATCAACATTCCTACTAAAGTAGCACAAAAAGGTATTGAATCCTATGTGCTGCATATGGATGTTGGAAGCGTAAGAATTGAAACCCCCGTTCACGAAAAGAGGATTGCAGCTATGTACCGGGGTGCCGGCCCTTTAGGGACAAAGGATGCTAAGTGGGGTAGTTTTGATAGTTTTTTGCAGGCACACGCTGTGAGTAAGGGCGCACAACTTGTAAATGACAAGGTAATGAGCATCTGTTTTGATTCCAACCTCCCTCTGGTGAAGACGCGGAATGGTTTATCGAAAACCTATAACTTACTTGTAGGGGCAGTAGGAGTAAACAATATCGCTGCTTTAAAGCTTTTCGAAGGGCTGGAGTTTGGGTACCAATCCCCACAGATTACCAAAACTTTTATCTGCGAATTCTTTCTAGGCCCTGAAATGATTAAGAAGTATTTTGGCAACTCAATGCATGTTTTTCTGCTCAATATACCCCGCCTTGAATTTGCTGCACTTGTTCCAAAAACTGACAATATAACATTGATCCTTCTTGGCAAAGAGATAGATAAGGAGCTTGTACAGACTTTTATGAATACCCCTGAAGTAAAACGGTGTTTTCCTCCTGACTGGGTAGACATACGCTGGCCTTGCCAATGTTTTCCTAAGATTAATATAAAAAGTGCTATAAAGCCATTTGCTGATAGAGTAGTGCTGGTTGGTGATTGTGCAACAACAAAACTTTACAAAAATGGGATTGGAGCCGCTTACTACACTGCCAAGGCTGCTGCAACTACCGCTATTTTCAAGGGTATCTCCAGTAACGATTTCCTCCATCATTACTGGCCTGCCTGTCAGTCTATAACCAACGACAATAAAATCGGTGGGGTGGTCTTTGCTGCTACACGCCTGATTCAAAAGATACGATTTGCCCGCCGCGGTGTTTTGCGCATGACCTCCGGAGAACAACAAAAAAGGGGTGCCCACCAGCGCATGAGTATGGTGTTATGGGATACCTTTACCGGAAGTGCTACCTATTGGGATATCTTTCTACGCGCTCTTCACCCTTTCTTTCTGACTCGTCTTTTATGGGCAACAACAATTGGATTTTTGCCTTTTGAAAGGATCGGAAAGAAAGAAGAGAAAAATTTAGAAACAAACGCTCTGGGCAGGTTGTACAAAGATGGTGAAGCAATTATCAATCAAGGAGAGATGGGAGATTGTATGTATGTAATCCAATCCGGAAAAGTTATGGTCGTTCAGTCCAGAGATGGCAAGGAGGTAAAGGTTGCTGAACTGGGCGACAGGGATTTCTTTGGAGAGATGGCCCTCTTTGAGCGCACGGCCCGTACGGCCACAGTGCGTAGTATGGGTGATACCAGAGTGCTCACCGTGGACAAGAAAACCCTCCTCCATAGGGTACAGGAAGATCCTTCCATGGCTTTCCGTCTTGTGCAAACATCAATCAGCAGGGTACGTAAAATAACTGATCAAATCACCAATTTAAAGGCAGCTGACCGTAGAGATTGGGATAGTAGGGGCGTTTTTCACATAATCCCCGAAGAACAACAAAAGAAGGGGATCCGCCATCACATGAGTATGATACTACAGGAAGCAGCAAGAATGGGAGAGGAAAAAGACTTAGAATCAAATGCTTTGGGCAGGCTGTACAAAGATGGTGAAGCAATTGTCAATCAAGGAGAGTGGGAAGATTGTATGTATGTAATCCAATCCGGAAAAGTTATGATCGTTCAGTCCAGAAATGGCAAGGAAGTAAAGGTTGCTGAACTGGGTGAAGGGGATTTCTTTGGAGAGATGGCCCTCTTTGAGCAGAAGGCCCGTATGGCAACAGTGCGTAGTATAGGGGAAACCAGAGTGCTCACCGTAGACAAGAAAACCCTCCTCCACAAGATACAGGAAGACCCTTCCATGATTCTCAATCTTATAAAGATGACTTTCAGCAGGATACGCAAAATGAATAAGCAAATCAGCGACATGATGGCTGCTGACCGTAGGGATTGGGCTAATCGGCCTGATGTCAAACCTGATGTTTAAATTTCCTCATGATTTTGATAATATATACTTTTATGATTCTACCGTCTACCATTTGATAATGTGATTCTATTATGAAAGCATCCTTCAAAACTCTATCATTCATATTTTTCATTCCTTTAATGCTTCTTATATACCTTATCGGCATCTGTATTATCAAAAGTACACTTGCTGAGAATGTAGAGAAACCAGAATTTTCCTTTGGGGTCATAGCCGATGTTCAATACTGTGATTGTGATGATTCCTACGAGGAAAATAAATACTTTCGTTCTTCTTTAAAGAAACTGACAGAATGCGTTCAGAACTTCAATTCAAAAGACTTGGCTTTTGTGATTCAACTTGGTGACTTTGTTGAACAAGATTTATCTAGCTTTGATGATTTGCTTCCCATTTACCAACAGCTTAAAATGCCTAAGTACCATGTTCTCGGAAATCGTGATTTTTCAGTAACAGATGAAGAAAAGAAGAATGTACTCAAAAAACTTGATCTTAAAAAAGGGTATTATGATTTTACTTTCCAATCTTGGAGATTTATCGTGCTAAACAGTACAGATATCAGCTTGTATCCAACATCAATAGACAGTGGTAAATTTAGAAAAGCCGAGCCCATCTTTCAAGAATTGAAAGAGGGTGATTTCCATAACACTTTGACTGCGAATAGAGCATCAAGTGAAAAACAGAAAGCATGGTTAAAGGATACACTTGATAAAGCATCTAATGCAGGAGAAAAAGTTATTCTATTTGGTCACCATCCAGTTTTGTCACAGAGTGAATCTAGACGTTGGAATCAGACAGAGCTAATTAACATCTTTGAATCCTACGATTGTGTAGTTGCATATATGAATGGGCATAATCATCGAGGCAGCTATGAGAAAAAAAATGGCATTCATTACCTGACTTTTCAGGGTATGATATTGACACCAGACAAAAATGCCTATTCAATCGTTGAGGTTTACAAAGAACATTTAAAGGTTGTTGGCTATGGTAGAGTACCCAGTCGAGTTTTGCCTATCAAACATGTTAATTTACTCAATTAATAACTAAGAGAGATATTCCCTTGAATTTAATAATATATAGATTTGTTATTTTTCTAAAAGTAGAATTAATATATTCTAAGTAACAATTTCGATATAGCAAGATTTGATGAAGGATGGAGGTGCTTTTTAATAGCTTAATCCACACCAAAATAATAAGTTCCCTCTTGACTAAATCTTAAAATGCTAGAAAAAGTATTTGCGTTCCAATCAACAAATTTTTGAGCTTGCAGTGCTAAGAATTTTCCGTCCGGATCTATACATTATGTTTTGTTTTGAAAAATATTATGTTCTTGTAGTATAATCACTTAAAGAAAAACACCTGTTTTCCTAAAAACATGGGGCATTATTTGAGCCTTTTGCCCCAAATACACACCTTAAATACCTGTCCTTCCCCATTTAATAGTTGTATACAGAAATATTCCCCACGAAAACTGAAGAAAACTAACACGTAGTGGCTTGATAATTTTACCTTTTTGAGGCATGTTGTATTTTTGCCCGTGTTTTTCAAATTTAAAAACTGAACCAAAATTCAAATCATATAATCCTTGACACGAATGTGGATATATTTAAAGTTAACAATAGATTCACGGTAAATACCTTTTAAATTGCTTATGAAAGGGGAAAGTGATGAATAAGATTCTATCAAAGGTTGCAGAGGGACTGATTATAGGAGTAATGGTTGCAATTGTTGGGTCACTTACAGGAATACTTTGGAATAAATATCATGAGGCTACCGAAGAGTTAAATAATGCACGTGAGTTGCTAGAAAAACAGATTGTTGGGCAGAACATAGTACAGGCGAATATAAATGATACTTTTTCAAAGTACATGAAGTCTTCACTGAAGTTTAAGACAGAAACAACCCTAAAATTTATAGAACAACAAAATGAAACGAATCAAAGTATTCAGATGGCACTAAGTAATCTACAAAAAGTACTAGTAGTAAATATGAAAGAATCACTTGAAAAAGCAGGAACAGATTTTAGAAAAATAACACCAACATCACATAGAGAAACTGGAGGAGTATCATTTCGTGGTCCTGGAGGAGTATTATTACCAAAAACAGGAACAGAATCATTACCAGAATCCAAGCCACTAGAATCTCGAGTATTCAAACCAATAGTATTAAAACCAGTAAAAACACCTACAATAACTGAACTGGATAAAGATAATAAACGATTAGAGCAATTAGAAACATATCAAATGGAGCAAGGAGTACTTCAACAGGAACAAATACAAATACAACAACAGATTAAAAGATAAAGTCTTGTTTTTTTATGAGCATTTAAAGGCTAGGGTAGCAGTAATTTATAAGTACCCCCCCTAAAGTTGTAAAACCTCAGTAACATTTAGATTGGGTTTACCGAAATTTGACTGAAAAACGGTTTTTGTAAGTATGTTTTACTTGCAATATAAACCTGCATAAATGTCATGCCTTGGCTATTATCTCTATAGGCAATACCATTTACTAATCGGGATCCCATATTATTCCCTGACCAGCATGCCCATTTGGCCATCCTTCATTAGCAGTACCATCGCTATCTCCATTCTGTATTCTCTCGACATGGCCATCCATAAAAAGTATATTTGCGCCTTTTGAATGCCTTTGTGCAACGCTGCCATAGGAGCCGTCATATTTGCTTGCAACTGTCGTATTATTAACCCTGCCATCAAACAACAAGACGGTCTTGGCGGGAAGACTAATCGAATCAATCATACGGTTGCACATTGATCCCTTGGCAAGCTGAGTATTCATCTTTATAGTTCGTGTGATATCTTTGTCATCGTGTGATATAGTTTTAAAAACAGGGTCCTGTTTTACTTGCAACAACTTCTCCTTTGTTGACATCTCAGTCTGATTTTCAGGTAATGCATCAGTCATTATATACCTGTCAACTGCCTTAAACCATACCTCACCACTGCATGATCCACTATTGCTTTCCAACGGGAGATAACCAGCATTTTCAAATGTATATTGTAAGATCGCCTTGTACACCTGTCCCATATTGCTCATACATACTGCCTGATTTGATTTTTCTCTGATTTTGTATAATACTGGAAATATTAATCCCATAATCGTCAGAATAATGAATATAACTATTAAAATCTCAATTATAGTAAAGGCGTGATTATTTTTGTACATGATTTAACCATACTTCCCTGTTTGGTTAAACTAATTTCAGATGACTTTTGTGCTGACCCGGCCACGAACTTCCTGTCCATCCCGGCAATGTAAAACACGACAATGATTTTAAATATCATTTTCCCTGATAACATCAATTCAATACATCTATAAAACTACTTCCATGCAAAGTAAAAGAAATATATGGGATTCCCGGTTTTGCACGATTAATATTAAGATATTCTAAGTAAAATAAAAGTAGTTCAATTCCTACTTAAACAAAATACACACTAAAATATGAGAGCTATTAAACCGTAATCTGATCCTTAATCTTATTAAATATTTTATCTCCTACACCTTTTACATCCTTCAAGTCTTCAATTGTGGCAAAAGGGCCTGCTTTCTCGCGATGTTCAACTATAGATTTAGCCTTTTTCTTGCCAATACCCTTTAATGTTGTTAATTCTTGAATCGTTGCTGTGTTAATATTTATCTTTGCATTATCCTCCGCACCTGCCAACCCACCAACAAAAGATACTAAGGCTACAAGTACAAATACAAGACAAACTTTGCGAATAACATCCATGTTATTGCTCCTTTCCAAAACTGGAATCCCATATTAATATGTACGTGAATTTAACGTTTGAAACATGTTGCGGATAAAGGATGTGCCTGAAGCATGTGTTCTCTCCAGAGAATTAGGTTATTTGGTTCCTCGTTAAGTACGTATATAACGAAACTGATTCATTGTGCAACTTTCGCATTTAACAACTCTACTCAAACAATGTCAAGAGAAAAGAAGGAAGTGTATCTAATCCTGAGTACGATGCCAGGGCCTGATACTATTTTCCGTAATACTCCTTATACCATTCCACAAACTTCTTAATACCTTCCTCAATTGGTGTGGCAGGCTTAAAGCCAACATCCTCTGCCAGATCGTTCACGTCCGCATATGTCTCGGGCACATCTCCAGGTTGTATTGGCAAAAGATTTTTCTTTGCTTTCTTTCCCAGGCAATTCTCTAATACACTGATAAACTTCGTGAGTTCAACAGGATTATTGTTTCCAATATTGTATAGCCTATATGGCGCATAACTTGTCGCAGAGTCCGGATCATCACTGCACCAACCGGGATTTGGCTCAGGAACTTTGTCGATCAACCTGGTCACGCCTTCTACTATATCATCTATATATGTAAAATCTCTCTTCATCTTACCATGGTTATAGACGTCAATTGGTTTGTTTTCCAGTATCGCCCTTGTAAACAGAAACAGAGCCATATCCGGCCGTCCCAGCGGGCCGTAGACAGTGAAAAACCTGATTCCGGTACACGGCAATTTGTATAAACTTGAATAGGTGTGGGCCATAAGTTCATTTGACTTTTTCGTAGCGGCATAAAGAGAAACAGGATGGTCTACATTATGATGTACCGAGAACGGCATCCTTGTGTTAGCCCCATAAACAGAGCTTGAAGAAGCGAAGACAAGATGCTTAACATCGTTGTGCCTGCACCCCTCGAGTATATTTAAGAATCCCACAATATTGCTATCTATATAGGCATGAGGATTTGTCAGAGAATACCTTACACCGGCTTGTGCTGCCAGATTTACAACATAATCAAACTTGTTTTCAGAAAAAAGATTTTCAACTCCTCCACGGTCTGTCAAATCCAATTTATAGAAAGCAAACCCTGGATCTCCTTCAAGTTCACGCAGCCTCGTTTTCTTCAGATTAACATCATAATAATCGCTAAGGTTGTCAATCCCAACTACACTTTTTCCCTGTGCAAGTAAACGTTTGGATAAATAAGAGCCTATGAAGCCTGCAGCCCCTGTTATTAAATATGTCATTTTTTATTTAGTCCAGTTTAGTTTTCTTTGGTTTATACCATCTACCTTTGCCTTTATAGCACAATTATATTGGCTCTATATCAGAAATGAACACTTCGGCAGCAGCACCTTTCTGGAGAAGATCAATTTGTATCACGAGCTTATAATGACCCTTCCTTTCAACAAGGATCCCTTCCAGCCCTTTGAGTGGCCCCGACTTTACTCTTACCATTCTACCTTTCTTAAGGTATGGAAAAGGGTCCAGTTGAACCTCGGTTTCCATAATCAACTTTATATCCATAATCTGCTTATCCGGTATTGGTGTAGGTGCATCTATATCAGTACCAATTATCCTTGTCACCCCCCTTGTGAATTTAACGTCATACAGACGCTCTTTCTCTGCACAAACAAACAGGTATCCGGGAAAAAGTGGTATATCAACATACTTCTTCCTATCCCTTCTTCGGCTGAGGGTGTGGACAAGGGGAAGAAATGTCTCTACCCCTCTTTCGCTTAAAAACAGATCTACCTGTTTTTCATGCCTCGAACGTGTATGTATTGCGTACCACTTCATATATTTTCATATAATAATTGTTGGAGTAAGATTGTTCAAGTTATAAATCAGCTCTTACTACGCAAAAAAATATAATTGGTATAGACGGTGGCGGGTGTCTCGCTGATTTGTTTATTAAAAGTTGACAATAATGGTTTCAGCAAGTATATTTTAGAAAATAATGAGCGCCCGTAGCTCAATTGGATAGAGTAGTGGACTTCGAATCCAAACCAACTACTCCACCAACCCCTTAACACATATATCCTTATAGTTCCTCCTTTCTACTTTACAGTATTATTTACAGTACTTACAGTAATTTATTAATTCTTAATATTTTATTGTATATAAAAGAGGAGGTCTTCATGCCTAAAATATTTTTTCACAAACACGCCAAACAGTATACTGTCTGTATCAATAGAGTAACCCACTATCTCGGCAAAGATGAGAATGATGCTAAGACTAAGTACCACCAATTAATGCTCGACTTTCAAAAAGACAATCTCTCCAGAAAAGGACCCAGGCCTATGCATTTTAGCAAGCTTTGTGATCTTTTCCTGGACGATGATTATATGCAATACGAAATCAATCGTTTCAGTTATCATGATTATGTGAGAACACTGTCTCTTTTCTGCAAAATGTTTCCCGATCTAAAATCGAATGAGATTGACCGTATTGTCATTAATAAATACAATCGTTTCCTGCTCACCAAAAAAGACCAAGGACAGATAAGAAAAAAACGTGGTGTTTCTCCCAGACGAGCAAAGAAACATATAATGTATATCAAGAGAGTCCTGAATTGGGCACTGGAAAACGATGTACTCAAACCTTCGGACGTTACTTTTCCAAAATTGAAGAGAGAAGTTCTACCACGTAAGATCCCGGTGTTTTTAAGCAAGGATGAAATCAATGCGCTCATGTCATATGAAAACAATATACCAAAGTTTTGTAACAAAAAGGCACGAAAGAACGTTATACAGACCCTCTCGATCATAAAGTTTATTCTCTCTACCGGACGCCGAATCCAGGAAGTCATAAACCTCAAGAAAAAAGACTTTAATTTTAACCTAAATATTTACCACATAACCAAGCATAAGACTGAAAAAACTGATCCACGCCCTAAGGTATTCGTTCTAAGCCAAAGAGCGAGGAGCATTGTAAAGCCTCTTACTGACAATATACATGACAACGATTATGTTTTTAGTAATGATGATGGCAGCAAGTTAAAGACCACTACACTCGGACAACGTCTTAAAAGGATATTGAAAAACCTCGGAATCAAAAACATAGCCTTTAAGGAACTTCGACATTCTTTCGCAACTCATATGCTTATGTGCGGTGCAAGTCTTAAAGTGATTCAGGAGTTACTTGGCCACACAAGCATTAAAAGCACAGAAGTCTATGCACATGTCACTAATGATTATCTAAAAAAAGCAATAGAAAACCCTCTTTACAATAAAATGTTTTAACCTAATCAAATATCTAAATGCTTAAAAACGTGAGGTTCTGCTTCATTAGACCTGTCTATTCTCTGGTTTTCCTTGTATTCGTCTATGTCGGCTTGAGTGAATTTAATCCTTTTTCCCCTCCTGTTTCCCTTGATCTTGCCCTCCTCAAGCTCTTTTAGCAGAATATCCCGTGACATTCCCAATTTCTTTGCCGTCTCATCAACATTAAAGAAAATTTCATCCTTCTTCATAACAAGCCCCATTTCAACTATCTACGAAACTGCCAATAAAGTAAGATATATTACAAACCATGTACCAAATGAAGAGTAAACATATTATATTATCTGCACTAAGCACTATTTAATTTTGAAATTGTTATTTGGGTAATATTTACACTAATAGAAATATTTTATTATTGCAGATTTCTTGAGTTTACGGTAAAGAGAATAAAAATTGTGCAATAGCACAAAAGTATGCAAGGAAAAAGTGTATTACCATGGCACACTTTTATAGTCTTACAATATCATAATGGATCAATGGAAAATTGGATCAGGGAAGACTTACTATGCGGTTAATCATACCATTTAAATTCTTTCTAACATCTACCATACAGGCAATAATGAAAAATATTATCGGTAAATTAAATAAAAATACAAAACTGCAAGCTCAAAAGATTACAAAACAAACAACAGTTTGGTTCAATAATTTATTAGCTTCAGACTTCCATCATAGTTTTGAAAAGTGGGTAGGTAAGCTCATTGATGATACGCCTACAATTTATGATAAAGCAATCGACAAAAATTATATCCTCACTCATATTGGTTCTTGGAAGCACAGATTGTTTGATGGAAGCCACACGCCCCATCAAATGTGGGAAAAAGTCAAAGAAACCCTACCTGATGATTCACGACTTGAAGAAATTAAAGCTTATTTTTTTTCCATGGCAAAGGACTTGCAAACTCCAGCAGGATTACCAATCTATACAGCATCAAAGGAAGGTTTTGATAACGCTGCTAAGTATTTGAGTGAAACTTATGGAATTCCATCCAGTTGGCTCTACGATATACAAACGATAAACCTAGCAGAACTACTTGGTTCATTAGTTAGTATTTTTGCCATTTTTTTTCATTGGAATAAGAAAGATAAAGAAATATTTGGTGACATTGCATCCAGTTTAATGGTCTCTGGTCTGATAGGAGGCAATCCTCTTGTTATTATTGCCTCATTAGTCACCATAGCTCGTGCTTACACGCTTAATAATAAAACTACTTGTAATTCTTTTAGAACTGGATTTAAAAAGGGAGGTATAGGGACAGGAGTCTTTATAGCTACTGTTTATACAATTAGTGGTCCTGTGTGGATTGGGTTAGTAACAGGATTGGTAATTTCTATAATTACTAGAAAATATATTGGTAAGATTTCCCTTAAACAAATATCTGATTGGTTTATTATAAACTTGAAAAAAGGAGTAAGAGAATAGCTCTCGGTTAGCCGTAACTACCTCACCCCAAACCACATTTCACCAGTAATATCCCTGTGTATCCTGATGATTAAATTTCCTCTTGATTTTGATGGTTACCTGGGTATTATAAACCCTAGTTGTTCCAAACTACAAGGTTTCACACCACAATACATATATACCATCACTTGATGGATATGCTTTTCATAAAGTAGTAATCTTGCCTTACTAAATATCATTACAATAGTGATGTTGTACAGAAACTATATAATAACTTATTAAGTTTATAAAAGAGGAGGTAAGAGATGACTAGGTTAATTATTTTAATAATAATGGCTGTTATTGGAATTATTGTTTATGTAAGCAAGAAAACTGCTGGTGCAGTCTCAAATAAGAAGAGCCTTCGAGATGCAACCGTTAAAGGCGAAACAAAGAATATAATGGACAAAACGGCTAAAGGTTTTAATTGGTTGAATGAACAGTGGGAGAAGTCTAAGAAGAATGAAACCAAGAATGACTGAAGAAAGATACCGTACACTTAAATATCAATAAATATCTTTGGTAGAGAAAAACAATTGAAAGATAGTGTAATATTGTGGTTGGGTGGTGGGATTGTTGGAATAATTGTCTATGTGGTTATTTCAAATACTCTTTGGTTATTGATTGGTGCAAAATTTCTGCAATCGCTGCCAGGTGTAAACATTAGTGGTGTACGAGGAACATTGAGAATTGCAGCTATGCTGTTAATGGCTCTAGTAGGTGGGTGCTTATGGTTAATTAAAAGTTTTGCTAGAGTTATAAAATTGCCAGTTGGAAAAACATCTCTAAAAAATGAAGTCAGTCAAACTATTCAGCGGGGAAGCAGACTGTTAATTTGGTTCTAGAGCACTGCATATCACACAGACATATATACCATCAAGGTGATGGATATGCTTTTCATAAATTAAGTTTGTTTATACAGGTATGTAAATAGATGAGCTTTTCCACTACATACTAGTCACAATCAAATCATAACATACATATTTTAGAAAAAGAGGGAAATGAAATGATAAAATGCCCTTCGTGTGGTGCGCAAAGCGATGAAAATTCGGAAAAATGTGCAGATTGTGGACACGTATTTGTTTCTAGTGATAGACCTAAGCCTAAAAAACCTTTTTATAAAAGTCCATATATTTACATTGTACCATTAGTATTATGCTTGCATTGGGTCAGAGATTACACAAAGGAAAATGATAAACCTTTAAAAAGTACAAGTAATGATTCTGTTAAAAATCAAAAAATAGATACTTTTACTGAAGAGTTCTTCGGCTTTAAATATTATGGTGGTTCAGGCAAGCATAAAGAGGCATTTGAGGCAATCAAACGGGCAATGAGAATTAACCCTGTTGATGCGGAGGCGATTGAGGCATACAAGCAGGCAGTTAGGATTGCTCCTGATTATGCACCGGCTCATTATTATCTCGGACGTGCTTATGTTGATTTAAACGATAGAGACTCTGCCTTAGAGCAGTGTGAAATACTAAAAAGCATTGACCCTGAAATGGCAAATAAACTGTTTAACGAGATTTATAGGGAATAGAGTAGCTTCCAATTTCCCCTTGATTTCAGTGACTACCTGAGTATTATAATCCCTAGTTATTCTATACTACAAGGTTTCATACCATACAGATATATATCAGAAAACTAAAACAATTAAAGCAACGAAAAGGAAGTAAAAATGTTTGGATTTAAATCTAAAAGTAACAAGATACGTGAGATTACAGCCAGAGCCTTTGAAAACAATATTCAAGTCCTAAAGGGAATGGATGGCGAAACAATTGGTCAAGTTTTAGATCTGGCAGCTAAAATTAAATCTAGCAGTTTGCTCACAGCTGGCGATGACCCTCATGCCGAAGCACTTTATCATGATCCCGTTGCTGTGCCAGATAATATTTCAATTGAACAGCTAGAGATCTTTCAACAAATGATGTCTGCTTGGGCAAGAGAAGGGACTGGTGGATTGGAAAAGGTTGGGGCATTGTCTGTATGGTATCTTTCTATAGCAGCATGTACATTTACAGAACAAAGATTATTAGGATGTAACTTATGGGCAGAACTATCACGAGGGTTTACCCACACCCAATTATTTGATCCAGATGAAGATACTGTAATTGGATTAGAACCATAGGAGAAGAACTCAACTGTCAAATTATCTCATTACAAAGATAATCAATCAGTCTTTGCTTATGCTTGCAAATATCTTAATTGCACATTACAGAAACATGATTTATAAATAATTCAGGGAAATAGAGTCACCTTTGTTTACTTTAACTACCCTACCATACCTTACATTATGTGTACTGAAGAAGACATTGAATATGGCCTGCTAATACTGTGATACGATCAATGATAAGAGGTTTTTGATGCTATGAATTATATTAATCCAATTGAAATACTTGAATTGCAGGCAGAAGATGTTGCAAATATTGATAACTTGCTAATCAAGAAGGCAAAGAAGAAAGTATTTGCTGAGATTGAATTATCAGATGACGGGCACCTTGATTATAAAGGTCACAAACTTACCAGGTCAGATTGCGAAAGAGCGATAGATGGGCTTGAATCCAAAGTCACGGTGGAATTTTTCAGCCATCTTGCCAGCAATCGCCAACTCAATGATTTTTTGGTGAATGGTGATTACGAGTTGTTAAATTCATTCAAACAAGAAAGTATATACAAATTACCTGAATTTATAGATTTTATAAGCCCTTATTTTTCAACAAGTCTTAACAGGGTTTTGCTAAATATCTTTCAAAATGGTAATTTGGAATTGCTTAAAGCTGCATTAAGAACTGTACACTTGGTAAATAGGTCAGAATTAAATAACGTCTATAAAAGTCTTAGTAACGAAATACAAGGAAGAGTCGAAGAGATTGACGAAATTACCAAGAGCATAAATGATGAAGAGTCGGATTATACTGAAGATAACATTGATGACGTAATTGATGTTGTTAAGAACAATTTCCCAATTGATCTTCTGGATTCATTGCCTGCTTATTTTCAAAGTCAGATTAATAAAATAGCTAAGTCAATCAACTACTTGCAGCTTTCAATTTTTCAAGGATACGATAATATTTCTATTTCCTTAAACCTTTTAGAACACTTATTACAGCTAAATATTGAGAGTGTTTCTAAGCCCACTTATGAAAGCAATTATGCTAAAATTAAGGAGTGGCAACAAGACCGGATAGAGCAAGAAAAACATGCCCCTATTACAAATAAATGGGCTAAAATCCTTCTGTCTATTCAGTCAATGGCTGAAGAGGTTGAAGAGGAAAGTTTGGAACCTAATACCGCTTATCAATTTGTTAATGATGCTTTAAGCATCCAAGAGCTTAATGGGCTTCCAACGTTTGCAAATGAAATCAGAATGCAAATAGCTTATTCAATAAGAAGTATCGCAATTGCTTGTTGGAACAATCAGGGTGATGTAAAATCAGCCCTTTCACTATTGAGATTAGCTTTGAAAATTAAAGTTCCAGAGGAGGTAGAGCTAAGATTAAAAGAAGACAAGGCTGAGTTGGAGGAATTTGAGAAAAAATATAAGGGTGTTTTAATTTGTCATTTCTGTGAAACTAATCCACCAGAGGAAGGCTGCAGTATTTCAAAAACCATTTATAAAGAAACTGAGAGAAGAACATCATGGCTTAGTAGTGATAAAGTTAGTTATTTATACAAAGAAATCGAAATCCCCCGCTGTAGGTCTTGTAAAAAGGCTCATTCCTGGAGTTTATTCAAGAGCAAGAGAAAGCTTGCTGAAGCGGGGATTAAGGATGCATCCGAGGCAACCCTTATGAGACACCCATTATTAATTGACATTATAGGAAAAGATGGTTGGTCATTTATGGAACCAGTAGCATAAGCCCTGAATTAGAAGACATGCAAAATCTTGAGGAAATTTAGAAATAAAAATAAGGAGTAAAAATGGACAAATCAAAAGGGAGGCCACAAGGTGCACCTTATCAGAATACAATAAAGACTGACTCTTTATTTAATCTTTTGGACCAGGTGTTTGAGATTGAGCAAAAACTTGAAGTGATTAAAGAACCAAACAGTATAAAGAAGAGAAATATCAGTAGGATTAAAGATATCTTTGAAAATATACATGCTACTCCCTCTGAACCAAATTGTGGACTTTCCTATCACAATCCTATAGGAGAAAAATATGATGAAACTCGAACAGACTTAGAAGCAAGCATTGCAGGAGAATCTACTAAAGACCTTGTAATAAAAGAAGTTAATAAGCCAATTATACGATTCCGAGCACCAGGAATTGACCGTATTGTAAGAAAAGGTGTTGTCGTGGTTGGATCTAAAACAAATAAAAAGGAGATTGGAGAATGAATGATACAATAAATTTTGGAATAGATCTTGGAACAACGAATTCTGCTATTGCCAAATTTATAAAAGGTAATGTAAATGTATTCAATAATCCTTTAGACTATGGAAGGTCAACACTTCCATCGGTTGTTTTCTACAAAAAGGACAGAATTATAGTTGGAAATAAGGCTAAAGAGTACTTGGAGCGTGACCCAAAGAATGTGGTTGGTCTTTTTAAAAGGAAAATGGGCACCTCTGAGAGTTTCAAAATAAAATCATTAAACGAGTCTAAGACGCCAGTTGAGCTTTCAGCACAGGTATTGAAAGAACTAAAAACATTTGTGACCGAGAGCGAACCACTGGAATCGGCTGTTATCACAATTCCGGCATCCTTTGATTTAATTCAGTCTAATGCAACCAAGGAATCAGGTTATCAGGCAGGTTTTAAACAAGTTGTCTTACTCCAAGAGCCAATTGCCGCCAGTTTGGCTTATGCCAATATGAAAAAAACCAATGAGTTGGCAGACGGTCAATGGTTGGCTTATGATTTAGGTGGAGGAACTTTTGATGTTGCACTTATTCGCATCAAAGACGGAGAAATGAAAGTTGTTGATCATGAAGGAGACAACTTTCTAGGTGGTTCAGATTTTGACAGACTTATTATAGAAAAACTAGTTATACCGAAAATCTCTAGTGAATACTCATTTGATGGTCTTGCAGATCAAATGAAAAGTGCTTCTGGAAAATACAACACCAATTATTATTCTCTACTATATAAAGCAGAGGAAGCAAAAATTCGTTTATCTGCAGTTTCGTCAGCTGAAATTATTGTGGAAAGAATGGAAGATGAAGAGGGAAATGAAGTTGATATGGAAATAACTATAACTAGGTCAGAACTCAATGATTTGATTAAGCCTTCAATAGAAGGTACTATTACAATGATTAAGGATATTCTTACCAGAAATTCTCTAACAGCTAATGATATTCAGTTTAACTTAATGGTTGGTGGATCAACTTTTATTCCTTATGTGAGACAAAGAGTTGAAGAAGTATTGCAAATCCCCGTGAACTGTGAAATTGACCCAACAACTGCCATAGCGGTTGGTGCTGCTTATTATGCCGCTACAAAGCCTAAAGAAGTAGAGAAAACTAGTAGGACTAAAAACAAATCTAAGATTTCCATTAAAGCGTCTTACCATAAAGCTTCAAAAGAAAGCGATGAATTGTATGCGGCAAGAATAACAGGTGACATTGATGGATTATTTTACAAAATAGTTCGTCATGATGGTGGCTTTGATTCTGGTCTTAAGGAGTTAACTGAGAGAATAAATGAAGATTTACCACTTGTTGAAAATGCATATAATTATTTCACTCTCACAATTTACGATAGCCAAAATAATGAAGTTGAAACAGATCTAGAACCTATTGGAATTAACAGTGGCTTTGGGATAAGTGGACAACCACTTCCTGAAGACATTTGTTTGGAAGTAGATGATTATGACAATCCTGGTCATACTAAATTGGAATTGGTTTTTCAACGCAATTCAGTTCTGCCAATCAGGAGGGCTGTAACCTACCCACTCAACAAGCCTATTTTGAAAGGAAATGAATCTGACAGGCTCTGGATAAACGTCTATGAAGGGCCTCAAGCGTCTTTGCCAGAAGCAAATAAGCCAATCGGTATTATTGAAATAAGAGGTGATCAAGTATCTAGAAATATTGCAAAAGGGTCAGACATCGAAATAACCGTAACTATGTCTGAAAGCAGGGACCTGGTTGTCTCGGCTTATCTAAATATGGCAGATCAAGAATTTAAACAAACTTTTAACGGAAAACTTCGTGATACAAATATTAGTTTGCTCAGAACTCAGGTTTCCGATTTATCAGAGAAAATTGATGAAGAAATTGAATTGGCAACCGAGAAGGAGGATTTCGAAACTGCCGGTACTTTAAACGAAGTAAAGAAGGAAATGGAAAACGTTTCTAAGGAAGTAGAAATCCTTAAAGAAGATGATGTTACCGACAAACGCTATCAACTAGAAGATAAGAAAAGAAAAATCGCACAGGAAATCGATATTGCTACCAAGGACAAGAGAATTCAGAAATCCATTGATTTATATTACGAAACAAAATCTGAATGTGAAGACTTTCTTGATGAAGGCGGTAATGACCACGAAAGAAAAATATTCAATGACATAGTTTCACAAGAAGAAGCCTTTATGTTTACCAATAGTCCTGTTAAAATTCAAGAAAAGTCAGATGAAATTCAAAATATCATTGCTGAAATTCGTTGGCGAACACCAGATTTTCTTGAAAATTGTTTTAATTGGCTTAAAGAAGAGCAACCAAGAATGAATGATCAATCGAATTCAAAAAGCCTTATTGATGCAGGAACATTCGCAGTAAAGAGTCAGAATTGGGACAGGCTTAAAGAAGTAAATTATGGGTTACTTGATTTGTTGCCGAGTGGCGCAAAAGAACAAATGACAACTAAAATTGGATTTTGATTATGAAAACAGAAGACTTTCAACACCTCTTACTAAGATCAGCTGTTACTGTTATGGCTTGCGATGGCAGTATTGATGATGATGAAATTAATGAAATAAAAAGGATGGCTGAAAGTGAGATCTATTTCATGGGGTATGACTTTGCTCAGCCACTAGTGGATAGCATAAACTACATCAAAGCAAACGGTACCAAGGCTGTCAATGAATACTTAAATGATTTGACCGTGGCAGATTTAAGTGCCAGGCAAGAAATTCTATTGATTGAAGTTTTAATAAGAACAATAGAGGCGGACAGTAAAATCCAGGACAACGAGATAAAATTTCTCCAACTAGTAAAGTCAAAGCTGAATACAACGGAGGAAACACTAATCACAAAGTTTCCAAAGCAAATTAATTATCTGATAGATTTCAAGAACTATGGTTCGCTTGGTGAGTTTACTGAAGAAGTTGAGTTAGAATAAATTAGCCAAGTGGTTTTTTCGAGAAAGATCTATTATTATATAAAGTTTAATGCTTAATTTTGATAACCCACATTATTACGACATCTTAGAGGTCGGCAATCATGTGACCCGGAAAGAAATCACTGCATCGTATTCCCGGCTTGTTAAGGAATACAACCCTGATGGAAAGTCATTCCAATCTCCTTCGCTGAAGCAACAGGCACATGAAAAGTTTGAGTTAATTAACGAAGCATACCAAACCCTTAGAAATCCTATAAAACGAGCAGAATATGATGCATTCTTGGACGAATTCATTTGCAAAGAAGTAGTTGATGTAGATTCTGAGGCAAAAGAAGAATATTGCGATGATGATGAAATAAATAAAATTGTCATCAACTGCCCAAAGTGTAATCAGCGACTTAGGGTGGTGAGTGGAAGAACATTGATAGTCACATGTGTGTCTTGCCATCATGATTTTGAATATCCGTCTAGGTGTGAAGAGTCTCAATCAGAGGTTGTAGATGAAAAACCGTTCGCTGATGAGCAAAAAGATACTGTGGCAAAGGAGGAATGTAGCGCTGAAGAAGAACCAAAAGAGGAAAGTCAATCTGAAGAAGATGTAAACAAAATTGTCATCAACTGCCCAAAGTGTAATCAGCGACTTAGGGTGGTGAGTGGAAGAACATTGATAGTGACATGTGTATCTTGTAACCATGACTTTGAATATCCGTTTGGGTGTGAAGAGTCTCAATCAGAGGTTGTAGATGAAAAACCTCTGAATAATGAGCAAGCAGCTCAAATTCCTAAGAGGGTATCGCAGAACTATTTCTGTAAACATTGGCGTGGAGAGTTATCACTTGCTATATCATTTTGGGTTAACATTTTTCTTATAAATATTGCCTTATTGTTTCTTAATTATTGGCTTGCTCTGAGTTCACCAATCAATCATCCAGTCATTTCTGCTCGTGTAACAATCATTATAGTAATTATAAGATTACTTATTTTTGCTTGGCAAATAGTAGGTTTGTGGCGAGCTTGTGTTAGGCATGTGGCGACAAACGGGAGAGCATTCTGGGCACGTACTGCACAAGCAATCGTTGTTCTCGGTCTAATCGCATTTTTAGGATCAATAAGTGCATATTGGGGAGCTTACAAGGCTCTTTATCAAGTAGGATTCCAGGGGGATGCGACATATGCTTATACACTTACACTAAGAAATAATGACTCAATTATACATTTGGAAGGCGGGCTTAAGTTTGGTGCTTCTAAGGACGTTGCAGCTCTATTGAAAGACCACCCAGATGCAAAAGGAATCATATTAGATTGCGTTGGTGGTAGGGTTTTTGAGGGACGAGAGCTTTCAAAGCTGATCCTAGTTTATGGTCTTGATACTTATTCCTTAAAAGGATGTAATTCTGCAGGAACAATTGCCTTTATTTCAGGTACAAACAGGTTTCTGGGTACAGGGGCCACTCTCGGATTCCACCATTACCAAGCGGACTACAATCTTGCTGAATTTATTGACTTGAACAAAGAGCAAGAAGAAGATTTACGTATTTTCAAACGTAAGGGCATTAAGAAGGAATTTCTTGAGAAGCTTTATACTGCATCTTCCGAGGACCTATGGTTTCCATCTAGAGACGAACTGTTGAGTGCTGGTGTAATACATGGAGTTGTTAACCCTTCAGATTTAACACCATTAGAACGTATGGAGGACATTGATGTTAGAGAAGAGTTTCTTAATATACCTGTTTACAAAACCATCCAAAAATATGAACCAAAAGTTTTTGAGCAAATCATAACTGATATTAATGAACAGTACAAGAATGGATCCACTCTAAATAAATTACAAGAAACTGGAGCAAAGCATCTTATGGTATTGGCTAATCGGTTGTTGCCAATGTCTAGCAATGAGACGTTGATTAGGTTCGTTCAGCTTATATCTGACACACTAAAAAAGCTTGTTGTAATAGATCCATTGCTTTGTTTAAAATGGCTTTATCCTGAACAATTTGGGACACTGGACATTTATAAATATTTGTCATATGAGGTACTGGAGTCATTCGATGCTGTGACAAGTATTGTAATTTCTGATGCATATGAGAAGGAAATTCCATTGGTTGATTTAGAAACGGTTGAACCCCAAATACAGAAAATTGCCCTTCAACTCGGAGAAGATGCATTATACATTGTCGTTGGCCACGAAAAATTACAGAACAGTGATCAGTATAAACGATATTGTGACGCTCAAATCAACTTTTTTGAACTCATATTAGCCGAGGACAAGGAAATTGCAGCTAATGTGCTCCGCCATTTGTTTAGTCAAGCCGCTGCTGATAGTAGTGCAACGGTTGATAACGCATCCGATGATGGCAATTACGATGGTGATATTGTAGATGGCAAAATGCATGGCTATGGGACATATATTTTAGATGGTGATAAATATGTTGGAGAATTTAAGAATGACAAGATTGATGGCCAAGGAACACTTACTTGGTCAAATGGTGACAAGTATGTAGGTGAGTGGAAGGATAACGTGAGGCATGGCTCTGGAACATTGACCTATTCTGATGGAAGGGAATATGTGGGTGAGTTTAAAAATGGTAACATAGAAGGCCAGGGAAAACATACTTGGCCTGAAGGTGACAAGTATGTAGGTGAGTGGAAGGATAACGTGAGGCATGGCTCTGGTACAAATACTCTGCCTGATGGTGAGATGTATGTGGGTGGATGGAAAGATGACAAACAGCATGGTCAGGGAACAATTACTTGGCTTGATGGTGGGAAGTTTGTAGGAAAGTTTAAGGATAACAATGTGGTCGATGGATGGTATTATTTAGCTGATGGTAGCAGGAAATGGGTTTATACCGATGCACAGGGTAATTGGAAATATAAGGACGAAGCTGATAGAAAGATAAAAGTAGACAATAAAAGTGAATCTGACAACCTAGATCCAGAAGAAAAAGAAATTAATAATACTGTTTCGCCTACACAAGAGGATGTAGGCAACCTAAACACTATGTCGCAGGATAAGAATACGGATCAAATCACACCAGATATGCATTTTGTTCTGCAGAAGCTAGGAGAGCCTTCTTCAAAAGAGAGAGATCCGAATGTAGAAAGATGGAATTACGGCACTTCATATGTAGAGTTTAAAGAGGGGGTATTCTTTAGGTGTTACGAACCTCATGGCATGGGCGATTTGCATAGAAAGTTGAATCTTAAATAATATAATCATAAAATAGTAATGGTAAGTGTTGCAGTAGAATTTAATAAAAGAAAGAGGTGTGATGTGAAATGCCCAAGTTGTGGGTTGACAAACCCACCCGAAGCAATGAAATGTGATTGTGGCTTCAATTTTAAATCAGATGTAAAAGATGCTATTTGTCAAGACAAATACGCATCTGAAGCTGAAAGACAAAGGAGGAAAATTCTTGAAGGATATAATGTGTTGCAAGGAATAGAGAAAAATCTTGCAGGCAAATGGAAAAGATTTGTAAATTGTATTTTAGATGGCATATTTATGCTAATCATTATCGTTGGTGCTGCTCAGCTATTTGTTTCAATTGGATTAGATTATATCATACAAGATGCTAGAGTATATTATCTTTTAATTGTAATCTCATTGACTTATTATGTATTGCCAGAATGCTTATATGGAAAGACTTTGTCTAAATTCATAACTCGAACTAAAGTAGTTACAGTATCTGGTTCAAAACCAGATTTCCAAAGTATTATAGTAAGAACAGTCTGCAGGCATATTCCTTTTGAACCGTTTTCAGTTTTGGTTAATACGGTTGGTTGGCATGACAGCATCTCTAAAACTAGAGTTGTAAATTGCAACTATGATTAACCCTCAAATGATGGATAAGTTAATACAAAACCTGATTGATGAAGAAAATAATGCCGTTATATCAACAATGGCATTTATGAGTTATAATCCGTCCATTGGTAGAGTCCTTCAAGAAGGTGGAGTAAAAGTGTTTCAAGGATTGGCTGTTAGTTTGGTAAAAAGGCTTCCAAGTGTAAATACTATCTCATCCTTTGACTCTTTACATGATTCCTATGTAAAGAAACTTGTTTCTAAACTAAAGACTAATAAGAACAGCACGATTTCTTACGGTCAGGCTCAGAAACCGCTTAATGTCTTTTTGAAAGTATTTGTCGATTGGGCAGCTAAACCACAAAGAAAAAACCGAAATATAATTCTTCCCTTTCTCCATGTGCCACTCGACAGCATTGTGATGAAAACTATAAAAAAACAGTATCCAGATTGGTATAAATCAGAAATCAGACCTTATATTAAGAAACCCCAACAAGCATTTTCACTTTCTTTGATTGATAAGGTTATATATTACAAGTGGCAATCTTTGTTTAGAAACAAACATCCAAAAAAACCTATTATATATGATGTAATTTGGGCAATAAATAGGTAATCCATATTATTTACTTTGTTACCATTATTACCAATATTAATAACACATGAGCAATGATATAGAACATATACTAAATAAAATTAAAAAATTTAGAGATGAGCGAGATTGGATGCAATTCCATGACCCTAAGAATATGGCCATATCCATTATCCTTGAAGCTTCGGAATTGCTCGAACATTTTCAGTGGAAAACAAAAGCAGAAGCTGAAGAGTATATTAAAAAGAATAGGGTCAAAGTAGAAGAAGAGATAGCAGACATTGCATTGTACCTCTTTGAATTAGCAGATAATCTTGATATTAACATACTGAAGGCTATGGAAGAAAAAATCAAAGAAAATGCAAAAAAGTATCCAGTTGATAAAGCAAAGGGCAATGCAAAGAAATATAGGGAGTTATAATGAACCAAATCTTTGTGTTTACTGCAGGTAACCAAGATGCGCGACAACATCTAAATGATTCAATCCTGAATCCTGTTAATCGAGAAATCGTTAATCAAACGTTCAGTGAAGAGTTTCATTCCAGATTGGAGCAGATTGAACAAGAAAGCAATGGGTTTTATGCTTGGGGTGCCATACCAGGACTACAAAACAAAATACGATGGAAAAGTCTTGAGGCTGAGGATTGGATACTTTGTGTTTACGATAATCAATACCACTTTGTAGCAAGAATAATTGATAAATTTGACAATGAAGAATTTGCGGAAAAGGTTTGGGGTAGAGATCCTGAGGGCAATACGTGGCAGTTAATGTATTTTATGACAAAACCTGAGCAAGTTGACATTGGGGTTCAAGAATTAAACGATTATCTTTATAACAGTTATAGGGGCTTTACTAGGATTGGGGGAGAGAGAATTGGTCATATTAAATCTGATTTCGGTACTATAGATGAGTTTATACAGTTTAAGTTTCTGAAACCAAATGCAACAGAGGATCCGTATAAAGATTTTTGGGAAATTATACAACGTTATCACAACGAAGGTACTGTTTTCCAAAGTGCCCATAAAAGCGCATTGTATTATATTGAATCTATTGAAAATGAGAAATGTACAGTTGAACGTCTTACTGCGAACGAACCAGCCAGCGTTAGTTTAAATGTTTATAAACAAAGTCGAGAAGCTGTTAAAAACACCGGTGGAAAATATCCTTTTTCTGATGAGTTTAACAGCACTGCAGCAGTACGTACAACACTTCTTCAAGCAGTTCCGTTTGCCCTCACACCAGACTACAAACAAATAATAGATGTTGCAGGAACAGACAAAGCCGTTGATATCTTTATAAGTCAAATCAAAGAACTAAAAGTTGATGTCAGTTCCGGGAAACCAAAACTTTATAAGCCGGCTATGATTGCTTGCGTGATTGAAGGAATTGAAAGAGGAGAGTTAAGTGATAACAAAATTACCTTTGACTGGGTTATGCCCAAATTTATTGAGAAGATGGAACTACTTGGTGAAGATGTAACAGGGCAAACGGCGGCAATGCCATTCTATCATCTGACAGGTGAATTGTTTTGGATGCTTTGTTACAAGGATCCACAGGACAGGATGCATGACGGTGGAGAAGGGCCTTCCGCTGTAAGAGAAAAAGTTAATCATGCAATAATAAAAGATACATTCTGGGAAATGCTACAAGTCAAGTTGAACAGGGAAAAAGTGTTAAAAGCACTATCTGGAAAATGGTTTTCGGGAAAACAATTACCAATAAGTGACAACATACTTGGTTTATTAAATAAGAAAAAACAAATCATACTTTACGGTCCACCCGGAACAGGAAAGACATATAATACAAAAAATATTGCCGTGAGGTTAATTAAGTTATGACATATAAAAATATAAAATTTGAAAGAGCTGAAATCACAAATATAAAATCGTTGATGTATGGTGATCAGATTATGTTATGTAAAAATAAACCGGTAAATTATAAAGATTTAGATATCGTTTTTTTGGTATCTAGCGGTACAACAGGTTCACCTAAACATGATGGAAGGATTCCCTGGTATAGATTGAACCCAGAAGGAGAAAAGTACATTGATAGGATAGGGCCTGAAAGAGTCGCTGATTCA
>CAZPAM010000018.1:12698-39244 GCA_964584595.1 uncultured Candidatus Scalindua sp. | reverse complement strand
AACTATGTCTATGATATTAGAAATATATGGCATCTGTATATTTAGATGTTATCTGAGAAAAAAATTAAACGGGCAGAATAACTGTCCTTGAAAATAGTTCCTTTTAAATCTTTATGTGAAGGAGTGGAAAATGGCAGAAGCAAAAGGATTGAGTAAGCCGGTAAAGTTGAAAAATGATCTGGCAGAGTTTCTGGGAGCAGCAGAACTTCCGAGGACAGAGATCACCAAAAAACTATGGGACTATATTAAAGCGAATAAGCTTCAGACAAAGACAGAGAATGGAAAACCTGAGAATGCAGGCAAGTACATTGTGGCTGATGCTAAATTGCTCTCGATCTTCAAGAATACAAATTCTAAAAGCAAATCAGGCAAGGTTACTAACCTTACAAATATGAAAGAAGGCCAGACGATCGACATGATGCAGATGGCCTCTGTTGTCGGTGCAAATATAGAATAAGCTTAAAATGTCTGGTGGCATTTGAATAATGCAAGCGGGATCACCTTTTTATTAGTCGGTAGTTACTAAGGCTAGAAAGTCTTTAATCTCTTTTATGTCAGAGATTTTTTTGCAGTTGGGAAGTGAGTTTAAAAAGTGCCTGCCATAAAACTTGCTCTTGATGCGGGGATCCAGGATTGCAACTATACCCGTGTCAGTGGCTGTCCTGATAAGGCGGCCAAATCCCTGCCTCAGTATTGTAATTGCCTGTGGTACCTGGTAATCCATAAATGGGTTTTTGTGTTGAGCCTTCAGCAGTTCCATCCTTGCCTCAATTATCGGGTCACTGGGAACCGCAAAGGGCAGTTTGGTTATTATTACACACTTCAGGGCTTCACCGGGCACATCAACTCCCTGCCAGAATGTGGCCGTGCCAAAAAGGACCGGTTTCTGACTGGCCTTGAACTCTTCAAGCAATTGATACCTTGGCTTATCACCCTGTTTGAACAAAGTGTATGTGTCCATGTCATCCTCAATCTTTTCATATACTGCATTAAGCATCTCAAAACTCGTAAATAGAATAAAAGATCTTCCCTGTGCCAGAGAGACAATTTCCTCTATGTGTTTTGTAATATTTTGTCTGTACGCACCAGGTTCCTGATTTGGATCCGGGATATTGTCGGGAACGTAGATGAGCGCATTTTCTGAAAAATTAAATGGAGACCCTATGATCTTTTCACTAAAATCCCCACCGTTTACTATATCAGAATCAAACTCTTCATGGTGGAACTTTCCGGCAGGTGTGCAGTCCGGTATCCCCAGCCGTTCCTTTATGTAATTGAAATTTCCGTTTACTGAAAGTGTAGCAGATGTGAGGATTACAGGCCTGATCTTATCAAATATCTGCTTCTCAAAATCCTCAGCAATATTTATCGGTGCTGCAAAAAGAGAGCATCTTGAGTACTTATGGTTTGAGAGTCCGAGCGAGTTTGTTCTTTTCTCAACTTCTGCCCAATAGACATACTCTTCCAGTTCCTGATTTATGATGATAGAAATGTTTTTATTAGCTTCACTGCACCGGCTTGCAAAAGCGAAGATTTCCAACCGTTCCTCTTCCACTGTAACCAAGTTCAATAATGATTCCAGCGTTCCTGAAAGATTAGACAGGGGTTTGCTTAGATAGTTGTTGATGACACCTTTTTTTCGAATTCGGGTGGTTTTGCTGCCTGTGCCATATTTTTCGGTAATCTCAGAGAAGAAAAGATCGCTGGCGTGCCTTGCTTCATCTAATGTTTCCCGGATAACAGATACCGTTTTGTCTGATGGTTTAAAAAGTCTTGTTATTAATCCCTTTCCGGTCTTTGGGTTCAGGATGGAATCGAGCAGGAATTTAACATTGAAATTTGATATTGCTATGCCGAAGTGACTGGTGGCGACGTCTTCCAGTGTCTGAGCTTCATCGAAGACTACAGCATCAAAATCCGGCAAGACACGGCCTGCGTTTACCAGGTTTGCAAAAAACAGATGGTGGTTCGTAACCAGGATCTGGGCTTTATATTCTCTCCTTCGCGCCTTGTAGTAGTAGCAATCGTCATAGAAAATACACTTTTTCCCGAAGCAAAGATCGGATTCTCTGCATACTTTGCTCCATACTGACTGTGACGGTTCGAAATCGAGTTCTGATCTCAGGCCATTCTTTGTCTGCCCTTCCCATTGGATAATTCCCTGAAGTTCCTTGACTTCTTTTTTTGTGTCAATAAGGCCGTGCATTTGCAGCTGATTAAATCTTCTTAAGCACAAGTAGTTCTGCCCGCCAACACAAAGGGTATAAGAGAAGTCGAATTTATCTTCCTGTTCATATTTCGATTCAGGCGGCAAGTCATTCCGGCGGGTATTAACATTGGCAGATCTTAAGGCATTACGAAGGAATGGGAGGTCCTTTTTTATTAATTGTTCCTGTAGTGTTTTGGTATACGTTGAAATGACAACCTTTTTCTTGTTTCTGACACTCCAGAATATAAACGGAATGAGGTATGCCATACTTTTGCCTACCCCGGTTCCTGCTTCAATAATAAGATGGTTGTTCTCTTCAATAGACTTCTCAATTGTCAGGGCCATATCCATCTGCTGGGGCCTGAGCTCGTAAGTATCTAATTTATTTGCGATAATCCCATTTTTTCCAAGTACGTTCTCAATCAGCATGCTTTAAGAATAAACCAATCTCTTTTGCCTTGCAAATTCTTTTTCAGAATATATAATTTTCGCTTGAAGTGAACTAAATATAGGGTTTTCTTTGAAGTATAAGAGATCCAAATCTACTTTAATAAAAAGGGATAATTGCGTTGGATGATGGAATAGTACAGTTAGAAACAGATGCTCGAAAATTAGTCGAAGATTATGCCGAGTCCGGTCCTTACAAACTGAACCCGGACTCGAATCATGTGGATAAAATAATCAAGGCTCTGGCAAAGAGGAAATTGAAGAACGGGTTTTTTTATTGTCCGTGCAGAATGCTTTCTGACAACAAAGATACGGATGCAAAGATGATCTGTCCGTGTGAATACCACATGGAGGAGATAGAGAAAGACGGCATATGCAGTTGTGACCTCTTTGTAAGCCAGAGTTATAAACCTGCCTCTGCAGGCTAGAGTGTTTATCTCTGTGCTGTCTAAGGTGTTTTACCTATATATTTCTATTTTGAATTATGTTATAAACGTGTGGTTTTAGAGAGTCTGATTTACATGGGTTAGCGATTCCATTGCAATATGTACTCACATTAGTGTTATTCTTGTAGTGGAGGGGACATTAATGTATAGAAAAACAGTTAAAGACAGATATTTGGTGTTATTGGTATTGTTTGCTTTTTGTTTTTCAAGTGCAACTTTAAGCGAATTCCTACTGTTTGGCTCCGAAATCCATTTTGAAAATGGTAGTGTTCATATTCATCACGGCAATAAAGATCATGGTTTAGGTGAAGCTGACCATAGCGATGCAGACATTGTTCTGTATCTTGATTATCTAGCAATGAAATCCTCTGGTTCCATCAAAGCTTATTCTGCCGTCGACCCCTTTGTACGCACCCACTTTCATCCTGAGTGTCACCACAATTTCAGTGAAATTTCTTCAGTACATCATTCAAACATAAACAGGTTTTGTTCCACCGGTTTGTACCAACTCACTTCGTCATATCTCATCTGATCAAGTCTTATTATCATTTACCGTTTTCCTTCAGACTTTAAAATCTTATTTCCGGCAAGAAGAGACGGGAATAACAAAACTGTCATTTTGAAAACCCTTAAGGATGATATTTCTATTTTAGCAATGCAGAAGGACTAGTTTAATATGGAGAAAAGAGAAAAAATATTTTTGGTAACCGGATCAACAGGTTTTCTCGGTAGTGCAATTGCGCGGAGACTCTTAATGTCCGGTTATAAGCTGAGGTTGTTGATTAGAAAAAGAGATAATCGTGGTTTGGCAACATCATTTGGATGGGAAGATACGATTAGGGAGCTTATTCTGGGGGGCCAGTTTGATGAATACTTGCCGGAACAACGCAGTGTGACCGATGCTCGGACAGGAGCAGATGAATCGCTATATGATCTGTTTTCAGGCAATGTAGAAATATTCGAGGGAGATATAACGTCCAGGGATTTAGGTTTAGAGGAAAAAGAGTACAAACGGTTGTGTTATGAGGTAGATGAAGTTTTTCACTGTGCGGCAGCCACTCACTTTGAGGATCAACATGCTGACGAGCTTGTGACCGTAAACGTCAAGGGGACGAAAAACATGCTGCAGTTTGCTGATTCTGGCAAGCAAAAGAGGTTTCATTATGTCAGTACAGCATATGTGGTAGGCAAACAAGATGATATCGTTTACGAAAACGAGCTGGTAGATGAAGAGCCGCAATTTAATAATGAATATGAAAGGAGCAAATCCATTGCGGAGCAAGTTGTGATTATGTATGCAAAAAGCAATGAGATTCCCTATACGATATACCGTCCGAGCATAATCGTAGGAGATTCTAAAACAGGGGCTACTTGTAAATTTGATAATCTATACATCTTTATGAAGGTTTTATTCAATATTAGAAATGCCTTTAGTAAGCATAAGAGTGAGAATCCAAGCGATATTACTGTAAGGGTTCCCGGAATTTCTGATGCTCTGATTAATCTTGTGCCTGTAGATTATGTTGCTGATGCCATAGTTGCAATCTTAGAAGCGAAGGAGAGTATTAATAAAATCTTTCATATAACAAATCCAGATCCGCCGAAACTCAGTGAATTAAGGGATTTGGTAACGCCAGTCTTGGGAATTAATGGAATAAACGTGAAGATTGATGGGCAAATGGAACACAAACGTTTGAGTTCAATCGAGAGATTATTCCTTCGCCATACAAGAACTTATTATTCTTATCTGTTTAGTAGATTACAATTTGATTACAAGAATACTCAGCGTGTGTTAGAGGGCACTGACATAATTTGCCCTGTCATTACAAGAGATTTAGTCAGGGTGTTAGTCGATTTTGCCATCTCTTGCAATTGGGGGGATGGAAAACAGACAGCATCACAGAAAGTTGAGATAGCCTGTTAGTATGGAGATTTTGATTCAAGTGTACTGAGTTCATTTTATAACAACATTTGAAAAGAACGTATTAATCATGAACAACAAAACTTGCCAGACAATTGACATTAAACCAAAGGATTTCGAAAACCGGCCCGAGATTAAAAGTGAAACAACTCCTGTAGAATATTTTGAAGAGTTAATTTTTGCCAGAGTGAATTTATGTTCACTGCCCAGGATTGAGAGCCTTAACACTGTTATCAGATTTGACATAAAGGGCGATGATGCCGGTAGTTGGACCATTGAAGTGGGAGCCGGATTCTTAAAGCGTGTTGTAAGGAATTACGCGGGTAATGGTTTATCATCAAATGAGGCTGTGTTGGAACCCGCATCAACATTTCAAATGGATAGTGAAACTTTAATGTCTATTTTAAAAAGGGAAATTACGCCACAGCAGGCTTTTTTTGAAAAAAGGGTTCAGATTCAAGGCGACATAATGATTGCCCTTAAGATGAACGTCCTTGTTAATTATTTATAGTGTCTTATTAATTCATATGGAGCAGATTGCCGGCATAATAGTGAAATATCGTATATTGTTTTTTGTCCTGATAGGACTTCTGACGGGGTTCTTTGGATATTATGCAAGCAAGGTAAAGACTGATAATTCCATTGAAGTATGGCTAAAGCAAGACGATCCGAAGCTAGGATATTATTATGATTTCATAGATAAGTTTGGCGATGAAGAGTTTCTCATAATTGTAATTGACGGTAATGATCTTTTTGCCGGTAAAGAAATCAGGTTAGTTAGCAATATTGCAAACCGGCTTAAGGAGGTTGAAGGAGTCAGAGACGTAATATCTTTAGCAAGTGTTTATAAGGACAAGTTATCGGCTCCATACTTTAAAGAAATTTTGAAGCAAAACAAGTCAGTGCCCGTTACTGAGGTCTTTAAAGAAGAGGTTTTAGATGATCCGGTGTACGTTAACAATGTAATATCAAGTGATGGTGAAACTACTGCAATTATAGCCACTGTGACAAAAGGGTCGACGGAATCAAGGGTTAAACTGGCAAAAGAAACCAGAGAAATAATTATGACTGCAGGAATAGAAAAGAAAGATGATTCATCCCAACCTCTATTAATAGAGGGAATGGGGGATGCGAAAAGGTCGCCGAAAGAGTTCTTTCTGGCTGGTCCGTCTATTGTAAACGCCGAACTTGATAGAATGTCACAAAAGGACATGAAGACCTTCACTCCGGTAATGTTTGCGGCAGCCCTCGTTATTCTTGTAATTCTATTCAGGAATATTTCCGGTGTGTTAATTCCTGCTATAACAATCAGCATTAATATTATTTGGGCCGTTGGTTTGTTTGTTATTTTTAATAATAAGGTGAATATGGTTTCGGGGATGCTCATACCTCTTATCTTCATAGTTTCTTTGGCAACTACTGTGCATATACTTAACAGGTTTTATCAGGAGGTCAGGTTTACTGGTGACAGGCGGAAGAGTACACTGGAAACAGTCAAACATATATGTGTACCTTGTTTTTTTACGTGCTTAACTACTTCAATTGGCTTCCTCTCGCTGATGGTTAGTGATGTAACACCTGTCAGGATCACGGGTATATTTATGGCGGCAGGAATTATGATGTCCTTCTTTGTGTGTATAACACTTGTTCCCGGCATCCTTTCTCTTTTTCCAGGATTAATGAGTTCTTCCGTAAGCATTCAAGAGGATGATGGTGTAGGAAATAGAGCATTTCGTGGTATTTATGGATTTATTGGTAAGTTTGTTAAGAAGAATACTATATACGTCTTTACTTTAAGTTTAATATTTGTTGGTTTTGCAATTTATGGAATCACAAAGACAAAAGCCGAATCAAACGTCTTCGAATCATTTCCTGAAAGTAGTGAGATATCGAGATCAACAACACATATCGAGAAGAACTTGATGGGACTTCTCCCCATGGAGATTGTCATAAACGCAGTAAATGTAGGAGGTGTTTTTCAACCGGAAGTTCTTGCTAAGGTGGAAGACTTACAGGATTATTTAGGCAGTATACCAGAAGTAACAAAGAGCATGTCCGTAGTCGATTATGTAAGAAATCTTAACAGGTTATTGAGCAAAGACAAGCCAGGCAATCAAGTAATAACCAGAGATAAGGCAATTGATTATGTAAAACTGGCTTCATTACATGGAGACAATATAGTTAAAAGCCTTTACACGGAAGATAATAACGAAGGGCGGGTTACGGTAAGAATGAAAAACGTTGGTTCTTCCAGATACCGGTCAATAGTAAATGATATCGAAGGATTTATTAAGGCAAATTTTCCTTTAAGTATAGGTTGTACGATTACAGGTATAGTGCCGCTCCTTATGGATATGCAGGGCTATTTGATTGAAAGTCAGATAAAGACATTTACGCTTGCCTTTATCCTGATTTTCATATGTATCGCCTTGTTATTGAAATCAGTAAGGATTGGCATGATGAGTATGATACCAAACCTTATCCCCATTGCTATTACACTGGGTGTTATGGGATATCTGGGCATAAACCTGGATGTTGCAACAATTATGATAGCGAGTGTAGCAATAGGCATATCGGTTGATGATACAATTCATTTTCTATATCGTTTTAAGAGTGAATTCAGAAAAGACGGGGATCATTACCTTGCAATACAACGTACTCTCTCAGGAGTGGGCAGGGCGCTGATTTTCACTACTGTAGTTGCAACATGTGGATTTCTTATTTTTTGTCTATCGAGCTTTAAGCCTATTCAATATTTTGGACTGTTGACTGGCGTGTCGATGACAAGTGCTTTAGCCGCAAACCTGTTTATATTACCTTCATGTATTCTACTATTTAAACCAAGATTTGCTTAAATCAAATATACGATTTGAATGAGATAGGAGTAGTTTAGAAATGTTAAGTCTAAAGGAAGCTGATTCATTTTCATTCCGAAAATCTAAGTGGTTCGGTTTGTCGCCTGACGAATGGCTGCCTATAGTTATATCCATACACTTTGATCCTCACCATGGTAGTCAATACTGGCTCGATAAAGAGGAAGAGCTGGGAATTAATGCGATAGAAAAGATAAAAACCCTGGGAGACCTGAAGATTCTCGGACCAATGTGTGAGGAAGATTTGAGAAGATACCCAATTGAACATTTCATTCCAAAAGTATTCTTGGATCAAAAAAATAACTTTGTTTTGGGTGAAACAGCAGGTACTACAGGCAGGCCCAAAGTGACCGCTTACAGAAGGGATGAATTCCATGCAGCCTTCGTAGACTGGTTTGTTTTTGTTGCCGGAATGCGAGGATTCCCAACAGGAGGCAACTGGTTATGGATTGGGCCAAGTGGTCCACACATAATAGGTAAGGCAGTAGGACATGTCGCGAACAGAATGGGAAGTATGGATCCCTTTTCCATAGATTTTGATCCCAGGTGGGCAAAGAAGCTGCAGCCTGGATCAATCGGAAGCAAACGTTACCTGGAACATGTTCTGGAACAGGCTTTGGATATTGTAGAGACACAGGAAATAGATGTCTTGTACACCACGCCACCTGTTCTTGATGCATTGGCCTTGCGGATGAGCACTCAAAAACTAATGTCTATTAAAGGGGTACATTACGGAGGTATTTCAATAGAAAAAGATGATTATAAGAGGTTCAAAGAAGAATACTATCCGGAAGCGGTTCACATTTCCGGATACGGTAACACTCTATTTGGACTATGCCTGGAAGTAGAAGAATCGTCTACATACGATCTGGATTACTTTCCGCTTGGGCCAAGAATGATAGTGCAGGTGGTCTCGATGACTGATGGGAATAAACCGGGTTATGAACGGCTGTCAAATCGGGTTGACTATGGGGAGGAAGGACAGGTTGTATTTCACAGGCTTGATGAAAGCTTCTTTATACCAAATATGTTTGAACGAGACAAAGCTGTCCGTATACCTCCAACTTCTACGGCAATAGAATACGGAATTACTCAGGATGGTGTAAGAAATCCTACATTACTGGTGAACAACGATAAGTTAGTTAAAACAGGATTGTATTAAATAATTCAAGTGAAATTTTTTGGAGATGTAAACATATGAAATTATCACAGACCAAAGTGGAATTGCTCGCCCCTGCCGGCAAGTGGGATGTTTTAGAGGCTGTAATAGATGCGGGTGCTGATGCTGTTTATCTTGCAGGTAAACAGTTTAATATGCGCATGCATCGATCCGATTTCAATTTTACTGACAGGCAATTGGCACAGGCCGTGGAATATGCTCATCTACGTAATGTAAAGATATATTTAACGGTTAACAATCTGATCAGCAGTAATGAGATGAACGGACTTTACGATTATCTCAAATATCTTCAGGATATTAATGTAGATGCCGTAATAGTTCACGATCTGGGAGTTATCAACCTTGTTAATGAAATGCGGCTCACTATACCAATGCATGCCAGTACAATGATGAACGTGCATAGTGTAGAGATGGCAACTGAATTGAAGAATCTTGGTATATCAAGGATCATTACTTCTCGCGACATTACCCTTTCTCAGGTAAAAGAAATAGGAGAAAAATGTGATATCGAAACGGAGTATTTTATTCATGGTGACATGTGTGTCAGTCAGAGCGGTCAGTGTCATTCAAGCGGAGTAATATTCGGTAAAAGTGCGAATCGTGGTGAATGTATGAAACCATGCAGATGGAAGTACAGTATAGTAGAGAGTAAATCAGGAGAAGAGATTGGGAATTTGCCGGATGGCTACCTTCTTGCTATGAAGGACATGTGTATGTTTCAACATATACCGGAGTTGATTCAGGCCGGAGTGAGTTCCTTTAAGATAGAAGGAAGGATGCGGCATGGAGATTTTCTTAAACCAGTTATCGGATTATATCGTAAGGCAATTGATGATTATCTTGATTCGCCATTCACGTATTGGCATAAGATAGAAGATTTTGAGAAATTGTACAAAGATAGAGTCAGGGACTTTACCACTTCAATGGCGTTCTCACATGCAACATCAAATGTATTTGATTACACCGGCAGTAGGGAACCACTATTCTTAAGCCGTGGAGCGGCTGAAAAGAATCTTACTCCAGAGGACTTGAATGACAATCCTTTTGTGACATCAAATGGTAATCAGAAATCCAGAAAATCTCTTGCCGTAAAGGTGTCTACCATAAATGCTGTAAAAAAATCTTTGAGTGCCGGTGCAGATCGCATTTACCTGGGGGCAGAGGTGTCGCCTATCAGGGGAGAAGGTTGGACGAAAGATCTTTTGCATGAGGCAGTTAGTTTAGTACATGATAAAGGCAGGAAAATTGTATTCGGAACTCCACGAATATGTACATCCCGGGAATTATCAGAGATTGAATGGCTCTTTGAGATAGCAGAGAGAATTGGTGTTGATGGTGTGCTTGTTCACAACCTGGGTGCTTTACATTGTGCCAGACGTTTTAATCTGGACATAATCACCGATTTCTCATTTAATGTCTTAAATACAGGTGCCATTAAAATGCTGGAAAAGTTAGGTGTAAAAAGGATAACCTCGTCTTTTGAATCGTCATTTAATGATCTTTATAACCTTGCAAATGAGTCAACCATTCCTGTCGAGTGTATAGTGCATGGTTCTCTTCCAAGTATGCTACTCGAGCATTGCCTACCGGCGATGCTGGTTACAAAGACTAATGCTAAAAGCAGCTGCAGATTGCCCTGTCGTTATATCAACTATGCTCTTAAGGATGAGAAAGGGGAGATCAGGCCGATAGAAGTAGACCAGTATTGCAGGAATCATATTATGTTTGCTTCAGATTTAAGTGTGCTGCCTTATCTTAATTCTTTTTTGATGACAGATGTTGAAGTCCTTAGAATTGAAGCACAGTATTATGAAGATGGCCTGGTAGAAGCAGTAGTAAGTCAATATCGAAAACGTATGGATCTATTAATGGAAAACCCGGAGGTTTTCTATCCTTTGCCTGAATCGGAATGGAACAGCCTTGTAGAGAAAGGCCCAAGGCCTTTGAGTTTATGCGCCTATTCTCAGGATGTTACACGCTCAAGAAGTACTCTGGAAGTAATGAAAACAGCAACGCAGGTCAGTTAATACAAGACGTAAAAAATGAAAATATTTAAAAATGTCTGCTTCCCTATTATTCTTTTCCTGGCAATATGTTTTGTAGCAGGTGCTTCTGAGGCCGGGAATGGCAAATTTGAACAGGCAAAAAAACATCTTGATGATGGTATTCATTCATATAACGAGCAATTACTGCATGATGCAAAAAAGATTTTCATTCAACTTATTAAGGAGAATCCTTCTGATTATATTTATGTTCATTATGTTGCATTGGCCCATCTTGGGCTTTGTGACCTGAAGAACTTTGAAATTGCAAGGAGTTCAGTTAGGAAAGAAAAGAAGGCTCTGAAAGCTGAACGAGTTGCCGTTGCAGAGGAAGGATTACCATTCGCTGATAAGTCAATTGAACTGAATGATAATTTTTCTGAATCGTATAGAGTAAGGGGTGCTCTTATATCAAACCGGATATCCGGCATGGTTTCAGGGATGAGGAATGGGAGTTTGGCAGAGGAGGATATAGATATCGCACTGCAGATTGATGAAAATAATCCCATGGCACGTATTGAGAATGCAAGAATGTATATTAACAAACCGGGGATTCTGGGAGGGGATATTAATAAAGGAATAGAAATCCTTAATAATGTTATAAAGGACAACCCCGGATTGGGAAAAGGGTATATAAATTTAGGTATTGCGTACCGGGAAAATGGTGAAGTGGAAAAGGCCGTAAATACATTTAAGCAACTACTGGAAATTAATCCCGGCAATCCGGAAGGCAGGTTTTTTCTAGACCAGCTAATATTTTCAAAATAAAGGACAACTTATCAATCCTGTTGATCCTGTCTAAATAAAATTATGCAAATCAAAGAATCTTATATCGGCCCAGAAGAAATCCTTCGCAAAAAGAGCGAATACCTGATTCCCTGCGTTTACCATTTTTATAAAGAACCCATGCAGATTGTAAGGGGAGAGGGGCAGTATCTCTTTGACCATCAGGACAAAAGATATCTGGATTTTTATGGTGGTGTTTCAGTGTTAAATGCCGGGCATTGTCATCCTGAGATTGTGGATAAGATATGCGAGCAGGTGAAAACACTTCAGCATACTACAACCATATATTTAACTCAGCCTATAGTCGATCTTGCCGAGAAGCTTGCACAGATAACTCCTGAAAACCTGAAGAAGAGTTTCTTTTGTGCAAGCGGGTCTGAGGCAAACGAGGGGGCATTGTTGCTTGCTCAAATGTATACAGGGAAGCATGAGTATCTTTCCCTTTATAATGGATTGCATGGCAGAACAAAATTAACAATGAGCATAACGGGACTGAAATTCTGGAGAACAGATACTAATCCTGTTGGAGGTATAAGTTTCGTGCCTGATGCCTATTGTTACCGCTGTGCCTTCAATCTTAAATATCCCGACTGTAATATTGAATGTGCAAAACAGATAGAGAAGGTTATAGAAACGTCCACATCAGGAGAGATTGCGGCATTTATTGCTGAGCCTATTCAGGGTAACGGAGGCATTATTACGCCGCCTGACGAGTACTTTAAAGTGGTGAGTGAGATATTGGGAAAGTATGGAATATTATTTATAACTGATGAAGTACAGACTGGCTTTGGGAGGACGGGCAAGATGTTTGCCATCGAACATTCAGGTGTTGAGCCGGATATTATGACATTTGCCAAGGCAATATCAAATGGAACTCCTGTTGGCGGCTTTATAACCTCCAATAAAATTGCAGCATCTTATACAAGACCCGGTGCATCTACATTCGGTGGCAATCCTGTTACGAGTGTGTCTGCATTAGCTACACTGGACGTAATAAACAAATATAATCTGACAGAAAATGCAAAGAACATGGGTGCATATCTCGAAGAAAAGCTGAAAGAACTTCAAGGCAAACATGTATTAATTGGTGATGTCCGAGGAAAGGGGTTGATGCTGGGAGCGGAACTTGTTAATCAGGGTAAAGAACCTGCCGTACAGGAGACAGATATAATCCTGGAATATATGAAAGATAAGGGCGTTCTTATAGGAAAGACAGGGGCCAACCGTAACGTCCTTGCATTCCAACCTTCTCTGATAATAACTGAAGATAATATTAACGAACTGGTTGATGTGCTTGACGGTGCATTGTGTTATGTGGAAAAACGTAGTTGAGAAAAACGTAACAAAAAAGTTGATACCAAAGGGCATTAGCTTGTTTCGCTGTATGGGGGGGCTGGCGTTAATTGCATTTTTGATACAGGTTGGTACTGGAATATTTTTAGTCTTTTACTATGTACCTTCTGCCGGTGAGGCTTTTAACAGTGTCAAGTACATAAGACATGCACTCCCCTATGGATGGTTAATACAGAAGGTTCATGCCGTAACTCCATACTTTATGATAGTTCCGTTATTTATACACATGATTAGGATATTGTTTAAGGGTTTGTACAAAAATCCACGGGAATTGCATTGGGTATCAGGAGCATCACTGCTGGTTCTAACGTTGCTTATATGTTATACCGGTACTTGTCTTACTGCTAACAACCTGACATATTTGGGGATTAGTTCTGTTAGTGGTCAAGTTGCAATGCAGACTATGGTGACTGATCATATTGTGGGGGTCTATAATGATGGCGGAATGGTTTCCAACCGTAGCTTTGTAACAGTCTATGCATTGCATGTTGCTTGTATACCTATAATGATGTGTATTTTAATGGGGTTTCATTTCTTAATGATACGAAGAACAGGTGTTTCAGAACCATTATAAATTGTATAATAAGACTATATGGTAGATTACAGTAAAGGAAGAAGCGAAGAAGAACTGGAGGCTTTTTATCCTAACGAGATACTCAGACACACTATTTTGACATTTCTTTTTATTAGTGCTATTATGCTTGGTGTACTATTTCTCCCCGAATCTTCCCAGCAGTCAACAGATGAATTTGCTTCACTTCAAACCAGGCCCCCGTGGTTTTTGCTCCCATTTTATCACTGCTCCAGTCTAATTAATAATATGGTTTGGCATGTTGCCATTCTTGTAATTTATGCAATAACATTTATCAGCGTCCCGTTTCTTGATAGAAATGCCGAAAAAAGGTTATGGAAGAAGCCTGTTTTTTTAACCATCGTCATTATTAATCTATTAATGATACTTGTGCTGGGTTTAACCAGATATCTTCAATAACAATGATTCATACACGTTCGGGTAAAAAGTCCTTTCCATTCGCGTTTAGTATGGCGATTGCAATTGCCATTATGACTATATCGTCTGGATGCAAATTGATTGAAAATCTGCATCCCGAACTTGTTAAAAGAGGGGAGGAGTTTCCGGGTTCGAAGGAATGTGGTGATTGCCACATTGATATTTATAATGAGTGGGTAGAGTCGCGGCATTCGAAGAGTTACACTAATGAAGAGTTTAAAGTGGCTACAAACAATTATGAATTTAAGTTCTGTCTTGGGTGTCATGTTCCGGAAACAATATTTACACCGTTAAAGAATGGTTCTGCTGATAAAGCAGAAGTTGACTTGTTGCAGTCGACAAATGACGAAATTGTGCCAAGGTCACATAACCTTGCGGACGGTGTTGATTGCCAGGGCTGTCATCTCACTGAGGATTGCACACTCGCAGGTCCGCATTCAGGAATCTCCCCACATCCTATAGAGAAGAAAGAATGGTTGTATAAAGGGAGTGAACTTTGCGGTAAATGCCATATTGATACATTCGAAGAGTATTTGAAGTATGTAAAGAACGGTAATAATGAAACATGCCAGGATTGTCATATGCCTGCCGTAAACCGTAAGCTGATCCAGAACGAACCGTGGCAGAAGATACATGTGCGGAAGGAAGGAAAGGCTCACACATTTTCCAGTTCAGATGCCTTAAAGAATAACAAAGATTTCATAGAAATGACATTTACTGAATTAAATGACAACAATAACCAGGTAAAAGGTAAAGTAGAAATCCTGAATTCTAAGGTTAATCACTCTATCCCTACCGGTAAGTATGGATATAGAGAGGTTCTTTTGCTAATCAACCTTAAGGATAACTTTGGGAAAATAGTCAAATCTAAACAGGAGAGTATGTTTGTGGAGTTGGATACACAACTGAAACCGGGAGAGAAGAAGATTTATAGTTTTAAGTTTGATATAGATAGTCAGAATAGTGTGAAAGAGCTAGAGGCAGTTCTTTTCAGGACGAATTTTAATAGAACAGAGAAAACATTTTTTGCAAAGGTGGGGTTGGAGTTGAGAGCACCGCAGAATACGCCCCTGCATACGTGGTAAATATTAATTATGCTGGAGAATATTAGAAAAAGAGATAGAAAGAGTGTCATAATACTGTCAGTAGTAACCGTCCTCTCTCTCATGTGTTGTATTGTATTAATTATGGCAACTGCACAGAAACCGGACTCTCCAGAACACTGCGCAAGATGTCATGAAGGTGATGACGATAGGCATTTTAATGCAGACACACAGAGAAAAGATAGTCTCTCATGGACTGTTTCTTTTAGGCACTCGCAGCATTCAGAACAAGATCTGTCGTGCAAAGAATGCCACTTGGTCAGTCGTGAGAATGACACTGGAATCGTGGAATATAATCTCAACTGTAGTAAATGCCACCATACAACTCCGGAATTAGATTGCGTAAAGTGTCACAAAGATGATTTAGACCGGTTTATTAATACAGACCCACAGAGGAGAGACAGTCTCTCATGGACTGTATCTTTCAGGCACTCGCAGCATCCCGTAAAGGATTTGGCATGCAAAGAATGCCACTCAATCAGTCATGAGAACGATGACGGTATAGTGGAATACAGCCTCAACTGCAGTGAATGCCATCACGTTTCTGAAGAGATGACTGAATGTATTGAATGCCACAAAGAGCCTTCTGAATATTTAAGAGGAGAGTCAGGCGTAGATGGAATTAAGTCTGTACCTGACATGATGTGCAGAGCCGTTAAATGCGAAGACTGTCATAAGTATGATGGAGAAGGCTTAAAATTCAAAGGAGTAAAGGAACACTGTATAGAATGTCATAATGATGATTATGGAAAACTATACAACGCCTGGACAGGGACTATTAAGGATAGATTGAGAAAACTCAATTATCGTATACAATCATTAAATGAAGAATCTGGCTTCCTTTATGAAAATGAGTCAGATGTGGATATGGAGAAGACAGGTCAGACCATTGATTCAATTACGAAATACGGGACTCATAATTTCAACCTGACAAGAATACTTTTAGATGATCTGGAAGATAAGATTGAAAAATGATTGAAGAACACGTTAATTTCAACTCTGACGGTGTGAAGCTCGAGGGAGTTTTGTCCTATGATGAAAATGCTGTCAATCCTCCATCGATGCTTTTGTGCTCGCCCCATCCTCATCTCGGAGGTGATATGGAAAATAATGTTATTACTGCACTCGGTAATGTATTGGCAGAAAGAGGATTTGCCACACTAAGGTTTAACTACCGTGGAGTTGGCGGCAGTGAAAGCAGGCTTGGCAATATCGCAGAGGTATACGAGTATTGGGAAAAGATTTTAAACAATGATGATTGTTCCGATGCTATTGTGGATGCCACCTCAGCAATTGACTTTCTCGAGTCAACTGTTGGTACGAACAGGTTGTTTATTGCCGGATATTCATTTGGTGCAATTGTGGCGATGATGCTAAGTGTGGAGAATGCAAACATAAGGGCATTTGCATCAATCTCTACGCCTTTTGGCAGGTTTGATACTGCATTTCTATCTGACTGCAAAAAGCCTAAGTTGTTTATTTGCGCGGATAATGATTTTGCCGCATCAATTGAAGAAGTCGAGAAGGGAATGCTAAATGTTTCTGAACCTAAGATACTCGACGTAGTTAATAATTGTGATCATTTCTATATAGATAAAGAGAGCAGTGTTGCAAATAAGGTTTGCGAATTCTTCACTTCTATCAGTTCCACATAATTTTCTCGTCCGTCAATTGAAAACGACAAATAGGTTTTTTGATTAATATCAAGATTTCTTTTGTGCTCTGACAATCAGTGTAGTAACTATTTGCTCAATCTTTTTCTTCTTGTTTCCGATATACTGAACCTTGCCTTTTTGATCTAGTACGAACATTATGGGTATTCTATTCACGTCATACAATTTGGACATCATACCTTTGTATCGCATTTCTTCACATATTTGTGGCCATTCTATACTATGCTGCCTGACAAAGCCTTTTAAATCATCAATGTTATCATCGCTGCTGATTCCAATGAATTGAACATCAGGGCCCTTAAGTTTTCTGTACAACTTCTTTATCTCCGGCAATTCCTTAAGACATTTATCATTCCATGTTGCCCAAAAGTTCATGATGATAATCTTTCCTTCATATAGTGACAGGTTTACCGGGTTCCCTTCAAAATCATTAGTGTGAAAGTCCGGGGCCGTCATTCCGATCCTCATAGTACCGCCCAATTCTTTGCCGAAGGCATTGGCTGCCCCGGGTTCGATTATCCTTAGTTCTGTTATGACATCTTTTGCTTCCTCTACTCTGCCGCTTCCTAAAAGGGATTTTGCCTTAAAATATAATAACCTTGCCTGGAAGTTCTTATCGATTTCCTCCTTAAAGTTTAATACATCGTTAAAGTATTCGATGGAGTCATCATAATTGCCTAATTGGTCGTATGTCACCCCAATGTAAAATTTCGCTTCCAGTGCCTCTTCCGTGCCTGCAAATATATCGATCAACGCATGGAGTTCACTGAGTGCACCCTCATAGTATTCTCTTGCATCTTCCGGTTTCATCTTTGAATAGGTAGCGAGATCTTTCCTGATCATGTCCAGTTGTAATCCTGCATCGGCATCCTGTCTCAAGCCCATGGCATTATCGTTAAATGTCAGCCAGAATGAAAAGAACGTAACAATTAATGTTGAAATCAAAAAACTTTTTTCTCTCATGGAAATATCCTCTTAATTTATGAATTTAAAACAACCTTTTTGTTGGTACATATTTAAACATACTATTTCACAGAAGTGAAGTATATTTTAGTCTCCGAATAATTCTTTTGTCTTTAGAAATATATCTTTACTGCGCATTAGGGTTTCACCTATCAATATTGCATCAATGCCGGCTTCCTCAAGCTTCAGGATATCCGCCCTTGTCTTGATTCCGCTTTCACTTACGATAATCTTTCCTTCCGGGATAAGGGGATAGAGTTGAAATGTTGTCTCAAGATTAGTCTCGAGGGTGTCAAGATTTCTGTTATTGATACCGATAATTGCCGCTTCTGTTTCCATTACCTTCTCTAATTCGTCTTTATCATGAACCTCAACCAGGCATTCCATCTCCAGTTCGTGGGCAAGAGTGAGAAACGTATCGATCTGTTCCTTTGTGAGAATCCTTGCGATCAGTAAGACCGAATCAGCGCCGGCAGCCCCTGCCTCGTATATCTGGTACTGGTCGATTATAAAATCTTTTCTCAGAACAGGTACGTTGACTAACTGCTTAATCTCAGTAAGATATTCTATATCTCCCATGAAAAACTCTTTATCGGTCAGAACTGATATTGCAGCTGCACCACCTGCCTCATATTCCATCGCTATGTTGACATGATTAAAATCTTCCCTTATTATCCCTGCAGAAGGTGATGCCTTTTTGACCTCGGCAATAAACTTAATTCCATTGTTTCTCTTGATTGCCCTGCTGAATTCTCCTGTTTGTGGGGAGCCTTTACATCCTTCTCTCAAAGATTCTATTGAGACAAGCTTTTTAGCCTCTTCCACCTCTTTAAGTTTATGTGAATAGATTTTATCTAATATCATGATAATTTGTGATGCAAATGTATAAAAGCCTCATTTCTTAATATTTGCTAGATTAAATGTTTTTCCATTTTCAGTCAAGTATTTAAAAGTAGTTGATTATAAACACCTTTTGTATTAGAATCCCAACGAATTTGTATTAAATTAAACAGGATACAGAAAATTATGAAGAAGACTTATTTATTTACACCGGGTCCCACTCAGATACCACCGGACGTAGTCCTGGCAGAAGCGAGCCCGATGATTCACCACAGAACGTCCGAGTTCTCGGAGATTTTCTCCAATGTGTCGGAAGATTTAAAATATATTTTCCAGACTAATGATGGAGAGGTATTTACGTTTGCATCTTCCGGTACAGGCGGAATGGAGGCATGTGTCGTCAATTCCATGTCGCAGGGTGATAAAGCCATTGTTGTAAGCGGTGGCAAATTTGGAGAAAGATGGGCGCAAATTTGCGAAACCTTTGGCGTAAACGTGGTGCCTGTTGATGTAGAAAACGGCAGGGCTGTAGATCCTGGCGTTCTGGATGAAACAATAAAAAAGGAAAAAGATCTAAAGGCGGTATTCGTTACGCTGAGCGAAACTTCAACCGGTGTGGTTCACGATATTGAGGGTATAGCAAAAGTTGTCAAAGGCCATAACTTGTTACTGGTGGTAGATGCCATATCAGGAATTGGTGTCCACCCGCTAATGATGGATGACTGGGGTATTGATATTGCAGTTACCGGTTCTCAGAAGGGTTGTATGCTTCCTCCGGGACTGGCCTTTGTATGTGTTGCACAGAGAGCGTGGGAATCTATTGAGAAGTCTGATTTACCAAAGTACTATTGGAGTTTTAAGAAGATGCAGAAAGCGCTGAGCAGCAAAACCACAGCATATACACCCGCAATCACTCTTATTATGGCGGCGGGTAAGGCCTTGTCAATGATCAGGGAAGAAGGGATTGAAAATGTCTGGTCCAGGCATGCGAAACTGGCTCATGCAACAAGAGAGGGTATAAAGGCCCTGGGACTTGAGCTTTTTGCAGGTGATGCATCGAGTAATGTCCTGACATCTGTAAAAGCCCCCGAGGGAATAAACATTGATTCAGCTATTAAGAAATTGAGGGATCAAACCGGGGTCACGATAACTGGCGGACAGGATGAACTAAAAGGCAAGATATTCAGGATTGGACATATGGGCTATGTTAACGAATTTGATATAGTTCTGGCAATCTCAGCCGTTGAGAAATGTCTGCATGAAAACGGTTATAAGATAGAGTTAGGCAAAGGAGTTTCAAAGGTACAGGAAATTCTGGTGGGTTGAGTTATATATTCCACTATAGTGAAAAAGCCCATGTTTCTTATTTGTAAAATAAGAAAACATGGGCTTTAGTTTTAATAATTTATTTGACTGTTAGAGGTTCGTCTACGAGTAAGCCAATTTCCTCATCTGTCAGGTAACATGCCGGATCCGGTTCCCACTTGTCACCATAGTATGCCTCTGCACGTGCCCTGAAGTTTCCACCACATATATCAATCCACTTACACTTGGAACATCGGCCTTTGACATGGTGTTTTTTATCTTTTAGTTTTGTCAGGAGTGAATTTGATTTGTCTTCCCAGATGTCTCCGAATTTTCGCTCACGTACATTCCCGAATGTATACTCTCTCCAGAATTGGTCGGCATGCACGGCGCCGTCCCAGCTTATACAGGCAAGTCCGTGTCCTGAACTGTTTCCTTCGTTCCACTTCAGCAGTTCAAGCACTTCAGCAGCTCTCTTTGGGTCTTCCTTAAGCAATCTCTGATATATATATGGCCCGTCGGCATGATTGTCTACTGTCAGGACCTCTATCTTGTTTCCGCGATCATGTGCTTCTTTTGTCTTGTCTATAATCAGGTCAACAACATTGCGGGTTTCCTCATGTGTCAAATCTTCTTCCATCAATCTGGAGCCTCTTCCGGAATAGACTAAATGGTAGAAACAGACCCTTGGAATCTTCTCTTTTTCAATGAGTTCAAATATTCCGGGGATATCCTGTGCGTTTCTTTTGTTAATGGTGAAGCGGAGCCCTACTTTTATTCCCAGTTTCAGGCAATTCCTGATCCCCATCAGTGCATCGTCAAAGGCTCCTTCAATACCCCTGAACTTATCGTTGGTTTCCTTCAGGCCGTCAAGGCTTATTCCGACATACGAGAGGCCGAATTGTTTTAATTCTTCTGCTTTTTCTTCAGTAATCAGGGTTCCATTTGTGCTTATAACGGCTCTCAAACCTTTTTCTTTGGCATATGTTATCAGCTCCATTAAATCTTCTCTCATTAAGGGCTCCCCACCTGAAAAGAGGATTACCGGCGCGCCGTATTCTGCAAGGCCGTCAAGCATAGCCTTTGCCTCTTTTGTATTTAGTTCACCCGGATATTCAATATCCTTTGATTGAGAGTAGCAATGTACGCATTTAAGATTGCATCTCTGCCCAACGTTCCATACAACTACGGGCTTTTTATCACTGGAAAATTGCAAAAGGTGTGAAGGCAGTTTGTTTGAATCCCTGCCATACCTTAGTGCATCGGAAGGTTCAACGGTGTTGCAATACAACTTTGAAATACCAATCATTTTCTTATCACCTCGTAACTAATTTATTTAATCTGTGAAATCTTTCCCAAACTGTATATTTTACTATGTTTTATTCGATGAGTCAATGTGTTTCATTTAGCTTCTGCCATCTTTTTGGCTACTGCCTGTTCAATTTCCTGAAGTAACTCCGGCTTACTTTCAATAAATTTCTTGGTATTTTCTCTTCCCTGTCCAAGTCGTATCTCTCCATATGAGAACCATGTACCGCTTTTTTCTATTATCTGCTCTTCAACACCAAGATCAATAACATCACCGGACCTGGAAATGCCCTGGTTGAACATTATATCAAATTCCGCCTTCTTGAAGGGTGCAGCAACTTTGTTCTTTGCAATTTTAGCTCTTACCCTGTTTCCGATAATACGTTCTCCATCCTTGATACTGCCAATTCTACGAATATCAACCCTGACAGAGGAATAGAACTTTAATGCTCTGCCGCCTGGTGTTGTTTCCGGGTTACCGAACATCACTCCTATTTTCTCGCGTATCTGATTGATAAATATGAGACATGTCTTTGACTTGGAAATTATGGAAGTAAGTTTTCTAAGCGCCTGTGACATTAATCTGGCCTGTAATGCGACATGTGAGTCTCCCATCTGTCCCTCAAGTTCTGCTCTTGGTACGAGGGCGGCGACGGAGTCTACGACAATTACATCAATTGCATTACTTCTCGTTAAGAGTTCGGCAATCTCCAGTGCCTGCTCACCTGTATCGGGTTGGTTTACCAGTAAGCTGTCAAGGTCTACACCGAGCCTCTTTGCATAGTCAGGGTCAAGGGCATGTTCAACATCTATAAAGGCCGCAGTGCCGCCATTTTTTTGTGCATTGGCAACGATATGAAGTGTCAGGGTGGTCTTTCCTGAAGATTCAGGCCCAAAAACTTCTACTACCCTGCCGCGGGGCATTCCGCCCACACCGAGGGCAAGATCAAGAGAAAGCGAACCGGTTGATATTACCGGTACATCAAGTTTCTCATCCGTTCCGAGACGCATTATTGTCCCTTTACCAAATTGTCTTTCAATCTGCGATACCGCTCGATCCAGCGCCTGGTCCTTCTTACCTGCTTCTGGTTTCCCCTGTTTAGGGCTTTCCGGTTTCTGTGACTTTGCCATTTATTGCTCCCCTTAGTAGTTAATTTTGTTTTTTCTCACTAATCTTTTTCTTCTTCTCGTCAATCGTTTTCTCAACTATTGACATATCTTTAACATCCTGTGGAATCCTGGGAATAACTTTCTTTGATACTTTATCTATATTATTTGCGACCAGGGAGTTGCCGATTATTTCCCCTGTACGCTCATTCCCCCAGAATGAAACTCCTGCTATAATTATCCAGCACGTCAACACGGTCTTTGTAAACGAAATAAAACCGCCAATAAGCCTTCCGCTGAATCCAAATTTTCTTTTTGTAAGAAACTTTCTGAAAAGGTTACCTACTGCATATGTTGTTATTAAGATAACGCCGAAGACAATTGCAAAACCCAATGCAACCGAAATTTCAGAGTTGAATATTCCGCTTAATATATTACCTGTCAGGCTGCGGATCAGGAAAGCGATAGCGGCAGATAGTGCAACTGAAGAGAGTCTGTATATTTGCCAGAGAGGGCCTGTTATTATCCCGAAGAAGGTTCCGGTTGCTATAACTCCTATTAGAGTGAAATCGAGCCAGTCCATAATTTTTATACTGTTGACGTACGCTTAATGTAAATTCTATTTAAAGAGACTTTTAAGGAGTTTCTTTCCAATATCTTCTAATTTTTCTTTTTCCGGCGGTGCCTCTTTTTCTGCTTCTGCCGCTACTGATGTCTCTGTTTGCGCCGGCTCGCTTGTGCTCTCAGTTTGTTGTTTTGTTGAGCCCTTTGAGCCGCCTAATATTTCCTGCAGGATATTACCAATTTCCTGTGGTTTTGGCCATTTAAATGCAAGTTTGGGATTGTTTATTGTCCCTGTGACAACTATTGGTAATTTTGAGTCCTTGCTCATACTGCCGAGTATCCTTTTGACATCTCCGCCTATAAAATCACCCATTGCCTGGGCATCTGCAGAATATTCTAATCGTCCGTCGAATGCGGTCCATCCTGATAAACCAATGTTAAAGTCTTTGCCGTTGATGCTTATATCATCGTTAAATATTTTGCTATCGTTAATTACAAACCTGGTAGAGATATTATCGAAAGTCTTGAGGATCTTGGATGTTATCTTGCCTCCTTTTATGTGGCCTTCTTTAATATCAAATTTTCCCTGGCCATTAAGGCTTTTGCTTAAATCATCCTGCCAGTTCAGCCCATTACCCTTTGCGTCGAACATCATACTTAGTTTGCCTGATATCTTGCCATCCGGAGCTGCAAGGACCGGGACTATGTATGCAAGTAAATCCATATTCTGATTAATAAGCATGTCTGATAATTTCATATCAAAGGTTAAAGAGGGTTTTTCCTTATTAAGGTTTGCGCTTGCCGATACAGTGCCTGGGCCTTCATTTATAATAAAAGCGAAATCCTTTGTTGTAAAGTACCCGTCATCCAGCAGGAGTTTTGTTTTAAAATCTTTTATTTCGTATGCATCGTACTTGATCTTGTCCACGGATATACTTCCATGGATATCCATTTGTTCATATAAGTTCTCGTTTTCTTTTGCTGATAGCCTGCCGTTTATGCCCAGATCAACGGCACCATTTCCTGTCATGTTGATTTCTGGTGGAAACATCCCTGCGAATTGAGCGGTTGTTTTATCCAGATCCATGTTCATGGAAAGTTCGTAATCAATATTCGGCTCCTTGCTTAGATTTGCTACTCCTCCTTTTGATTTCATTTCGAGGAAATCAGATGAGATATCCATCTGCTTTATATTAACAGAATCTTCCTCAATTTTATAATCCAGTGTATGTGTAAGTTTAAGGTCGAGATTAGATATCCTGTTATTCTTAAGAGGTCCTCCTGCGGCATTTATGCCGTGTAAAATAGTTGTTCCGCTTAGTTTTAATTCTTTTTCGACAGAGCCGCTTGTAATAATATCGGCAGCAATCTTTCCGCTAACGATTAAGCGCGGAGGTAAAGATAAAATGCTTTGGAGGTTCTGTGTGAGTTTTCCAATATCGCTTGCCAAAAGCATGTTTAATTCGATTTCTCTGTTCTTATTTAAAGTACCGGAAGACTTGATTTCAGCAAAGCTTGTCTTCACGCTGAGGTTATTTATCTCGAGATTACTATTTTGTAAGTTGTAATTCACATCATGTATAACCTGAATCTCCGGGTCCTTTATGGGGCCGACCGTTCCGAACCTTGCAGATAAGTCTTTTAAATCTGTCGTGCCTTCTACTTCCAGCCAGCTCTGCCGGCTTTTAAGTTTTATGTTTGATTGTACGTTTCCGGCAACTTCAATATCCTCAGGCAGTAGTCCGCCAATCTCACTCATTAGTTTTGTTGTGTCCAGGTTCAGGAAGATTTTAAGATCTAAATCTTTTACATTCTCAAGATCTGTGGCCAGTCCTGCAAGGAAGAGTTTTGCAAAGTTTGTTTCAATACTGATTTTGTGGAGTGTAATTTTATCGTTGGATATATCGATATCTGCATTCTGGGTTAGTTTAATGTTTGGTTGTCGAATAGGATTATTCCCAAGCGGCCCACCGGTAATATTCAGATTTGTTATTTCTGTATTTCCATCTATGCCTATCACTTCTTCAAGCTGCCCCTCAGCCTTAATTTCCGAGGAGATAACTCCTTCTATCTGCATGCCCTCAGGTACGCCCAGTATTCCTGCAAGTTTATTGGTAAGTTTTTTCAGGTCTACGTCCATGGAGAAATCAAGGCCTGTACCACCTTCTCCCACGAACTTTGCCATATTAAAATCTGCTGCTATCTGTGCAAAACCAGTTTTCATGTCAAGTGTACCTCTGGCACTTTCCGGGTTGATTTTTCCGTCTTTTACCAGTGATACATTTAAGGAGATATCTGCGTGTTCAATTTCGCCTTTTGCTTCAATGTCAAAGGAGCTGTTAAACTCAATTGGTTTTTTCAGGGAGTCGACGTTTAAGGTGGTATTCAGATCTCTTATAATTGTTTCTTCCTGCAGCTGGTGGTCAATGAACGTAAATTTTCCGTTACTGATTTTTGCTTTAATTTTGGTATCAAATAAAAATGCCGGAATAACCAATGGGGTATATTTCGGCTTCTCAACCGGTTTTCCGGATATCTCAGGGACCGGCTTTTCAACTGTTTCAGGTGCAGGTGTTGGTGCAGGTGTTACAGGTTTGCTTATATCTTCGTCACCGGGTACATCTTCCTTGCGTTTCTGTAAAACAATCTCGGGGCTGTCAACTATCAAATCGTGTATTTTGATTTGTTTGCTTATGAGTGGGAGGAAATCAATATCACAGAGTATCCTGTTTACCTTGACAAACGTATCTCCCGGAAGGTCTGGACTCTCTTTAATATGAATATTTTTAATGTCAAGGCCGCTTGACCAGCTCATGTTTATATCATCAATATTTACTTCACGGCTCAGGCTTGCCTCCAGATTGTTTATGATCTTGTTCTTGACCATGTCGGAGGAAACGATGGTGGGGATTAATGACACTATGATGGCGAGTATGCCGATTATACTTCCGATAGATATACCAACTATTATCGGCCATTTTCTCTTGCGTGTTTTTACTATTTCGGTTTCTGGACTTTCCTCTTGCATATTCCTTTTAGATTGAGGATAACTGGAAAATTATGCCACATAAGGTCAATAAAAGCTTATGCTTTTGTGGTGGTAAATAACAGCTGGTACATAATTTAAAGGAGTGTGACATGTGTATTTTTATACAATTTGTAGTTTATTTTAGTACATAAATAATGTCAAGGTAATTCCTATTCCTGATCATACCCCAAAATTAGTTTGATTTGCATAATTTGTATTGTGTCCTAAAGGGTGTTTTTTGCAGGGCTTGTGAGAAAGATTCCGGCAAAAACCTGCTCCCAATTACCGCTTGCGCCAGTATTTGTGTAATAGCTCCTTCCGGACAATTATTGGCAGGGCGAAAGGCGTTAAATATTCCAACATAATATTATTATAAAAATTGCTGTCAA
>CAZPAM010000018.1:0-12688 GCA_964584595.1 uncultured Candidatus Scalindua sp. | reverse complement strand
TCTGCTTAGCGCATAATGACCCTACTGATAAACTTCCAGTACCGCTGACAGGTATATTGCGGATTTGTACCGTGATTGTGAATTCTAGTTTACCGGACTATTAATGTAGCTGAAAAACGAAATGGAACAAGAAATATCACCAGATTATTTGCCGATCACCCCAAGCAGTTTAAGAACGAATACAACGGTTGGTTGCGACATTTTCTTGCTTGCAAAGTCAACGGCTGAGCTTCGATTTGTATTATATTGTAAGGGAGATGCAGTCTTTGACGAAGCCAAAAAGGAAATGCTTGTTGCACAGAAGATCAAAAGCCTTTTTATAAAAAAAGAGGATCAAGATGTATTCTTTGAATACCTGGAAAATAATTTCCAGCATATCGTATCCGATGAAAGCATTTCGACAGATGAAAGATCAAAAGTCGTGCATGGTGCCGCTACTAATCTGGTTAAAGATATCTACAGTAATCCGAGTACCGGAAGCATGGACAGGACGAAGGTGTTTGCCCATAACATGGTTGATTACGTTATTAAAGATAGCAAAGCTGCGGAAAGCCTGCTTAAGATAGCAATACACGAATATTATACCTATACTCATTCAGTAAATGTTGCAGCCGTAGGGACTTTGTTTGCACAGAGCCTTGGCCTGGGAGTGAAGGAGTTAAAGGGTTTTTGTGCAGGGATACTTTTGCATGATGTTGGTAAGACCAAGATCAGTACTGCTATACTTAATAAGCCGGGAAAACTGACAAATGAAGAATTCGATATAATAAAAAAACATCCTGAGTTTGGGATAGAAGTATTAGATGAAACAGGGGTTGACTTTAAAGAGGAGCGTATAATAACCATACAGCATCATGAGAACGATGATGGCAGCGGATATCCATATGGGCTTACCAAAGATGAGATAAATATTTGCGGTAAGATTGCCCGCATAATAGATGTATACGATGCATTAACTGCCAAGAGGTCGTATGCAGACGCAGTAAGGCCGTTTGCCGCTCTTGTAGAGATGAAGGAGAAGATGCTTAATAGCTTTGACACGGATCTGTTTAAAGATTTTATACGCTTCCTGGGGCCTTACGATCCACGAAAAAGCCAAAGGAAAGAAGATAAAGTTTATAATTGAAAAATTTAAATTTATGACAAGCATTATATTAGAGGAATAAAGAAATGTCAGATTATTTACCCATTAACTCAAACAGTTTGAGAACGGATACGAGGATTGGTTGTGATCTTTACCTGCTTGTGGATACCAGTTCCGGTAGTCGATATATATTGTATTGTAGGGGAGATGCAGTATTTGAGAATGCCAAAAAAGAAATGCTGGTGGAAAAGAATATCAACAGGCTCTTTATTAAAAATGAAGATCAGCAGACATATTATGAATACCTGGAAAATAATTTCCAGGATGTTATCTTTGATAAAAGGATTTCACCTGATGAGAGGACAAAAATCGTGCATGGCGCAGCGGTAAACCTGGTTAGAGACCTATTCGATGACCCGAGAGCCGGCAACGTCGAAAGGTCTAAGACTTTTGCTTTCAACATGGTTGATTACATTCTTAAAGAAGGCAGCGCTGCGGAAAGCCTGCTTAAGATTGCAATACACGAATATTATACCTATACCCATTCTGTGAACGTTGCCGCCGTTGGGACTCTGTTTGCAAAGAACATGGGTTTGGGAGAGGATGATTTGAAAAGCCTTTGTTCGGGTATACTCCTACATGATATTGGCAAGACTCAAATCAGCACCGATATTCTTAATAAAAAGGGTAAATTGACAAAAGAAGAATTTGCAAAGATAAAGGAGCATCCGGAATTGGGTGTAGAAGTCTTAAAGAAAACAAATAATGGTCTTACAGATGAATATACAATAACGTTGCAACATCATGAGAACTATGATGGCAGCGGTTATCCATATGGACTTCAAAAAGAGGAGATTCATCGCTGCGGCAGGATTTCACGTATAATAGATGTATATGACGCATTGACTACAAACAGGTCGTACTCAAAAGCAATGAGGCCATTTGCAGCTCTTAAGGAGATGAAGGAAAAGATGCTTAATTGTTTTGACAAAGAGATGTTCGTAGAGTTTATACGATTTTCAGGTCCTTACGATCCACGTGCAAAGTCAAGGAAGGGTGACAAATTACATAGCTGAAAAAAATGAGCTTAACGCTTGTTTTAAATTGACATCCTGCCATTTATCAGTATCATACCGACATCACTCACTTCTCTATTTATTCCAGCAATTCCATACAATAGTGTGCCATGTTACGTTGCATTCTGACACTGTTTTGTGCCATGGAATACTTTCAAGTAACATAAATCGTGCCCTAAAGCTGTAAGTACAAACCAGAAAGCCATTTCCAAAATAATCGTAAATGCATATAGTAACGTATCTTAAACACGAATCCAGATAGTTCTGAAAGAAAATGTAGGATTTCTGACTGTTTCGGCGCGTGATTTGTTAATTATATACAGTTCTTAATTAGCTAATATCAAAAAATTCTAATTTAAAATGAGAGGTAAACATAGTGTCTGAGTATTTGCCCATTGACCCAAGCAGTTTAAGAACTGATACGAAAATTGGTTGTGATCTTTACTTGCTTGTGGAAACCAGTGCTTATGAACGATATATATTATATTGCTGGGGAGATGGAGTATTTGAGAATAGCAAAAAAGAAATGCTGTTGGCAAATAATATCGACAGGCTTTTTATTAAAAAAGATGACCAGAAGAAATACTATGATTACCTGGAAAATAATTTTCAAAATATCGTATCTGATCCAAGAATTTCTACAGATGAGAAGGCAAAAATTGTGCATAGTACCGCTACAAACCTTATGAAAGACCTCTTTAATAGTCCGGCAGCTGGCACTATTGAAAGGACCAAGACTTTTGCCTGCAATATGGTTGATTATATTCTTAAAGAGGGTAGAGCGGCTCACAGCCTGCTTAAGATAGCAATACATGAATACTATACCTATACTCACTCGGTGAATGTTGCAGCCGTTGGGACATTGTTTGCACAGAGCATTGGTTTAGGAGAGAATGAATTAAAAAATCTTTGTGCCGGCATACTCGTACATGATATTGGCAAGACCAGGATCAGCACTGATATTCTTAATAAAAAGGGTAAATTGACAAAAGAAGAATTTGCAAAGATAAAAGAGCATCCGGAAATGGGTGTAGAAGTCTTAAAAGAAACAGGAAACGGTTTTATAGATGAATATACAATAACTTTACAACATCATGAGAACTATGATGGTACCGGTTATCCTTATGGACTTCAAAAGGATGAGATCCATCGTTGCGGTAGGATTGCCCGCATAATAGATGTATACGACGCTTTAACTACTAACAGGTCGTATGCAAACGCAGTAAGGCCGTTTGCCGCTCTTGTAGAGATGAAGGAGAATATGCTTAATTGCTTTGACAGGGAGCTGTTTATGGATTTTATACGCTTCTCAGGGCCTTACGATCCACGTGCAAAGTCAAGGAAGGGTGACACATTGCAAACCGGAAAATAAGAACTTGATGATAACCCTTCCGGGTATTCTTTTTTTAGCCAAGCCTCTTAATCGCCTCTCTTGCCTCCGTCAAAATAAAAATTCCTGATTAATTCGGCATGTGATTTGTGTATTATATTCAAGTTTTGTTAGCTATTATCAAAAGATTCTAATTTAGAATGAAAGGTAAATATAGTGTCTGACTATATGCCCATTGATTCAAGCAGTTTAAGAACGGATACCGTGGTTGGTTGTGATATTTATCTGTTTGTGAAGACGACGGCTGAGGTTCGGTTTGTACTATATTGCAAGGGAGATACAATCTTTGAGGAATCCAAGAAAGAAATGCTGTTGGAAAAAAATATCAACAGGCTTTTTATAAAAAATGAGGATCAGCAGAAATATTTTGATTACCTGGAAAATACTTTTCAAGACATCATATTAGATACACAAATCCCTCTTGATGAGAAGACAAAAATCGTGCATGGTGCAGCCACAAACCTGATTAAAGACCTCTTCGCGGATCCGAGAGCCGGCAACGTCCAGAGGACTAAGACGTTTGCTTTCAACATGGTTGATTACATTCTTAAAGAAGGTAATGCTGCGGAAAGCCTTCTTAAGATAGCAGTAAATGAATACCATGCCTATACTCATTCTGTGAACGTTGCCGCCGTCGGGACTCTGTTTGCACAGAACATTGGTTTGGGAGAGAATGATTTAAAGCAGCTCTGTTCAGGCATACTCTTACATGATGTTGGCATGGCCAGGATCAGTACTGATATTATTAATAAAAAGGGGCCATTAACAAAAGAAGAATTACAAATAATGAAAACGCATCCTGTATTAGGTGCAACAATCTTAAAAGAAACCGGGAAAAACTTAAAAGATGAGTGTATAATAACGTTACAACATCATGAGAACTATGATGGCAGCGGTTATCCATATGGGCTTAAAAAAGATGAGATTCATCATAGTGGAAAGATTGCCCGAATAATAGACGTGTATAATGCTTTAACTACGAACAGGTCGTATGGAGGAGCAGTAAGGCCATTCAATGCTCTTTTAGAGATGAAAGAAAATATGCTTAATTGCTTTGATACAGAGATGTTTAAAGATTTTATACGCTTTTTAGGATCTCTCGATCCACGTGGAAAACCACCGAGGACAAAGGACAAAATATATAGCTAGAAATTTCAATTTGTCCGGGGAGTGTCTTGGTGGCAAAAAAGTTTTCGAAGGCTTAATAAATATATTAAGGAGTGTAGACAAAAATGCCGGATATAAAAGTAAGTAAATCCATTGCCGGTGAATTAATAGAAGTTATTAAGGATTCAGGCGTAATAAACCGACTCGGTATTACACCGAAGGAAATCCGTATAGGAGTGTTTTATACAGGAGTCGTGTTGAGCAGCGGCCATGCGGGTATGTCGTATACACCTGTTCAGGAAATACCGGAGGCGGTATGCTGCCCGCGATCACACGCCAAGATGCCTGCCGCAGGAGAACTGCTCAAGATGCAGATTACAGGGCTCATGGATTATGCCCTCGATGATAATGCCCTTAAGGCAGCCGTCGGCATGGCAACATTAAATGCGCTTTCTTCTATTATGCTGGCAGATGACACTTGCAGGTATAAACCCTCAGCTTATGGCAATGCCCTTGATCTGGTAGAGATTACCGCCGCCGATACAGTTGCAATGGTAGGGGCCTTTCCACCATTTATAAAAAGGATCCAGGAGATTACGAAAAATCTTTTTGTGATTGATAAGAACCCGAAGGTTGTAGGCAAGGGCGACACGATCAAGATAGAATCAGCAGACCGTTTGACGGAAATAATACCTCAGGCAGATATATTAGTTATTACGGGAGTCACACTCGTAAATCACACACTCGGCCCCATACTGGAGCTTGCAGAAAATGCAAACGAGATCGTTGTTGTAGGCCCCACTGCCAGTGTTTACCCTGAACCTCTCTTTAAAAGAGGAGTAACTGTTCTGGGTGGCGTAAGGATTACGGATGCGAATCAAATGATACATCTCATTGGTGAGGCAGGTTCCGGATATGACTTTTTTGAGAATTGCGCAGAGAAGGTAATAATGCGTAGCGAGGCGATTGCCGTTAGTTGATAAAAAATAAAGCAGCATCTTGCCGTTTGAACCGTTTAAACGGTTTAAACAGATTGAACCGCTTTCAGTCCAGGAGGTCAAGAGTTTCCATTGGTTTTTTGATTAATACCTTTGCCCCGTTTTCCTGTAATTCTTCAGCTGACCGAAAACCCCAGAGTACTCCAACAGGGAACATCCCTGCTGCAATAGAGGTCTTCAGGTCAATCTCAGTATCGCCGAGATAGAGAAAGTCTGATGGTGCAATGTTAAGTTGTTCAGCTATTTCCAGCGCACCTGCCGGGTCAGGTTTTCTGGGCACTTCATCACGCTGGCCAAAGACTACATCAAAGTTCCAGCCAGACAGGAAGCCTTCCATACACTGCTTTGTATGTTCGTGCGGCTTGTTAGAGAGTACAGCCATCTTCAGCCTGCGGGCAGTAAGCGTGTCCAGCAGTTCCGGAATTCCGTCGTAGGGAGCTGTCTTCACATTCCAATTCCGGCCATAATCTTCCTTGAATGCATCAAGGCATGGGTGGATAATAGTATCGATTCGTTTATCTTCAGGTAATGCGCGAATAATAAGATTAAGTGCTCCATCGCCTACAAACCGGCTGTAAATATCCATGCTGTGAACAGGAAACCCGTTTTGCTCCAGAATGCGGTTTGCCGCGTCACCTATATCATCTATCGTATCAAGCAGCGTTCCATCAAGGTCGAAGAGTACTGCTTTGTATGTCATTGTGTTCCTTTCAGATAATTTAAAATAAGTGACTATTTAAGATTGATGATTGTTGATTGTCAATTGATGATTAGTGATTAGTGTCAATTCGTTAAATTAGATAAATTCATATAAGAACGAATAGAACTCACTGGCCTTATCTATCATGGGCCAATGAAATGCATCGTCAAAGGCCTGATATTCAAGATTGTTTTCATTCAGAAAGTCAATCGTTCCTGAGGACGCACTCTCTGTCCCATAACAAAACACCTTTGGTATAGAGAGCGAACAGTATATTCGGCCTGTCTCGCTCTTATGTTTTCCCGGCAATTCCGTATTTTTATTAAATAGCTCCCGGGCATTTGCCAGAAACGCTTCAGGACGGCAATCACGTAATGAAGAATGGTACCTTGTGCACGAAGGATATTTCTGCCCCCAATCTTCAAGAACCTTTGACTTCATAAATTCATCATAAAACCAGTGTGTAAAATTACCTCCCTCTGAGGCTTTGACTGCTTCGCGTGAAATGAACAGATCAAATTGGGTTATGTTCCCTTCAATGTTCACGAATTTCTTTATTACGTTTTTCCGGTCTGAGGCACACAAAAAGGTTGCAATGTCACCACCCATGGAGTGTCCTATGACGATAATGTTATTAATCTTTAAATCCGCTATTATCTTCCATAGTTTTTCTATATGAGCCTCGAAACGGTAATCTCCATCTGCAGATTCAGAACTTTTTCCATACCCGATCAGGTCAGGGACAATGATGTTGGATTTATCAAACTGCCTATCTTCAAACACCTCCTGAAAACATAATCCGCAATCACCCAGGCCGTGTACAAATAACAGCGTCACCCTGCCGGGTGAAATCTCATTATGCCTGATGTGACTAAATTCATTTCCTTCTTTGAAAAGCGTTTCTTTCATTGTAACCATTCATGACCATTTGGAACATCATTAATGTTCCGGTGCTGTTTCAATTTCAATGGCCGGCCCAACACCTTCCGGTTCCCGTACAGAGTCAACCATATTCTGAGTTTTTTTGTCCGGCGCCCGGAAAAACGGCATGAGAATTAAGGTTATGATAAAATTCAGCACCATTCCCACTGTACCGATACCCTGTGGATTGATACCTTTCTCAAAGATGCCGAATGTCCATGGTTCCATCCCGAAGAAAACACAGGTGATAATATAATAGGCGGTGAAAATAATACCTGTCACCATTCCGCATACTGCCGGAACTGTACGTACCCGTTTGTTAAAGATACCCAGGACAATGGTTGGGAAAAAACTCGCTGCTGCAAGGCCAAAGGCGAAGGCAACAACCTGACTGACAAATCCCGGCGGATAGATACCCAGGAGGCCTGCAACCACTACTGCAAGACCAATAACTGTTCGTCCCAGAAGAAGACGTCTTTTCTCAGTGGCCTTCTTATTAATAACCCGGTAATAGAAGTCATGTGATATACTCGAAGAGATGACCAGGAGCAATCCACTTGCAGTTGACAACGCGGCCGCCAACCCTCCTGCGGCAACCAATGCTATTATCCAGTTTGCAAGCTCCGCCATTTCAGGTGTGGCAAGCACAATAATATCGCGATCCGGCCCGGAAAGGCCTTTCTGCCGCATCACGATACGGCCATCATTTCCTTCAACACCATTTGTATCAAGCCATTTCTGATGTAATTTATTTATAACGATTAGATTACTGGTAGAAAGTTTACCGTTACGGAAAATTTCGTTATCTTCACCGGCGCTGTATCGGACCCTGCCATCGCCATCGTCCATCCAGAGAATCAACCCTGTCTTCTCCCAATTGTGAAACCAGTCCGGTAATTGTTCTTCCGTTTTCCCGTTAAGGCTTTGTATCATATAATATCGTGCGAACGCCGCAGTGGCAGGAGCGGTGAGATATAGCATTGAGATAAACAGGAGCGCCCAGAATGCACTCCATCGTGCCGCTTTGACTGACTTAACCGTATAGAAGCGCACTATTACATGCGGTAGTCCGGCCGTGCCGGCCATTAAAGCAAGAACCACACAAAAGACGTTGACCTTGTTCCAGCTTCCCACGAATGTATCGGTGTATCTGTCGAAGCCAAGGTCTACCTGGATTTGATTGAGTTTCTCAAGGAGTGTAATACCTTGCATACCGGATATTTCAGGATCAAGTGTGCTTCCAAGTCCTATTTGAGGAACCGGATTACCCGTGAGTTTGATGCTGATAGCAATTGCAGGGATGAGGAAGGCAGTTATTAATACCCAATATTGAGCAACCTGTGTCCAGGTAATTCCTTTCATCCCGCCGAGTGTGGCGTAGATGAACACGATGGCCATCCCGATCATGACGCCGATGTTAACGTCTACTTCGAGGAACCTGCTGAATACCACTCCCACGCCGCGCATCTGTCCGGCCACGTAGGTAAAACTTACGAAGATCGCGCAAACGACTGCAACCAGCCGTGCAATGTTAGAGTGGTAGCGGTCACCTATAAAATCCGGTACGGTGAAATGGCCAAACTTACGCAGGTATGGAGCTATCAACAATGCAAGCAGGACGTATCCGCCTGTCCACCCCATGAGGTAAACACCTCCGGTATAGCCCATCATGGAGATAAGCCCTGCCATTGAGATAAAGGATGCGGCACTCATCCAGTCTGCTGCAGTGGCCATACCGTTTGCAATCGCAGGTACACCCCTGCCGGCAACGTAAAACCCTTTAGTATCGCGGACCCTGCTGAACCAGGCGATTGAAAGGTATAAAGAGAAGGAGATGCCGACAAAGATTAATGTCCAGGTTTGTACGTTCACAGCTCAGGCCTTTCCCTCTTTTCTTAACTGCTCCAGTTCATTGTGATGTTTCGTGTCGAGCCGGTTCATAAGCAGGCAATAGGCGAGGATCAGCAGGACGAATACTATGATGCTGCCCTGGTGGGCAAACCAGAAACCCAGGGGAAAACCTGTGCCCGGCAGTTTGTAAAGATTAAGCCAATCGGCAATCAGCACTCCGCATCCCAATCCGACGGCAGCCCAGAATACCAGCAGTACTATGGTATATATTACATTCATGCGCCAATACCGTTTGAGTGAGGCACGAACTGCGGGCTTGTGAAGATCAGGGCTGGTGTCATGTATACTATTTCTTTTTTCTTTTGAGATTTTCATTTTGGACGCAGGATATTTTACACGCTCCGGGCATAATATTGTAGTATAATCGCAAATTAAATTGATACACAAACAGTATAGATAAAGAGATGAATAAACCCTTAAAAGTCCTGATACTGGAACCCTATTATGGCGGCAGTCACAAGGCTTTCCTCGATGGCTGGATGCAGTCAAGCTGCCACGAATGGACACTCTTAAGCCTGCCTCCCTGGAAGTGGAAATGGCGTATGCGTCATGCAGCCATAACCCTGGCAAGTCAAACAGCCGAAAAAATAAAGGCAGGAGAAGAGTGGGATATCATCTTCTGTTCTGACATGCTGAATCTTGCTGAGTATCTGGGACTGGTCCCTGCGTCCATACAAAAGCTTCCATCAGTAGTTTACTTTCACGAAAACCAGCTTACTTACCCGGTGGCGCATCCGCAGGAGTTTGATTTTCATTATGTGCTGACAAACCTCATAACCGCCCTGGCCGCTACAGAGGTGTGGTTCAACTCTTCATATCATCGGGATATCTTTTTAAAAGAGCTTCAACATTTTCTGAAGCGTATGCCCGATTACCAGCCGTTTGAATCTATTGAGGAAATTCGAAACAAATCTCTTGTCCGGCATCCGGGCATTCATCAGTTTCAGAAGAGGGGAGAGAGGAGTCCTGGGCCGATGCGCATTGTGTGGGCAGCAAGGTGGGAACATGATAAAAAACCGGAACTCTTTTTCGAGTCACTGCGGATCTTGAAAGCGAAGAAGATCGAATTCAGGATCAGTGTTATGGGAGAGCAGTTCAGACAGGTTCCGGATGTCTTTAACATGGCCAGGCAGGAGTTCTCCGGTAATATAGACCTGTGGGGATACCAGGAGGAACGCAGCGACTACGAATCGGCCCTGTTAGAAGCGGACGCTTTTGTATCTACTGCGGATCATGAGTTTTTTGGATTTAGTGTACTGGAGGGCGCAGCGGCAGGGGCATTCCCACTGGTTCCTGAAAAGCTTGCTTACCCGGAGACACTGGAACTGGATGCAGGCAACGAAGACTTTTTCTTTAAAGGCGGGGCGGAAGAGTTGGCAGAAAGGCTGGTACAATTGTCAGAGAAAATTGGGGACAATTGTCTTTGGGATGGCGACCCTGGCCGTGCACTCCGTGTTGTCGAGAAATTCTTCTGGAAAACAAAGGCTCCATTGCTGGACGAGGAATTGAAAAGACTAGTTTAGCCACGGATAAAGCACGGATTAACACTGATGTTAAAGGCGCAAATGAAAAAGGAAAGAAGAAATGAATCAACCTCATGATAATTGGTCCAAATATTATGATTTTGTTTACCAAAATGCTCTTGGGGATTTTTATGACAATGTAACAAATAAAACATTAAGTGTAATTAATGAATTGTTGCCAGAAGGAAAGGTTATTGATTATGGTGCAGGAACCGGAAGAATAACGATACCACTGAAAAAGCAAGGTTATAAAGTAATAGCTGTTGAAAGAAGCTCAGGAATGGCAAGTGAAATTAAAAAGAAATGCAAAGATTATTGCTTAGATATTCCTGTGCATAATTGTTCAATTAGTGAGTTTAATAATGAGGAAGTTGATTTGGCTTTAGCCTTATACGAAGTTCTTAATTATTCAATAAGTGAGGATGAATTAAAACGTAACATTGTTGCCATTTATAATCAATTGAAACCCAACGGGTATTTATTTTATGACCTTCTTGAGTTGTGGTTCTTTAATCTTAAAGAAATCATAAACGTTAGTTTAGACGATTTTTCTCATAGAGAATGGCTGACACAACGTGAAGAAAATGTTTACACCTATCATCAAGAAGGTCGTGGTGTATTGCATGGGAGCAGATTTCATTTTAGCGATGAGTTTTCGATAAGATATTGGGAGTTGGAAACTGTAAACGATATATTCATAGAAATAGGGTTTGAAGAAGTACATAATACTTTTCCCCAATTATCTTCAATAAGTTCAACTTATAAGCTTTACAAGAAGCTATGAATATATTGAAGCAAATATTCTGGTTGTGCATTCAATAGGTTGATGTAACTAAAGCAAAGAACACCTTTAACTTTAGTCACTTTAAACTTTAGCTCACTTTAGTTCACTTCTTCTCTTACTCTTTTACCCATGAGATGGCGGCTTGAAGATCAGAAGCTTCATAGATATTGACCTGTCCATCGGTGAAGTATGCACCGATTCTCGTAGCCCATTCCACCCATTTTGGACCGCCAACAACGGCTATCTTTTCAAAATCATTTCTATGCTGCAGTCCAAACTTTGCATCGTCCCATGCAGCTTCAGGTTCCCATCCGGTAAAGTCTTCAGCCAGATACATTAATACCTTTATTTCCCCATACTTCTCTATCAATTGATTAAGTTTTGGGATAAAGACCTCTTCATAATCCTCGTATGTGAGTTTCTCTTTTGCCTCTACAGCAAGCATTTTTCCTTCAGTTTCCGGCATAATCTTTATCATTGTAATACCCCTTTCTGTTTTGAATTTGGAATCTATTTATCAGGTCAAAATACAAACATCTTTCCCTCTTTAGGCAGTTTCAATCTACTCTTTGTGTTAATCAGCCGACCTGTAAAGCGGGTCTATCCAGCATCTGGGGAGCTTTTCCCCCGAAGGGAATATCAATTCTGTTTTTTTTAATTGCACCGGATCCTGTACTTCTTCTCCTCGTTGATAGCGACCCGCCACTTCGTCTAAGAATGGATCAAACATACTCTTTATAGTTAGTACTTCAACCAGTTCTCCGCTACTTCTGTCTTTTAGAAACATTTACTTATCCCCCATTCTGAACTCATACTTTTATTAATAAGTTTCCTGTCTCTAACTTTATTATATGATATTGAGTGTAATGTTCAACTGGAATAAACAACTCTTCTAACTTAGAGGGATTAGTTGGACGAGGAATTGAAAAGGATAAAGGCATGAAGATTCACGATTTTTCAATTATGCTATTTATTACTTCTCTAATCTGTTTGTTAACTTCTGTGAATTCAAATGCAAAACCAATTTTAGGTGCATCCGGGTCTTTTTTCATTCGAATAACTCTTCCGACACATATTATTGAAGGATGGTAAAGAAGAAAAGAGGCAAGAAGCGTGGAAACGGAGAGAAAAGACTAATAACAAAGGCATTTAGTGTCAAATCAGAAGTTGAATTGTATCCCAATTGATCCCTGT
>CAZPAM010000017.1:0-39247 GCA_964584595.1 uncultured Candidatus Scalindua sp. | reverse complement strand
CGTTAAACAGACAGGTATAGACGCATTGGCGATAGCTATCGGCACTTCTCACGGTGCATATAAGTTTCCTGTAGGTACTGAAGTCAAACTCGCACTTGATATTGTTGACGACGTACATTCCCGGTGCCCTGATATCGGCCTCGTAATGCACGGAAGCTCTTCTGTACCCGCACATATGGTTGAGGAAGTCAATAAATACGGCGGAAAAGTACCCAATGCCGTCGGGATTCCAACTAACATGATTCAGGATGCAATAGGCAGAGGTATGCGGAAGGTTAACATTGATACTGACGGCCGTCTGGCAATTACGGCTGCTATCCGCAAAGTCTTTGTAGAAAACCCGGCCGCTTTTGACCCAAGAAAGTATCTCGGCCCGGCAAGAGACGCTGTTCGTACATGGATTATAGAAGAGATGAAGGCGTTCGGTACAGCCGGCCATGCGGAGGACTACAAACCTGTTACGCTTGATGATATGAAAAAACTATACGCCGCAGGTTAATAGTTAATATTCGGGATTAAGCCATATAGGAGAGATGTACTATGGTTTTTTCTTCAAAGACTGCTTTGGCTGCACCATCTAATGCTTCTCTCTGTTCTGTCTTCAACTCCATGCGGGCTTCACGTTCTATCTTTGATATTTCGGCAGAGACGGTTCGGTTTTGTGGTGAAGTATTGGTTGTGGATAGTTCGACACTTCGAATAGCACGGGCTTTACGGATGGTAGCTTCCGGATTGTTGGGTACCGGGCGGGAATCTATATTGATATGGCCATCTTTGGCATATTTCTTTCCATCAGGCCCTGTCACGTAATCAAAGGAGACACTTCCCCTGGCGTAACTCCCGGCTACAGCTCTGTGAGTTAACTCGCGGCTCTTGACCTGCCTGTCAATTCTCTCTAACTCTTTAACTTCTTTTTGTTCCTCTTTGGATAGTTTCTGGTCGTTGGTGGATTTTTCTGCATTTTCCTGCGCGAGTTTTTCTCTGGCAGTGGGGGAAAGTTCGATTAAATCGGATTTTTGATTAAATATTGAAGATGATTCCGGCAAATTGTACATAGAACCCCTCTGAGCATCTTTTTCCTTTGAGGAAAATGCCCTTCCCTGGACAGATGGTTCCATTGTAGAAATTGCCGTAAACATTTTTTATCTCCTTTAAAACATACCTAAATTATCGGTTGGATTCATGGCTACTTTAGCTTTTTTTTAAAAAAAACCACTAAAAACAGCCAAAAACCAGTTTATTATTGACAAAAAAAACCATTATTGATAAATTTGATACTTTTCATTAATTCTGATACAGGTAAGGGTTGGTACTTTATTAATATGTTGGTTGTAGATAAGTCAAAAGAAGCATTCAGGGAAGCCTTAAAAAGCATTCCCGGCAGTGTAAACAGCCCCGTAAGGGCATTTGGAGCAGTTGGAGGTGATCCTCTATTTATAGAATCAGGTCATGGCTGTTATCTAAATGACATTGATGGTAATAAATATGTAGATTATGTACTTTCCTGGGGCCCGTTAATTTTGGGGCACCTTGAGAAGTCAGTTGTAAAGAGCCTGAAAAAAATCCTTAAAAAAGGCACAAGCTTCGGAGCTCCGACTGAACTGGAAACACATCTGGCTCAACTCGTAAAAGAGGCGATGCCTTCGATTGAGAAGATCCGGATGGTTAATTCGGGCACAGAAGCCACAATGAGTGCTATACGGCTGGCTAGAGGTTATACCAAGAGAGACGTCGTTATAAAGTTTGACGGTTGTTATCACGGTCACGTTGACGGCCTTCTTGTCCAGGCCGGTTCGGGAGCTACTACATTAGGCGTTCCCACGAGCCCTGGAGTCCCGCAGGATTACGTACGAAATACTGTAACCATACCCTTTAACAATCTTGATGCTGTTAAAGAAGTCTGTAAGAATCGCGGCGAAGAGATTGCCTGCATTATTTTAGAGCCTGTTGCGGGGAATATGGGCGTGATACCTCCACAAAAAGGGTATTTAAAAGGTTTAAGGAAAATAGCAGATAAGTACGGAATCGTTTTGATTTTCGATGAAGTAATGACCGGATTCAGGGTTGCTCACGGGGGTGTACAGGCGCTTCAAAAAGTAACTCCGGATTTAACCACACTCGGTAAGATAATCGGCGGTGGTTTACCTGTAGGTGCGTATGGCGGTAAGGCAGAAATAATGGACTGCATATCGCCGGTTGGCCCGGTATATCAGGCGGGAACCTTATCCGGTAACCCGATGGCAATGACATGCGGTATTGCCACGCTGGAGAAATTAAAAAAGAAGAGTCTTTATAAGAAACTGGAAAGAAACTCTAAAAGACTGGCTGCAGGCATAAAGAGTGCGGCCGATGATGCGGGGATACCTACATATCATACACGAGTTGGCTCAATGCTTTGCACGTTCTTTAGCGAAGATGAGGTAACTGATTATGAATCTGCTAAAAGATGCAACACTGAGCGGTACGCATCTTACTTCCATGGGATGCTGGAAAGAGGATTTTACTTTGCTCCTTCCCAGTTTGAAGCGGCTTTTATTTCAACCGCTCATAGAGAAGAGGATATAGATGCAACTATAGAAGCCAGCCGTGAAGTTATGAAGTCTTTAAAGAATTAGATGAGCCTGAATGATTCAAGCAGTACTTTTCGTGCCCTGGGACTTACAGGCGGGATTGGAGCGGTAATGGCCGCCTGCATCTTGGGCGGGTATTATATCGGGCGTCACCTGGATGCAAAATTTGATACGGCTCCCTGGCTGCTTATAACATCTCTGTTGGTAACCATGGTTGCCGGGTTCCTGGAAGTATACAAAATAATAAAAAAGGTAACGAAGGAAACGACTAAAAATGATAAAAAACTTTGATATGTTAAATATATATAAAAACTCATGTGAACTATTGACTGTTAAAAAGAATTTTGTAAAACAGGCATTTTACGCTGCACTGTTTGTCTCCATATTGATGGTTTTAGCCTCACTTCGCTATCAATCTTTTGAAATAACCATAGGCCTGACAATTGGAATTATAGTCAGCTTTTGTTCATCGTTCATATTGTGGCGATGGATAAATTATATATTCAACGATATGAGGCCGGGTGCTGTTACAAACAGTAAACCAAGCGCATCAATAAAGTCTGTAGGTTTTGCGCTTATGGGTATCGGTAAGATATTCGTATTAGGCCTGGTTTTCTTTCTCATTTTTAAATTTCTATCTATTAATATAATTGCCCTTTTTATAGGGATCTCAGTAGTTCAATTAGTTGTGTTCTCAATGATAGTAAGCATAGTTTTAGTGAATATGTTAAACAACGTTCGAGGTGCTGACTTCGTGACGCGGCAGGAACGCCACACAGGTTTAAAATCGAATTAACAGGTTTGTCCAAATAAGGATAAAGAAGGAGTATAAGTTTGTCAGAAGAAGCACATGGTAGTTCAGGCGGTTCAGAAGGTGGGATACCGGAACTTCCAACGATTTTTGATTTGCTGCCCATAGATAAGCATGCCGAGATTTACGGGCTGTCCATGCAGCATGAGATAGTGCCTATATTGATGTCTATGATGATCATTGTGTTTCTCGGGGCACTTTCGTTCGTAGCCACGCGTAAACTGAAGAAGATCCCAACCGGGTTACAGGCATTCATGGAAATTGTGGTGGAGGCCCTTGACAATTTTGTCAAATCTGTATTGGGGAAAATGTCTGATAAATTCCTGCCGTTTATCGGCAGTCTTTTCTTATACGTCTTAGTAATGAACCTTATAGGCCAGATTCCGGGATTTCATTCTCCGACGACAAGTTACAACACAACACTGGCACTCACCTTATTAGTGTTTATTGCTACCCAATACTATGGCCTCAAACACAACGGGCCGATTAAATACTTTAAGCATATGTTCGGAGAGCCGAAGTGGATGGCTCCAATGCAGTTTCCATTACATTTACTGCAGGAATATTTAACACGCCCATTGTCCCTCTCTGTACGTCTTTTCGGGAATTTAATGGGGCAGCATACTGTACTGGCGATATTCATAGGATTTTCTCCTTTATTGCTGGGTTTTATTCCTATACCAATACAGTTCCCGTTTGTTTTATTGGATATGTTATTAGCATCACTCCAGGCCTTTATCTTTGCATTTTTGGCCAGCTTCTACATTGCAGGGGCAATTGGAGAGAAAGATCTATAATTTTTTAGAAAGGAGTTAAGGAATGATTTATTTTGCAGGTTTAGCAATAGGTGTAGCTTTACTGGCTTTTGCCTCATTAGGTTGTGGTATTGGCCAGGGTATTGCAGTGTCCGGTGCTGCGACAGCGATAGCAAGACAGCCGGAACTGTTCGGAAAGATTCAGATCATCATGTTTATCGGTCTGGGTTTTATTGAAGCATTGGCTATTTATTCATTGGTTTTGTCCTTCATATTAATGGGAAGATTGCCTGAAACAGCAGAGGTGATGAAGATACTTAGCGCTCATTGAGAAGCGTTTGTAAAAATAAAAGAGGTAACTTGGGAGACAAAATGTGGGAAATTTATTAGAGGCGTTAGGCGTCAATTTCAAAATGGTCCTTATACAGGCGGTGGGTTTCTTATTCCTGCTCCTGTTGTTGAAGAAATTCCTCTTCGGCAAGATCAAGGACATGATAAAGGCCAGGACTGATGAGGTAAAAGATACTTATCAAAAGAGTGAAGATGACAGGGCTGAGGCTGAAAGGCTGAAGGGAGAGTACCAGAGAAAAGTCATACAGGCCGAAGAAGAAGCCGAAGGAAAGATCCAGGCCGCAGTAGTTAAGGCAAAGGAAATCAGTGAAGAGATAGTAAAAGAGGCCCATGACACCGCAGCAAGTGACAGGGCCAAAGCTCAGCAGGGTATCGAAGTGGAAAGAAAGAAGGCTCTGGCAGAGGTGAGAAACCAGGTTATTGACCTTACAATTCTTTCCTCATCCAAGTTAATCCAGCAATCGATGCAGCGCAATACGGCAGAAAGTTTAGTAGACGATGTTATTAAGGAAGTGGGGAAACTGTCTTGATCGAAGAGAGCTTGGCAACAGGTTATGCACAGGCGTTGTTTGAAGTCGCCGAGAAACGGGGCGGCGCTGACGATATAGAAAAAGACCTGGACGGTATTAAGGATCTATTAGAAACAAATAAGAAATTCCGCGATATTCTGTATCATCCATCAATTACGAGAGCAGAAAAGAAAGATATAATCGGCAAGATCATCGCTCCTCATTGTTCCAGTAAGTGGGTCAAAAACCTTCTCTTTATCCTGGTAGATAAGAGGAGAGAGAAGATGCTGGATTTTCTGCCGGATGTATTCAAAGGCGTGGCAAGGCAAATAAGGGGCGTGGTATCAGTAAAAGTTAAAACGGTATTCCCATTATCCGAAACCAGGCTTGGCAAATTAAAGGGAAATCTCGAAAAGATGACGAAAAAGACAGTAGAGATAGAAACGGAAATAGATAAAGAAATAATTGGTGGAATGATAATCAGGATTGAAAATAAAATAATTGATGGAAGTGTAGTTAATCACTTAAAAAATCTAAAAAAGAATCTGTTGAAGACTGCCCTGGCATAAGGGCATTTTCATTTTTGTGGGGGTATATCAGGTATGGCTGTGAGACCAGACGAAGTTGCTTCGATAATAAAAAAAGAAATTGAGAAGTATGAAGACAAATTAAAGATGGAGAGTGTCGGCACGGTTCTCCAGGTGGGAGACGGTGTTGCCAGGATCTACGGCCTGGACGACTGCATGGCAAACGAATTGATAGAATTTCCGGGTGGAGTATTCGGCATAGCCCTTAACCTGGAGGAAGACAATGTCGGCTGCGTATTGCTCGGGCCGGACTCGAACATTAAAGAGGGCGACACGGTAAAAACAACAGGAAGAATTGTGGAGGTTCCCGTAGGCGAAGCAATGCTTGGAAGAGTTGTGAATGCACTCGGCCAGCCGGTGGATGGTAAAGGGCCGATTGCTACAGACAAAACTTTGCCGATAGAAGGAACCGCACCGAATGTTGTTGAAAGACAGCCCGTAAAAGAACCATTACAGACCGGGATAAAGGCTATCGATGCAATGATACCAATCGGCCGCGGACAGAGAGAGTTGATAATAGGCGACAGGCAGACAGGTAAAACTGCAATACTGGTGGATACAATCCTGAACCAGAAGGATACGGGAGTTATCAGTATATATGTGGCAATCGGACAAAAAATGTCAACAGTAGCCGGCGTGATTAAGACACTGGAAGACAATGGGGCAATGGAAAATTCTATAGTAGTTGTTGCCGCTGCCAGTGACCCTGCACCCATGCAGTACATTGCTCCCTATGCAGGATGTGCGATGGGAGAATATTTCAGGGATAACGGGAAACATGCCGTGATAATGTATGACGATCTTTATAAACATGCCGTTGCATACAGGCAGGTATCACTACTGCTCAGACGGCCTCCGGGCAGAGAGGCGTTCCCGGGTGACATCTTTAATCTTCACTCCCGTTTGCTTGAGAGGGCGGCAAAATTAAATGACGAACTTGGAGCCGGGTCATTAACGGCACTTCCGGTGGTGGAGACTCAGGCCGGAGATTATGCGGCTTATATTCCTACGAACGTAATATCTATTACAGACGGACAGATCTATCTTGAGAGTGACCTGTTTAATTCAGGTATTCGTCCCGCGATAAGTGTCGGCCTGTCAGTATCAAGGGTAGGAGGTAACGCGCAGATACCGGCAATGAAGAAAGTCGCGGGGGCATTGAGGCTCAACCTGGCACAGCACAGAGAGCTGGCGGCATTTGCACAGTTTGGTTCAGAGCTGGACAAAGCAACTCAGGAACAGCTGACCAGGGGTGAGAAATTAATAGAGATCTTAAAACAGCCTCAATACGTACCGGCACCTGTAGAAGAACAGGTTATTATAATATTCGCCGCCATTAACGGCCACCTTGACGATATACCAACCGGTAAAGTTAATGATTTCCAGGGTAAATTCCTGCAATTTGTCAGGGACAAACATGAAGGAATATCCGCAGCGATAAAAGAGGTGAAGAAGATCGAGGAAGATACAGCCAAGAATCTGGAAAGGGCTGTTACAGAATTTAAACAGGAATATAAGTAATAATTCCGGGTTTATTTCGGACTAAGATATTATGGACAGTATTAGAGATATAAAAAGAAGAATCAAGAGCATCAAAAACATCCAGCAGATCACGCGTGCGATGGAGATGGTTGCTGCTAACAGGCTTAAAAAAGCTGAGGCCAGGGCCCTGGCTGCAAGGCCCTATGCAGAGAATATTACCGGCGTCCTGAGTCACATAACAGAATCAACTCCGGAAAAAGCCCATTTCTTTACTACAAAAGAAGATGTTAAAAAAATCATGGTTATACTGATCACTTCAGACAAGGGGTTATGCGGAGCTTATAATACTAACGCCATTCAGAATACGATAAAGTTTCTCAAGGAAAATTCCGGGAAAGAATTAAAACTCCATTTACTTGGTAAAAAGGGTAATATTTTCTTTCAGAATAGGCCATATACAATCGAGGAATATTATACCGATACTGTAGAACAGATAGGGATCACATCACTGCAGGCGGGTGACAACAAGATAACGGAGATATCCGCCAGGATCATAGACGATTTTGAAAATGGTGCTTATGATGAAGTGCACCTGTTCTACACTAAATTCAAGACCGTGATGAAATCGGATCCTACCGGGTTCAGGCTGCTGCCGATAGAAAATCTTGATGCCGGACCTGAAGAGACTGAAGAGAAAGAGAAAGAGAGTGTGATGGGAGACTACATATTAGAACCGTCATCAGAATCGATCTTCTCAAATCTTCTGCCCAGGTATATAGAATCACAATTGCGTCAGGCAATATTTGAGTCATTAACGGCTGAGTTCGCGGCACGAAGAGTTGCAATGATTGCCGCTTCGGAAAATGCCGAAGAAATTATAGGCGAACTTACACAGACATATAACAGGGCCAGGCAGGAGGCTATTACCAAGGAACTCCTTGAAGTTGTTTCCGGTTCTGAAGCTTTAGCACAATAAACTAATAATTTTATATAGTAGCATGGTAAGGAAAGAGAGGTAATTACTTTGAAAAAAGGGGAAGTGGTACAAATAATTGGCCCCGTGGTTGATGTAAGGTTTCCGCCGGGGGAGCTGACTTCCATTCGAAATGCCATAAAGATCGTGGACAAAAAGAAGAAGATAGACCTCGTCGCAGAGGTAGCACAGCATATAGGTAATGATACTGCCAGATGTGTTGCGCTTGCACCCACAGATGGATTGGTAAGGGGAATGGAAGTTATTGATACAGAGGAACCAATATCGGTGCCTGTGGGCCCGGAAGTCCTGGGTAGAATATTTAACCTGTTGGGCGAACCGTTAGACACAATTGGCGAAGTTAAAACGAAAGAACGATATCCCATTCATCGTCCGGCTCCTACGTTTGAAGAGAGAGAGTCGACAACCGAAGTATTTGAGACCGGCCTGAAGGTCGTTGATCTCCTTGCCCCATTCGCAAAAGGTGGAAAGGTGGGGCTGTTTGGAGGCGCCGGTGTCGGAAAAACGGTTCTTATTATGGAGTTGATCAAGAGTATTGCCAGTGAGCATGGCGGGTATTCGGTATTTACCGGTGTGGGCGAGAGGACACGGGAAGGGAATGACCTCTGGCTTGAAATGAAGGAATCCGGCGTGCTGGATAAAACCGTTCTTGTCTTCGGACAGATGAATGAACCTCCGGGTGCAAGATTAAGGGTAGCCCTGTCAGGGCTCACCATGGCAGAATATTTCAGGGAATCTCAGGGGCAGGATGTATTGCTGTTCGTTGACAATATCTTTCGTTTTGTACAGGCGGGTTCTGAAGTATCAGCTTTGTTGGGACGTATGCCTTCTGCGGTTGGTTATCAGCCGACGTTGGCCAATGAGATGGGAGACCTTCAGGAGAGGATTACATCTACGAAGAAAGGTTCTATTACTTCGATGCAGGCTATATATGTACCTGCGGATGACTTTACCGACCCTGCGCCTGTTGCCACTTTCCCGCATCTTGACTCTACCATCTGGCTCTCAAGGCAGATTGCAGAGATGGGTATCTATCCTGCGGTTGACCCTTTGCAGTCAACCTCTCGTATTCTTGACCCGCACATAGTCGGGGAGGAGCACTATGAAGCGGCCAGGGAAGTGCAGAGAATTCTGCAGCGCTATAATGATCTGCAGGACTTTATTGCTATTTTGGGTATGGAAGAGTTGTCAGAAGAAGATAAACTTACTGTAGGAAGGGCCAGAAGGATACAGAGATTCCTGTCGCAGCCATTCTTTGTTGCAGAACAGTTTACCGGTATAAAAGGAAAGTATGTTAAGATCGAGGATACCGTCAGAGGTATTAAGGAAGTTATAGATGGTAAACACGACGAACTACCTGAGCAGGCTTTCTATATGGTAGGCGGTATAGAAGAGGTTGTAGAAAAGGCAAAAGAGATGGCAGAAGCGTAGTATACGTTTGTTATTAAAAAAAATTAAATTAGAATTAACATAGAACTATGGCAGAAAACACATTTAGTTTAAATGTAATCACCCCGGAAAAGGTAGTCTACAGCAATGAAGTAGCCGCTGTGACTGCCCACGGCTCCGATGGATATATGGGTATATTAGCACAACATGCCGCCCTTATTACCACACTTGAACCCGGCCCGCTGAGTATTACCGAGCAGGACGAGAAGAAAGTTACATTCTCTGTGAACAAAGGTATCATGGAGGTCAGAAAAAACAAAGTAATCGTCCTGGCCGACGCTGTTGATGAAGAATCGTAACCAGCAACCCGCAACTTGTAACTCGCGACTCGTAATTCCCAAATCTTCTTGCCGTTTGATTGAAGATTGTTGATTAATCTGTCGGTCGAAATAGAGGACGCCAGCTGCCGGGATAGTTTTCATCTTCTGTAGCGAAACTCATGTAGCTGCCCTTTACAAGACTTGTTGGGCCTGATAGCGCCTCCACTTTAAAACCATCAATAATCCAGGATACTTGTTTATTAGTTATTTCCCTGATAGGAACCCGGTCGTTCCGGTCAGAGACTAACGCTGCTTTATAGATTACAGACTTAAATGGGCCATTATCACCTTTATCTTCAGCAGCTACAGACCAGATCACACCGTCGCTGTCTACGTGCAGATCGGAAATACTTCTTTTTTTCTTAGGATGATTCCAATGGCCGGGTGCCGAAATTACAATTTTCATATCTTTGTATTCATCCCATGACAATGAAGATTCTTCGTATTGCAGCAGGCCAATTCGGAGAACACCATCTCTGTATGTCTTGGAACCGCCTCTTTCTCCAAGAATAACGATAATATCACTCCTACGGCCTATGCATACCATTCCTTCAAAGTTATAACCTTTAGGGACTTCTTCAGTACTTTCTTTGATCTTTGGCAGTTGGTAAACATTAAGAATTTCTACGCTTCCACCTTCAAGTTTTATGTGAAATATTCGGCCATACTTACCTTTCCAATATCCGGATTCCGCTAACAGGTATTCAAACTCTTTACCGGGCAGTGAACAGACAGATTCTAAATCATTTGCCTGCCCGTCTCCATGCTTCCAGTCATTTACCGGTATCGAAGAATAACTTGTATTGCTTCCTTTCTCTATTTTTATTATTCCCAGACGAGGCCCGTCGTTGCCCTCTTTTCCGTCATGTACAACAAGATATGAACTATTGTCTATCTGCTCCATCCCGCTAAAACCAATAGGAGTGTCCTCAGCTAACGCCATACTACCGAACGCTATTTGAAATATAATTGCATAAAAAACAATTTTAATATTCACATTAATTCACCTCATTTGTTCATCGCTTATTCTTTAATGGGAAAATTGAAACAATTACAATTCCGGCAGTGATAAGATTGATGGTAAACCATAGTTCCCCCAGGTGTAATCTAAGTATCGGGTTGTAAACCAGGGCCGTGACCACTAGTATCCATATCCATATTTTTCTTTTCAGTTTTACGGCTTTATAGGACAGGTAGATGAGTGTTCCGCAGCAAACCCAGTGAAGCAGGGTATAATAACCGGATGGATTGCCGGGATATAATGCCCATAAAAGCATTACACCTGCAATGGCCTGCGGCAGCCAATTTCGCTTCATTACTTTTCCCTTCGCACCAAACAGACGGGCACAAATGACTAATTACTAATTACTAATGAGCGTTGCGGTATTCCACTACAACCTCTCCATCAGGACGAATCAAGATATCTACATCGTCATCGCCGGCCTTGTCCTTGTGTCCGGGTATGCGTCCGAAGTCCCACTCATCCCCACCCTCATCGTCTCCAAGATCAGTCCGAAAGATATTATCCAGATCAACTCCATTATAGATGTAGCGGCCTGCGGTAGAAGCTCTCGGATGTTTGAACTTATGCCCTGCCGAGAAAATGACAAAGTCCGGGCTTACAGCTCTAATGAAATCGGTAGAACTGGCGTTGTCTGCACCGTGGTGAGGTGCGATTATGATATCGGAATCAATTGTGATGAATTCTGAATTATCTACCATGAACTTCTCGGCGGCAATATGTGCATCATCAGGGTCACCTATATGCCTGCCAACCGTGTCGCCTGTGAAGAGTATGGATTTACCCTTGTACTGGAGACGCATCACTATGCTTACCGAGTTTCGCCTCTCGCTTTTATTATTTAGATTCCACTCATCCGGCGGCTCGTGAAATCCCGCTACCATGGTAACATTGGTTTGATCAAAGAAGTATGTAGCACCCGGAAGAAACTCATATTGACCGAGGTTTATGTCAACAGTTCCCCTGGCTTTACTTTCGTCTTTGATAGCTTTGTCTGCTGTTTCCCAGGTACCGGAGATGCGCTTATAACCTGTACGAAGTGTTCTTTTGACTACATAAGTGTTGAATATTTCGTCGACTGCACCAAGATGGTCTGCATCGGAATGGCTAAGTACCAACAGGTCTACCTCTGTTCCATACGGAATAACCTGTTCAATCGCTTTGTATGCCTTGGCACCACTATCGTTGTAGTTGCCGGCATCATATATCATATAATGACCACCCGGCATCTTTACAACAGCACACAACCCTGCCCCGACATCTACTACACGCACAAAGACGCCGTCAGCGTTGTGGTCAAGTGCTAATGAACGGCCGAGAAAGGATAGGTTGAGACAAAGTGTAAGTACTAATAATGTTAGGTAACGCATTGGTTTTCTCCTTTATTTAGGCAAACAAGAGGGCCCTGCCCGCCCGATTGATATATAGAATGCGGCATGAATGAGTATAAAGCAGGTATATAATATACCTGTTATCTACTAGGTATTATTATAAAAGAGTGGGGATGTTTTACAAGACAAAAGACAGGCACGAGTTGCAAGCTACGAGGTGCGGGTTGCGAGTTGCAAGGATGTGTATTACCCATATACGGCAAAATACTGTTGTATTCTTGTATTTTGCCGATAATATTTCTACTGTAACGACTTTCAGGCAAGCAATTATTTTATCTCTCATTTTATGCGTAAAACATACTATATTCTGGCTGCTGCTTTTCTCATACTCTTACTCGCCATCCCTCAGGCACTTTTGTCACAGGAACAGGAGGAGAGGCTGGCAGTTGTAACGAAGTTTACCGGCAAGGTACAGATCCGGCATAAGTTGATGTTGAAGCCTGTAACGCAGGTTGGCAACAGGATCAGGAATTCCTCTGTCTATAATAGAGACGTAGTTATAACAAAGGCTGCATCAACGGCTGTCCTTCTATTTAACGACAACACCAGTTTTAATATTAGTGAAGAGTCAAATATTCAGATCGGTACAAAAGAGGTGACTGACAGGGACAGGGCTCAGAGAAAACTTATAAGAAAAGCTGCCATTACCAGGCAGAGTGTAGTCAGGAACGTCAATGTCAACGTTGGTAAGCTGCTTGCGAATATAACGCCAAGCGATTCGGTATTGACAGAGTTTGAGACACCCACCGGTGTGGCCAGTGTCAGGGGTACTGAATTGGATATCAGTTATATCGCCGGAATTACATCTATCAGTTTGTACCAGGGGCTGCTGGGCTTTGCCAGTGCCGGGAACGAAGTCGGCTTCGATATAACCCCGGGGACTTCACTGGATGTCGCCGCTCCTGAGGCCGGAACAGTGACAGTGTCTGCGACGGAGGGCGCGGTAGAGGTAGAAACTACTATCGGAAATGCCATTGTGGAAACGGATGAGATGGTCTCGGTTTCCGTTGATACGGATAAAGGTGAGACTTCAATATCCTCAGAGAGTGGTTCTGTTGCACTGTTAACGGACGCAGGCACTATTTCAATAGATAAAGGCGAGGCCGTGGATGTGGGGGTTGATCCTGAGACGGGTAACCTGACAGTTACAGATACAGAGGGTGATGTTGTTATTACTACCGAGGATGGGGTTACAACAGAAGTTGAGCAAGGAAAGAACCTGGGCACTGTAAAAGGGAATGATGCAGGTGAAGGTGCGGAACAATCACATCTGCTCTTTATCTTTGATTCATCGCAAAGTATGAACGAACCTATAAACAATAAAGTAACAAGATTGGATGTCGCAAAGAAGGCTCTGTCTGATTTTGTTGGTTTTCTTCCGGAGAATTTGAATGTAGGGCTGGAAGCCTTTGGTCATAAGAAGACGGCAAACTGTGATGATATAGAAATCATAGTTCCGATAGGCAAGCTGGATGTTGATGAGTTGAGGCAAAAGATCAATTCTCTACAGGCATTCGGGGCTACACCTGTTGCCGCCGCACTGGAAAAAGGTGCTGCTGCGATGAGCTCCCTTGTTGGGGAGAAGACCATAGTGTTGATCTCCGATGGAATAGATACGTGCAACGGTGACCCAATACGTACTGCAGAGCGCATTCGAGAGGAAATGGGCATGGATGTTAATATAGAGGTTGCAGGACTTGGCGTAGACAAGAGTACGAAAGAGCAGCTGGAAAACATTGCGAATGCAGGCGGCGGAAACTATTATGCCGCGGACAATTCCCGGCAGCTACAGAAAAGCCTTATGGATATTGAGGAAGTAGAGGGAACCCTGACGCTATCTACCGAGGAGCTTGCGGGCCCTAATCTGCTGAAGAAGGAGCATGGTGGGCAGCTTCTGATGTCCCCTAAGCAGGATGACTGGAAGCAGACAATTGACGGCCTGGAAGAGAAGGTTCTTGTTCCGGAATATTCATCAGCAGTTTACGCATTCAAACACGAACAAATGGCAACATTTCATACTTTCGCAATATGCCTTCCGGGGGAAGACGTTTCAAATCTGAAAGATTTCGAGCTGCTTGTGTCGAATAACTCATGGACAGGGCCTTTTCGCTCCATTGGAAAATTTCAGGCTCAGAACACGGGATCACCTGATGCACCTTATCAGCAATTCACTTTTCCTGAGGAGGTAACTGCCAGGTACCTGCAGGTACAACTGGAGACAAACTACGGGAATAGCGGGCATACAGGGTTATATGAGTTCCAGTTACTGGGCGAATTAAAAGATCGTGGTGGGGAGTGATATAAGGATTGTTGATTGGCGATTGTAGATTTAAGAAGCAGTGAAAAGCGAATATCGAATATTGAACAAGGAATTTCGAATGACAAATTACTTTTCTTTTTCCGCTTTTGGTGTTAATACACTGTTCTTAATTAACACCCCTTGATCATCATAGTGATAATGTTCTTCATATATAACTTCACCCTGCTTATATTCTTTAAACACAGTCACTCGTCCGGCTGAGTCGTAAACAACTTCATAGTAAGTGTAATGTTGATAAACTTCTTCATAGTTCTTTTCAGAAACTATGTCCTTAACCTCTCCTTCTTGAAAATATTCATTTGAATAGAATGAGATGCCTTCGCGCATAATTTCAGGGCGGGCCCACGCCGGAACAGCAACCAGACAGATCAGTAGAGTATAAAAGAGAAATTTAGCCATGGACTTAGGATTGTAGGTTGTAGATTGGCGATTGTAGATTGAAAAGTAGCCAGAGGCAAGAAACCCGCAACTTGCAACACGTAACCTGCAACTCGTAAATCTTCTCCTCATGATTCTTCGCAGGCGATCTTTCGATTAAATGAAAACTTAGCTTTAACCTTTGTGGGTTTTCCGCCGATCTCAAGTACCGGGTATGCTAGAAAGTTGATCGGTCCTGTTACCGGGCCCGGCTCGACGACAAGATCCCGTCCCCGGCTTAATTCAATCCGGTTTGCCGGATGCCGGCCAAAATAGTAACTGGCCAGGTTAGAGTATTTGTCAGCTTCGCTGATGTCAACAGGCCACCATTTTCCCTCCGCATAAAACTCTGCGCCGCAATGGTAACCGTGAATTCCTCCGTCATTTCGTGAGGAAGGAATCGATGCTCCCATTGAAAAACGTGCAGGGATGGAGATGCTTCTCGCGAGTGCAATGAAGTAGGAGTGGAAATCGGTACAGTTTCCCGTTTTTATGTTACAGGCATAGACGGCGTCGCCATTACCCCAGCCATCGCCGTTTCTGATATATTGCATATTGTCGATGACGTAGTCGTATAAGGCTCGGGCACGCATGAGATCTCCATTCTTCCCTACAACAGCTTTCTCAGCAATGGTTTTGAAATCTTCATTGAGAGGCACCAGGCGGTTCGGTTTTAAATAATCCTCCGGAACTGACTGAGGTTCGACATAGGCGTCCTTTTCAACTCTTCGGACATGGAAAAGCAGCTCGATATTCTTTTTGCTGTCTTCCCGGCCAAGGTCAACTAAAAGAACCCGGTTGCCGTATTTCTTATCTTTCAGGATCTGCCTTTTTCCGGGAACCGCCATGGAGCTTATCTCGACCGTTTGAAAGGCATCCGAAGTCGGCAGGGGGAGCCACATACGGGCAGATTCCGTTATTTCAGGCAATGCAACAGTGTATAAGAAATCGAATTCGTCCTGACCGTTAAGTACCCCTAAAAGGTTTGGGGATGCTTCTTCATACGGAACCCGATGCCAGGTCTCATCTTCTCTCTGTTCCCATGCGTAAAAAGGCTGGCCGTTAATCTTGTGGACTGTTGTTTCAGTAACCTCCATTGAACCGGGGTCACCCCTGAGAAAGAAATCTACATCATATAGGTCCCCTTCAATATCTGCAACATCCACACAGGCAAAGTGGTAACTCGGGCCCAGGTTAGCCAGGTATTCGGTATGAACACGAACCAGTTTAAGTTTGAGTTCCTTCTCTTCGAATTGAAGTGTAAAATAACCGCCGCCTAAACGCATTTGCTCCTCAATATAGTGTTGTATTCCGGCCTCGATATCCGCAGTGACTACATTGGGAACAATAGTAGGTGATTCAGTAGTAGAGGTAACAGTAGTGGAGGATACTGTAACACAAGCGGTTTGGGTTACACTGAATGCGCCCAACACCAGGAACAGAATAAAAAGAATATAGCTTTTCATCATTTATCTTCTTCTCCGTATTATTTAAATAATAATGGTTTAAGTTAAGCCTTTGGTAGTTTTAATTCCACGACTCAACCCGGTATGATGTCATGCCGAGCGGAGTCGAAGCATTGAAATTACTTTACTTTTACTTAGGATGTCTGTGAGGATGTTCTGATCTCGAGCTCCCTGACTTCTTAGGATGCTCTGCTTTTGGGTGTTCCGACCTGGGATGCTCTGCTTTTGGGTGCTCTGACTTAGGATGCTCTGCTTTTGGGTGTTCTGACTTAGGATGCTCTGCTCTTGGATGTTCTGATTTTGGATGTTCGCCCAGAACATTTCCATTCATGACGCCTAGAGTCGCAATGACAGCAACAAAAACAAATGTTAGTAATATTTTCATATCGTCCCCTTTCTTAAAAAGATTCAATTTTCTGATAATTGAAAACCGCGTTCACAATATATCAAAGCTACTAAAAAGTCTTTTGATTTACAAGAATTAATTTACTCATTCGCAGTATTTAAATAATCAGGCTTTACTTAGGATGCCTCTTGGGATGCTCTGATCTCGGGTTCCCTGACTTAAAAGGCTTTTTCCTGGGTTCTTCTTTCTTGGATTCTGACTTAGGAGGCTCTTCTTTAGAAGCATCAGCCTTTGGATGCTCCGATTTTGGATCTTCTCCTTTGGGATGTTCTCCTTTGGGATGTTCTGTGGGATGCTCGGCCAGAACATTCCCATTCATGACGCCTAGAGCCGCAATGGCAGCAACAAAAACAAATGTTAGTAATATTTTCATGTCGTCCCCTTTCCTGAAAAAAACTCCAACATTCTGATAATTGAAAATCGTGTTCTCAATATATCAAAACTACTTAAAACCCTTTAGATTTACAAGGATTATATTTTGAGGATTTATGATTGAAGATTGGCATTTTATGAATCCGGCAATTGTAACTCTTTTTCCATACAACTTACTCTCTCTTTAGCCTGCCATATTCTGATTCCCATCAAACCACGTATAGAACCAAACAGTTTGTTTGATTTCTGTTCATCTATAATGTAGGCATAAGTTTCTATTGCCTTTTTATAGTAGTCCGCCTGTTCACTTTCAAATAACAATGCCAGTTCTTCGTAAAGGTTTCCGATTCGATATTGTGCATTAAAGGGTGTTATCCCCGTAAACTTCTCTATTATTTCATTAAATTTTGTTTCTGCCAGCTTATAATTAATTTTCGTCCCTTCATCATCTCCCACATCATAAAGCGCCATGCCTACATAATGATATGCTTCGGCCACTGCATACGTATGTTCCTGCGCCTCTTCCTTGAACCCTTCTTTAAGTTCCTCCAATATGTTCTTGTTCCTTCTTTCCACCGCATCAACAAGACTGATACTCAGAGGAATCTCAGAATCTTCCAGTTCATTCTGGCTCTCTATCCTTACATATGGGAAGAGTAATTTTGAAATACCCTCCGGGCTCAACCCTTTAACCAGATAGAGGTCACTAACAGAATGGAACTTTTTACTCTTTTTCCTGTAATCTATAATAATATCTATTTCTTCTTCACTGATCCCAAACTCTGTATTCAAGAATAATTTGAGGTCATCATCACCAGCCTGAACCAGTTTCTTGTATAATATCAGTAATTTAACTAAAACCGCCAGTTTGTAAGAAGGTGTTTCTCCATGTAAGACCGTTCTTCTGAAGAAAATAAGCCATGGATTTCTGCAGGATATATTTAATTGTTTTTTGCTGTCATAAAAAACTTCCAGAGCTATTCCAAGCTTGCACTTTCCCATATCCTTTGAATCTTTGTCACTGCACTCGTGATGTTTTTGGTCAATCCTGTTAAAATATTCATCTATTATATCTCTCATCTGGATAGAATTCAGCTTGCGATGCAGTTTGAGTTCATGCGGACTGTATTCTAAAGCCTTTTTGTAGTGTTCAACAGCTTCCTCATATTGCCGATTATGGCTATCCCTATCCCCGAGATATTCATAGAACCTTTTAAACATTCTCTTCGGCCTGAGACCATACTTGTCTAAATGTGCAGACTTCTCAAAATGTTCTACTATCTCTTTTGGAGTCTGTAAGGATTTTCTTGTAAGGAAATCCAGGCCTGCAATATATTCATACACGCAATTACATTTCTGTATCAAATCTTCGCTGATACCGTTGCATATTTTTGCCTTTTGTATGCAATCTCTTGCCTGTTCAAACAAACCAAATTCTGAGTACGCGTCCCCTAATTGAAAAAGTATATCTACACTCGTCTCACTATCTTTATCTTGTTTATCCGTATATTGCTTAAAGTATTTCTCAATAGTGGTCTTATAAATAACAGGAGCAACTTCAACTTTCTTGTTTGCAACACGAACTACGTGTACCATTATATCTCCGGATTCAGGATTAATATCTACACCGGGAACGTCTTCTCCACCAGGAAGCCTTATCCATGGTGTCTTCTTAATAACACTTGCAGTAAAAACTATATCCTTTCCACTAACTATATCTTCTATAGTCAATATCCTGTTCCACGGTATTTCTCCCTTTTTTTCTGTGCCGGGCGGTACGATCTTAAAATTCCTCATAATATCAATTTCACTCTTTTTGAAAAAATCCCAGTTCTTCAGCTTGCCCAACAGCACCTCCTCCTGCGCAACATCAAACGGTAATATCCTCAATGTCATTTCTCCGCCAAGCTGCTTTACTATTATGCCGCTCAAGACAGCTTCAGGGATACCTCCAACTCCTATGATCAAATCAACTTCTCCCCTCGATACTGCGAAAGTGGGGGTAAGGTCATCTTCTTTGACAAGGACTACTTCTGCTCCAAGTTTATTAATTGTTTCTATGAGTTTCTTATGCCGCAGCCTGTCCAGGACAACAACCTTCATATTCTGTTCGGTTGTCTCTTTGTTATTGTCTTTGAGCACCTTTCCTGCCATCAGCTTCAGATTTTTCGTAATACCACAGGTTATGCTGACGCCGGCACTTTTGTATTTGTCGCCAACTATCGTTTTCACTCCATACATATCAGGAGAATTAAACAGGCCTTTTCTTTCACTATAACCAACTGCAAAAATTGCCCCTCCCTCAGACTTCTGATCTACTATGCTGCGGTCATTCTCGAAGGCACTAAGCACAATGTCTGCTTCGTTATCTTTACGCACTGTTGCGGCAGAACCGAATTGTTCACCTATATACAGCATCGGCATTTCTTTCCGTTCTCCCTCTGCATTTACAACATAAGCCTGCCACCAGTTAAAGCTGTTATAAACATGCCTGAGCCACCAGACCGCCATACCCCTTGTGCGAAACACATTAAATCCCTCACCATTAGTGCTGAAATACCTTAGAGTCCTTGCGGCGACAATCCCAACGGCATGTCTTAATTCATTTCTATTTGTCAACTGAAGGCCCTTCTTTTTAGAGACCTCCAGGTTGAATTCCTCAGGAATATAGGCCTCCAGAATATAAGGGTCATCTATCCTTTTTGAGTCAAAAGTATTGTCCTCTATGAATGTAATTTCACTCATTTTTGAAATTCTTTAAAAAGTAATAACTCTCGTTATTTCATGTACTAACATATAAAGTACAGCGTAATCGTCATTTATAACACAGTAGAAAAAGATTGTAAATTAAAATCAATTATTTTGAGGTTTTTACGTAATTTTTTAGTTTATTGGGGAAAAAATACTAAAGTATTCTTTTTTAGTACCGATAATGTATGAACGTAGGCTCTATCTATACATATACCGGTACTAATGATGAAAAGAACAAAACTCATACTCTATATCAGCTTTTTTGCACTTGCCTTTATATTCAATCCGGCAGGCCCTGAACAGGCATATGCCGAGACTCCTGCAATATCCGCCAAAAATCAAACAGCCTTACAGAAGATCAAGAGCGAAAAAACAGAAGCAGGAAGTATAGTCTCAGAACACATAAACGAAATGGGAAATGGATTCACAACAGTAAAGATGTTGGAAATCCCTGAAAACCAATTATCAGATAGTATTGAACAGTGGAGTCAGCTTGGGCATGAGGTTAATGCAGATACTATTCATAATAATGAGTTTATAAAATATTTATTATGCAATACGGATATTAAATTATTCAGCTATTCGGCAAAAGTCCCCATGTTATACTTTCTTGTGAAGCACGAAATAGCAGAACCTATAATATATGGTGGAAAGATAAAGAAATTTTTCAAAACAATCAAATTCCGCGGATGGTTCAGGATTGCGGATGCATTGGATAAGCAAGGCAATTACAAAAAAGGTTATGAACACCTGGGCACACAAAAAGAAAAAGAGATGATTGTAGGCTTATTTAATGAGGTTTTATCCAAGATCGTTAAAGGCAGTTATTCAATTGTTGAACTATATACCGATGAAAACGGAGAGAGAAAAGGCAGGTTTAAGTTCTTCGAAGCTCCTGAGCAGACAACTCCGACTATTGTACAGCCAATAGATACTAAGGCTGCATACTTACTAACCTACCTGAATTTCGTACATGAACATCCGGGAGACATCGGTGTAAAAAAAGATCTTACAAAGCCTATTGTTGAAAGATTAACAGCAAAAGCAAAAGTGGCATCACAAGACAAGGTTGCATCTGCAAGATATATAAACCGTCCCAAAACATCCTCGTAGACTGTTCACCGCAAAGACGCAAAGAAAGACAAAGTATAGGTTAAAAGCGAAAAACGGGGTTCTTGCTTCTTACCTCTTGCTTCTTGCTTCATGAATCAACTGACTACTGACTACGCTCCCTCAACCTGTTCACCGGTTTTAATACACACTACCCTGTTTGCCTGCGTATTGACTTAATTAAATTAACTGTTTATGATGCTGGTTAATATTAATATATCAATGGCCAGGCGAATGTTGGAAACTAATATAGAACTTACTGATGGAAATATTATCATACGGCCCTGCCGGATGGAAGACGCTGCCGTAATCTGTGAAGGCGTGCAGGAGACAATGCATGAGATGTTAAAGTGGGCACCGTGGTGTCATCCTGACTACTCGATGTCGGACTGCACGTCATGGCTCAGTTCCAGATCCCAAATGTGGTCGGAAGGTATCGAATATGACTTCGTTATATTAGATACGAAAGATAGTACTTTTCTTGGCGGCTGTGCTATCGATCAAATCAACCGGAAGCACAACTTCGCCAACCTCGGGTATTGGGTTCGGTCAAGTCAGACAGGGAAAGGAATAGCGACTGCCACGGTCAGGCTCATCAGCAGGCTTGGATTCAGGGAATTGGGTTTCACGCGCCTTGAGATCGTCGTTGCAGAGCAGAACAGGGCCAGCCAGCGTGTTGCCGAGAAAGTCGGTGCCGTCAGGGAAGGGGTTCACAGAAACCGCCATGTTGTGCGCGACAAGATTTACGACTCTGTCATGTTCTCGCTGATACCTCAGGATTTGCAGGGATAAAAACCAAATCTTTTTTTGCCATTCACAAAGACTTATTTATGTGTTAAAATCTGATTTCACTACTCCAACTTAATTTTATTAACACTTTTTAAGGATAAAAATGGCAGAAATACTACCTTTCAAAGGATTAAGATATAATCCTGAAAAAATAAAAGACATTTCAAAAGTAATAACACCTCCTTATGACGTCATATCTGAAAAGGAAAGAGATGCTTATTATCAACTCCACCCGGAGAACATAATCAGGCTAATCCTGAGTAAAGAACTTCCCGGTGATGATCAATCAAATAACAAATATACAAGATCCGCAGAATTCTTCGATACGTGGAGAAAGGAAGAAATTCTGAAAGAGGAGGCTGAACCTGCCATATATATTTATGCTCAAGAGTTTACATTGTCAGGCAAGAAATACGTACGGAGAGGGTTTATTTCTCTTGTAAAACTGGAGGATTTTCAGACCGGGCAAATATATCCGCACGAACATACCCTTGCAAAACCAAAAGAGGACAGGATGAATTTGATGAAAGCCTGTAACTCAAACCTGAGCCAGGTATTCACATTTTTCGAAGACGAAGATAGTAAAGTATCAAACCTTGTACATAAAGTGTCCGGGGGAGACCCGGATATCGATTTTACAGACATTTATGGTGTCAAGAATCTGCTCTGGGTTGTAAAAGATAAAGCGGTTATTGAAGAGTTAATTTTGCAGATGAAGGACAGGGCATTGTTTATTGCAGACGGACATCATCGCTATGAAACAGCCCTGTTTTACAGAGATCAGGCCAGGGACAACGAAGGGGCATCGAAAGGTGATGACAACATTCCAGCTGACTACGTAATGTTGATGTGCGTTTCTATGGAAGACCCCGGACTGCAAATTCTGCCAACGCATAGATTGGCAAGGAATATAAAAGACCTTGATCCGGAGAAAATAAAGGACTCCCTGAACGAGATTTTCGACATCAGTGACATGGGAAATGACTGCAGTACCGGAACATTGATGCAGGAACTTGGCAAGGATGCCCACAAACATAAACTTGCCATGTACATGGGTGGAAGTGATAAAAAGTTCTATATACTGACGCTGCGTGACGAAAGTCTCCTCGATCCGATCTTAACGGACGAATATTCCGAATGGAAGTATATTGATACCGGAATTTTACATGGAGTTATATTTGACAGAGTACTTGGCATACAGGCAAAGAATATTTCAAAATCGGAAAGCGTCAAATACATTCAGGGCGTAGCAGACTCGGTTACAAAAGTGAACGAAGGAGAGTACCAGATCGCCTTTTTCCTCAACCCGACAAAAATAGGCCAGATAAGAGACATTGCAACCAAAAGACACAAGATGCCTCCCAAGGCAACATATTTCTACCCTAAACTGATGACGGGAATGGTAATAAGACATATTACATAATATTTATTGACTTTAAACCGGATTTTAACTAAGATACTTGAACGAAAATTGAAACTTATCAAGAGTGGTGGAGGGATAGGCCCTGGGAAACCACAGCAACCGGTCCTGACAGAATGTCAGGATGTTCGGTGCTAACTCCTACCTGTTAGGGGAAGATAAGATAAGAACGATACTGAGCCCCTTCTTATCTTATGATTAAGAAGAGGCTTTTTTTATTTATACCTGGAGAAGAAAATGAGTTTTGTTAAAGGTCTTAAGTGCAGAGAATGCGAAAAAGATTATCCCAAAGAGGCACTTCATGTTTGCAAATTTTGCTTTGGCCCTCTTGAAGTAGATTATGAATATGAGAGGATAAAAAAAGAACTTAGTAGAGAAAAGATCGAATCACGAGGAAAAACCATGTGGAGGTATAGGGAACTTTTACCACTTGATAGTGAGCCTACCGTGGGAACTCAGGTTGGTTTTACACCATTGGTAAGAGTAGATAACCTGGCCAAAAAGCTTGGTGTAGATGAATTGTATGTAAAAAATGACTCGGTAAATTTCCCCACATATTCTTTCAAAGACAGAGTAGTGTCTGCGGCCCTTTCCAAGGCCAAGGAGCTCGGCTTCAAGACAGTTGCATGTGCTACAACCGGCAACTTGGGAAACTCTGTTGCCGCACAAGCAGTTCAGGGAAACCTTGAAAGTTATATCTTTATGCCTGCCAACCTGGAACAGGGAAAGGTCATAGGCACCTCAATTTACGGAACAAATATAGTCGGCATAAACGGTAATTACGATGGCGTAAACAGGATGTGTTCAGAGATCGCAGATAAATACGGTTGGGGCTTTGCAAATATCAACCTTCGCCCCTATTACGCCGAAGGCTCTAAAACATATGGCCACGAAATTGTGGAGCAGCTTGGGTGGAAGGCCCCCAAACACGTAATTGTACCGATGGCAGGCGGTTCTCTGATAATTAAGATAGGTAAAGCAATAAAGGAGATGGCAAAGTTAGGTCTGATTGATGATGCCAATACAAGCCTTTACGGTGCTCAGGCTTCCGGGTCTTCACCGATATCTACCGCAGTTAAAAGCGGAAGTGATGTTATTAAACCTGTAATACCGGACACGATAGCACATTCGATTGCAATCGGTAATCCTGCAGACGGATATTATTCTATAAAAGCCATTCATGAGAGCGGCGGTTGGGCTGAAGATGTTTCTGATGAGGAGCTGGTTGAGGGAATAAAACTACTGGCGTCTACAGAAGGAATTTTCACAGAGACAGCGGGAGGCGTAGCAGTGGCCGTGACAAAGAAACTTTTAGAACAGGAGAGAATACCAAGGGATGAGTCTATAGTAATCAGTATTACCGGCAACGGCCTGAAAACGCTGGAAGCAGTAATGGACAAAGTAGGGAAACCACCCGTTATCGAGGCAAATATAGAAGAATTTAATGCGCTTATGGAAAAGAAAGAGGTTTGTACCGCTTAAACCTTTTGACAATACAGATAAGATTGAATAAAATGCAAAACGAATCCAGCGGAATAATAAGTATAATTTTCCAGAGATAACTTAATTTAAAAAGAAAGAGGTAACACTATGCCGGTTAAAGTAAGAATCCCTACTCCTTTAAGATCCTTAACAAATGGAGAAGAAGAAGTTACTGTTGAGGGTAAATCCATTCAAGAGGTTATTGATAACCTCGAAACTAATTTCAGCGGATTTAAAGAGCGGCTTTGCGACGAAAACGGGCAAATCAGGAGGTTTATCAACTTCTACCTTAATGATGAAGATATAAGGTTTAAGGATAATCAGGAAACCGCGGTCAATGATGGAGATCAAATCTCTATAGTACCTGCAATCGCCGGCGGCTCTAGTTAATTGAAAGTCATTCGAACTTAATTATTTTTGATGCCCTTCAATCAATTCCTTAGGTACACTTATTTCTGACACTATCAATTCCCCTGTATACTCTCTGCCGCATTCCTTAAAAAAACCGGCTTTGGCAGCAACGAATGTAATTGTCTTAGCTGCTTTCACTGCCGCTCCGAGCACGACACCTTCGTCACAATCCAACCCGGAAGGTATATCAACAGATACAACAGGTATGTTGGACCCGTTAATTTTCGTTATAAGGGATCTTGCAGGTTCTCTTACCTCACCGTTCAGGCCCGTTCCAAATATTGCATCAACAATTATATTGCAGCCTTGAAGCTCTTTTCCAACCTCCTCGATATCACCTTCCTGCAATTCCTTTATTTTTATATTCATATTCAGCAGGATTTTCAGGTTTGTAGAGGCATCACCATCGGTAAGGACGTTAGATATCTGTGTTGTTGAAAACACAGAAATATTTACGCCTTTGTTATACAAATGCCGGGCGATCACTAAACCGTCCCCGCCATTATTTCCTTTCCCGCAAAAGATTGCAACTTTGGCCTTATCCGGATCGGGCAGCATTTTTAAAATCTCTTCTACGACATTTCTGCCTGCATTTTCCATTAAGATTATCCCGGGAATTTCATATTCCTCAATTGCCTTCCGGTCAATCTCTCTCACCTCATCCCGCTTTAATGCTTTTTCTACGTTAGCCATGACTTTAGTTCACTTTAAACTTCCCGCCTAACAAACAGGCGGGCAAGTAGGCATTTACAACTTCTGATGAAACTCAAATATCTATTATTTGTCCCACAAAACACTTTAGTTGTCAATACTTTTAACGAACCGCAAATCATCTTTAAAAACTACTTGACGATGCATTATATTTCTTTTAATATTAATGCTACAAGTTACATTTACAATCTTTAAAATGGACGGTAAATAAAATGGCTAAAGTCAGATGTCCGGGTAGTATGAAAACCATGGTACCTGAACCACTTGAAAGAAAGTGTCCGGAATGTGGCACCATGCTTGAGATATGGAGTGACGAGGAGAAGACCGAGTGTAAATGCGGTGCAACTGTATTTAAAGACGTTGCTCCTACGTGTGTTGTATGGTGTAGTGCTGCAGAAGAGTGCCTGGGCGATATTTTTGATGTTAAAAAGTTGAAGGAAGATGCCAAGAAGAAAGCGTCTGCAGAGGGAAACCCTGATTTCGTTTCCCAGGTAGGAGATAAAATAAAGAAAGAAAAAGAGAAAGAGTGCGCTGAGATAAAAAAGAAAGCGCATGAAGAAAAAGATTCGAACGGCTAATGAAATTAGTGAAAATAGGGACGCAACCCATTTCTAAAATGGTATGTGTCCCTATTTTTTTGTCGCTGTTCTTTTAACCAGGTTATGTGCCTGTCTTACCGGTTCCGGAAGCCTGTACCCACGGCAGCTTTTCAGGATAAGGGCAATGGATGTTTTTAAATCTATCTTATGACCGGGAGAAACAAAAACAGGTTTAACGTTTTTTCTTGTTCTCAGTACTGCACCAACGATTTTATCATTGACCGTAAGCTGAGAATGACAGCCTGCTTCTCCACCCACCTCGTTATATTCACCTATCAGTCTTGTTTTTGCACAACCTATTGAGGACTTGTTTAACAGTAAACCTATATGAGATGCCAGTCCTATTCCGCGAGGATGGGCTATACCTTGTGCGTCTAATATTATAACATCGGGTTCTGACTTGATTTTTGCAAATGCCTTCAATAATATTGGTGACTCTCGAAAGCTTAACAAACCGGGAATGTATGGAAAATCAACCTTACCGCTTGCTGTAGCCTCCTCAACTCTTTCCATAGTCTGTAAGTTGAAGACAACCACACTGGCATAAAATATCTCACTTCCCTTAATATACGAAACGTCTGCACCGGCAATCAATTTACAATCTTTTACCGAACCTTTTAGAATAATACTCTTTCTTAACCTCTCCTGTATTTCAACTGCCTTTTTATAACCTACGTTCCACGTATGCAGCTTCTGATATTTCATCAACTACGCTTTATCCGGGATTATCAAATTATTACTTGTCATTTCTGCAGGTTTATCTATTCCCAGCAGATATAAGATAGTGGGTGCGATGTCTGATAGAGTTCCTCTTTCAATTAATCTTACATTATTATGGTCTTCGGCAACATAAATAAATTCAACCGGGTTCTTTGTGTGGGACGTCTTTGGTATGCCAGTTTTGCAGTCTATCATCTCTTCTGCATTTCCATGGTCAGCCGTAATCAGGGCTATCATGTTCTTTGACAAAATCTTTTCAACAAGGGTGCCGACACATTCATCTACAACCTCCACTGCTCTTTTTGCCGCGTCGTAGTTACCTGTATGGCCGACCATGTCACAATTGGCCAGGTTTATGGCCATAAGGCTGAATTCGTTTGAGTTAATTCTTTTGACGCCCTCGTCTGTAACATCATACGCATTCATTTCAGGGTGGTCGGCAAATGTGGCAGGGTCATAGTCGCCCGCAATCTCAATTTGCTCTTCATCAGGAAATGGTTTAGTACTTTTACCATTAAAAAACGAAGTTACGTGCCTGAACTTCTGTGTCTCAGACAGGCGAATCTGTTTCAGGCCTTTTTTACTCAGAATTTCACCAAGCAGGTTATCCATCCCCCCCCTGTCATCCATCGGTTCTAAAATGTTGTAGGGAAATGTATCGTAATATCTGGTAAGGCCGCAATAAACTATATCAAATTTTTTCCACCTTTCTCCCGGGTAATCATCTTCAACAAACGCCATTGTTAATTGAATAGCCCTGTCCTGTCTATAGTTGAAGTGAATAACTGAATCGCCGTCTTTCATACCATCATAATCTCCAATTATCAGGGGTGTAATATATTCGTCAAACATATCCTCACCGTTGGGTGTTTTGGTTTTGTAGGCTTCCTGTATTGCATCTTCTATATTTTCTATCCTTGTCCCTTGCCCCTTTGTTATTGCATCGTATGCGGTTGTCGTAAGCTGCCAGTTTTTACCCCGGTCCATAGCATAGTATCTGCCTGTAATGGTAACAATTTTGCCTATCTTGTATTCCTCGATTTTTTCTTTTAAGGCACCGATATAGCCCAGTACACTTTTAGGGGCGGTGTCCCGTCCGTCGGCAAAGAAATGGATATACAGTTTCTTAACACCCTGCTCCTTTGCATATTTCATGATTGCAAACAGATGATCCTGGTGTGCGTGCACGCCTTCATCCTGTGAAAGGCCCATTAAGTGAAGTGATGAATCTTTATCAAGGACATTCGCAATAGCCTTCCGGAAGATGGGACTATTAAAAAAAGACCCGTCCCGAATGTCGCTCATTATCTTCGTCATCTCCTGTTCCACGATCCTGCCGGCACCCATATTGAGGTGGCCGACTTCGGAAGATCCCTGATAACCCTCAGGCAAACCGACTGACTTACCGGACGCTTCCAATATAGTGTTTGGGTATTTCTTCAGGAGAGAATCTGTATTTGGTGTATGTGCATTTGCTACGGCATTATGATCCGGATTTTGGTTTATGCCCCAACCGTCTCTGATTATGAGGACAATAGATTTTTGCATATCTTAAAAGTTCGTTTAATCCTGGTAAGTATAGCCAAACTTTACAGCACGAGTATTTTCCTCAAGGAATTTTGATTTAAATTCTGATTCAAAATCTACCTTTTCGATTTTAATGCCGATTATGCTGAGCAATCTTCCCAGCGCTATCATATTCACAAATACAGGACTGTGGAATTCATCCATAGCAATTTTGGCAAAAGGTACTTTTTCTGATACAGGATATAAGAGGTCGCTATCATATGCGGTTTTTTCAACAATTAATTCCCTGGCATTAATCTGCGTCTTCTTGCTTTTTGATAAGCATACACCCAGGTCAGCTTTATCAAAGAATGGAGTTTCTATCTTTTCGTCAGAATAGATCAATTCTGCAGTTATTTCTCCTCCGCGTACGGCTGTGCCGTAAACAATATTAAGTGACACCTCTTTGCCCATTTTGGCCAGTATATTACCAAGAGTGTGCGCCATAAGTTTTATGCCCTGTCCTGCTTCCCCTGCAAGCACGATTTTTTTTGCCTTCTTTTTGACAGGTACAGGCGCCAGAGTTCTTTCCATTAAAATTATGCTGATGCCAAAGAACTCTTCATCGATGAATGATTTTTCTTCAAAACCAAAACTTTTGTACAGCTTGTGCGCACCTTTATCTTTTGGATAAGCAAACACCCTTGCTTTATGGCATGACTTTCTTACAAATTGTTTAATCGTTTCATCCATAAGTTTTTTTGCATATCCTTTATTTCTATATTCCGGTACGACTCCGAACCAATGGATATTGCCAATACCATCGGAAACTCCGGCAAACATAAAGCTGACGATTTCCTTTCCTAATTTTCCAATCAGGTAGATGCTCTCTTTATCGTTTAATAGCTCCTTGACTCTCTTAACAGGATGAGTTGCTTTATAGTGTAAGCGTTCAATATTAGAGCTGCTTGCGTGCAATTCATCGACTATTGCCTTGAATAGTTCTACGGCCTCCTTAACCTCGTGCTCTTCAAGCTTCTTTATTTCGTATTTCATTTTATTATCCCAATCTCATTGTGTTCTAACGCATTTGTGTTATTATTAATTTTGTAAGTTTCCTTGTAGGACATTAACATTTCATAAGAGTTTTTAAAACCACGCCTGCGGCCGTCATTTGTAATACATTGGCTCTTTATCTCTACAAATGAAAATCCTTTGTGCTGCAATGCCTCAAAAATACATTTCATTGCATGGTTAAAGTGGAATGTAGTAGAACGGGCATAAAAGCAGTTGTGTGCCGTGACAATAGCCTGTACGTTGACAGGTGTATCTACATTTCCGCGTGGGGTAGTTAATGTTTTTGAAAGTATTTCAGTTGTGGGAGAACATTGACCTCCTGTCATACCGTATATAGCATTTGAAATGCATATTACAGTGATGTCTGTATCTCTTCTGGAGGCATGCAGGAGATGATTTCCCCCTATTCCAAACAGGTCACCATCACCACTGATGACCATTACATTTAATTCTTCATTTGCCAGCTTAATTCCCTCAGCTACGGGGAGCGCTCTTCCGTGTGCAGTATGTACTGAATCAAGATCAAAAAATCCGGCGCTTCTTCCGGAACAGCCAATACCTGACACCATAACGGTTCCTTTTTTCGGAAAATTCAGCTTCTCCATAGCAAGGCAGGAAAGCTTAAGAATGATTCCGTTGCCGCATCCGGGACACCACTGGTGTGGCAGTCTCTCCTGCTTCAGATAATTAAGATAAGTAAGTTCTTTGGTCATTTTTTTCTTTTGATTCTCCTTAGTTTCGTAGAAATCTCATTTAAGTCTATTTTGCCGCCCATGATTGAAATATGCTTAACCTGACGATGCAGCAATCCTTCAACCTCATTTACATATTGCCCTGCGTTCATTTCCATTACAACAATTTCTTTATATTTTTTTGCAATGTCTCTGAGCTTCTCAACTATTGGGAAAATTCTTACAGGCCTGTAAATTGCAAAATCTTCTTTAAGGCCATATGCTGCCCTGGACAATGCACCGTATGCTATTAACAGTATATCTGAAGACTTATTTTCAATATATTCATAATCATTGTACTTCCTGGATACTTTCTTCTGCTTTGACTCAAGATGTTTTATTAACTTTTTGTGTACTTCGGGATCAGATGTTTGCGGCATTGAATCTTCATGAGTAAGGCCTGTGAAGTGTCTATTGGATGTTCCCAATGGAGCTAATGTCCTTTCTGATACTGGATAATCAGCTTCCTCAATAGTTTCGTAAAGGTGGCCTACATAACTGTCACTTAAGATTATTACCGGACTGAGTGATTCTTCAGCGGCATTAAATGCATTGAAAGTAAATTCATATAGTTCAGCAACCGAGTTCGGATAAAAGACTATGGGGAAGTAATCACCATGACTGCCATATTTACATTGCAGGATATCACCCTGGGCAGGAAATGTCGGCATGCCTGTACTTGGACCAACACGTTGAACATTTACGATTACGAGCGGGACTTCCATCATATGCGCGTGTCCGATACTTTCCTGCATAAGAGAAAAGCCCGGCCCTGACGTCGCAGTCATAGATTTTGCACCTGCCAGAGAGGCACCAATAATTGTATTGATTGAGGCAATTTCGTCTTCCATCTGTAACACTTTTACTGTTTTTTGATTAACCAGTTCGTGCAGAATTTCTGATGCAGGTGTAATAGGGTATCCTGCAAAAAAATTTAAACCGGCTTTTACAGCAGCCAAAGCTATCGCCTGATTACCTTGTAGGAGTCTTTTTGTCATCTTTAGTATCTATAATGAGTGCCATGTCCGGGCAGTATCTTTCACATTGCAGACATGCTATGCATTTCCCAAGTTCTTTGAGCCTATTGTTACTTATTTCATAATTCTGTACAGGGCAGATTTTAACGCAAATACCGCATACTTTACATCTTTTATGATTTATATGAACAATTCCCTGTTTCTTAGCCATTGGTCAATACATTAATTAGTTATACGGAAAAGCATACTGAAGGCCGGCCTGGTCAGCTTATCACCTTCTCAATTGCTTCTCCAATATCTGCCGGACTGTCTACAACAGTGACACCGGCATCTCGTAAACATGAAACTTTTTCTGCAACAGTACCTTTGCCTCCGGCAATAATCGCTCCTGCATGGCCCATCCTTTTACCCGCCGGCGCTGTTAATCCGGCAATGAAACTTACTACGGGCTTGGTTACTTCCATCTTTATGAATTCTGCGGCTTCTTCCTCTGCACTTCCGCCAATCTCACCAATCATGACTATGGCTTCGGTGCCGCTGTCTTTCTGAAAAAGTTTCAAGGTGTCTATAAATGTTGTTCCGATAACAGGATCACCGCCTATTCCAATACACGTTGACTGTCCGATATTTCTCTGTGTTAATTGCCATACGGCTTCGTATGTAAGTGTACCGCTTCTCGACACAACACCTACTGCTCCCGGTGTGTGAATATAACCCGGCATAATTCCAATCTTCGATTCTCCAGGAGTAATAATCCCCGGACAGTTAGGCCCTATCAGGCGTGCTGTTTTTGTATTTAAATAATCTTTTACTTTTAACATGTCAATAGTTGGTATTCCTTCTGTAATGCAAATGATTAATTTAATATCTGCTTCTGCCGCTTCAATAATTGCATCTGCAGCGAATGGCGCAGGTACATAAATTATGGATGTGTCGCATCCGGTTTCCTCTACAGCATCTTTCATGGAGTTAAAGACCGGAACATCGCAAACCCTGGAGCCTCCCTTTCCCGGAGTAACGCCTGCAAGGATTTTTGTGCCGTATTCCAGCATGTGTTCCGTATGAAACCTCCCTGACTTACCTGTAATACCCTGGCAGATTACCTTAGTTTCTTTGTTGATTAAGATGCTCATTTTCTATCGTTTACGGCTTTAATTATCTTCTCAGATGCATCTTTCATACTATCGGCAAAGATTATGTGAAGATCGGGATTGTCTAATATTTTTCTTGCGATTTCAACATTCGTACCTTCTAATCTGACTACAAGCGGTACTTTAATGTTAACTTTTTCTATGGCATGAATAATTCCTTCGGCAATAACGTCGCATTTCATTATGCCGCCGAATATATTTACCAATACTCCTTCGACCTTTGAGTCTGTAAAGATTATTTCAAAGGCGGTTGTAACTCTTTCAACAGGAGCATCACCTCCCACATCCAGGAAATTAGCAGGTGAACCGCCATGAAGTTTGATAATATCCATTGTGGCCATTGCCAGACCGGCACCGTTAACTAAACATCCTATATTCCCGTCCAGTCCGATGTAACTCAATCCTGCTTCTGAGGCCATTTTCTCGGCACTTTTATCTTCTGAAATGTTATCTATTTCCTGAAACTCCTTATGGCGGAAAAGGGCATTATCATCAATGTCCATTTTTATATCCAGGGCAAATATCTCTTCGTCCGGAGTTAATATGAGAGGGTTTATTTCAAGAAGTGAACAGTCGTTTTCGACGAATACCTTGAACAGATTTATAAGTAAATTTGATGCTTTTGTTAATAGGGGTCCGGCCAAATTCAGATTAAGCGCTATTTGACGTGCCTGAGAATCTTGAATACCAGGCATTGGATCGATTTGTTCTTTTAGAATCTTTTGAGGTGTTTTTGAAGCAACCTCCTCTATTTCTGTTCCCCCTTCTGTACTGCTTATTATGGTGATTTTCGATGTGCTTCTGTCTATTGATATGGCGAGATACAGCTCTCTTTCTATGTCAATGGCTTCTGCAATGAGAACTTTTTTTACTTCTATCCCCTCTTTTCCTGTCTGAACAGTTACTAAACGAGAACCAATGATTCCAGAAGTATAGTCCTTTACTTCATCCAACGTCTCAACTATCTTTACACCGCCGCCTTTTCCCCTACCGCCTGCAAGGATTTGAGCCTTTATAACGCACTTTTTTACTCCCAGTTGATTATATATTTCTGCTGCTTCATCTGCATCGGTTACCACTTCGCCTCTGGTAACATTTACATTATATTTGTGAAGGATTTTTTGTGCCTGATATTCGTAGAGTTTCAATGGCAGCCCTGATCTCTTGATTTATAAAACACGGAATTACTAATTTGCATTTTATATTGTTAATTTGAGCTACAAACGTTTAGAATTACAAATTATTAATTCTACTTATCACGGGAAATATGTCAAGGTGAAAGGCAACAGGTGAAAGAGACAAAAGCTTACAAGGGTTGGGCAAAAATAACCTATTAAATTACAATGGTCAATTATTATAACTTAAGCATATCAGACACAATCAAATCGATAGATACTTCTCAGACAGGCCTGACAGAAGAAGAGGCGAGGCAGAGACTGGAGAAGTACGGCGTTAACGAATTGAAGCAGAGAGACAAGATTTCACCATTTCAGATCTTAATCAGGCAGTTTATTTCAACTATTGTCTTCATCCTCCTGGCCGCACTTGTTATCTCTCTGTTGATAGGAGAAAAATTAGACGCTATTGTCATTTCAACCATTGTCGTCCTTAATGGAGTATTTGGATTTGTTCAGGAATTTAAGGCAGAAAAAGCTATTGAGGCGTTGAGAAAGTTAACAGCGCTGAAAGCAAAGGTCATCAGAGAAGGAAAAGAGACTGAGATAGATTCAAGAGAATTGGTTCCCGGTGACATAATTCTTTTAGAAACAGGAAGCAAAGTCCCTGCCGATGCAAGGCTGATTGATATTGCTGCATTTCAGGTAGATGAAGCATCTTTAACCGGAGAATCTGTTCCATCAAATAAGATCACCGGTCCTCTTGATAACGATATACTGGTAAACGATCAGGAGAACATGGTGTTTATGGGAACAATTGTAACAAAGGGACATGCAAAGGCCGTTGTTACCGGTACCGGTATGAATACGGAAATAGGCAAAATCGCGGACATGGTCCAGGAAGCAGAAGAGAAACTGTCACCTTTACAGGTAAAACTGAAGAAGTTTGGTAAATGGCTCGGCTTTGTTACTATAGGAATCTGCGTAGTTGTCTTTGGAGTAGGTATTTTGAGAGAATACCTGACAACAGATCTGTTTGAAACCTCTTTTGCGGTTGAAATGTTTCTGGCTTCTGTGGCCCTGGCGGTTGCGGCCATACCTGAAGGTCTCCCCGCTATTGTAACTATCTCTCTGGCTTTTGGTGTCAGAAGAATGGCCGGCCGCAATGCCCTGATCAGGAAGCTTCCTGCCGTTGAGACACTCGGCTGCACCAACATCATCTGTTCTGACAAAACAGGCACTTTAACAAAAAACGAAATGACCATTAAGGAGATTCTTTTCAATAACACACTGATCGAAGTCACCGGTGATGGTTATACACCGGAAGGTAAATTTGTCCGGGAAGGTAATGAGGAAGTAGACATTTCAAGCCTTGAGCTGTTATTCAGGAGCAGTACCCTGTGTAATGATTCGAGATTGAACCACAATGAAAGATGGGAAATATTCGGGGACCCTACAGAGGGTGCGTTGCTTGTTTCTGCCGGAAAAGCCGGTTTTAAAAAGAGTGAAATGGAGAACCGGTTCCCCAGGATAGATGAAATTCCTTTTGATTCAGAAAGGAAATGCATGACAACCATCCATAGGGTTAATGAGGAAAACATTGCTTATATTAAAGGAGCGCCGGATGTAATCCTTAATAATTGCAAATATATTTCCATAAACGGCCAGGTAAAAGATATAACCGGAGAGAACAAAAAGAAAATCCTTGATGTTAATCAGGAGATGGCGAATAAGGCCTTGAGAGTTTTAGGGTTTGCGTGTAAATCATTAACTGAAAAATATACACCAGAACCTGAAGAAGTTGAAACGGATTTAACTTTTATTGGATTGCAGGCTATGATTGATCCTCCGAGAGAGGAGGTTAGAGAATCGATTACAAGATGCAGGTCAGCCGGCATCAGCACTGTAGTAATAACAGGTGACCATAAACTTACCGCTATTGCTATTACTAAGGAATTAGGCATGTTTAAAGAAGGTGACAAAGCATTAAGCGGAGAGGAATTAGATAAATTAAGTGATGATAAGCTTGATGAAATAGTCGAAAATATTGTAATCTGCGCAAGGGTAAGCCCGGAGCACAAGGTTAGAATCCTAAACGCCTTAAAAAAGAGAGGACATATCGTCGCAATGACGGGTGATGGAGTAAATGATGCCCCGGCTTTAAAAAATTCTGATATCGGAGTGGCAATGGGAATTACCGGAACTGACGTCGCCAAGGAAGCCTCTGATATGGTACTGACAGATGACAATTTTGCTTCGATTGTAAATGCGGTAGAAGAGGGAAGAGGCATCTACAACACCATTAAACAATTTGTCCAGTATACCCTCTCTTCAAATCTTGGAGAAATACTAGTTGTTTTCCTGGCGATCCTAATCGGATGGCCTCTCCCGTTGATCGCTATTCAAATACTCTGGGTAAATTTACTGACAGACGGCTTGCCGGGCCTGGCGCTGGGACTGGATCCTTTCAGCAAGGACATTATGAATAAACCACCCAGAAATAGAGATGAAAATATAATATCCAGAGACGTTATCAACAACATTTTAATAGTCGGCTCAGTGATGGGGACAGGAACACTGCTTATGTTTTACGGTTATGGGATTGAGAGCGTCAAGGCAAAGTCTATTGCCTTCACTACCCTCGTAATGTTCCAGCTATTCAATGTACTGACATACAGAGCAAAAAACTTTAAAATAGATTTCAAGACAAGTAAATATTTAACAGGCTCCGTTGTGATTTCAATATTGATGCAGTTTGCTGTGCTTTATACACCATTAAATGTCGCTTTTAAAACCGTTCCCCTTGGACTGGTTGACTTGATTAAGATATTCCTGGTATCAGGCTCATTATACCTTATACTTGAATCAAGGAAGATGTACATGAACTATCTGGAAACAAAGATTACAAAAGGCTAGAAGCCGGGAGGCAAAAATATGGGCAATAGTGAAAAATTCCCTTCATTTATCTATGGTACTGCATGGAAGGAAGATGCTACTGCTGAACTGGTAAAAATGGCTGTCTCCAATGGATTTTCCGGGATCGACACCGCAAACCAACCCAGGCATTATCAGGAACACCTTGTGGGTGAGGCATTGTTGAAGTTGTTCGGCGAGGGAATAGAACGCGAAGATTTATTTCTCCAGTCCAAATTCACTCCAGCCGATGGGCATGATCATAGAATTCCCTATGATCCTTCTGCCGATCTTACTACACAAGTAAAACAATCTTTTGGGAGTACTTTAAAAAATCTTCATACGGATTATCTGGATTCCTATCTCCTGCATAGTCCATATTCTCATCAAGGCCTGGGGAATGAGGATTGGGAGGTCTGGAGTGTCATTGAAGGGTTATACAAATCAGGGAAAACCAGATTCATTGGTATCAGCAATGTAAATGTTGAGCAGTTGGAGCTACTGACCAAAAAGGCAGAAATCAAACCTATGGTTGTTCAGAACAGATGCTTTGCAGCTCGAGGCTGGGACAGGGAGGTAAGGGATTTTTGTAAGGCCCACCATATTGTCTATGAAGGCTTTTCATTGTTGACTGCAAATCCTTTTGTTTTGCAAAATCCCGTGGTTCAGGACATTGCCAGAGAGTTGGAAAGAACCCCCGAACAGGTAGTATTCAGGTTTTCAATACAAATAGGAATACTTCCCCTTACAGGAACAACAAGTGAACTGCATATGAAGGAAGATCTGCTGGTTAAGGAGTTTGAACTCAACAATGATGATTTAAAGATGATAGGGATCATTGCAGCATAAATAACTCACAAAACCAGTGGCGAAAATGAACATTTCATTTATTATCTTTTTGAAAGGAATATATTATGTCAAAAAAAGTACTGGTTCCGATAGCGGATGGTTGTGAAGAGATTGAAACGGCGTGTATTGTTGATGTCTTGAGACGTGCGGAAGCAGATGTTATGATTGCGTCAGTCGGTGAGCTGCAGGTTACTGCATCAAGAGACATGAAACTGGTTGCAGATAAATTAATATCAGAATGCGCAAATGACCCCTATGATCTGATTGTCTTGCCGGGCGGTATGCCCGGAGCTGAAAATTTGTGCAATTCGAAAGAACTGGTGGAAATGCTGAAACGCCAGCAACAGGAAGAAAAACTATATGCGGCTATATGCGCTTCTCCTGCAGTGGTATTGAATCACCACGGCCTCCTGGCACAGCGTAAGGCAACTGCGTATCCGGGCTTTGCCGAAAAATTTGAAAATACCGAAGCGATTGATTCCAGGGTAGTAGTGGATGGAAATTGTATTACCAGCCGCGGGCCGGGAACAGCTATGGAGTTTGCGCTTAAGCTTGTGGAGATACTCTACGGAGAACAAAAAGCAACTGAGATAGCCCAATCCATGTTAGTCAATTATTAAATATACGTTACTTTAAGGTGGCATACCTTCCGGTATGCCACCCTTCCCTCCCCAACTATAACACATATTTTTTAACATCCAAACAGATTGGATAAAACTTACAAAAACAAAACCGGAATTTATCCTCTAGCCTTTAAGATCTGCTTTGAAACATCAACAGCACCTTGAGCTCCCATATAAAGAGAAACAATACCCACTGTACCAAGAGAAATCTGCCTTGCTTCCGGCGCATAAAAATATACTGCATTTGAAACTACAACTATAATTATGGCAGCAACAGCCGTCCACAATTTTCTACTTGTAACTAAATTTTCAATCTTCAATTTTTTTAATCCTGCGGTAAAATCTACGCCACTTTGGGAAGCTATATAGAAAAAGGTAACTGTAACTATGCCTTTTGTAACCTGTGAAGCTTGCATATCACCGTATCCTAACCCATTTGCCAGTATAACTCCGATCACAGCAGAAACAGCAAACCATAGTTTACGGCTTGCCAAAAGTCTCTCTTGCGCTACTCCTCTATAATCATTTACAAAGTCTACTGCCCCCTGGCCCAAAAAATAGATACCGGCAATAATACCGGTTGCCTTACTAACTCGCAGTGCAAGCTCCGTATCAAAGAATATGCCAAAAAGAATCATGCCAATTAATGCAGCAACACCTACCCATAATTTCCTACTTGCCATTACCCTATCCATTTTTCCCCTCCGAAAAAAAATTAAAGAATAATATTAAAATAATTCAGTTCATGGCAGCTTACTAATTTTTACCTCCAAAAAAAATTAAAAGATTAACATTAAAAACAATCTGTCCCATGTTCAACTCACTAACACGCGTTCAAGAACTCCTTCTCTCCGGCGATCAAATCTTCGTACGTCTCCCTTCTCCTGATAGTCGAAAAACTGTCACCGTCCACCAGGATCTCACACGTACGAGGCCGTGTGTTGTAACTGGAACTCATTGTGAATCCGTATGCCCCGGCACTGAAGAATGCAATCAGTCCTCCTTCCTTTACATCAGGAAACCACCTCTCTTTTGCGAGGACGTCACTGCTCTCACATACAGGACCTACGATATCTACCATCTCTAATCTA